>WYAZ01000112.1 GCA_011526105.1 Deltaproteobacteria bacterium | reverse complement strand
CTGCGGCCGCCCTTTCGGGCTCCTCGGTCATTGGGGGCGACCCAACTCCCTTCGTAGCGCGCCGACCAGCGACGAAAGATACTTCGCGGGAACATGATCGAACTTCTCGGACGGGACACTAGCGTCTCGCCGTATTCATCGCCCAGGAAAGAGCAGCTTCTCCGGCGCGTCGACCAAAGCGGGCGGGTCTGTGTCCGAAGGACGCGGCGCCTCGATCTGCATGCGCACCCACGCAGCCAGCCGATTCTCGAAGGGGCTGTCGTCGAAGCCGACCGGGACCCAGTCTTTGAGCCGCCACTTGAGCCGAGAGTAGAGACGCAGTTTGCGCTCGCCCTCCTTCAGCTCCAGGCAGAGGTCAAAGGGCTTTGGCGCGTCCTTGCATTCATGGATGCGTACGTCGACGCGGCCCTTGATCCCGCGCTGAGGGATCTCGAGTTCCAGCCTGGGTGGATCGTAACGGAAGCGAACGAGGCTGGTCTCCACTCGCCACGCGGACGCCGCGCCGAACGCGCCGCCGCGATAGCCGGACTTCTCGAAGAGCATGAGGTGGGGCACCAGATCCCGCTCGTCCTTCGGCATGTGTGCGACCCACACCCGATTCGTCAGCAGCGCGGCCTCTTCGCCGCGACTGGGCGAGAAGACCAACCCCGACAGGCGGAAGAAGAGGAAGGCGAGCAGGAGCAGGAGTCCGAGGCGGATGAGCTTCTTCACGGCGACCCGGCGGATCTTGCTCGGACGGGGGCGCAGTTGACAACCGGCGAGGCCTCGGGAAAGTCATGCCGATGGTCGACCTGGACCTCCTCGCCCGCACCACGGACCAGATCTTCTCGCTGGAGGAGCTGCGCGAGCGGCTCTCCAAAGGCCCTCCGCTCCGCATCAAGTATGGGGTGGACGTCACCGCGCCGTTTCTGCACATCGGCCACGCGGTCAACCTGTGGATGATGCGGCACTTCCAGGAGCACGGGCACGTGGTGGTCTTCTTGGTGGGCGACTTCACCACCCGCATCGGGGACCCGACGGGCAAGTCGAAGACCCGGCAGGTTCCTTCGCGGGAAGAGATCAACCGGAACGCGGAGGAGTTCATCCGTCAGGTCGGACAGGTTCTCTTGACGGACCCGAAGGTGTTCGAGGTGCGCAGGAACTCCGAGTGGTTCGACAAGATGTCGGTCGACGAGTTCATGTCGCTGCTCGCCCTCGTTACGCACTCGCGCCTCATCCAGCGCGACATGTTCCAAAGACGTATCGAGGCGAACCACGAGATCTACATGCACGAGCTCCTGTACCCGATTCTTCAGGGGTACGACTCGTACATGCTGAAGTCGGATCTCACGATCGTCGGCACCGACCAGCTCTTCAACGAGCTCATGGGGCGCGTCTACCAGGAGAAGTTCTCGCAAGCGCCGCAGGTCGTCATGACCTCCAAGATCACGCCCGGCACGGACGGCAAGGAGAAGCAGTCCAAGACGCTCGGCAACTACATCGCGCTGCTCGACTCGCCGCGCGACAAGTTCGGAAAGATCATGAGCATCCCGGATGAGCTCATCGTCCAGTACATGAAGGTCTACACCGAGCTGCCGCTGGCTGAGATCGCGTCCGTGGAGAAGGGGCTCCCGGTGGGTACCGCCCATCCCATGACCGCCAAGAAGAACCTGGCTCGAGCTTTGGTCGCGCGGTACCACGGCGAGGCCGCGGGCGAGGAGGAGCAGCGCTGGTTCGAGACGACCTTCTCCGAACGAAAGACCCCGGACGATGTCCCGGAGCTTCGCGTCAGGGGCGGCACGACGCTCATCGACCTTCTGGCCCAAGCCGCGCCGGAGGAATCGAAGGCCGCGCTCCGAAGACTGCTCGCTCAGGGTGGGGTCCGCCTCGGTGAGGAGAAGGTCGAGGCCGAACGAGCCCTCGAACCCTTCTCCTTCGAGCCCGGTGATACCCTCAAAGTAGGCAAGCGCCGGTGGTTCAAGCTCCTGAGCGCAGACTGACCAAAGAGCGCTCGTCTGTCGGCTTCCAAACCAGCCGCGCGAGGCGTCAGCGGCCTCTGGGGCCTCGGCTTTACTCCCCTCTGGATCTGGGGCAACTTTCTGACAAATCCCGGATGCGGCAGAGGTTTACGGGGTCGTTCGAACCAGCCAGGTGGGGGATCTCGTGTCCGACGAGCAGCAAAAAAAGCCAGCCGATTCGGGGCCGCCCGCGGGCGAGAACGAGAGTTCGGATCGGCCTGCTCTGGGCTCAGCGACCCTCGGTGGCCTCGCCGACCTCGTCAAGGCATCCCAGGCCGCAAGCGGTGGCGCGCCCGGCGCCGCCATCAACCTCGGCGGGCTCGCCGAACTCGTGAAGGCAGAGCCGAAGAAGGAAGCCCCCGCCCCTGCGCCCGTATCCCCATTCGACCAGAAGGTGGGCGCCGCCGCCTCGCAGTACACGTTCGTCATGAACTCTTCGGACCTGCAGGACATCATCGGAGACCCCAACAAACAACGCGTCTCTGTGCACTCCACCGCCTCCGCCGGTTTCGACTCCGCACCTCGGCCGGCCCACAGTGAAGCGCCCCCCCGCCCAGCCACCGCAGACCTCGCCGCGCCCCCTCCCACGAGGACACGCGATCTGCCTGGGCCTCGGGCAGCTTCGCGCGGCCCCGTCGTCCACACGAAGCCGGAGCGTTCGAGCACGACCGCCGTCTTGCTCGTCGTGGCCGCCGTACTGCTCTTTGTGTTCCTGCTGCTGCAGCGCAACGCCACGCTCGAGAACAGCGTCGCTCCGCCATCTCCGAGCACGAGCGAAGCACGAGCGGCCCCCGAACCGACGGAGGCACCTTGATGCGACGAATCGTTGAGGGCTTGGACGTCGGCCTGCGGCGCGAAAAGAACGAGGACTTCGTGCTCGTGGACCCAACACTTAGGCTGGGCATCGTCGCCGACGGCGTCGGTGGTCACCGCGGGGGCGATCGCGCCGCGAGACTCGTGGCCCAGACCGTGCACCAGATGCTCAAGGATCAGAGCTGGGTCATCGAGCGCATCCGCGGCGGCGATCGCAGCATCGATCCCGAGGACCTCGCGAAGGTCGCGCGCTACGCGGTCAACCGCGCCAGTCAGCTCATCCACCGAGAGGCGCAGGAAGACCTCGAGCTTCGGGGCATGTCCACGACCTGTACGTTGCTCGTCGACCTGGGGAACCGAGGACTCGTTGCTCACGTGGGCGACTCGAGAGCGTACATCGCACGCTCCGGACAGGTCTTGCGCGTGACCGAAGACCACGTGGTCGCGGTGGCCGGCGGCAAAGAAGTCGCGGGCAAGCCGATGAAACAGCGGGTGCTCTCGCGAGCGGTGGGTCATGCGCCGGAGTGCCAGGTCGACGTCATGTGGGTCGAGCTTCGGCCCTCGGACGTGATTCTGCTCTGTTCGGACGGCCTCTCTGATCAGCTCTCCAGCGATGAAGAGGTGGGTGAGGTCCTCGAGGCCTTTGGACCAGAGGCCAGCCCGGAGGTCTTCGTTGACCTCGCCAACGTCCGGGGCGGCCCGGACAACATCGGACTCGTGGTGTTTGGGCCCGAGGAAGGCACACAAGACATCCCGGAGCCGCGCACTCCGTGGGCCGAGACCAAAGCTCAGCTGCAGGTCCTTCGGAACCTTCAGCCCTTCGCTGCGCTCTCGTACTTCGAACTCGAGTTGCTCAGGCCCCACGTGCGAGTCGACGTGTATCCGGCCGGCGCGAAAGTCGTGGTCGACTCATCGGCGCTCGCGGTCGTCGCTCGAGGTTTGCTCGAGATCCAAAGTCGGGACGTCTGCTTCGAGGTTCAGCCCGGAGGAGTACTCGGCGAGACCTCTTTGACGAGCCAGAAGCCTTGGCCCTACGACGTCTCGGTGAAGGAGCAGGCGGTCCTCCTCGTGCTGCCCACGAGCGCGCTGGTGTCCTTCGTTGCAGAACGCCCCTTCGCTTCCTCGCGCCTGCTCTGGACCTTGTTGTCCTGCGCGAGCGAGCGCTACTGCGCGCTCGCCAAGCCGAGCGCGGACGTGGGGTCGCATGCTCCGGTGGATGTTCGGCCGCCGCCCAGCCCGGAGCCGATCTCGAGCACCGTTTCGCTTCCCCCACCCGAGGCCGAGGCGCCGAAGGTCGAGGCGCCGAAGGTCGAAGCCGAAGCGCCGGCCGAGGTCGCACCGGCCACGCAGCCGGCTCCACTGCCGCAGGAAGAAGAGCCCTCGTTGGCCGCCGCGTTTACGCCGCCGTCCCCGCAGCCGAAGGCCGCGCTCAAGCTTCCTCCGATGCCGCCCATCGGTTCGCCGATCGTCTCCCCTTCGCTGCCACCAGAGGAGACCGCCCATGCCCCCGAGCCGGAAGAGGAGAAGCCGGCGCTGGAGGCGGCGCCCGTCGCAGACGATGCTTCGGAGGAGGAAAGTACGGACCCTTGGGGTCACGACCCGGTCGACATCGAAGCCCCGGTGCCATCGGTGGCTCCGGTTCCGGGCCTCACGCCCTCGACGCGCTCGCTCTTCGACGAGGGCGGACAGTCCCACACCTTGCCTCCACCACCGATGGCGAAGACGGAGGACGGCGACGAAGAGGAGCGACACACACTTCCGCCGCCGGCGCATCGCCGGCCCACCGATCCACCGCCGGAGGATAAGCCCACTTGAGCCTCGCCAGCGAGGTGGAGATCCTCAGGGCCCACCTCATCGACAGCGCGGGCCTGAGCGCGGAGCTCGCTGGAAAGCTGCGCGATACCTTCCTCGTCTCCGGTGAGGACTCATTCGTCGACTTCCTCGCGAAACACGGAGTCGTGAGCAAACTCGCGGCCCCTAAGCTCCGGAGCGCGGCTCGCGGCGAAGGCCCCATCCAGGGCCTGATCCGGCCCGCGGGTCCGGATCTCATCGCGAAACTCGAGCGCCTGACCCAGCGCGAGAAGCCACCCGCCCCTCCTTCCGGCTTGCCGCCTTTTCTCGCCGGGCCCGGCGCGGGGCAGAGCAGCCTGGAGGAGCGACTCTCGAACATCGTCCGAGCCGCGGTCCCCCGAGCGTTCAGTCAAGGTAATCCGCTCGCGTTTCTGAGACCCGGCGCGCGCTTCGGCCGATATGAGCTCGAGAAGAAGCTGGGCTCGGGTTCGAGCTCGGTGACGTTCCTCTCCAGCCACCCCACGCTCAAGGTCCCCATCGCGCTCAAGATCCATCGTCCGACAGAGCGCGTAGAGGCCGGCTCGGGGGTGCGAGGTTTCGAAGCGGAGGGCCGCATCCTCGCTCGCCTCGACCACCCAAACATCGTGCGCGTACTCGACGTCGACGCGGAGCAAGGCCTCGCATACATCGTATTCGAGTTTGGCGGTGAGCGTTCGTTCGAGCAGGAGATCATTCACTCCAGGCGTGTGAGTTCGATGCGAGCAGCCGAGATCGGACTCGCGCTCTCGGATGCGCTCGACACCGCGTGGGCATCGAAGGTCCTCCATCGAGACATCAAGCCCGAGAACGTGCTCGTGCGTGCCGATGGCCGAGTCAAGCTGGTCGACTTCGGCCTCGCCACCGCCGACGAGAGCAAGGACCCCGACCTCGTCGTGGGCTCGCCCGCGTACATGGCGCCGGAGCAGATCACCGAGCCTAATCGCATCGACCACCGCGCGGACATGTACGCGCTGGGCGCAACGCTCTATCACGCGCTCACGGGACGGCCACCTTTCTTGCGAGACAGCCCCAAAGAGACCTTGCGGGCGCAGCTCTACGACCGCCCAGAACCGATCCGCGGGATCGTCGGCGACGTCGACGCAGAGCTCGAGCAGATCGTGCTTCGACTGCTCGAGAAGAAGCGCGAGGACCGGTACCCCACCTGGCGAGACACCGTGGACGCCTTGGCCTCCTCGCTCACGAGAAGCTCGACGGGGCAGGCCGGACGACGAAGTGCGATGAGTCGGCTCCTCTCCTCGCTCATCCGGTGACCACCCCGAGGAGAGCGCCGACGTTTTCCACGGCTTTTTCAGCCGGCCTTCAGGGAACCCGACTCGGCCTTCCTGCTATGCTCAGGCCGGTGATACGCCGCTCCCTCCTCGCCTCGGTGGTCTTGCTCAGCCACGCACTCGGTCTCGCACCGGCCCGCGCGGTGCCAGATGGGCCAGCCCCGCCCGTGCAGGGCGGGGTGCTCCGAGGGCACGCCCAGGATGAGCCCGGCGGCTTTCGACTCGATCCACCTCCGGGCCCCGCCGAGAAGCCGCTTCCCAAGTCCGTGGAACGCCCCCCGCCGGCCGCCCCGCCCTCTCCAGCTCCGTCGCTGGTGCCGAGCGCCCACACGACCCAGCCCGCCCCCCGAAACCTCATGCCCGGCTACGTCAGCCTCGGACTGAGCGCGGTGTTCGGGATTCTCGGCACCGCCTTCGCGGTCAACACCGCGGCCGCGATGGATGACTTCCCGACGCTGCGGCGCGGTCAAGTCGTCAACGCCAACTTCGAAACCCAGCTCGAAGAGGCGCAGACCGCGGTCCTGGTCAACGGGCTCGTGACGAGCGTGCTGTTCTCTGCCTGCGTGTCCAGCCTCATCGTCGGCACGATGTATCTCGTAGCGGAGTGACCCGCAGCCTCGATCCGGAGGTGACCCGAGGGGGCGGTCCGTGTATCCACGAAGCCGAGGACCTTGTGCTGAGCCTCCTTGGAAACCTGGCGCGTTACCGGTACGTGCTCCGGAACTTCGTCGTCCGCGATCTCAAGGTCAAGTACCGCGAGACCGTGCTCGGCTACCTTTGGAGCCTGCTCGAGCCGATGTCGCTCGTGCTCGTGTACTGGTTCGTGTTCGTGGTCATCGCTCGTCGAGGCGGGGTCGACTATCCCTTGGTCGTCATTCTCGGCGTGCTGCCCTACAACCTGTTCAGCAACACCATCCTGGGCGGCGCCACCTCCCTCACGGGAAACGCGGGTCTCATCCGCCGCGTGTACATCCCCCGGGAGGTCTTTGTGCTCTCGGGCTCGATCTCAAACCTCGTGGTCTACAGCCTCAGCATGCTCGCGGTGATTCCGTTTATGCTCTACTACCGAGCGGCCCCCGGTGTGAGCCTCGTCCTGTTACCGCTCGCGATCGTTGGACTGCTCACGCTCGGCAGCGGGATCGCGCTGGTGGTGGCCTGCGCCAACGTCTTGTATCGAGACGTGGGTTATCTGCTCAAGGTGATCATCCGTCTGTTCTTCTACGGTACGCCGGTGATCTTCACCGCCGAGATGGTCCCCGAGCGCCTTCGAGACCTGTTCTTTTTGAATCCCGTCTCGGTCTGGATCTCGCTCTCGCGGTGCGCAATCCTCGATCGCCCGCTCCTCTTCGAGCGCAGTCACCTGCTGCTCGCTGCACTTGCTTCGGTTCTCTCTCTCATGCTGGGCTCCATCCTCTTTCGGCGCCTGGAGAACCGAGCGGTGAAGTCGCTATGAACGAGATCGCGATTGACGTCCGGGAGGTGGAGGTGTGTTTTCCGCTGGTTCGCTTCCGGGCCGGGGGCATCAAGGAGGCCTTCCTCAGGGCCGCTCGAAGGACACCGCGCGCCGGCCCCACCGAGTTCTGGGCCCTCAAGGGGGTCACGCTCCAGGTCAAGCGAGGTGAAGTGGTCGGCCTCCTCGGAAAGAACGGCTCGGGCAAGAGCACCCTCTTGCGAGTCATCGCAGGCATCTACGAACCCGATCGAGGCGAGGTGCGGGTCGAGGGACGAATCTCCGCCCTCCTCGAGCTCGGCGCCGGCTTCCGAGACGAGCTCAATGGCCTCGAGAACATCCGGCTCGCGGGCGCGGTCATCGGGCTCTCTCCGCTCGAGATCGAATCCCAGATCGAGGACATCGAACGCTTCGCCGACATCGGCGAGTTCATCCATCAACCCCTTCGCACCTACTCCTCAGGGATGCGCGCCCGGCTGGGCTTTGCGGTTGCCTCGAGCGTTCGGCCGGACGTGCTTCTCATCGACGAAGCGCTCGCGGTGGGTGATGCCCAGTTTCGCGAACGCTCGATGCTGAAGGTGGAGGAGATGGTGAAGAGCGGCATCACCGTGGTCATCGTCTCCCACAACCTCGGGGAGCTCGAACGGCTATGCCATCGACTGGTACTGATCAACGCCGGAAAAGTCCTGGGCTCCGGCCCCCCCCAAGAGATGCTCGCCGAGTACAAGGCGCTGACCACGTTGCCCAAGCCCGCCCCCAAGACCTAGCCGCCTGTGAAGCCTCTCCTCGTCATCGCATACTTCTTTCCTCCGCTCGGCGGCGGC
Source organism: Deltaproteobacteria bacterium (assembly GCA_011526105.1). Classification (GTDB taxonomy): domain Bacteria; phylum Myxococcota; class Kuafuiibacteriia; order Kuafuiibacteriales; family Kuafuiibacteriaceae; genus WYAZ01. The sequence goes on along the minus strand of WYAZ01000112.1, from coordinate 87,069 downwards.
GGTGTGCAGCGGACTCTGGGTTTCGTGCGCCACCTGCCCGCCTTCGGATACAACCCGGTTGTGCTCGCCGCCGCGCCCAGCGTGGCCTACTGGGCGATGGACGAGAGCTTGCTCCATGACTTGCCGCCGGGGGTCGAAGTTCATCGCGTCGCGGACGGCCTGTGGTCGAAGAGCGTGGGCGTGGTTCGCCGCGCATGTCCTCGCGCGTATCGCGAGCGTCTCGATGCTTGGTGCCTGGTGCCTGACCGACAGGCGCCTTGGATGGCGCCCGCGCTTCGAGTCGCCTTCGGTCTGCTCGCGTCGCGTCGTTTCAGCGCGGTCTACTCCACCGGGCTGCCTTGGACCGACCACTTGGTCGCAGAGGCGCTGCACCTTCGCCGCCGGCTCCCGTGGGTAGCGGACTTCCGTGACCCGTGGACTCAGAACCAGACCTACCGGCCCGCCAGTCCGCTCCATGACCGTCTGCACCGCGCGCTCGAGGCGAGCGTCTACGCCCGCGCCGATCGCGTCGTGGCCAACACGCGAGCCAACGAACTCGCGCTGCATCGAGACTTCCCGGCGACGCGAGGAAAGACGCTGCACCTGCCCAACGGCTTCGACGCCGATCGCATCGCAGGGCTTCGTGCGCGCGCAAAGGCCCCGAGACACGACCGGGTGCTCATCACCTACGCGGGCTCGCTCTATTCAGGCTATGGGGCAGAGGCCTTCCTCGGCGCCATAGCCCGAGTGCTAGCGCTGGCGCCCGAGCTGCGCGCGAAGCTGCGCGTCCGATTCATCGGAAAGACCGCAGTTTGCGAAGTCGCCCGAAGACTCGGGATCGATGACGTCGTCGAGGAGCCCGGTTATGTGCCCCGGGACGAGGTCGACCGACGATTGCTCGAGGGCCACGCGTCGCTGCTCCTCTTGCCGCCGCACGAAGGACGCTCGGGCTGGGTGCCTCAGAAGCTCTACGCGTATCTGGGCATCGGCCGCCCCATCCTCGCGCTGCTCCCCGAAGGCGAGGCCGCCGAGATCCTTCGCGAGGCTGGAGGCGAGCACCTGATCCTGGACCCGTCGGATCCGGATTCCGAAGCCCTCCTGCGCTGGCTCCGTCGTCTCGCAGATCCGGGCTTCGAGCCGGTGCCGTTTCGAGTCGAGGTCGTCAAGCGCTACGACAGACAGGCGCTCACCCGGCGTCTGGCGGCCACGTTCGACGAACTCACCGGCTCAGAAGGTGGCGCAGCGGTTCGCCTCGAATAGACCGCACACCGCGCCCGCAGGACAGACCCCGCAATCGACGAGGCCACCACAGCCGTCACCCACTTGGCCGCACTCTGCGTTGTAGTCCGCGCAACCGCGGTTGCTCGTACATCCACCACCACAGAGGTTGGGAACGCCGCTGCCGCCGCAGGTCGTGCCATCCGGACAACCGCCGCAGTCGAGCGCGAGACCGCATCCGTCGCCGATCATGCCGCACTGCGCGCCCGCGCTCTGACAGGTGGCCGGGGTGCAGAAGGGGCTGTCGCCACACCGGTTCGGCGCGCCACCACCACCGCAGACCTTGCCGGGCAGACATGGACCACAGTTGATGGCGTTGCCGCAGCCATCACCGATCTGGCCGCACTCTGCACCCACCGCGACACAGGTCAGGGGTTGGCAACCGGTGCCACACTGGTTGGCGCCACCGCCGCCGCAGATCTGGCCCGGTCCCGAGCAAGGACCGCAGTCCACCGAGCCGCCGCATCCGTCGCCGACCAGACCGCACTGCGCGCCGGCCTGCTGACAGGTCGCCGGCACACACGCGGAGGTGCCACAGCGATTGGGCCCGGCGGCGCCGCAGGTCTCACCCACCGGGCACGGCCCGCAATCCACCGCTGCGCCGCAGCCATCGCCGATGAAGCCACACTCCGCGTTCGCAGCGGCGCAGTTTCGAGGCTGGCACTGGCCGGTGCCGCAGACATTCGGTGCGCCGGCTCCGCCGCAGCTCTCACCCGGCGCCGGGCAGAGCCCGCAGTCGTCGACCCCGCCGCAGCCGTCGGCCAGGAGTCCGCAGTTCGCGCCCACGCCGGCGCAGGACCGCGGCACACAGGCGGGCACCCCGCATTGGTTGGGCGCCGCCGCGCCGCAGAGAAGCCCGTTGATACAGCCGCCACAGTCGATGGTCCCGCCGCAGCCATTGGCCACGGTCCCGCAGTTCGCGCTCGCTTGCGCGCAGGTGAGCGGCACACAGCCATCCGGGATGCACTGGTTGTTGACGCAGACGTTGCCACCGGGGCACGCGCCGCAGTCGTTCACTGCACCGCAGCCGTCGGCCACGACGCCACACTGCGCGCCCGCGTCCTGACAGCTCTCGGGGGTGCAGCTCGGCGGCGGCGGCGGCGGAACGTTGTCATCCGCCACGCAGGACGCCAAGTCGAAGAGCATGAAGAGCAGCGTCTTCTCCTGAGCGGTGAGTGCCCCGCCGCAGTGATCCGGGAACACGGCGTTCCAAGTGCTGCCCACCGTGACGTGGAAAGCCGAATAGACGACGCGACCACAGAGGTCCTCGTCGGCCGCGCCGACCGGCGTGTTGAAGGTGAACTGCTGAACCGAGGTCTCTCCGTGGGCAGCCTCCGTCGTATGCACCCACTGGCGACCGAGCGCGGTGGTGTTCTCGACGTAGCGGCGCGGCTCGTTGATCTGCACGAAGCCCGAGCCCAGCGTGGGATGAGAAGAGTTTGTGAAGTCGAGCCACTCTCGGAAGGCCTGACCTCGTGGGAAGGTCGAGTCCACGATCGCGGGGGTCGGGTCGTTCAGGTTTCCGGCGCCGCCGCCGTTGCCCCAAACCGCGGTGGTGTTCAGCGGATTCGTCGTGTATCCGCTGCCGCCCCCCTTGTGGATCCAGTCGTAGTGGTAGTGGGAGAGGAACAAGCGACCACCCACATTGACGTGCTGGAGAATGCGGCCACGGTCCGCGGCTGCGCGGGTACCTTCGGACGCCTCACATCCGAAGACCACCATGTCATAGGCGTCGAGCGCAGCCTGGCTCTCGTAGAGACGCTGCGCATGGATCGAGTTCAGGGTCGCGGTGCGGAAGCTGTTGTTGGCGCCTCCACACCAAGTGGTGCGGCAGTTGTTGTCGGTGGCGTTGTTGTTGGTGCCGCACTGCTGACACTGCCATGTCGCGGTGTCCGGCCACGCGCCACCGCGGCCGTTGTTCACGCGGTCCGTGCTCCCTCGGTACATCCGGATGCGACCGTTGCCGGTGGGGCGAGTAAACTCGGCCGCGTCGACGCCGGCCTTGTAGAGCACGCACTCGAGCCCGTCGACTCGGCCGGTGGAAATGGCAATGAACGGTATGTTGCCTTCATTCCTGTTGCGCGGCAGCCGGGTCTGCGTGTTGGTGAGCGCGGTGCTCCCGCAAGGAGTCTGGGCAGGAATGGTGACCACTCGGCGCCACTTCCCCTTCTTGATCACCAGCGGGAAGGCCACGTTCGCCGGCACGTGCCGCAGGGTGAAGCTGCCGTCCGAGTTCGTGAGGGCGGAGACCAGCGGCTCACCGAGGTCTTCATCCGTGCATCGGTCGCAGGACGCACCATCCGTGATGGCCGGCAACGGGGCGGCCGGATCTGTAGGGACATAGACGATGGCGTTGTAGAGCGGGATGGTGCCGTTGGGGGCGTAGACAACCCCGGTGAGGGTGGTGGCGCCGTTGTTCGGGCAGTACACCTGATTCTGGCACAAGCCGGTGCAGCCGGGGCCGCCCGGGCCGCCGGTGGGGGCGCCGCCGCACACGCTGGGCACGCCGCCGCCGCCGCAGATGTTGCCGTTGCTGCAGTTGCCGCAGGTGGCGATGAGGCCGCCGCAGCCGTCGCCGATGGGACCGCAGTTGGCGCCCGCGCCCTGACAGGTCCGAGGGGTGCAACTCGGACGTCCGCACTGACTGGGAACACCGCCGCCGCCGCAAGACTCGCCGTTGGTGCAGCCACCACAGTTGAGCGTGCCGCCGCAGCCATCACCCGCGGGCCCACAGCTGACGCCTTGGGCCTGACAGGTCAAAGGCGTGCAAGTCGGAGCGCCGCACTGGTTGGGCACTCCCGCGCCGCCGCAGGTCTGACCGACCGCACACGTGCTTCCGCAGTCGAGCGTACCGCCGCAGCCATCGGGCACCGGCCCGCAGGTCGCGTTCATCTGAGCACAAGTGCGCGGGATGCAAGCGGGGGCGCCGCAGACGCCCGCTTGGCTACCGCCGCCGCAGATGAGACCGCCGGAGCATCCGCCGCAATCCACCTGGCCACCGCACCCGTCACTCGCTGGGCCACAAGCGTCGGTCCCGCAGACGGCCGACGCCGCGAGCGGTACACAGGGCCAGCCGCCGGAGCCGCAGCGATCGAGGACGCCACCACCGCCGCAGGTCTCGCCGCCTTGGCAAGTGACGCCGCAACCGGTGAGCAAGCCGCCGCAGCCGTCGCTGGCTACGCCGCAGCTATCGGGGTCCACGTCTGCGCAGGTGAGCGGCGTGCACGTGGGCGCGCCGCACTGGTTGTGTTGTCCGCCGCCGCCGCAGCTCTCTTGGCCGACCGAACAAACGCCGCACTCGACGAGACCGCCGCAGCCATTGCTGATGGCGCCGCAGGCGGCCCCCACGTCGCTGCAGTCGAGCAGCGCAGGACAGACCTCTGGGTTGCCGGAGGGTGAACCGCAGCGGTTGTGGACTCCGCTGCCTCCGCAGGTCTCGCCGGCCTCCGTACAGGTTCCGCACTCGATCAGGCGACCGCAGCCGTCGACTACTGGGCCGCAGTCGACGTTCAGCTCCTCACAGGTCTTGGGCGTGCAGTTCTGAATGCCACCACCACAAACATTGGGTTGTCCGCCGCCGCCGCAGATGGCGCCGGGGTCTGAGCAGCCGCCGCACTCGAGAACCCCGCCGCAGCCATCACCGATGGGGCCGCAGGTCGCGCCCGCCTCGGCACAAGTCCGAGGCACACAGTGAATGCCGGTGTCCGGGGCGCCATCGCCACCGCCGCCGCCATCACCGCGGTCCGTGCCCGAATCGACGCCGCCAATGGGTGGCAAATCGGATCCGCACGCGCTCCCGCACAGCGCGCCCGCGATCATCAATGCGCTCATCCACCGCGCCCCCAAAGGGGTGGGTTCGGTGGGGCGAGCAAGGTGGATGGCGAGGCTGGGGCGTGAGCTCATTGGGAATGCTGGAAAGTTAGCATTCGGTCTCAGGCAAGTACACTCGACGACCCAAGGCTCACTTCAGCACACTCATCTTGCCGCGGCGCACAGCGTCTCTCACCTTCGGATCAGGATCTCGAAGCAACGCATCGAAAGCTTCGCGGACCTCGGGCAGGTCGAGTCGGCTCGCGCTCTCGATGGCCGCGATGCGAACCTCGGGTGAAGGGTCGGTGAAGCCGGACATAAGGGGCTCGAGCGTGCGATCCATGAGCAGAGCGAGGGCATGCAGACCCGCCGCTCTCACCTGCGGCCGTCGGTCCTCACACACGAGCCGACGGGTGTGAACCAAGGCGGGGTGGTCGGAGGGTGTGCGACAGAGCTCGCGTTTCACTTCCTCCGGCTGTCCTGAAACCAGCGCCACGAAGCTCGCCGGGCCCTCCGAATCGGCGGACGCGAGGACCGCGAGCAGCGCGGCCGAGCGAACCAGGACGTCCGGATCTTGGGCGAGCTGCCGAGCGAGCTCGAGCAGGTGACTGCTGCGACCGGTCGCCACGATCTCTGCCACTGCGAGCCGAACCGAGACGGAAGGATCCGAACAGAGCTGCGTCAGCCCGGAGATCGTGTCTCCTCCCAGCATTCCGAGGGCCCCCGCCACCGCGACGCGCACCGAGGGGGTGGGGTCAGCGACCGCGCCAAGCAGGGCCTCGCGGGCATCGAGCGTCGCGACGTAGCCCAGCGCCCTCGCAGCGCTCGCTCGCAGGGTGGACTCGGGACCACGAAGCCACGAAGCGAGGAGCTTCATTCCGCGTGGGTCCTGCAAACGCCCGAGCACCCGAGCACCGCCGGAGAGAATCGAAGCCTCCGAGTGCCCCATCAGGGTGTCGAGGAAGCCGAGCAACAAACGACCGCCATTCGCGCGAGCCAGGGTCTCCACCAGAGCCTCGTCGAGTTCGGGGTCTTGCAGGAGGAAAGCTTTGAGCAACGCCTCGTTGTGGCGCGGGTCTGCCGCCTCGGCGAGCGCCGCCGCGGACCGACGCTGCACGATGATGGCGGGGTCTCGCAGCGCCTCGACCAGGCCCTTGACCACCTCCTCGAAGCGCAGCTCGCTCGAGAGCGCCTCGACCGCCAGAGCACGTACCTCCGGGGAGGGGTCGGTGCGCAGCGCGTTGAGCAAGATGAGGCGATGCTCCGAGGCGCCGAGGGCTTTGAGCGCGGTGACGGCCCGGGCGCGATCTCCGACGGTTTGCCCCTGCGAGATGATGCGCGCGTAGCGGGCCGCGAGCTCACCTTCGGAGAGCCCGTGCTCGCGGGCGCCGGACAGGCGAAGGTTCTCTCGAAACGCCGTCCGGACCTCCGGTCCCTCGGTGCGAAGGAGCGCCTCTACACGCGTCCTCAGCTTGGGCTCGGCCAACTCCTCGAGCGCGCACTCGAAGCCGGCGGTCGTGCCGGTCAAGGCCAACGCGACCACGCGTCGAGCCCTCGATGCTGGCGACGACTCATGCCGCATCGCGCCGAGCAGAATCTGCGTCGCCTTGTCGCCCCCCACCCGTCCCAGGGCCAGCATGGCGCGATCTCGGACGAAGACGTCAGGGTCCAAGAGCGCGGCCTCCAGGGCCGTGAGCGCGCCTTCGTCTCCGACCGTGCCCAGTGCATTGACGGCGGCGGCCCGCACGCGCTCGTTGCGGTCCGCTCCGAGCTTCTGAAGCAGCGCCTGGGAACGAGCGCCTGGGATCTTTCCGAGCGCGCCCCCGATCGCCGCGCGAAGCTCAGGCTCCTCGTCCGTACTCAGCGCCTCGAGTGTATCGAGCGCCGCCGGGTCGCGTGTCTTGCCCAGACTCCAGACCAAACCCAGGCGGTCCTCCGTGGAGCTCTGACTCGCCATGAGCTGCATGACAACCTCCACCCCTTGGACCGCGAGCACTTCCGAGAGCGCCTCACGCAGCGCCCTGTCGGAGGTGGCCAGACTCTTGACCACGGTCTCGAGCGCGACCTTTGTTCCGAGCTTACCGAGTCCCTCGGCCGCCTTGACGCGGATCTCGGTCTCGGGATCGCCGAGCGCCAACTCGAGCGCCGGCATCCAGGCTTCGTCACTGCGCTCCGCCGCCGCGTGCACCGCTTGGGCGCGGACCGTTCGGTTGGGATCCGCGAGGCCGCGGCGAATCAGCTCATCCACCGTGGGCTGCCGAACGTGCCCCATCGAAGCGATCACACTCGCACGGACATCTCCGTTGGCGGCCGCGAATAGAGCAAGGAGGGCCTCGATACCCGCCGCGTCGTCCGGCGCACCGAGCGTCCGAATCGCGGACACCGCGGCTGCGCGCACGGTCTCTTCCGGGTCCGCGAGGCTGCTGATGAGCGACTTCACGCCGTCGGGCGGACGGAGCTTGCCGAGCGCCTCGATCACACGAACGCGGACGGGCCACTCGAGGTCATTGAGCAAGGGCAACAAGGTGCGGATGGCATGTTGGTCACCCACCTCCCCCAGCACGTCCGCCATGCGGGAGCGAATCCGAAAGCTCGGATGCTCGAGGTAAGAGAGGATCGACTCGATGAGGCCAGCCCTGCCCATTTCGACGAGGGTTCGATGAGCGCGGTCGGCGATGGAACGCTCGGCGCTGCCAAGCTCCTCGACACGTTGATCGAGCACACCAATGCGCTGAAGCGCCACCGCGGCTCGACCTCGGACCTCCGCCGAGTCATCGCGAAGTGCGAGATCGAGGGCAGAGGTGTCCTTGGGGCGAATGAGCTCGAGCGCTTCAATCGCGCGGAGTCGAGTCCAGTAGTCGGGATCCCCGAGCAACGCGACGAGCCCGTCGACGACGGTAGGGTCGCCCAGAGCGCCGAGGGCGCGCGCGGCCTCCGCTCTCACGAGCGAGACCGGGTCTCGGCGCGCCACCATCATGAGCTCGTTCACCGCGCGCTGATCGCCGAGCTTGCCGAGAGCCTCGGCCACGGACATACGCACCTGCTCGGAGCGGTCCGAGACGCGACTGAGGAGTGGTTGCACGCTCCGGGGGTCTCCGAGACGACCGAGGATCTGCGCGGCCCAAACCCGGACGTTGGCGTTCTTCTCATCGCCGAGGGCGACGATGAGCTCAGGCACGATGTCACGGCCGAACGAGATGAGGACCTCAGCGATACGCGGTGATGCCCACTCGTCGATCGACCGGAGCTCGGCCAGAAGGAGCGGGACGGCCTCCTTGGCGCGGAGCTGCCCCAGAGCCTGAGCGGCCGCCATCTTGACGCTGCCCGCGTCCTCGGTGGCGTCACGCATTGCTTCGACCAAGTGCGGCACCGCTTGGGCGTGACCAAGCTGCCCCAGAATTCGCGCCGCCGCGGCACGATCGGTCCAGCGCTCTCCGCTGCGGAGCTCTCGAAGGTAGCGCTCCGTCAGCCCGAGCGAGTCGAAGAGCTTCTGGACCTTTGGACGGAGCTCGACGTTGCCGTCCTCGAGCTCTGACGCCAACGCGGCCTCGACCGCGGTCCAGTCCTGCACCTCGGCGAGCTGAAAGAGCAGGCGCTCCATCTTCTCGAACTTCTCTCGCCGGTGGTCGTGAACGATGCGCTGCACACGCGTGATGCGACGTTCGAGTCGGCGAACGTGCAGGCGCCCGAGGAGCCGCCGCGAACCAAACCACGCGAGCAGAGCCAGCGTGGCCACCCCGAAGACGATCGCGAAGTAGAGCGCGGCTTGGTTCCCTACACTCATCGCGCTTCCAAGAGGCCTTGGACCTTCTTGACGACCTCGGCGGGGTCGATGGGTTTGGTCAGATACAGCTCGGCGCCGACTTCTCCGCCCCAGAACCGGTCCGCCTCAGAGTCCTTCGCGGTCAGGAGCACCACCGGCACCGAGGCGAGGCCCCGGTCCTGTTTGATCTGTCGGCAAACTTGATACCCGTTCAGCTCCGGCATCATCACGTCGAGGATGACGAGGTCGGGGATGTCGCGCTGGGCGGCCTCGAAGGCCCGCGCGCCGTCGTGAACTTCGATGACCCGGTGCCCGAGCGCGCGGAAGCGGCTGGCGAGGATACTCACCAAGTCGACCTGGTCGTCAGCGATGAGGATGGTGCTCACGAGCCACCCCCTTGGCCTGACTTGGGGGGAGCGGGCAGCGGCGCCAACTGGCGGGCGACGGCCTCGGAGAGGACGATGCAGCCGCCCCGCTCCGCGACAGAGCGAAGCAGTTCATCGACCTCGGAGACCGACTCGAACTCGCGAAGCCCGGCGTCACCGAGCGCGGCGGCGAGTTGTGCGAGACGCTGATCGCTCGGGAGCGTGAAGTACCCGATGGGTGGCGCGGCCCGACTCCGCAGATCGACCGGGAGCTCGACGTGAACCTCGGCGCCTCCGCCCGGACCCGAACGCACCTCCACCCGCCCGCCGTGCTCCGCGACGATCTCCTTGACGATGGAGAGGCCGAGTCCGGTTCGCCCCTCGCCACTCACGCCGCGCTCGAAAGCCCGGGACACGAACTCGGGCGCGAAGCCGGGCCCATCATCCCGAACGTCGAGCGAGATCACGCGCCCGCTCGTTCCCTCCGCCGGCTGTGAGACCGCCACGACGACACGAGTGCGCGCATGACGAAGCGCGTTGGTCGTTAGGTTCAGGAGGAGCTGGGCGAGACGAGGTCGCTCGGCCCACACCGCGGGCAGCTCGGGGGTCGGCGTCAGCTCCAGTTGGATCTGTCGGTTCTGCGCCTCGATCTCGAGCATCGCCACGACTTCCGCCGCCATCAGCTCGAGCCTGCAGCGGCGCCGAACCGGATCTCGGGAGGACTCGGTCTCCAGCAGGACCGCGGCTTCCTGACCGAGGAGCGGAATGACCGGTCCCGCCTCGAGCAAGGTGCCCATGGTCTCCAGAGCCGAGCGAGCTCGCCTCAGCGCGGCGACTTGCTTCTCGAGGACCGGACCCTCGATGCCGTCCGCGACGTTGGCGCAGTAGCCGAGCGCGATCGCGACCGGGGTTCGGAGGTCGTGATAGAGATCCCGAAGGGCGGCCTCTGTCTCCCCCGACCAACGTCTGAGCGACCGCAGCGCGCTCTCCGTACGACGAGCGCGGCGGGCTTCTCTTCGGATTCGGTGAGCTTGCGCTGCAAGTCGCGAGAGCCGCAACGAGTCGATTCGGTCGGCGCTCACGGTGAGCGTCAGGAAGCGGGAGGAGAACGCCTCCTCGTCCTGAACCGGCAACTGGTCTTGCAGAAGCAGAAGTACGAGTCCGCCGTCCACGTCCGCGAGAAGGTCCGCGGCCGAAGGGGGGAGTGCGGCCGGGGCGGACACCACCAAGAGGTCCACCGCCTCCTCCCGCACGCGCTCGAGCACGAGCGAGAACTCGGGCACGGAGTCCACCTCGGTGTCCGGCTCGACCGCGAAACCCCGGCCGAGGCACAACACCCGCGGCCTGGCGGTGAGGTCCATCGTCATCGCTCGCCCAGAGTCTAGCTAGAAGCGGCCAAGGGCGCGATTTACCGGGAGCTCAGGGGCCTGGACTGGGCGGGGTTTGGCCGGGCGCGCCCTCGGGGGCGGCGGGGGCAGCGCCGGTGGCGGGCGAAAAACCGGCCCGAGCGAACTTGTCCCAGCTCTTCTTGCCGGCCAGGAAGTCTTTGAGGCCGCGGAGTTGCCAATAGACGAGGAACTGCCGATAGCCGAGGTTTGAGAGGAAGCCGGCGGTCGTGAGGACCAGGAGCGTGTAGAAGCCGCGATAGTCGAACATGGTCACGTCGCGGGTGCGGTTGTGAAGACGCACCCGAAGGATGGCGACCAGCACGCTGCCCACCGACAGGAAGAAGTTAAACATCAGCGCGAAGAAGGTGAACGCTAGGAGCGCGTCGAGACTCAGGATTCCCACCAGGTAGGACACGGGCAGAAGCAGGTATCCCGAGGCCTCGAGCAGCGGCGCGAGCGCCTCGAAGAGCACCTGATACGGAAGCGAGAAGACACCGACGCGTCCGTACTTAGGGTTCCCGATCATCTTGCGGTGGAGCACGAGCACCTCGAGGAGCCCTCGATACCAGCGGTTTCGCTGCTTCCCGAGTGACAGATAGATCTCCGGCGCCTCGGTCCAGGAGGTCGGCAACGGGATGAAGCAGATGCGCGCCTCCAGCCCATGGTCCTGCACGTAGCGGTGAAGCCGCACCACCACTTCCATGTCTTCACAGACCGTCTCCGATCCCTCACCGCAGTATTCGATCCCGACCTTGGAGCGCATGTGTTTGGTGAGGAAGCCGCCGATGGCAATGAGCGCCTGGCGCTGAAACACCGCAAACACCCCGGAGAGGATGAGCACGCTGTTGAGCTGACCGAGCGCCACCCGGCTCTGGATGAAGGAGCGCATATACTCCACGACTTGGAAGCGCGCGATCCAAGTCTTCGGGAGGTTCACCTCGATGATCTTGCCGTCCTCGACCTTGCAACCGTTGGACAGCGCGATGGATCCGCCCACCGCGAGGACGCGATTCGGATCGTCGAGGATCGGCTGTACGATCGCGTGCAGCGCGTCTTTGATCATGAGGGAGTCCGCGTCCATCGTCGCCACGTATGCGCCCTGAGACGCGTTGATACCGGCGTTGATGGCGTCGGCTTTGCCGCCGTTCTCCTTGTCGACGAGCACGAGGCGCACCACCTGTTTGGGCAAGGTGACGGTGGAGCGATAGAAGCCACGCACCGGCTGAGCCCCGAGCAGCGGCTGGTAGTCCACGTCGTTGCGGACGAGCTTGAACGCGCCCTTGAGCACCTCGACCGTTTTGTCCTTCGACCCGTCATTGACCATGATGACTTCGTAGGCCGGGTAGTCCAGGCGAAGCAGAGAGGTCACGCTCTGAACGATGGTGACCTCTTCGTTGTAGGCGGGGACGATGAGCGAAAGGAGCGGAGAGAACGCATCGCGCTGGCTGCGATCGATGGCTTCACCGACCTCGAGCTGCGACCGCTCCAGGTCCTTTTTGACCGAGAGGAAGCTGATCGCGAGGAGCACCAAGTTCACGATGCAGTAGATGCCAAAGTACAAGAAGATGATGGCGTCGAAGAACAGAAGCGCGGACTTCAAGACCTCCATCGGCGCTGATTCTACGGGCTCGGCGTCGAAAGACCAAAGTGGCCCCCCCTCTAGATGCTCACCCGCGCTCCGAGGCTTCCGCGAACTGCCTCCCCGCTCGCGGTGACGCTCTGGCGAAACTGCAGCCCGAACCCGCCCAAAAGCTCCAGCCACCGCTGAACCCGAACTCGAAGCCCCAAAGAGAGATCGTGGGTGTCGAGCTCGGCCAGGCCGACGATGGGCCGGTCCACCTGCGAACCGAAAGCGTATTCGATGTGAGCACCAAACCGACTCGGCTCGAAGGCCAGCCGCGCTCGCAGGCCGTGTAGGTCGAGGACCCCTGGCTCCATCGCGCTCAGCAGACCGAGGCTGTAGCCGAGTTCGGCCCGGAAGGACGCAGGGAGTCGAACGCCGGCGTCGAGGGAGATTCGATGCAGATCCCCAGGGAGGCCCACTCGGTCGTAGCGGTAGGCGAGGCGCGCATCGAGCGGCCCGGCTATCTCGACCCCGAGCCAGAGCGAGGCCGCAACCTTCGAGATCGCGGGCGATGGTGCGCCGAAGCCCGCCAAGGCCCCGGCGCGCACGCGACGATTGAAGCGATGGTCGATCTGACCCTGAAGGAACTGGTTCCAGGCCCCAAAGCGATAACGAAGCTCCTCGGTGAGGGTGAAGGAGAGGAACGCGGCGGGAAGAAGGGTCACCGAGATGAGCTGTGCCTCCGCGAACTCGAGCCCGTCGATCGGGAGATGCTCGAGTTCCATGACCACGTCGGCGCGGACGAGGACGATCTCGTCACGGAGTGCTCGAGCCGCCCCATGCAGCGGATTCAACTCGAGCGCGCGACTCGCGGCCTGCCACGCCGCCCAGTAGTGCATGCGCTCGTACTCCACCTGGGCGAGCCGATGGTAGGCATCGGCGCTCTCGTCCCGAGCGAGCAAGTCGAGCAAGGTCGTGCGCGAGTCGGTCAGCGCTCCGGCCCAGAGCTGCACCTGGGCCTTGAGGTGCAGAGCCTCCTTCAGAAACGGAACCTGCGACAGCACCGCGTCGAGTCGCTCGAGCGACGCATCATAGGCGGACTCCCAGGCGTCGAGCCGAGCGAGCAGAAGGTGCGCGTCCCAGTAGTCGGGCGCCCGTTCGATGATCGACTGGGCGAGCGCCCTCGCACGGGTGCGCTCGCCCCCTCGAGCGAGCGCGTGCGCGAGCTGCACCATCCGGTCGACGTCCTCCGGATGCGCGGCCAGCTCGCGTTCGAGCTCTGCTACTGAATCAGGGGCGCTCGCGGGCGCACTGGCGAGGGTCAGGAGCAGGACGATTGATCCAAGCACGGCGCTCTCAGTCGAAGCGCACGTCGTCGAGCTCGATGAAGCCGTTCTCGAGGACGTCGGCGTCGAAGGTCAGCGAGATCTGGTTGATGCGATCACGCGCGATACGAGCGCCAAAGTCTCGCAAGGGAATCGCAACGCGCTCGAGGCGCGCCCCGCCCTTCGCGTAGCGGGCCAGAGGGAGGCGAGCGAGGGTCTTGCCGGAAGTCAGATAGACCTGACCGGCCCTTGACTTCGATTCGTCGGTCAGCGCGAACGACAAGGTCTCATGGGCGCGCGTGTCCAGGGCGCCAAAGCCGAGGGCCACGACGGCCGAAGACTGAGCGGTCGAACGCAGCATCTCGACACGCAGGGCCGGATCACCGTCGATGGAGACGGTCGAGCTCCGAACTCGAATGCCGCCCGTCCCACGGGCCGCGACACGACCTCCGAGCGCAGTCTTGGGCGCACCCGTCCCATCGAAGCGTGCCACGACGACGGGCGCCACTTCCCAGCTCATCGCCACGCGGTCGAGTGAGAAGCTCGAACCCGGCGATAGCGCGAGGGTCACGGCTCGAGGACGTCCGAGTTTTCTCGCGCGACGCGAAGAGCGCTGCATCGCGGCGAAGGCCTCGAAGGGGATTCGAGCCACCCCCGAGCGCGGGCCGGCAAGGTAGTCGGCGAGACGGAGCTTCGGCTCGGCCCCAGAGCTGGTGTTCAGGCCCACGTCGATGCGATCCGCACCTTCGACCCCGCCAAAGACGAGCTCGAGGGTTCGGATGTTGGGATCCAGATCCGGCAGCGGGATCTTGAGCCCGATGTACGCACCGGGCTGGGCCTCATCGAGCCGCAGGAGGACCTGCCCGTCCTTTCGGAGGGACCGCGGACGCGCACCCAAGAAGGGATCCGAGGCGAAAAGCTCCAGCGGCTCGCGGAAGTGATTCACCGCCACGCGCCCATCGAAGTCATCGACGAGCAAGCGGCCGCCCGGCATGGGTGCGATCGCATAGTGGGTGGCCGGCGCATCTGCGGGGTCACAGACCTTGGCGCCCACTCGCTCCTCGTAGCAGAACCAGTAGCTGAGCTGCCCCAGGCTCCGAAGCTCAAAGGCTTCGCTTTCGAGCATTTCCACCCGCCGCGCCCCGCCCTCTTCCGCGAGGTGCAGCTCGATAGGGGAGAACGGACTGCGAGGGGGCGCAGGGAAGCGAACCATCTCGCCTCGGCGGACGGGGTGCTCGACGCGTGGGACCGTTCGGAGAAATCCGAGGAGATCGATTTCGATACCCGCGCCGCGCAGACTCGGCACCGAGGCCCTGAGCGAGAGCGAGTAGGCTGACTTCGGGCGTCCACGTGTCTTCGGTTCGCGCGGAACCAGGCTCGAGAGCGGGATGACCAGCCGTTTGAAGTCCGAACCCAGATCGACCTCGGTGTCCCAATAGACGTCCGTCTTGCCGCGCTTCTCGGTCAACGTGACGCGAATCGCCCCCACCGAACCCCCGGCGACCAACACGACGGCCGAGAAGCCGGCAAGCGGCACTCCCCCTTCAGCGCCGCGCGTGAAGGTCCGTCCCACTTCGAGCGGGCTGGTACCGTCTCCTTGGGTCGCGATCGCCGAGAAACCTCGTCCGAGCACCACATCCCGACCCGCGGTGAGCTTGCTGTCGAGCCCAAGCTCCTTTTGCGTCTGATCGATTCGAAGCTCCCGCGGCAGGGCGAACCAGGTCCCTCGGTTGGCGAGCAACTCGAAGCTTCGGCCGCCGGACGTGCGGATGGAGACCGAGTGCGCGCTGTCGGCGCCGACCGGCAACTCGAAGGCGTTGAGGCCGACCTGAAGCTCGACCTTTCTACGCCGCTCGGGCCCGAGCCGGCCGGTGGCGGGCAGCGCTCGCCAAACGATCTCGCCCGGCTCGGCCGCATAGGAGACCACCCCTACCGCGAGCGTACGGTCTCGGTAGCTGAAGGTCGGGACGTCCGAACTCTCGACCCCAGCTGCGGCCCAGCGCGGACAACAGAGGGCGAGCGCGAACGCGAAAGAAGAGCAGCGAGCCGCGCGGGACAACGAAGAAAGACTACAGCGGTCCCCGGGTGGTCTGCAAAGTCCCGGAAGGCTGGCTAGAACTCGTCGTCGAAGGTGACCTCTCCGGTCACCCCCACCTGGTAGGCCGAGACGCGGCGCTCGAAGAAGTTTGCGAGCTCCTGAACGTCCTGCAGCTCCAGGAATGGGAAGGGGTTCTTGGCCCCGTAGCGGGGTGGAAGCCCCAGGTTGCCCAGCCGCTGGTCGGCCACGAACTCGAGGTACTGCCGCACATCGCCGACACTCATGCCCACGACCCCTTGCCCGAGTACATCTTCGGCAAACTGCAGCTCGCAGGCCACCGCCTCTTCCATCATCTGTACGACCTTCTGCTTCAGATCGTCGTCGAAGAGGTGCGGATGTTCGCTTCGGACCACCTCGATGACTTCGAAGGCGAAGTCCATGTGCAGGGACTCGTCACGGAACACCCAATTGGTACCCGCCGCCAAGCCGTTGAGCAGACCCTTCGACCGGAGGAAGTAGACGTACGCGAAGGCGGCGAAGAAGAAGAGGCCTTCGATGCAGCCCGCAAAACAGATGAGGTTGAGCAGGAAGGCCTTGCGGTCTTCGTCCGTCTTCACCTCTTGCAGGTTCTGGATGGAGTCGATCCACTTGAAGCAGAACTCGGCCTTCTTCCGAATCGACGGGATGTTCTCGATGGCGGCGAAGGCCGCCGCCCGTTCCCGGTGATCCGGGATGTAGGTGTCGAGCAACGTCAGATAGAACTGAACGTGCAGCGCC
Source organism: Deltaproteobacteria bacterium (assembly GCA_011526105.1). GTDB lineage: Bacteria > Myxococcota > Kuafuiibacteriia > Kuafuiibacteriales > Kuafuiibacteriaceae > WYAZ01. The sequence continues at coordinate 70,782 of WYAZ01000112.1, read as the reverse complement.
TCTTCGAAGAGCTGCCTCGACAAGTACATGCGCGCCTCGGGCGAGTTGATGTGCTTGTAGAGGTTCAGAACCAGGTTGTTCGACACGATCGAGTCACCGGTGGCGAAGAACGCAACCAAGCGGTGGATGAGGTGGCGCTCGGCCCCCGTCATCTTGCGCTTGAGGTCCTCGGTGTCGCCCGAGAAGTCGACCTCTTCCACCGTCCACGTGTTCTTGAGGGCGTTCTTGTAACGCTCATAGAACTGTGGATAGGCCATGGGCCTCAGGGTCAGATTGAACCCGGGGTCCAGGAGGCTGCGCTGCTCTTCCGCGATGTTTCGATTGACCGCCACCATTACTGACACGCCTCACACACTTCTGGGTTCTCGAGGGAGCAAGCGACCGCTTCGCCGTCTGCATATTCCTTCTTGGCCGGCGCTGTGGACGCCGATGAGGCGGGCGGCGCAACCGTGGTCTTCCGGATGGAGGTCGCGGGTCTGGACCTCAGATAATAGGTCGTCTTGAGACCCCTTTTCCACGCGTGCAGGTACATCGACGAGAGCTTGCCGATGGTGGGGCTCTCGATGAAGAGGTTCAGCGACTGGCTCTGATCGATGAACGGACCACGCTCCGCCGCGAGATCCACCAGCGCGCGCTGCGGAAGCTCCCAAGCGGTTCGATAGAGTTCCCTAAGCTCGGGCGGGATCTCTTCGATGCCCTGAACGCTACCTTCCGCCATCTTGATCTTGGTGCGGATCTCTTCGGTCCAGAGGCCGCGCTCCTTGAGCGCCTCCACGAGATAACGATTCACCTGCAAGAACTCGCCGGACAGGGTCTCCCGCTTGAACAGGTTCGAAACCTGCGGCTCGATGCACTCGTAGCAACCCGCGATGGACGCGATGGTGGCGGTGGGCGCGATGGCGATGATGAGCGAGTTCCGGAGCCCCACGCGCTTGATGCGCTCCCTGAGCGCGTCCCAACGCGCCTTCTCCTCCAACTCCACGCCCCAAAGATCGGGCTGCAGCTCTCCGCGAGCCGCCTTGGTCTCCGAGAAGGTCTGGTGACGCCCCTCTTCCTCGGCGAGATCCGCCGAGGTGCGCAGCGCATGGTAATAGATCTGCTCCTGGATCTTCGTCGAGAGCTTCAGTGCCGCTTCGCTGTCGAAGGGCAGGCCGAGCTGGAAGAAGACGTCCTGAAGTCCCATCACACCGAGGCCGATGGGGCGCCAACGCGAGTTGGACTTCCCGCTCTGTTCGATGGGGTAGAAGGTGATGTCGATGACCCGGTTGAGCTGCCGAACCGCGAGCTCGACCGTGGTGGCCAGCTTGCCGAAGTCGAACTCCCCGCCGCTCACGTGGCGACCGAGGTTCACCGAGCCCAGGTTGCACACCGCGGTCTCTTCGTTGGAGGTGACCTCGATGATCTCCGTGCAGAGGTTGGAGAGGTGCACGGTGGTCCCGGGCTTACCGTTCTGATTGCAGCGCTTGTTCGAGCTGTCCTTGAAGCACATCCATCCGTTGCCGGTCTGAGCCAAGGTCCGCATCATCTTGCCGTAGAGCTCGCGTGCGGAGACCTGGCGCTCGTAGAGGCCCTTGCGCTCGGCTTCGACGTAGGCGCGCTCGAACTCCTGGCCGTAGAGGTCGGGAAGGTGGGGCACGATCTTGGGATCGAACAGCGACCACATCTCGTCGGTCTCGACCCGGCGCATGAAGAGGTCGGACACCCAGTTCGAGAGGTTCAGGTTGTGGGTCCGGCGAGCCTCGTCGCCGGTGTTGTCGCGCAGCTCGAGGAACTCCTCGATGTCCGCGTGCCAGCTCTCGAGGTAGACGCAGCAGGCGCCCTTGCGTTTGCCGCCCTGGTTCACGGCCGCCACCGAGGCATCGAGCGTCTTCAGCCACGGCACGATGCCGTTGGAGAGGCCGTTGGTGCCACGGATGAGCGAGCCGCGCGAACGCACGCGGTGGTAGCCCACGCCGATGCCGCCCGCGAACTTGGAGAGCATCGCGATGTCCGAGTACTTCTTGTAGATGGACTCGAGGTTGTCCTCGGGTGAGTCGAGCAAGAAGCAGCTCGAGAGCTGCGGATGCAGAGTGGCCGAGTTGAAGAGCGTAGGTGAGCTGGGCAAGTAGTCGAGCGCGCTGAAGACCTTGTAGAGGTCGATGGCGCGGCTGATGTCGTCGGTGAAGAGCCCCACCGCGACCCGCATGAAGAAGTACTGCGGGTTCTCGATGACGTCCCGAGTCTCGGGCTCACGAAGAAGATAGCGATCGTACAGGGTGCGAAGGCCGAAGAACTCGAAGAGCTCGTTCCGGGAGTGATTCACGGCGTCGTCGAGCTTGCGGGAGTTCTCCGCGACCGCCTCGGCGACCCGCTTCGAGATGAGCCCGAGGCGATGGCCGGTGGTGATGGACTGCGAGAAGCTGTGGATCTCCTGGTTCCGGACCTCCTTGTCGACGAAGGCGGACAGGAGGCGGGCGGCGAGCTTCGAGTACTGGGGCTCTTCGAAGATGAGGGAGGCCGCGGTCTGAATGGACAGCGCGTCGAGCTCACGGGTGGTCGCCCCGTCGTACATGCCGCTGATGGTCTTGGTGGCGACCCGCAGCGCATCGACGTTGCTCAGCCCTGCACAAGAGCGGCTGACGGCGCGGACGATCTTGTTGAGGTCTGCCGGCTCGAGGCGACCGTTGCGCTTGCGAACCCGAATCGAGGTCTGAGTGATCTCGTCCTGCTCCATGCCGCTCATGCCCAGCGTTGCCATGCCCGGCACCCCTGGAACCGCGATGTCGTTCGCGAGGGTCCGTTCATGCGGGGCCGCCGCATCCCGTCGCTCCATCTTCGCTTCACTCGTGGCCTGATTCTGGGTCTCTTCGAACACCGTGTCTTCCCCTCTCGCCTCTACGCACTCGCGGAAACTCAGGCTCGAGATGGCGGGCAACGATCCGATCGATGCACCGGATGAAGCGCGTCCCGTCTTCATCATCTCGAGTCCCTTTGCTTCCTGGATTCTCTTCAAGCTCGACCCCGAAGGGCCTCGTCGTTCAGCGCTCTCAGGATCTGTCTCCTCGATTGATCAAGGATCGGATCCCCTGGGCCCCGCCGACGTGGACCACAAGATATGGTGGGTCTGACTGGCTGTCAACACCATCGGTGGTGCTGCTGTGGGACTTTAAGCCACACAACGAAGCGACGGAAATCACTGCGCTTCGAGGATCCGCTTCCACTCGAGCCCAGCCAAACAAAGGCTCGCCGCGGCACTTTTGAAGCCGCTTTTTTCGATCGAGATCCCTCTATCTTTGGCTGCGGCAGAGACGAAAAAAAATACAGAATCTTCTTCTCGCCCCGCAAAACGTCACCGGGGCGTCGTGATCTCGTTTCGCACTCGCTGCATCGAGTTCGATCGGAAGCCCGGGCGTTTGGGCTCTGTCGCGCGGATCTCCACCGGGTCGAAGACCGAGGATCATCGATCCGAAAGAGTCGAGCCAAACCAAGCCAGACGCGGCCCTGAGCGAGGTCGGGCGCGCCCTGACTTCGCAAGCTCGGTTGACTGCAACCCACCTTGCTCGAATCCGAAACCGGCCCTCTAGGGTGGAAGGAAGCGCCTCAGGGCGACCTCGCGCATCCACGCTCATCGGAGCGAAGGCGGAACCGGGATCACGCAAGCGGCGCCGGTGATCGCGATCCGCGCGATCGACCGGTCAAAGCCCCGGGCTCGGGGCGCGGAGGACCTTCACTCGTCCGCGCAGGCGCGGCGAGACGTGTACCCGGTTGTCCGCATCCACGAGAACCGCTCCCGCCCCCGGTAGCCGCTCGAGCAAGGCGAGACCTTTCTCGGCCCCGATGAGCATCAGCACGGTCGACAGCCCGTCCGCGAGCAGAGCGCTCTCGGCGAGGACGGTGGCGCTGCGCAGGGCGATGGAAGGCTCGCCCGTCTTCACGTCGATGATGTGGTGATAGCGCCGTCCTTCGTGAACGAAGGAACGCTCGTAGTCACCCGAGGTGGAGAAGGTCATGTCACTCAGCTCGAGGAACCCAAAGTAGGAAGACGCCGGCCCCCGAGGATCGCGAATGCCGACCCGAAACTCTCGATCCCCCTTCCTGCCGGCGACGTACAAGTCGCCCCCGGCCTGCACCATGAAGTCGCGCAGACCGGCCGCCCGCAGGAGCTTCACCGCCTGATCGACCGCGTAGCCTTTTCCGAGGCCTCCGAGGTGCAGCCGCATCCCGGCCACTGGCAGAAACACCGTCTTGGCAGCCTCGTCGATCTTCACCTTTCGATAGTCCACGAGCTGAAGTCGCGCCTTCACCTCTTTAGGGTCGGGGAGCCGGTTGTCCTGGTCATGGTCAAACTTCCATAGCCCCGAGAGCGCACCAAAGCTGAGGTCGAAACGCCCCTCCGACCAATCATGGAAGCGGCGCCCCTCGAGCAAGAGCTGGAGTGTCTCGCTCGAGACCGCGACCGCGGCCTCACCCGCCGCTCGATTGATCTTGGAGACCTCCGAGTCGGGATGCCAGACAGAGAGCAGCGCGTCGAGCCGGTGGAACTCGGCCGCGGCTTGCTCGAAGCTGCGCAGCGCCAGCGCGTCGTCGTGCGTGTACGCGGTGAACGTGATCTGAGTGCCCATCGCCCGATACGAACGATGCACGCTGTGCGGCGTCGTGGATGTGCGAGCCTCGAGATCCGAAGCGCCGGAGTCGGCGGAGAGGCCGGACGACGATGGGCGACAGCCCAAGGACAGAACGAGAAGCAAAAGAGGCGCCCCATGGAGCAGGCGCACGGGCCAGGCCCAGCTGCTCGCAAGCTCAGTTGCAGCCGCAGCCACCACCGGCCACCCCTCGGCCTCCCGTTCCGCCTTCGCGGACGTCGAGGCCGTGTCCGAGGAAGTCTTCGCGCATACCCTCCGGGCGATTCAACGGGTCCATCGTCCGCTCGGCGAGGATCGCCCGCTCCCAGGGGCTCACCGAAGCGCAGCCGAGCGCCGGAGTGGATCCGGCCAGCACAAACAAGAGCAGGAGCCTGCGCACCGCGGCATCCTCCCAGGCCCATCGAGGTACGGCAAGAGGGCCGAGCCCGGGCCATACCCGGACTGCCTTGACAGCGCCCGCGGGAACTTCCCATCCTCTCCCGAGCTTGAACCCGCGAGCCTTCTGGCTGGTCCTCACGATCGGTCTGGTCCAAGAAACGGCGCTCGCGGAGCGTGTCGTGGACGTAGAGCTGCGACCGGCCGGGAGCCCTCAGATCGCGGTCTGGCTCGAGACCGAGACCGGCGTGCTGGTGGACACCTTGATGGTGACCCGCCTGGTCGGGACCTTCGGCCTGGGAAACCGCCCCGGTCGATCCGACTTTGGCCACGGCTACTTGTGGCCCTATGGGCGAAGGGAGATGGCGCTCCCAGTATGGGCGCACAAGCGTGGCGTGAAATACGATCGCTTGGTCTTTCAAGACTGTAAAGAGAGCGCGCTCGGCTGGCACGAGCTGACGAGCAGCCTCGAGCCGTTCTATTGCCGACCCATGACCGAGACCGAGATGTCGGTCGACACCATCACCTGCCCGACCACCGCCTTCAGGACCGACAAGGGCGTGCCGCTGCGCCTCTTGGGGGGCTCCGCCCGACCCGAGTGCCGGGCGTTGGTCGAAGGTGAGTCGCAGTTCTCCTATTACCCCCCGCGCAACGACCTCGTCTTCTTCGACCAAGCTCGAGACTGGGAAGGAGTGCCCGAGTACCGCACCCAGAACGCGCTCGACGCGGTCAGCCAGGCTACCCCGAACGCCGGTCAGATCCATCGCGTGCGCTGGGTGCTCCCCGCTGGGGTGCCGGCGGGGCGCTACTTCGTCTACGTCGAGGTCAACGAGGAGTACGACCAGAACGCGCACCACGACTACTCCTTCTTCGTGGATCCCGCGCTCTCAGACTACGGCATCGAAGGCTGGGGGCAGCCTTCGGTGGTTTTTCGGGTCGCGCTCGAAGTCGGCGACGGCGAGACGGCCGCGAGCGGCACGGAGTACCTCGGCTACGGCGCGTACGACGGCCAAGATGGTCTCATCCGGCCAGCCGACGGGACGATCACGGTCGGGGTTCCGGGTTCGGGAGAGGGACGCCTGCTCCCGCTCGGTACGAGCGGCGAACGTGTGCGCGTGCGCTACGATCCAGACGCCGAAGGCGGCGGCTGCCCCTCCGTCTTGCCGGCTGAAGGCCTCTTCGTCTCGGGCGCGGACTTCGACTTCGTCGAGGTCACCTTCAGTCCGAGTTACTCCGCGAGCCGCTACGAGGTGCGCTACGCGGAAGGACGAGGCGCGATCCGCTCCGATGAGGAGTTCAACGGCGCGCTGCCAGGGCCGCAGATGACCGACATGATCCCCGGCGAGCCGCAGAGCTTTCGGCTCGATCGGCTCCGCGCCGAGACCACGTACACGGTGGCGGTTCGAGCCTACAACGACTGCCTCGGCGCGTCCGAGGTCGTGAGCTTGGATGCCAGCACCGAGCGGCGCGTCTTCGCCACCGTCGATGCCTGCTTCATCGCCACGGCGGCGCACGGCTCCATGCAGCACGAGGACGTCGTCGCGCTCAGGCGCTTTCGAGACCAGGTGCTCATGCAGACGGACACCGGGCGAGCGTTCGTCTCGTCCTACTACGAGCACAGCCCGGCGCTGGCCGATCGCATCCGAGAGAGCGAGGGTTGGAAGGCGGTGACGCGGGCCGCGCTCGCGCCGATCGTCGGCTTGGTGAAGACCGTCGAATGAAGAACGGGCGCCGGCTGCTCGGGGCGCTGATCGCCCTCGCCTTTTTGTGCCCCACGGCCCACGCCGAAGACTCGATCTCGATCTTCGGCAACTACTGGAAGGAACGAAGCACCCGCGTCATCAACCCGATGATGCGCATCACCAAGGACCTGCCCGATGGCTGGCAGGTCGACGCCACCTACCTCGTGGATCAAATCACTTCGGCCTCGGGCGCGTTCACGGCGACCGACGAGCCGTTCTCCGAGTACCGAAACGAGGTGCGCCTGCAGGTCAGCAAGGAGCTCATGGGGTTCCTGACCCCCGGCATCAACGGTCGCTACTCCACGGAGTCCGACTACACCTCCGTGGGCATCGGGGCCGACCTCGGTATCTCTCTGTTTCAGGACAACACCGTGCTGCGCGCCTACTTCCAGCACTACTTCGACGAGATCCGTCAGCGCGAACGGCGTGGCTTTCAAGACAACTTGAACACGAGCTTGTTCGGCATCTCCGGGACTCAGGTGCTCGCGAGAGATCTCGTGGCCGGGGGCGCCTTCGAGGCGCAGTTCCTCTCCGGCTTCACCGAGAACCCGTACCGAGTCGAGAACCACCCGCGAACCCGCCAGCGCTTCTCGCTCTCCGCCTGGCTGCGCTACCGGTTTGCGCCGACCCAGACGACGGCGCGCGCGAGTTACCGGCTCTACTTCGACGACTGGGATCTCTTCGCCCACAGCATCGACCTCGAGCTGAGCCAACGCCTGAGCAAACACGTGGATGTCGCCCCGCGCCTTCGCATCCACACCCAAGACGGCGTGTTCTTCACCGAGCTGCAGGACGGCTTCGTCACCGCGGACCCGAAGCTCATGCGCTTCGCCTCGCGCCTCTACCAACTGACGGTGCGCTGGAACATGCGGGTGCTCGAACAGAGCGTCCTCGACGTCTTCGCCCCGTCCACCGTGCAGCTCTCTTACGGCTACCTGGACCAAGACAACACCTACGGCCCCGCCCACATCGCCCAGCTGGGCTGGTTCTGGCCGTTCTGATAGGGTCTGTTGCGTGCCGGCCCGGTCGAAGCGCGCTCTCGCGGGGTGCTTGTTCTCGCTGCTCACGGCGAGCTGCATCGGCGGCGAGGGCATCGGGTTTTTGGCCGATGACGGCCTCTTCTTTGCCCTGAGTCTGGACGCCCACGGAGAGCGACTCGTAGAGGTTCGAGGTCCGTACCCCTCCAGCGAGAACATCGTCTGGGTGCATCGCGGGCTCGAGTCCGGCCGGCAGTCCCGCATCCTGCGCATCGACGACGAGCGTCTGGGAACGCTGCATCCCCGATACCGCTCGGAGGCGCGGCTGGAGACGAGGATCTCCGCCATCGACGCCGAGCTTCGGAGCTGTGGCCGAGATGGGCGTTCACTCGACGAGAGCAAGCTCGAGGTTCCGCTCGACAGCTTGGTGCTCGAGGACGGCACGCGCCTGGCTCAGGCCTTCGAGCTCGATCTCGAACGTCGCTCCCCGATCGAAGTGGAGCCGCCCGGAGGTCTCGCGGTCGAACTCCCCGTGCATTCCTGCGAGCGCGGCGCGGAGATCCAATTCAAGCCCTTCGCGGCGTCCCCAAAACTGATCGACGCGTTCCCCCACAACCGGCTCGGTGAGATAGAGGGCCTCTCCGCTCTGGACGAGGACCACTTGGTGGTCTTCGCGAGTGCTGGGGTCGCGCTCGTTCGGCGCGGAGGCGTGCTCAGCGAGTCGAGGGACATCTTTCGGATCGACGACCACTTCCTCAGCACGGACACGGCTCAGTGGGGCATCCTCCACGGCGAACTCATTCGCCGAGACTGGCCTCGTGGTCCCGCGCTCGCGGTGTTGGCACTGGCCCGCAGCGAGAGGATCGGGAACGGTTTTTTCGAGATGGGCGGGGGTTGGCTACGCCTACAGCTCTCCCCCGAGGGCGTTTGGTCCTTCGACGACAAGCTCGAGTTTGAACTCGAGCCGCCGGAGGATCGATTGAGCCTCAGGCACGTCTTCGTCGAGCCCGATGAGCGCTACTTGGTCGTGGGCCGGAATCTCGTCCTCACCGCCAGTTCGGCCACCGCCCGACCGCTGGCGCATCGACAGGTCTCCTTCTCCGCCCGGGCGACCTACGCGCTGGACGACGGAACCTCGCCGCACCTCGTGCTGCTCAACTCGGCCTCAGTCTTCGAGGGGGACGCGTTCGCGCTGGAACCCTCGCCACGCACCTTCGTCATTTCGACGAACCGCGAGATGAGCCTGGCATCGGCCGCCCCGCTGCCTTCGGCGTTGGGCACCTGGATTGTCGGGAGCTCGGACGGCCGGCTGTTCCGCCGCAAAGCACCAAGTCAGTGGGAAAGCGAACCCTACTATGTCACCGACCGCGCCGCCGGGTGTGCCGCTCTGGTCTCGAGCTGCGGGCAACGCGTCCTCACGGAACTGATCGGGGCGCTGGCCCCGGCCCCCGAGGGAGACGGCTACCTCTTCGGGTCGTTCGACTGCGCGGCGCTGTTCTGGCGCAGAACGAATGACCCCTGCGCGGCCTCCATCGCGCTCCCCGGACTCCCCATCGTCACTAACAGGGGAGGCCCGCGTGTGCTCCGGATGCTGAACGGACGCCTCTACCTCGGCGTGGGTGAGAACGCGCTCTACGAGCTCGAGTTCGAGTGAACCAACACCTGCGGCCCCGCCCACATCGCCCAGTTGGGCTGGTTCTGGCCGTTCTGATAGGGTCGCATTCGTGCCCCCTTGGTCGAAGAACGGATCTCGTGTGGCGCGCTGGCTCCCGCTGCTCATGGCGAGCTGCATCGGCGCCGAGGGCATCGGGTTCCCGGCCGAAGGCGGCCTCTATTTTGTCCTGACGATGGGCGAAAGCGGCGAGCAGCTCCGTGACGTCGAAGGTCCGTACCTTTCGAGCGAGGGCATCGTCGTGGTGCGCCGAGGGCCGGCGTCCCGTGTCCGAACCCTCCTCCTGCACATCGAGGACGACGGCCTCGAGAGGGTCCATCCCCGGTACAACAAGGCGGCGCGACTCGAGACGAAGGTCACCGCCGCCGACGCCGAGCTGCAAGACTGCGGTCCAGAAGGACGGTCGCTCGATGAGACGAAGCTCGAAGTACCTCTCGAGACCTTGGCGCTCGAAGATGGCACGAGCCTCACTCAGGTCTTCGCGCTCGACTTCGAGCGTGGCCACGCGACCGAAACGGAGCACCCCAACGATCTGATGGTCGAACTCCCCGTGCATCCGTGTGGAAGCGGCCTCGGGATTCGTTTCGCACCCTTCGCCGCGTCGGCGAGGATCTTCGGCGAGACCAGCACCCGCACCCGCACGCTCGATAACATCGGCGGCCTGTCCGCCCTGGACGAGGACCACCTCGTCGTCTTCGCGCACGAAGGGGTCGCGCTGGTTCGGCGCGGCGGGGTGGTCAACGAGGCGCGAGATGTCTTTCGAATCGAGGACCACTTCGAGAGAACTGAGTCGGGTCGGTGGCTCGTCCTCCACGGCGAGGTCGCTGCCCGAGATTGGCCACGGGGTCCGGCCTTCGCCTTCCTGGCCCTCACGAAGAGCGAAACGACTCAGAGCGGTGCCTTCGACATGGGCGCGGGATGGGTGCGACTACGCCTCTCGCCGGAGGGCCTCTGGTCCCTCGATCAGAAGCTCGTGCGGGAGGTCGAGCGACTCGATGACCGGCTCAGCCTCAGGCACGTCTTTGTCGAGCCCACTGAGCGGTACTTCGTCACGGGGCGCAATCTGGTCCTCACCGCCACCTCGGCCACCGCCCGTCCGGTCGAGAAGCTACGACCTGGTTTCGCCGCGCGCGCGACCTACCCTTTGAACGAGGTCGCCTCGCCCCACCTCGTGCTGCTCAACGGGTCGGAGGTCTTCGAGGGGGATCTGTTCGAACTCGAAGTTACCCCGCGCACGCATGCGGTCACGCTCAACAAGGACGCGAGCTTGATCTCGGCGGCATGGCTACCCCCGCCGCGCGGGACGTGGATCGTCAGCGCCTCGGACAGTCGTCTCTTTCGTCGACTCGGCCGCGGTGAATGGGAACTCGAGACTTACAGCATCACCGACCAGGCGGCCGTCTGCGCTTCCGCCCCATCCGACTGCGGGGTTCGAAGCCTGAGTCATTCGGTCGGGCCGATGGTGGCCGCACCGAACGGGGACGGGTACATCTTTGGCTCTTCCCGCTGCGCGGCGCTCTTCTGGCGGCGCGCGCGGGACCCCTGCGCGGCCGCCATTCCGATCGACGGTCTGCCCATCCGCGGCGACGGGAACGGACCCCAGGTGCTCCAGACGCTGCACGAACGTGTGTACCTGGCGGTCGGGGCAGACCAACTCTACGAGCTGGAACTCGAGTGAACGAAGCGAGCAAACAGAGAGAGAGTCCGTCCGACCCGCGACCGCGAGGGGAGCAACTCATCTTGCGGGCGGGCCCGGGCCCGATGGACCCGGTGCTCGCCGCCCGAGCGGCCCGTCACGGTCTGGGCCTGAGCGAGGAGGACGCGAGGCGACTCCCCGAGCGCCTTCCGCTGGTGCTCGCCCTGCGCCCGCAACCGCCCGAGGTCTCTCTCAGGCTGAAGGCGCGACTGGCCGCCGCCGGATTCGGCCTCGAGGCCCGCCCAACGACCGTCGACTTCGCGGCCTGCCCGACGCACCCGAAGCTCGCCGCCTCCGAGCCATGTCCGAAGTGTAAGGAACAGCGAGCCTGCGCAGCCTGTCTCTATCTCATCGACGTAGCGCAGTGCGCGAAGTGCAGAAAGAGCAGCGGCGTCTGGCGTCGCTTTCGTCACTTCCGCATCGCCGTTCTGCTCGCGGTTCTCGGCTTCGTAGCGCTCGGGGCCATTCATCGGCAGCGGCAGCTTCGAAGCTGGATCACCCCGATCAGCGTGCTCGTGTTTCCGATCGCGGCGACCGAGGATGAAACGATCTCGAGCTACCTCGAGACGCTCGAGGAGAGCGACCTTGCGCCGGTGGAGGCGTTCTTCGCGCGCGAGGCCGAGCGGCTCGACGCCCCCACCCGAAACCCGTTGCGTCTTCGCTTGGGACCGCGGCTCGAGGCGCGTCCGCCGCGCATGCCCGAGAGCGGCTCACCGCTCGAGGCGTTGCTCTTCAGCCTGAAGCTTCGCTGGTACGCGTGGCGCGCGCCGGCCGGCTTCGAACTCGAGCCGACGGATCTGCAGGTCTTCTGGGTGCTGCATGCCGCGAACTCGGACACGATGCTGGATCACTCGGTGGGCCTCGAGGGCCTTCAAGTCGCGGTGGTCCACGGCTTTGCCGCGGACGACATGCTCGGCGCGAATCACGTGGTCATCGCACACGAACTGCTCCATTTGGTCGGGGCCACCGACAAGTACGAGCCGACGACCGGAACCCCGACCTACCCGGGGGGCTACGCCGAGCCCTCGCTGGAACCGCTGTACCCCCAGACCTACGCCGAGCTGATGGGCGGGCGAATCCCGCTCGCCGCCGAAGCCTCGAAGATGCCGAAGGATCTGAGTGAATGCCGCATCGCGGAAGAGACGGCGCGCGAGATACTGTGGGTCGAGTCCAGCGAGGTCGAGCCCAGGTAGGCGCCACCTTGGCCCTGTGCCAAGATGCCCGCACTCCGAAGGGGAGGTCATCTTGCGATTGTCGTCATCTCATCCGATCCACCTCACAGCCTCTCTCTGTGCCGCGCTCTGCCTGCTGACGGGCTGCGACACACGTGAGGACGGCACCCCCATCGGTCAGCTGGTGGTGAGCCCCGGTGGACCGTTTGTCTCCTCCGGACCGCAGGCTGGTCCCTTCGCCCCTGATCGCCATTCGGTCCGCGTTTCCGCGGAAGGGGCCGAGGTCCGTTGGCGCGCCACGAGCCCCGAGCCTTGGCTGAACGTGGTGCCCGCCAGCGGCGCGTCCGCGGTGGGCGGCGTGAGCTCGCTCAGCCTCGCCATCGGGCAGGCCGCGCTCGATCTCGAGGCCGGGCGCTACGACGCCGAAGTCGTCATCACCAACGTCGATGATGAGGCAGACCGAGTGTCGTTGAGCGTCTCCTTGGAAGTCGGCGTCGCGACCACGATCATGACGCTGACCCCGACCGTGGGACTATCCGCACGGGGAGAGACCGGAGGTCCTTTCAGCCCCGGCCAGGCGGTCTACGTCCTCCAAGCCGCCAGCGGCAACTTGAACTGGGCGGTCGAGACCGGCGCCGAGTGGCTCACCGTTCTCCCGGCCGGCGGCCTCATCCAGAGCGGCCAACGCATCAACGTCAACGTGAACATCAACGCGATGGCGAACGATCTCGAGGAAGGTGTGCACACCGGAGTCGTCAGCTTCAGAAACCTCACGAATCCAGCGGACCCGGTGATCACCCGGAACGCGCGGCTCACGATCGACGCGCCGGTCGCAATGACCCTCGGCCCGCCGGAAGGCTTCAACTCGAGCGGCAACGAGGGTGGGCCGTTTGCCCCGTCCGGCAAGAACTACCGCCTGCGCGCTCAGGGCGCCGACATTCAGTATGAGGTGAGCGACAACGTCGACTGGCTCGACCTCAACCCGAGTTCGGGGGTCATCCCGCGAGATGGCTCCGTCGTCATCGTGGCGCGCCTCAATGCGAGCGCCACCGCTCTGGGACGCGGAAATTTCCAAGGGGTCATGACCTTCACGAACCTCACCAACGGCGTGGGGAGCACCACCCGTCCGGCGGTGTTGACCATCGCGCTGCCGCCGGCCGCGTTTGATCAGACCGCGCCCGCCGCGGACGCGACCGGCGTTGGGCTCAGGCCGAACTTCCAATGGGAAGATTCCCTCGGGGCCACGAGCTACGCGCTGGAGGTCGCCTCGGACAACGCGTTCTCGAACGTCGTCTACACGGCGGCCGACATCGCGGACACCAACCTCACGATCGATCAGGACCTGGTAGGCGGGGATACGTACTACTGGCGAGTGATCGCCTCGAACGCCATCGGGAACACCACCGCCACGAACGCGCCGCTCGCCTTCACCACCGGTCTGCCCCCTCAGGCGTTCACCCTCACCGCTCCGGCGGCGGATGCAACCGGGGTTGCGCTCAACCCCAACTTCACGTGGACCGACGCCGGCACGGTCGACCGCTACACGGTGACCGTGGCCAGCGACCAAGCGCTCACGACGGTCGTCGCCACCGAGAGCGACATCACCGCGACGAACCACGTCCTGGTGGCCACGCTGAGCCCCAACACCACCTACTTCTGGTCGGTGCAGGCCGAGAACGTGGCCGGACAGACGGTCGCGACGAACGCGCCGCTCGCCTTCACCACCGGCGCGAGCCCCGGGCCGTTCACGCTCTCGGCGCCGGCGAACCAGGCCCTCGACGTGCCGGTGAGCCCGAGCTTCTCCTGGACCGCCGCGACGGGCGCGAGCAGCTATCGGGTCGAGGTCGCCGCCGACGCCGCGTTCACCTCCATCGTGGGCAGCGTAGCCAACGTGACCGTTACAAACGCGAGCCTGCCCTCTCCCTTGCCCGCCGGCACCCTCGTCTACTGGCGCGTCTACGCCGAGAACGCGGTGGGCGACACGCTTGCCACGAACGCGCCGTTTCAGCTCACGACCGCCGGCCAGGGTCCGGGTCCCTTCACGCTGAGCGCTCCCGTCAATGGCGAGACCGCGCCCGCGCTTCCGCTCTCGTTGTCTTGGGCGGACGCCACCCTCGAGACGGCCTACTCGGTGCAGATCGCGACCGAAGCAGCCTTCACCAACGTCGTGGTCTCGAGCGGAAACCTCGCCGCCGACGTCACGAGCTTCGCGGTGCCCACCGGAAGCCTGGTGCCCGGCACCACCTACTTCTGGCGGGTCACCGCCTCGAACGCGGGTGGCAACACGGTCGCGAGCAACGCGCCGTTCACCTTCGTCGTGAACGACTTCGTCGCTCGATACCCGTTCACGGTCGCGATGCAGGAGGCCTTCGCGGCCGCTCGCACGGGTGGAGGTGCGGTCCTCACCGGACACTACGCGGGCCAAGGCCGAGATGCGTTCATCTTCGGCGTCAACGCGGCCGGCGGCTACCTCTACCAGTTCTCCATCGGTGGCGCAGCGAACGACATCGTTACGGGTGTCGCGGGCACCGCGGACGGCGGCGCCTTGGTGAGCGGCTACACCCTGTCCGCCGGATCGGGCGGCGAAGAGGGGTGGCTGGTTCGTACCAACGGGACGGGCGCAGTCCTCTCGCAGCGAGTCTACGGCTCCACCGGCGCCGATCGGATCTACGCCGCCCGGCCCACCGCCGATGGCGGCGCCGTCGCGGCCGGCTACACCCAGAGCGCGGGCGCCGGTGGTGATGACGCCTGGGTGATGAAGCTCGACGCCGCCGGCGCGCCTACTTGGTCGTTCGTGTTCGGCGGCGCCGGCAGCGATCAGGCCCGCGACGTCCGTGCCACTTCGGACGGCGGCTACATCGTCGCGGGTCAGTCGGCTTCCTTCGGCGCCAGCGGCGAGGCTTGGTTGCTCAAGCTCGCGTCGAACGGGGCCCTCGGCTTCGAGAATCGCTACGGTGGCGCCGGCGATGACGGGGCCCGGCAGGTCAGACAGACCAACGACGGCGGCTACGCGGTGGCCGGATTTACGCGCTCGTTCGGGGCCGGGGTCAACGGGGAACTCTGGGTGTTCAAGGTCGACGCGGCGGGCGCCATGGTCTGGCAGCGCCGGTTCTCTGGCACCACCAACGCGGCGGTGGCGACCTCGCTCGCCCCCACCGCCGACAACGGTCTCCTGGTGACCGTCACCGATGTGGCTTCCACCTTGCTGAAGCTGGATGTGAACGGGGCGATCGTCTTTCAGCGTCGGCTCGGAACGGCCGAGACGCCCAAGAGCACCTTCGAAGCGGCGGGCCGCATCTGGGTCTCGGCCGAAGACGCGGCCGCGCCCACCCAGCCCAAGCTCTGGAACCTCCGTGGCACGGGGGCTCCGTTTGGCGTCAACACCACGCTGACCGCTGTGGACACGGCGACGACGGCGGTACCCACGGCGGCGACCGTCGACGTCTTCACCCCGGTGAGCGCCGACTCCGCTTTCACCCCTACGCCCACGACCCAGAACGTGGTCCGACTGCTGCCTTGAGCGCAGCGGGGGACTTTACCTGGCGGAGATGCGGGTGTAGAGGAAAGCCCCATGAAGCGGGCGCTCTGGCTATCGATGTTCCTTGTCGTGGGTTGTGGACCGAACGTGGCCACAATCGACCTGCATCCGAATAAGAAGACCCTCACGAGCAAGGGCGAGACTTTTGTCATCAAGCCAGAGCCCAAGACCGACAAGGGCGAGCTCAACCACGAAGCCGTTTTTCGTCTGAAGTGGTCATCGGAGAATCCAGCCGTCGCAGACGTGGCGCAGAACGGACTCGTCACCGCGCACGAGACCGGCACGACCAACATCGTGGTGCGGATCGGCAAGGTCGAGGCCATGGTGCCCGTCGTCGTAGCTCTGCCCGACAAGCTCGAACTCGCGAGCACCGAACTCGTGATCGTCGGTTTGGGCGAGACCGCGACTGTGGCTCACACGCTGACCGACAAGATGGGGCGGCCCGTTCCCGATCGAAAGCCGATCTGGCTCTCGTCCGACACTCAGGTGGTGACGGTTCAGAACGGCGTCCTCACGAGCGTCGCGCCCGGCAAGACCGAGGTCACCGCAAAGCTCAACAAGCTCAGCGCCACGGTGAAGGTCGAGGTGAAGTTCCCCAAGATCGCAAAGCTGACGGTCAGCCCGGATACCATCGACTTCTCCGCGGACCCCGAAGCCGTACGCCTTCAGGTCTTTGGTGAAGACGCCGCGGGCAAAGCCATCCGCGGCCTCAGCGCCTCGTTTGCTTCCGGGAACGAAGACGTCGCCGAGGTGACCGAGGAGGGGCTCGTCCGCGGAGTGAACAAGGGCAAGACGACCATCCAGGTCCACGTCGGCGACCGTTCGCTGACCGTGCCGGTTAAGGTGCCCTGAGCTCGGTCGCGGCGCTCGGGAGAACCAGCAACCTCTGACTCCGGCGGCCGAGGGAAACCCGGATCTAAGCCGCGGACCCGCCGATCAACCGATACGATAATGTGGGTCTTGGTCCGAGTCTGTCGCCGTGGCATCGCTCCATCGCGGCACCCCGTTTCGGCTCCTCGCCTCCTCGCTTTTTCTCCTGGCCTTCGGTCTCGCCTGTGACGGCGCGCGAACGGTCTCCGGCGTGTGCTCGTTCAACCGAGACTGCGCAGAGGGAGAGCGGTGTGTCTCTGGCGCCTGTGTCCCACAGGTCCTGGCCGCGAGTTGCCTGAGTGCTTCCGACTGCCTCTCCACGGAGACCTGCTCGGGCGGGGTCTGCACGCCGACCACCCCCATCGAGTGCGGAAGCGATGCGGATTGCCCATCGAGCCACCTCTGCAACACCCCCACCGCGATCTGCCTCCCACGTTCAGGCGGCGTGTGTGCGACGAGCCAAGACTGTGGAAGCGGTCAGCTCTGCGAGCTCGGCCAATGCAAGGACGAGAGCGTCGTCAACCGGACTTGCGTCGCGGACGATGCCTGCGCATCGGGCGAGATCTGTCATCGGACCAAGTGCACCCCGGGTTGCGCGTCGCGCCTCGCGCCCCTGAAGTGCGAGACAGGCACGAGCTGCGACGTCACCTCGGGTCGCTGCAACGCGGACGTGAAGAGCTGCAACGCAGACGCCGACTGCGGCTCGGCCGCCATCTGCATCTCCGCGCAGTGCGAGGTGCGCTGCGACCTGCCGGGTGGCCTGGTCTGCACCGGGGGGTATCAGTGCGACAGCAGCACGGGTCGCTGCGGCGGAACCTCGAGCTGCACCCTAGACAGTGAGTGTGGTGCGCCCGCCGGCATCTGCGAGTCCGGCCGTTGTGTACCGGGATGCGGACAGCTCGGTCCAGGGACCTGCGGCGTGAACTCGGTCTGCGATACCAACGTCGGGCGCTGCGTAGCGCTCGAGGGCCCGTGCAGCGCCGACGCAGACTGCGGGCCGCCGAGCCGGGTCTGCGAGGGCGGTCAGTGCGTGGGCGGCTGCGCTCAGGCGGGCGGCTTTCAGTGTTCGGGCGCCACGAGCTGCAACCCAGCGAGCGGTCGGTGCGGAGCGGGAGGTCCGTTCTGCACGAACGACACGGAGTGCGCCGGCGGCCAGGTCTGTAACCTCCTTTCGGGCGTATGCGAAGCCAACTGCCAGAGCACGGGCTGTGTGGGCGGCGAGACCTGTCAGGCCAGCGGTCACTGCACGAACCGGGTCTGCACCCCCGATGGCTTTGAGCCCAATGACGCGGCCGGCAGCGCCACCGCTCTTCAGGTCGGCAACTACGGCGCGCTCAGCCTGTGTGGCGGCGACCAGGACTTCTACAGCTTCGATCTCCTCACGGGCGACCCGCTCGAGATCCAGGTGCTGTTCCGTCACGCCGAGGGTGACATCAACTTGGAGCTGCGTGGCCCTGCGAATCAAGTCGTGGCGAGCGGGGTCTCCACGACCGACAACGAATCCATCACCCTCGCCGCGCCATCGGACGGACGTTATGTGCTCCGGGTCTTCATGACCCAGGACCTCGGGCCGCAGCCCGGCAACACCTACAGCCTGGACCTGGGCCTCGAGTGCGGCGAGGACCGCTTCGAGCCGAACGACACCGAAGCCACCGCAAGGCCGAGCACCCCGCCGGTCGGCGAGCTGAACCTCGCGGTGTGTCCAGAGAACGACGACTTCTATGCCTTCAACGTCACGCTCGGTCAGGAGATCCGGATCGAAGCTCGATTCTCGGACGCCGACGGAGACATCGACCTGCGCCTCATCGAGCCCTCGGGCACCACCGCACAGAGCGCATCCTCGACCTCGGACAACGAGACGATTGTTCACACCGCCGAAGAGACCGGACGTTACGTGTTGCGAGTCTTCCTGTTCGGGGACAGCGGCCGCCGCCCCGGCAACCGATACGACCTCGACATCACCGTAGGCGGTGCCACCCCGCCCGTGAACCCTCCCCCGCCCCCAGCCACTTGCACCGACGATCGCTTCGAGCAAAACGACACCGAGGCCACCGCCACGCTCATCACCGCCGGCACGCAATCCAACTTGCGGCTGTGCGCCGCCGACCTCGACTTCTATGGCTTTGATCTTCAGGCCCAAGACCAGGTGCAGCTCAGCCTTCGCTTCGTGCACGCAGAAGGAGACATCGACGCCCAAGTGCTCGGGCCGACCGGAAGCGTCATCGCGAGCGGGTCCTCTTCCACGAACGACGAGATCTTGAGCTTCACCGCGCAGACCGCCGGGCGATACCTGCTCTCTACCAGCCTGTTCGCCGACAGCGGCGCGAGCCCCGGCAACGACTACAGCTTCGAACTCAGCATCACCACCCCGACGATGCAGTGCACCGCCGATGAGTTCGAGCCCAACAACACCGTCCAGACCGCACCCGCGCTCTGGCCCGGCAGCAGCACGGGGCTCACGCTGTGTCCGGGGGACGACGACTTCTACACCGTGGGCCTCGTCGTCGAAGATCGGGTCACCATCTCGCTCGCCTTCAGTCACGCTGAGGGGGACATTGACCTGAGTCTCCTGGGCCCCTCCGGCACCACGGTCGCCTCCTCCGCGAGCGCCACCGACAACGAGTCACTCACCTACGTGGTCACTCAGTCGGGCCTTCACCGAATTCGGGCGCGGCTGTTCGGCGACACGGGCTCCCAGCCCGGCAACGGCTACGACCTCAGCTTCAGCCTCGTGCCACCTTCGAGTTGCCAGCCGGACAGCCTCGAGAGCAACAACAGCTCGAGCAGCCCGCGCGCGCTTCAGCCGGGCGGCTACCTCACACTCACCGCCTGCGACCTGGACGACGACTGGTACAGCCTGAGCCTCAGCGCAGGCGTCACCTACACCTTCGCCGCCTTGTTCGCGCACGCAGAGGGCGACGTCGACATCGGCCTCTTCGACAGCGCGGGCACGGTGGTGGCCTCGTCGGTCACGGAGCTCGACGACGAGATCTTCGAGTTCACACCGACCACGAGCGGGACCTATCGCTTCCTCGTCCGCCTGTTCGAAGACGCCGGGACCATCCCGGGCAACCGCTACGACATGGTGGTTCTGGATCAGTGATCCACCGCGAGGGACGGGTGAGCCTCGAGAACGATCTCGAGGGGATCGACGTGGCCCTGGTGCTGGTGGACGGCGTGAGGGTCGGTCCGGCCGACGCGGAGCTCGCGAGCGAGATCGACCGCAGGCTCGCGGACCTCCCCGAGGCCGATGAAGGCCGTCGGGCGGAGGTCCGGCAGATCCTGCGCCACGGCAAATACAAACCCACCGGGCGAGGCAAGCCGGCGTGCGAGTATCTCGCCCGGGCCGCACGCGAGGGTCAGTTTCCCCGCATCAACGGGCTGGTCGACGCCCTGAACCTCGTCTCCTTGGACTCGGCGCTCCCCATCAGCCTCATCGACCTGGACAGCGCACAAAGCACCACCTTTCGTCTGCGCCGGGGGCGCGCGGGCGAAAGCTATGTGTTCAACGCGACCGGCCAGAGCATCGAGCTATGTGACCTGCTCTTGGTGTCCGCGCTGCCAGAGGACCGCCCTCTCGCGAACCCGGTGAAGGACTCCATGCTGAGCAAGATCAAGGATCACACGACAAGCGCGGTGGCGGTCATCTACGCCGGCGCCGGTGATCCCGAGTTGCCCCGGGCCAAGGCGCGTTTGTCCGAGCTGTACCGCCGGTTGGCAGGTTTCCCGGGGACCGGGTCTTGAATCCATCCTGAGGTCGCCCTAAGTGAAGGCGAGCCATGTCGAGCACGGATAAGCGAAAACAGAGCCTCTACTTCCCCGAAGAGATGTTGCGCGAGATACAGGCCGAGGCCGTTCGCCAAGATCGTTCGCTCTCGTGGATCGTCCAGCAAGCCTGGCGTATCGCCCGAGACGAGGTTCGGCGGTTCCCGTCGGTCAATGACGTGCTCGGCGGCCTCGACGACGTTCGCGGTCGAGACGAATAGCCTCTGCCTCAGGGGGTAGCCAAGAGCGCCCGCCGGTGCAGCACGTACAGGTATGGCAAGCCCATGCGCGCCAGGCGCGCGTTGACCTTCTCTGCCGCGTTGGGGAAGCCGTTGACCCAGTACCAGTCATCGAAGCCGTCTTCATCCCGCGGGACTCGATTCTCTACGTCGGTCCCGGCGGACTGGTACGCCGGGTAGAGCCAGCCATCGATCCACAGCTCCCGCGCGTGGACGAGATAACGTCGACCGCGCTGCTGATCCGCCGCCTCCTTGGAGCCAAGCAGCTGGTCGCCCACGTAGCCGTAGAGGCTGGCGACGAAGCCGTTGAAGATGCCGAAGCACGCCTCACCTTGCCCACCGTCCCAAGAGAGGAGCGTGCAGGCCGGCCTGTAGTCGGAGCCCGAGCCAGTCGCGAACGCGACCTCGTGCCCCTTGGCCCCGCGAATGCCTTTCGCCCCGTAGGTGTCGAGCAGCACCCCTTCGAGCATCTTCAAGACCTCAGCCCGGAGGGGCTCGTTCTTCGACTCGAGATGGAAACGCACCAAAGGTTCGGTCGCGTAGTGCGTCATGAGCGCGCCGCCGCCCTTCGGATCAAAGCCTCCGTTGATGTGGCCGCTCTTGCCGAAGATAAACAGGATGGCGCGGACCAGATCTTCGCTGCGCTGCATCCACTCGGCGTCACCGGTGAGCGCGTACATGTCGAGGAAGCTCTCGAGCGTCCAGGTCACGAAGCGCGGCTCGGTCAAGACCGACCAGCTGTTCGGATACTCAATCGTCTCCGGTCGCTTGATGGAGAACCACATCTCGTAAAAGTAGCGCACCAAACCACGAGCGTTCTTCTCCGCCGCTTCCTTCGCGAAAGGGTCGCCGGTCAGCCAGTGCAGGAGGACCAGACGTTTGATCCAGTTGTGGCTCGGCAGATGATACGTCGTGGGCGGGCCATCCTCGGCCCCGTGCAGGGTCTTCTCGTAGAACGAGATGGATGGGTAGCCGTTGTCCGGATCATCGGCCCAGTACTGACCGAGCTCCGCCGAAAAACGCATGTGCGGCTCCGCGTAGTCCCAGAACGCGCGATCACCCAGACGAAGGAAGTGAATCGCCATGGAGCCCGGCATGTCGTAGTGGTTCGACGAGTACTCGCCGGTGTCCCAAGCGGCGTCGCCGAAGTGCGGCCAGCCGTACCAGTCGGCGAGGTCGAAATCGCCGCCCACCACCCCGCGAATCTCCTTGGCCTCGAACACATCATGGATGCGCTGCCGCGGGTGCGGAGGTGACCGGCTGGCGCCCACGAAGGTGCGGAGCGTCTCGTTGTAGCGGTGATAGCCGCGCCAAGCGCGCGGGTCATCCGACGAAAACGGCGGGCGCCCGTCATCGGTGGGTCCGAGCGCATAGGTGTTCGCGTAGCGCTCGGGGGCGGCTCGAACCACCATCGGGTCTAGAAAACGCGCGGTCTTCGCCTTCGAATCGGCGTTCGGTTTGGCATCGAAGGCGATGAAGAGATCATGGGCCTTCCGCCGGCCGCCGGCGAAGCGGTAGCCCTTCTCGCCGCGTGGGTAGGCTCCCTCGGAGGGCCAGAGCTCGAACTCGAGCAGACCGGGCTTCACCGAGATCGCCTTCTCGTAGTTCTGCCAGAACCAACGAATCGCTGCGTGAACAGAGACGCTGGTGCTCGCAAAGCCGAGCCAGCCGGGATGGCGCTTCCCCCGCTCGATGACGCCGCCCTCTCCCTGCAGCTCATACTCGAAGTTCTGCGACTCGTCGGTGGGCGCCTTGACCTCGTGGCGCTGAAGCACGCGCAGTCGATCACGCTTCTCTTCGAAGCCCTCGGTGCGCACCGACACCACCGGCGACACGAGCGGGAGTCCGAGCGAGAGCCGGTCGAAGGTGAGCCTCGAGCTGGGGTCGAAGTGCGAGGGCCGGTCGTGCATCGGTCGGTCGTTCTGCAGCTCCACCCTGAGCCTCAGCTCCGGCCTTCCCGCGTAGAACTCGAGCGAGCAAACGACCCGCACCTCCTTGGGGCGAAGGGTCACGCCGCGATCGGAGACGAGATCGAGCGTGAGGCGGAACCTCGCATACAAGGGACTGCTCTCTTGGAGCTCGACCTTGGGCGACTTGTGGCCCCGCGAGCGATACGCATCGCCGTTGGGAAGGACCAAGCTCACCCCGGCCTGCGGATGGTCCTTCGCCTCCACGATTCGCTCCGCGCCGAGCTCGATGCGCCGAAAGATCGTGCCGTCCTTTCGCGCGAGTTCGACCAGGAAGTCGCCGGTGCGGACCAGGTAAGCGTCCTTCGTCTCTTCGATCTGGATCGCGCCCTGTACGGTCGGCGGCGGCCCCTCGGTGCGTGCGAGACCGAGCGTCTCATTCGGTGCGCCCCGCCGGTCCAAGTGGCTCCGCACGAGTGCCCAGCGGATGGGCTTCGACGGGGTGTCCCAGCGGGAGAGCACGCTGAGCGAGGTGGGCCGAGCCTCCTCGCCGTCATAGAGGACGTAGGTCGTGAGGTCCTGGACGTTCTCCTCGACGCCGAAAGGCATCCCGAAGACCACCGGCGCCGCCGCCGCCTCAACCTCGTTTCGGTCGGAGAGAAACAGCGGCAAGACCCCCTCTTTGCGCCCGTCTGCGGCCACAGAGGCCACGACGGCCGGCCGGTCACCCCGGACGAGTGCGGGCTGGGGGTCGGTGTTCTGGGACACACAGGACGAGAGTACGAGGAGGGGCAACCCGACCGCACATTGTCGCAGCCGACGACTTTCGCTAGAACTCATCTCGACACCCCTTTGGTCGCGATTTCGACCGATCCGCGTCGGGCAGGGATGTCGAGCTGAGTTCTAGAGAAGAGCATCAACCTGATGAGTATCCGTTTGTTCAAGTCTGGCTCCATGGTGGTTTCGTCCGTTCTGGCAGTGTCCGTGCTCGGCGGCTGCACGGGCGTGCTCACCAACCCCTTCGATCCGTCGCCGCCCGACGGCGGCTTCATCATCGGGCCAGACGGCGAGGTCATCCCCGTGGGCCCCGATGGCAGCGTGCCCGCCGACGCGGGTCCGCGTCGCGATGCCGCGGTGAGCCGCGATGCCGCTCTGCCGCCTGACTTGGGTCCCCCGCTCACGGTGGACCCGGTGTACGACGATTGCGACACCTTCGCCCACGCGTTCGACATCCCTATTCGCGTCGACGCCCGGAAAAACACTCTCACTTCCGACCCTGCGCTGACCAAGATCAGCCTCCCTTTCGCGCGCGGGACCGCGCTCTACTCCACCAACGGCCTCGCGATCTACGACGAGAGCGGCGCGCGCATGCCCGCGCAGTTCGAGACCCTCTCCCGTTGGGGCGGCGCCCCCACGGACTGCGCGAGCCCGATCAAACACGCGTTCATCCACGTCGCCGCCGTGCCCACCGCGGGCAGCAACGCCACCTGGTTCGTGCGGCATCCCGCCGCCGGAGGGGAGAACACGCAGCTTCAGATCGAAGAGACCCCCGAGGCCTTCGTGTTCGAGACCGGCCCGGCACGCTTCACCGTGAATCGAACGCCGTTCGGCGGGCTCTCGAAGGTCGAGCTCAACACCGGAAGCGGCCCGGTCGAGGTCGTCAGCGGTGGTCGGTTCATCATCGAGCGCGGGGGCGAGACCAGCCCCATCCACCTGGCGCCCTGGCGCCTCGAGCTCGAGCGACGTGGTCCGCAGGTGGCCACCGTGGTCGCGCGAGGCTACTACGCGAGCGCGGGCGGCCCGGCGGACCTCGGCTACTCGATACGGCTGCACTTCTACAGCGGATCGAGCGTAGTGCTCGTCGAACACACCTACTATCATGACCAGATCCGAAACGGCACCGCAGAGGGCGCCACCAACGTCACGAGCATCGACCGCGCCTTTTTGCATCTGCCGCTCAGCGCCGCCCCCACCGAGGTCACAGCGCGCGCGGAACGCACCGTCCATCGATGGAACGGAACCGCGAGCGCTTCCGTGCGTCAGGTGAAGCGAACTCCGGCCGAGCACGCGGTGCGGTTCGAGGTCGCCGAGAACGGCCTCGAGATCGAGCGCGGCACTTGGGCCAGACGCCCCTTCCTCGCCACCTTCGACGGCTCCACCTACGCGCTCGCCACGCTCCACCGAATGGCGGAGCGCGACCCGCAGGGGCTCTACTACGACGCGAACGCGCGGGCGCTCGACGTGGAGTTCACCTCCGAGGCGATGCAGGTGGGCGGCGCGCGCGGGGTCTGGTCGGTCGCCAGCCTGGACTTCGGACTCGGGAACGCCGGGCTCGAGACGCGCGCCGACATCGTGCAGCGCCACGCGGAGCGACCTCAGCTCGGCGCCCCCGCGGTCGCACACCAGAACGCGAGCCTCGCGATGGGTCCCTACGCCGAGACCGAGCGCAGCTTTGGCCCGTACTTCGCCCTTCTCGATCGGATCCACCAGAACACGGTGCAGTACCTGGAGGACAGTCGGATCACCGGCCTGCAGATCTGGCCGGACATGCCTCGTCGCTCCTGCATCGCGGACGGCAACTGCCCCGGCGAACGCGACCGGCTCTTCGAAGGCGGCGACAACAACTACTGGAACTGGTCCAAGCCGGGCCTCGATGAGTTCTTCCGCACCGCAGACGGAGATTACGCCCACGACTTCTCGCTCGGCGAAGCCATCACCTTCGTCGAGACCTTGGCCTTCCGCCTGAGCCGGGACCGGCTCGGTGCAAACTCGCTCTCGGGGCTCGCGCCCTGCTACGGCAGCTCGCGCGGCTTTGGCGGCGAGTATCGCGAAGGCCTGAACAATCGCACCGCCTGCGTCGGCGACTACAGCTACAACAAGATGCTTCGACTCGCGTACCTCGCCACCGCCGACCGACGATTCGTGGACTACTTCGAGGAAGCGGGCCGAGTCGCGGTGGGGCGCTTTGGCAACCCGCCCGAAGCCGCCATCGGAGAGGAGCTCTCGATGTTCCGCCTCTCGGAGCAGCGCCTCGAGGTCGTGTTGACCGGCGCCGAGTTCGGCCGCGACCCCGCTTACGCTGCTCCGCTTCGCACCGCGCTCCGCGCCTACGCGGACACCTTGCTCGGCGGCAGCTTCGTGCAGGGCCATCAGTGCTCGCTCTACAACGACGGCACCAACCGCGTGCTCGAGACCGAATCGTGTGGCTCGGGGGCCGGTTGGATGCACGGCACCACCTCGGACTGGATCCTCCGCACCGCGCGCTTCTTGGACCACGCGGGCCTCAACCAGTTCCTGGTGGAGCACGGCGCGGTCGCCGCGCGTCATCACACGGTCCTCGATGCGAACGGGCTGCCCGACTACAGCCGGCGCGGCGCCAGCTCGGCCAACAACGCCGACAACGGCTGGCGCGCCAACTACGGCTGCCCGGTCGTAGGGGGCGCCATCGATGACAACGCGTGCACGAAGCTCGTGGGCATCGAAAACGATGGCTACTTCTACGCCAACGATCTGACGGGCTTCCTCAACGTCTTCGGCTTCGTGCTCGCCGCGGACGGCACCGATCCAAATCGCGTGTGCGCCTGGCTGCCCAGCGTGTACGTGAGCCACATCGGCGGTCTCGGCGTCTTCGACATCAACGACTTCGTCTGGGGCAAACCTTCGGGTCTGTCGCTGGGCATGTCGCCAGAGGCCATCGGCGCGCTCGCGACTTACTGCCCTTGAGGGCGAGTTTCCCGCACTGGCTAAGCCGCCATGAACGACTTGGACCTCATCCACCGGCACCCGTGGCCGGAGAAGTGGCGCGCCCTCGCCACGCCGCTCGACTTCTACTGGCAGCTGGATGTCGATGCGACGCCGGCGGAACTTTGGCCGTTCATCGCGGACACGTCCCGGATGAATCGGGCGATGGGCGTCTCGCGGATGCACTTCGAAGAGCGCGACGGGGTGCTGCATGGCCGAAGCCGAAACGGCGGCGTTCGGCAGGAGTGGATCGAGGTCCCTTGGTCCTGGGTCGCCGAGCGCAACGTATCATCGACGCGCATCTACCAGCGAGGCCTCGCGCACGTGGTGCGAGCGATCTTCGAGTTGTCGCCGAGCGGCGATGGCAAGACCAAGCTCGAGGTCTACTTCGGCTGGGTCCCGCGCGGCGCGCTGCAAGCCTGGATTCTCCGCGTCGGAATGGGGCGCCTGGAGCAGGAGTTCGCGCGTGTCATCCGCGAGATCGAAGGCCAGATTCGCCAGAGCCCCGAGGCGCCCCCGCCGCTCCGAGTCTCGGTCCCCCCACCCTCTCCGGAGGCCGCTGCGCGTGTGCAAGACATCGCACGGCAACTCGTCGAGCAAGGGAGCCCAGCGCCGCTGGTCCGCGAGCTGACCGACTACCTGACGAGCGCCGATGACATCGAGTTGACCCGCATCCAGGTCCCAAGAGTGGCACGTCGGCTCGGCCTCGACGAAGACGCCTTGCTCGGGGCCTGCCTCAGGGCCACGCGCCTCGGCCTGCTCGCGCTGTCCTGGGACGTGATCTGCCCCCACTGCCGTGGCGTGCGCGCGGAGCTCAAGACCCTCGGTGAAGTGCCCCGCAAGGGCGATTGCAAGGTGTGTGGCATCGATTTCGAGAACGACTCCGAAGGGGCCATCGAGGTTGCCTTTCACGTCCATCCCTCGATCCGCGAGGTCCAGAAGGTGTTCTTCTGCAGCGCCGAGCCAGCCTTCAAGGCGCACATCCGCGTTCAACAGACGGTCGAGCCGGGGGCGTCGCGGCGAATTCCCACCGCGCTCGGGCCGGGCCGATATCGCCTGCGCGCCGGCAGCGACGCCGCCGGGACCGTCGTCGAGGTCGACCCAGCCGCACAGAGCGCCGAGCTCCGCTGGACGTCCGAACGACCGCCCGAGCCTGCGCGCGTCCAGCCCTCGCCCACCCTGATCCTGGAGAACTCGGGCGAGAGCACCCTCGCATTCGTCGTCGAGAGCTCGAGCTGGTCCGAGGATGCGCTGCGGGCCGGACGTCTGCTCGGCTTTCAGGAGTTCCGCGACCTCTTCAGCGAAGAGTACGTAAGCGCCGACGTGCAGCTCTCGGTGGGGCGGCAGACCATCCTGTTCACCGACGTCGTGGGTTCGACCCGCCTCTATTCGACCCGCGGAGACCCGGGGGCCTTCGTGGACGTAAAGAAGCACTTCACCGAGATCTACCAGGTGGTGGCCGAGCATCGCGGCGCGATCGTCAAGACGATCGGAGACGCAGCGATGGTCGCGTTCTCTGACCCCGTGGAGGCGCTCAAGGCCGCAAAGGCGATTCATGATCGGCTGCCTCCCGGGCGTGAAGACCTCGGGATCCGGGTCCGGATCTCGCTCAACACGGGACCGTGCATCGCGGTGAACCTGAACACCAACATCGACTACTTCGGAAACACGGTGAACGTCGCCGCGAAGATCCAAGCCTGCGCCGAGGCCGGGCAAGTGGCCTTCACCGAGTCGGTGCTCGAGCAATCGGGCGTCGCCGCCTATCTCGAGAACCAGGGCGCGACGCTCGTCGAACGGAGCTTCGAGGTCGTGGGTCATCAGCTCCGCATCCTGCGCTGGGACGTGCACCCCGCCTGAGGTCTGGGCGAGAGGTTCTACGGCTGTGCGGGAGTCTAAGCCGCAGGAGATCGTGGAACTGTGCTCGCTGAGCGTATTAAGTGCGCGCCGCTCACATTAAGAGGCGTTTGCCGAGCAGCTCAAACAGAGTGCGAGCCATGCGACTCCGAAATCGCCCAGAGAACTCCCCCTCGCCGCTTCCATTGGGTCTTGCTGTGATCCTGCTCGCGCACTGCGGCCCGGCGCCAGAGCCGATCGAGCCGGAACGAGAGGCCGAGCCGACGAGGCCCACGATGCTCGACGAGCCGACGGTGACGACCGAGGACCTTTGCCAGCTCGAACTCCCGCCGCTCGAGCTCCGGCAGGGCTCACGACTGGACGTCGATCTCGATCCGCAGGTCATGGCCTCCTTGAGCCGAGTCTCGGGAACGGAAGGACTGGAGACGACTTTGCGCGAAACCGGCCTCTCGATCCGGGTTGGATACGATCGCCTCGACGCGAGCCTCACGATCGAGCGCGACGCTTGTGAGCCTCTCACCCTCCCCGTCCAGATCTCGCCCCTCGAGTGGGGGCTGCTGGCGAGCTGGGATCCTGCGGTCGACCACGGTCCACCCGCCCGGGAATACGGTGCCTGGTCTCTCGCGCACTTCGGCGGGCGCTACGGGCTGTTCGTCATCGGCGGGTTCCACTACCGACCGCGGCAGTTCACGCCATCGAACGACGTCTGGTTCTTCGATCTCGAGGCCAAAGCATGGCGCGAAGTC
Source organism: Deltaproteobacteria bacterium (assembly GCA_011526105.1). Lineage (GTDB taxonomy): Bacteria > Myxococcota > Kuafuiibacteriia > Kuafuiibacteriales > Kuafuiibacteriaceae > WYAZ01. The sequence goes on along the minus strand of WYAZ01000112.1, from coordinate 41,866 downwards.
GACTCGACCGGCGCGCCGGTCACGGCGGGGGCCCGATTGGCGGAGGGGCCGGATCGAAACACCCTCCTCCTCTTCGGCGGTGCGACGCTGGCCCGCGACGGCTCCCTAGACACTCCGGCTGGGCTGCGGATCTTCCAGTTCGCCGAAAGCCCGACGTCTTGGCAGGACGCGCCACACTCGACCGAGAGCCCGGGTAGCTACACCGGGTCCCTGATTCGCGACACCAAGCGGGCACGGTGGCTCTCCGTGTGTGGCGCGGACTCGGTTCGGCTCGGCGTTCACTGCTCGGTCTCCGAGTACACCACCGAAGGCGGGTGGGGGACGGTGTCCGTGGCAGGCACGCCGCCTCCAGGGCGCTACGGCTTTCACTATGCGCTCGACGAGGAGAACGACCGCGTGATCATCGTCGCCGGCCAAAGCGCGGGACGCGCGGTCTACGGAGACACGTGGGCCCTCGAGCTGGGCGAGGATCCACCTCGATGGGTGCAGCTCTTCGAAGAAGACCCCGCGGTACGTCGACGAAACGGCGCATTCGCCCACGATACTACACAGAATCGCCTCTTCGTCTGGGGGGGTACCGCGGACGGCCAGACGCCGGTCCCGGGGCTCTCGGTGCTCCGGCTCGACCGCGACCAGGAGCGCTGGGACCACATCGAAACCCCAGACTCGGTGCCTCCGCGAGCCAGCGGTTTCGCAACCTACGATCGAGAACAAGACCGGTTGCTGATGGGGTTCGGAAACGCCAGCGCGCTCTACACGGACCTCTACTCCGTCTCGCTCTGAACGAGCACGATGCTGAGCCCTGGGCTCAGCGCGTACCCGGAGGGATAGCGCAGCAAGAGATCGCGAAGCCCGCGCTTCCTCAGTTTGGAAAGCGCGACGTGAAGACGATTCTTGGCCGAGTCGGCCGCGATCTTCTCGGCCGGCCAACCGGCCTCGACGAGTGCGTCGGGGGCGAGCGCCTCGGTCTTCGCTGCCTGACGGTGAGCCGCCAGAGCAAGCAAGATGCGCCATTCGGCGGAGTCCGCGACGAAGTCGGCTTCCAGATCGGAACCCACTCGAACTCGATGCTCCGCCGAAACGACCGTGAGTCGATCCACACGAGATGTCGAGCCGCCCAGAAGCCCTCGAAGAATCCGCGTCGTCAGGCGCGCGTGCTCGAAGGCCGGCATGTTCGTTCGAAGCTCCTGAAGGAGTCGACTCGCGACGCGGGGCTTGGGTGCATCGAGGAGATATTCGAACAGCGGGTGGGTGGAGGCCAGATAGTCCATCGCCTCGGAGGGCAGATGCTCGAACCTGCCGAGTGCGGAACGCGCGAGCTCGCCCTCTCCGAGCCCAACCAAAGCGAGCGCCTCGTAGTGGGCCAGCAGCGCGGCAAGCATGGGCTCACCGGGCGCCTCGCTGGCCACACGCCGAGCGGCCTGAAGATGTTGCCATGCTTCGTCGAAGCTCCGCTCGAGAAGCGCCGTGATGGCGAGGTCCATCTCGAAGACCGCTCGAAAGAGCTTCTCCTGGAGCGCCGACAGCATGTCGATCGCGGCACGATAGTGACCACGCGCTTCGCTGAACTGGCTGCGGCTGCGCGCGATGTTGCCGATATACCCAGCGGCCATGCCGCGCACGACCGAGGGGTCACCCGCGCCTTCGAGCTCGCGCTCTAGAAGCTCGTTCGCTCGGTCTAGATCGCCGGCGTCGTACGCCACGAAGGCCTGCCGGACCCGTGCGTCTGTTCCTCGCCCGCGCTCGCCAAGCGACTCGAAGAGAGCGGCCGCATGACAGAACGCATCCTCGGCAAGCTTTGGTTCACAGCTCAGCGATGTAAGGCGCGCATAGTTGAGCCATGCTTCGGCCGCGACTCGCGGCTCGTTCAAGACCTCGGCCGTGCGGCGAGCCGCATCCAAAAGCTCGGTCGCTTCGACGAGGTGACCGCGTCGGTACCACGCGAGTCCGAGCTCGAGGAGATGTTCCGGCGTGGTCACTGCGATTCCCGGGCCCGCCGAGGAGACCTGGAAAAGGTCAGAGACTCAACCGAAATTGACGGAGACCGAATGGAGAGCGCAGCCTCGAGGGCGGAGAAGGTCGCCGCCGCGTAGGTGCCGGACGTCGAGGGGTTAAAGATCCCAGGCAACGCCCCCTCCAAGGAACCGCAATGCCGAAGAACCGCCTCGGCGCCGAGGAAGGCAGAGTCGAACCAATACTCGACTCCATCCGTCTCGATGAAGCTTCCGCGGAGCGCATCGTCGATCAGCTGGGTGCTGCGAGTGAACGCGCCGAGCGCGACGGAGCGACTTCCACCCAAGGTGACGGCGGCTCGTCCTTGCACGTCCCGAACGGTGAAGCGACGCCGGCCATCGTGGTGCTAACCTCGCAGAGGCCGTCGGCCTACTCGTCGTGAGCGTCGCAGTACGTGTTCTCCTCGGAGTCCGATGGGCCGAGCAGGGGTCACAACTCGATGCGGCGCTCGCGTCGCAGGACCTCTTGCGCGTTGTCGGGGTTGTTGAAGCCCAGCTTCACAAGCTCGCCGGAGAGCTTCTGTTGGCGCGCGCTGTTGGTGGCCAGCTTGGCATCGATCTCCTTGAAGCCGCAGGTCATGACGTCGGACCCCACCAAGACGCCGTTGTTCATCAGAAGCTCCCAGCAGTAGCCACCGTTCTGACCCTCGAACAGACCGAGGATCTCGCGGCATGCTTTCGCGCGGGCCGTGGCGACGTCCCGGTCACCCGCTGCGCCGGGGGCTCGTTGTTGCTCGACCTCGAGCGCCTTGGCGGTCGCCGAGCGGATGGCTTCAGTCAAGTTGCGAGCCTTTTCGTCATCGCCCGGATCCCTGGGGACCATGGTCCAGAGGTCGCCGAAGCGGGTGTCCTTGTGGACCCTCACCTTCTCGCGCTGGGCCGAGATGGCCGCGGTCAGCCCCTCGAGCGGCAGACTGCGCCAACTCTCGAGCATCGGCCTCACGAGCGTCCCGATGGGGTCGTCGGTGCCAAACACCCACCGGTTCATCGCCAGACTCCGGAGGGCATCCGCCTCTGTCTCGAGCGCCGATAGTTCGTCGAGCTTCGCCCCGACGTACCGCAGCGCCACCGCGTGGAGCACCTTGACCGCCGGTGCCTTCGCGCTCGCGCGCTTCAGCTCGACTTCCTGGATCTCACCGTCATAGCGCCCGCTGTTGATCCATTCGACGGGCCGCTGGTCACGGTGTTCCGGTCGGCGCCAACCCCAGCGCATGGTTCCGTCGCCGCGAGAGAGTGGGAACCAAGCGCGGTCGGCCTTGTCCAGCGCATCGGTGGCCTTCTGGATGCTGTCGACCACGGCGCTTTCGACCTTCGGGCCGTCGCGATCGCGGCTGGGGAGCGTGTTCATGACCGCCGAGAGACCCGCACGCAGCGCGGGGTGGGCAAGTTGTGAAGACTCCGCGGACGCCGGGGGAGAGCTGCTGCTCGCAGGGTCAGCGGCCTCCCGCATTTCAGCGGCGATCTTCTGGTACGTCGTGAGCTTCATCCCTCGTCTCCTGCCGGGTCATGGCGCGACCGTGGTTCTCCCCGTTGCTCGGTGTTTTCGGCAGACAATGGGGCAAGTTGCGCGCAGTTTAAGGTTCGGGTGAGGGGGAAACACAGAGGAGCATTCAACCCCTGGGCCCTTCACGCCCCCTCGGGTTTCCCGAGAACGCTGTGATGCTCCGAGTTCCGTGGAGTCCGGGGAAGGCGAAGCCATACGCCGCGCTACGCCCGCAGCGAGCCGAGCGCCCGAGCGAGCGCTTCATAGTCCTCGAGACGATTGTAGATCTGAGCCGAGATGCGGAGCAGGCGCTGAGCGACGTGCGGACGGCGAAAGACGGGCACTTCGATTCGGTGCGCCCGAAAGAGCTGCTGCCCGAGCGGATCGAAGATCCCATCGCCCGGTTCTGCCGATTCCCCAAGGCCCGGCGGCAAGACGACCGCGGCGAGGCTGCCGATCATGGACTCTGGAGCGGGGACCTGCGTCTTTAGCGCTTCGAGGAGCAGCGCGCGACCGGCGAGCACGAGGGTGTGATTGTGCGCTCGCAGCGCCTCGAGCCCGCCCGGCAACAGCTGAGAGAGAAACTCGATCGCCTTCGGCACACAGAGGACCGCGGTGGGATCGTGGGTGCCCGTCCAGTCGAACTCGAGATGCAGGCGCGAGCGATCGGTGCGCGGCGAGCTGGCGCCCCAGCCGATGGAGAGCGGACGAAGCGTTGCTCTTCGATCGTGCCGCGCCCAAAGAAACGCCGAGCCCTTGGGGGTGCACAGCCACTTATGCGCATTGCCGGTGTAGTAGGCCGCCCCCAAGCGGTCGAGCTCGAGCGGCAACATACCTGGCGCGTGCGCGCCATCGACCAAGGTCGTCACACCTCGAGCCTCGAGCGCGCGGACCAGCGCCTCCATCGGAAAGACGAGCCCGGTGGGGCTGGTCACGTGATCGAGCAGCGCGAGCTTGGTGCGCGAACTGACCGCGCCTAGGACCGCGTCCACCACCTCTGCGGGGTCTTCGAGAGGGAACGGGACCGAGGCGACCTTGACCACCGCTCCGCTCTTTGCGGCGTGGAAGTCGAGCGCGTTCTTGCAGGCCCCATACGCATGATCAGTGGTGAGCAGTTCATCACCTCGGGAGAACTCGAGGCACGAGAGCACGGTGTTCACCCCTTCGGTCGCGTTCCGGACGAAGACCAGGCCTTCGGGATCCGCGTGGAGGAACGCCGCCAGAACACGGCGGGCCTCGTCGAAGAGGGGCTCGAGCGTCTCACCAAAGAACTGCGCCGGCTCGGACTCGAGTCTTCGGACGAGCTCCGCCTGATGATCGAGGACGACACGCGGACACGCGCCGAAGGAACCATGATTCAGGTATCGGACGGTGGGATCCAGAGCGAAGAGCGCGCGAATGTCCGTCACAAGGAGGCGCCTCCGAGCGCAGCGCTCAGTCCATAGGAGAGCCCGCCGGCCGCAAAGCCGACGAGCAGGGGGAGCCACGGGGTCTCGTCCTCATCGGTGAGGAAGTAGGTGCCGAGGCTGAACACCGCCCCGGAGAGCGCCACGCTGTAGCCCAGCGGCCCGAGGCTCAGGCCGGTGGGCTGAGGCTCGAGCAGACCGCCAGTGGTCTCGAGACCCGTGCCAGCAAAAGCGCCAGCGCTCGAGCACGCGCCGCCCTCGAAGCAGAGTCGATCGACCGGGCTCGAGGCCAGAGCCGCGGCCATGACCGTGAGGAGTCCGCCCGCCACCACGAGTCCGGCCCCGCCGTAGATGAGCACGCCCCGAAGACTCGAGCGCGACGAAGGCACCACCGCGCGCTCGACGAGCAGCGTGGTCGTCTGCTTCGCCGAAATGAGGACCTCATGCCGTCGGCTGCTCCCATCCGCGGCTTCGAGGGTCAGCACGTGGGGACCGGCGCTGATCTCGGTGACGACGGTCCGCGCCTCCCCGCTGAGGCCCGCCACGTCGCCATCGATGCGGACGGTTTCGCCCCCCGAAGTACCCACGATCTCGAGCGCACCAAAGGGCTCCCAGTGAGCGCGAGCGGACAAGACCGGCCGAAGGTCCTTCTCGACCAGGCTCTCCAAGAAGCGCCGGGTGTCGTCCTCGTCGAACATCTCCGCCCTCGGAGTCCGAAGGAGCACTGCGTCTTCGTCGATGCGCGCGTCCGAGATCTCCCGCCAATCCGGCGAGCGCCGGTCAGCTCCGTGATGAAGCGAGAGGGCGAGATCGAGATCCACGAGCATCGCGAAGATCCGGTCCGACGCCCCAGGCTTCACGAAGTTGGACAGGACGAGCAGCAGCCGAGGGATGCTGCGGTCTTTCTGGACTCGCTCCAGGTGGGCGGAGAACGGTAGGACCTGGCCGTCCGGGAGCTCGAGCGCGCTGTAATCGTAGTCGGTGCGAATGCGGCGAGTCATACAACCCAGGGCACCCTCACAAGACCGGGGGATCGCGTCTTCGAGCAGCATGATCTCGAGGTCGGTGTGGTCCTTGAAGAGCGCGCTCAGGACCGAGACGAGGGCAGAGGTCCGAGTATGAGCGACCTCGCCGGCGGAGGTGATGGTGACGACCGCGAGCGGCGCGCGACGCCCCAGGACCAGGGCTTCTTCGGCCGACGCGCGACCGGCGGTGAAAAGACACGCCAGGACTGCGCCGCCAAGGACCGGAATCCGCACCGCCCAACAGGGTAGCCCCGCGCGGCCTTTAACCCAAGCCCGAGTGCTACAATGCCCCGTCGGTGCACCCCGACCCCATGGCCAAAGCGATCAACTCGCCGGCACGTATCGGCCGGTACCGTATCGTAGCACCGCTGGCCCGTGGCGGAATGGCGGAGCTCTATGTCGTGGTGCGCGACGGCCGCGACACCCCCAGCGTGCTGAAGCGTCTGCTCCTCGAGCTCGAGGACCACCCCACCGCCGCACTCCGGTTCAGGCGAGAGTCCGAGCTCTCGACTCGGCTGCAGCATCCCAGGATCGTGCGCACCCTTCGCACCGCCATCGAGGAGGGTCGGCCGTGCATCGAGATGGAGCTGATCCCCGGCGACACGGTGGAGGCCATGATGCTCACGCTGGCCCATCATCAACGACTGCCGCCGCTCGATTGCGTGATCCGCATCGCGCTCGACGCGCTCGAAGGCCTCGCGTACGCGCACGAACTCCGCGATGACGAAGGCCGCTCCGAGGGGCTCGTGCACCGAGACATCTCTCCGCGAAACATCCTGCTTGGGCTCGATGGGGCCGCGCGACTCATCGACTTCGGCATCGCGCGCGCGGAGTGGGGCGGCTATCTCACCGCCCCCGGTTCGATCCTAGGGACCTTCTCCCACGCCTCTCCGGAGCAAGCGATCGCCGCCCCGATCGATCGAAGGAGCGACCTCTACAGTTTGGGGGTGGTGCTCTACGAGATGGTCACTGGCCAGAGCCTCGTTCCGGTCGGTGAGACGATGGAGATGCTCAAACGCGTCACCACCGTCACCCCACCGCTGGCACGTGAGCTCAATCCGTCCCTTTCGGCGGAGCTCGAACGAGTCCTCGATCGAGCCCTGCAGAAGAGGCCCGAAGATCGCTTTCAGGATGCCGACAGCTTCCGCGCTGCACTCGATCACGCAGTTCCCACAAACGAGGCGGAGAGTCGGCGCCGACTCGCTGGACTGCTCGGACAGCTTTTTCCGGAAGGCCATGCGACGTTTCGACGCTACGAGGAGGAGGCGCGACGCATCGCCGCGGAGGAGGTCGTCGTGCCGAGTCAGCTCGGCGGAGAGGCCGGGGAACTCACAGAACAGCACACCGGGCTCACCGAGCTGGTGGGTGGCGACCAACGCGGCAGCGCCACGCTCGTGGTCCGCAAGCGGACAAACTCGAGGGAGAGCGCCGTCACGACCACGATCGTCGACCGAGATGGCGGCACCGTCACCGAGCCGCGAGCGCGCATGGCATCGCAAAGCGGCCTCTCACCCCCGCACGAAAGGACGACGGTCGGCGAGCTCAGACGCAGGAACCAGCAACTCACGCGCGTGGTGATCGCGCTCGGGGTGAGCCTCGTCGGCCTAGGCGCACTCGTTGTTGTTGGTCCGAGAACACAGGCCCCGAGCCCGACCGAAGTGGCCGAGGTCCCCCAAAGACCGGCGGCCACGCCGCAGGTCGTCCGGGAGGCGCCGGTCGCAGAGCCCCCGGAGCCGAAGGATGAGCCCGAACTCGATACGTCGGAGCCTCGAGACGAGCCTGCAGAAGCCGAGTCCGAGCCCGAGCCCGAACCGACGCTAAAACGCACCCGAGCCTCGAGGCGCACCATGCGCGAGCCCGAAGCGGTCGAGCCGGTCGCGGCCCCGCCCTCGCCGGCGCCGAAGCCCAGTGTCGACCGCAAACGAGCCCGCCTCGAGGCCCTGGGTGCTCGCCTCAGGGCGGATCCAAGCGACGGAGCGCTTTTCGAGGAGACCGCACGTGCGCTCGAGCGAGCGCTCGCACCACTGCCCGACGATCGAAAGCGTGCGCTCAAGGCGAGGATTCAGCGAGCGGAGGTCATGAACGACGTTCCGATCTTGCTCGGCGCGCTCTCGAGCTACCTGGAAGGCGGGCAGTGAGGTCGAGCCTGCGCCCCAGTTCGTTCAAGGTACAATCCAGATTTCGTCGAGTTCGAGCGAAGCCGCGGGTCCGTCGGCGCCGCGGAAAACGAACTGGAGTCGCTCGAGCCGGTCGAGCCGAAGCCCGGCGACCTCGGCGAGTGGAAGCGAGAACCGAGCCCACTCCTTGGACACCTGACCGAGCCTGGACAGTCGGGTCTCATGCGCCTTCTTGCCGTCGGAGATGACCACGTCGATCTCCGCCGCCCCTTCAGGGGCGCGCGCGAAGAACTCGACGGAGCGATGGCCCCGCACATCGAGCCCGCCGAGGCCAAAATGAACGATCGCATAACCCGCGCCCCCGAGGCCACTGGCTTCCACCCGAAGACCCGCACCCTCTTTGCCCGCAGCGCCGAAGTCTGATCGGATCTTTGCCTGCCCACCTTCGGCGAAAGCACGTTGGCTGTGGCCGAGGTCATCGAGCTCGAGGTCCGAGCGGGTGAAGCTGGCGACGCAGATCGCGGACCGTTCGGGCACAAAGCGAATGCGATCGAGTTCGATGGAACGGGGCACGCGCAGCGGCGGCGCCCCTCGCATCACCACCGAGAGCCGGTGCAGGCGACCGCGCACCTTTCCGGGATGAAACGCTCGGTGGGCCGCCTCAAAGGCCACCAGAGGCAGCCGCACCGCCTGTCGTGTCGAGGAGAAGCTCCGTAGATAGGGCGCCAGCGAGATGCGCGCCGCCTGATGCTTCACATCGGTGAGCTCGAGGACCAGACCGGCGGTCGGCCCGGCGCCCGAGACGACCAGCTCGACGCTGTGATGCGCCGCACCCGGCACATGAAGGAGGTGTGAGTGAAGGCCAGAGTACTCGTCCGTCGACTCCGGAGTGTCGAAGAGCCTGAGCGCGCCGTCGAGGCGCTCGAGGCCGGCTCGACGACGCACCACTTCGCTCGATGCAAACCGCGTGAGCAAGCCGCGTTGCGCGTTCACACTCGCGGCGGCGTCGAAGTCGTCCACCAGCAGCGCGTCTCCCGCCTCGGGCGGACGCAAGTAGTAGGTATGGGGCGCGTCCGGGGGATCGGTCACCTCCACCCCACTTGCAAGCTCTGCACGCAGCCAGATCTTCTCCGCCGCATCATCGGGGAGCGGCGTGGGGGCGCGCCCCGAGAGCGCGAGGCTCTCGACCTCTCCGCCCGACGGACCAAACCACGACACCTGACTGCGCGCCGCCAAAGGACCCGAGGCGATCACCGTCGTCACTCCCTTGGGCGTTCGCTTCATGCCCGCGATGCGCAGCGTGGGCCGACCGAGACCGAGAAAAGCGACGGTCACCGTACTGCCCGCGACCGGCGGCAACACGGTCTCGATCGCGATCGAGTGAAGGCTTCCTAGGCGGGTGTTCGGCTCGCGCGCTTCGAAGGTGGAGAGCGGAAGCTCGAAGCGCCGAAAACGCGGATCGAGCACCAACGCTCCATCGAAGTATCGAAGCCGCGCCCCGACCCGCTCCACCAAGGTGACTCGCACCGGGCCGACGGTTCCCTTCGCCACGACGATCAGCACGTCCTGCTTCGACGGACGGACTCCTTGGCTTCGCCCTTTCCCGAACGTTCGTTCGAGCACGACCTCGCGGCGCTCTGGATTCGCGCGCACCGAGACCGCGAAGCCGCGAACGAGCTGGATGTCGTCCCTGCGCACGAACGCGTGCGGAAGACGCACCCCTCGGCGAGTCCGCGTGAGCTCCAGCCCTTCTGGGCCCGCCGCCCATGTCCCGCGCTGACACCAAAGGCGATGGAGGCGCGCCCCGATGTGAAGCTCGACGCGGTGCCCGTCCGTGCTACCCACCGGGAGTTCGATCCGATGACTGCCGCGCTCGAGCTTCACCTTGCGCTCGAGTCGGAGCCCTCGAACTCGACCATCGGGCCCGACCGGTTCGGCGACGACCTGCACCATCTCGGCCTCGCTCAGGTAGACAAACAGCACCAACGCTTCGGCGCGGTACCAATAGGCCGGGGTATAGGCCGCCTCCGCCGGACCTGAAACCCAGCTGCAGGCAAGCAGGACGGCGAGGCCCAGAAGCGCTCGAAGCACGAGGCGAATCCCGTCCGCATCCGTCGGTGGAGTCAAGACCGGGGGTGTTGGGTGCATCCGACAACTTGCTGCATCCACCCGGCAGCGATGCGTTGGGTCGATCGAACGGGGGAAAGGTGGGAGCCCAAAATCCCGTGTGTTTCTGAGGAGCTCATCCCGCCCGATCTTGGTTCGCGCCTTGCTTTAGTGAACAGCCATGGTACTTGCTCGAAAACTCGATACCCCTCGCCTCAGCAACTCCAGCCGTCTCAGGACGGTAGAGCCCCCCCGCACTCAGCCCGCGAGCCTCGGCTCGACGGGCACCGGCAACCTGGCGCGTGGAAGTCGTGGGGAGGACGTCGCCGCGCTCCAGAGGCAGCTCAACGCCGCCGGCGCGAAGCCTCCGCTCGAGATCGATGGCAAGTTCGGTCCACTCACCGACGGCGCGGTGCGAAACTTTCAAGCCCAGGCCGGCATCCGCGTGGACGGAACCTTCGGTCCGCAGTCACGCGCCGCGATGACCGTGGTGAACGCGGGCGGCCCGATATCCGAGGCCGGCCGCACGGCAAGCCGCGTGGGTGAGCCCGCGCCGGAGGGCTCGGTGCCGCTGCACCGCATGAACTCGAGCCGCAACGACGCTGCTCGCCTCGGTGAACCGGGGCCCGGCCCCGGCGGCGCAAACCGCACCGCGACCTTCGACTCGGTGTCGAATGCAGGTGGACGCACGCAGATGGTGACCGGTCGCATCACGGTCAACGGCAACACCTACGACTTCAGAAGCGGCGGCTACGGGCGAGGCAGCCTTCCGGCGGGAGAGTACAACATCACTCCGCACCTGTGGAATCGCAACACCCCCGGCATGACGGTGGGCGGCGAAGGCTACAGCTTTGCGATGAGCGACAAGTACGACTCTCGCGTCGGGGGCACCAGGAGCCTCCTGCGCATCCACCCCGACGGCGGCAGCGCCGGCACCCAGGGCTGCGTCGGCATCGTGGGCAACGCGGACGTACAACGCCGCTTCCGCGAGGACATGCGCGCCGAGCTGGCTCGTAACGGCGGTAGCTTCACGCTCAACGTCGGCTGAGTCCTTCGCCATTTCCCGGTTCACTCGAAGACAGACCTGCTGTACGGGTCTTCGACGTGAGCGAGGCCCAAACCGAAAAGGCCCCTTACCGCGAGGTCACCGTCGCCTCGGTGGGGCTCGGCATCGTGGTCGGCATCCTGCTGACCGCGAGCATGACCTACGCCGGTCTGCTCATCGGCTTCGTCGTCCCCGCTTCCGCCATCGCCGCCATCTTGGGTTGGGGGCTCCTCCGCGGCGTCCTCGGCCGCGGCTCCATCGTCGAGAACAACATCAACCAGACCGTAGCCTCCGCGATCAACAACACCGCGGCCGGGGTCATCTTCACCTTCCCCGCGCTGTTCCTGATGGAGGGGGTCGAGTTCAACCCGGTGGCCATCGCCTTGGCCGCGGTGGCCGGCGCCTTCTTGGGCACGCTCTTCATCATCCCGCTCCGCAAGCAGATGATCGAGCTCGAGCGTTTGCGGTTCCCGGGCGGTATCGCGGTCGCAGAGGTCCTCCGCTCGCCCGGCGCGGGCCTGTCGAAGTCGGTGCTGCTCATCGGCGCCACGCTCTTCGCCTTGGCCTTTGGGCTGCTCACGAGCTTCGGCGTCTTCCCTGGCAAGATCGACCTCGGCGGGCCGCTCAGCCTCCCGGCGTACATCCCCAACGCGTGGGCGCTCTCGTTGCTCAGCGTCGGCGCGGGTTACTTGAGTGGTCGTCCCGGGCTCGTGGTCCTGCTCGGCGGGGTGCTCGCCAACTGGGTCATCGCCCCTTTGGTGGTGACACTCGGCTGGGTGAGTGCCCCCGACGGAACACCGCCCGAGGCGGTCGCGGGTGCGCTCGCGAAGATCATCGCCCTCGACGTGAACCGAAACCTCGGCATCGGGTTCCTCATCGGCGGAGCATTTGCAGGTGTGCTGCTCGCGGCCCCCATGATGCGGGCCGCGTTCTTGTCGCTCAAAGGTGCCAAGACCGGCGGCGACGAGCTGAGTGTGAAGTGGATGTACCTCGGCGTGGGCGCATCCCTCGTGCTCCTGTCCGTCGCGGCCTATATCGAAGCGCCCGAGATCTCCTTGCTTCGCATCCTCGTCGTCGCGGTCGCGGGCACCTTGTGGATGTGGCTCGCGGGGGTGATCGTGGCTCAGTGCACCGGTCTCACCAACTGGAGCCCGGTCTCCGGCATGGCCCTGCTCGCGGTCGCGATGGTCCTCTACCTCTCCGACGGCAGCGTCGCGCTCTCCGTACTCATCGGCGCCGCAGTCTGCGTGGCCATCACGCAGGGCTCGGACATGATGACCGATCTGAAGACCGGTCACCTGGTCGGCGCGCGCCCCGCGGCCCAGCAAGCGGTGCAAATCCTCGTGAGCTGGATTGGCCCCGGCATCGCGGTGCTGACCGTGTACCTCATCTGGACCACGGTGAAGTTCGGGCCCGCCAACCCCGCCATCCCGGCGGCGCAGGCGGTGACGCTGCAGGGCCTCATCACCGCCATGCAGGGCGGCGCGGTGCCGACGGACAAGTACATGGTGGGCGCGCTCGTCAGCGGCGTCCTCACCCTGGCGACCGGGGGCGGCCTAGGGGTGTTGGTCGGTCTGTCGATGTATCTGCCGATGTTCTACATCTTGCCCTACGGTCTCGGCTGCCTGCTCGTGATGCTCACGGACAAGAAGCTCGGTCGTGCCTGGTCCGCCGAAAAGGGCATCCCGATCGCGGCCGGGTTCCTCGTCGGTGACGCGCTCGGCGGTGTCATCTACAGCATCAGTATGTTGCTGGGGAGTATGTGAGATGAGGGTGCGACCGTGGATCACAGGGACCCTGCTCGTCACGGGGACCATCGTGGGCACACTCGGCGGAGCCCGCATGCCGGACGTGAGCTGGGCCCTCTCGGGCAGCGGGCTTCTGATCTTGGTGCTCGCTGGGCTGCTCCTGCGTTTCGGCAAAACCGAGGGAGAAGAAGCCGCCGGCCGCGACGTGGGGCCGGAGCTTCAGGACCTGGCCTCGAGGCTCGCGAGCCTGAACGAGGAGGCCAAGAGTCTGCCGCTGTCGGAGCTCGTTCTGCGCATCAGCGCCCTCGACGCCGAGCTCGTTCGCCCCATCAGCGAACGCACCCCCCGCATGCTCAAACGACTAGGCGCAGAACGTTTTGGTGAGATCTTTGGCACCTACGCCTCCGGGGAACGTGCCCTGGCCCGAGCCTGGTCCGCGGCGGCCGATGCTCACGCGCCCGAGGCGCTCGCTTCTCTGGCCCACAGCGTGCGCCTGATCCGAGAGGCCTCGGATGCGCTCTCGGGGGGCTGAGTGGGCCTGATCCGCCACTTCTCGATCCTCGGCGCCATCGCCTTGGTGCTGATTGTCATCGAAGTGCCGCTCGAACTCCGAGCCTACAGCCGCGGCTTTCAGACCTTTCTTTTCGGCTGGAGAGGCATCACCCCCTCGACGCCGGTTGAAGGAAAGGAGGCGCGGAGCTTCGGGCCCAGCCCCTCGTTCCCGTTCTGGAGTGAGGTCGTGCCGGAGAAGCTGGAGGCGGGCGAGACGCGCTATTGGATCACTTCCGCGTCCCATGCAGCGGAGACGCAGCTTCCGCTCGATCTGATCTTTCCGGTGGTGCTCTCGGACCTCTGCCGCGAACGAGGGCAGCCATGCCAGGTCCTGAGCGCGAGCGCTCCCGGCTTCACCATCCCGGCGAGCGCCGAGCAGATCGAGACCTTGGCTTCGAAGTATCCACCCAAGGTGGTGATCGTCTATCAGATGGCGAACGACGTCATCGAGCTCGCGCGGCTGGTGTTCAGCGGCGCCTCGCTCGAGACGCCCCCTTCCAAGGCGGAGCCCGGCGAGAAACAGGCGCTCGTCTCTCCCCGTGTCCTCACCCACGAGTTCGTCGACAACATGACCGCGCATCAGCTCCTCCGCACGAACCTCTCGAACCGAGTGGTCGCCCAGCGGATCCTCCACGACGAGCTGCCCGAGGCCGCTCGCAAGGTCTTCATCACACGACTTTCACACTTCATCGCCGTCGCGCGAAAGCACGGAACGGAGCCAGTGCTCTGCACCTTTGCGACCAGCCACCGGAGCGACCAGATTGAGCAGTTTCCGGAGGCCCACCGCCTGAAGCTCTTCGCCTTCAGCCGCGAACTCTCGATGCCCGGCTGGGCCCGCACGGTGGACCTCTTGAACGCCGAGATCCGCGTGCTGGCCCAAACAGAAGACCTGCGCCTCATCGACGTCGCCGAGCAGATCTCGGGTCGTCATGAGCTCTTTCGCGACTTCTACCACTTCACCCCCGAGGGCCACCGCGAGGTCGCGATGGTGCTCGCGAACGCTCTCCTCGGGGCGCCATGAACTTCAACTCCCCCGAGTACTTCTTCTTCTTGCCGATCACGCTCGTGATCTACGCGATGGTGTTTCGTCGCGAGATGCTGCGGGACTCGTGGCTGCTCGCCATCAGCTACTTCTTCTACATGTCGTGGAACTGGAAGTACGCGAGCCTCATCCTGCTCTCTACCGTCATCGACCACTACGTGGGTCGAGCGATGCATGCCAGCAATGACCCGAAACACAGAAAGCGCCTGCTCATCCTGAGCATGGTGAGCAACCTCGGCCTGCTCGCGGTCTTCAAGTACTACAACTTCTTTCTCGAGGTGGGCCAGGTCGCGGCCGGTCCGCTCGGGCTCGACCTCGCCTTCCTCCGCCACGAGCTGCTCCTGCCGGTGGGCATCTCGTTCTACACCTTTCAAACCATGAGCTACACGCTCGACATCTATCGCCGAGAGCTCGAGCCCGAGCCCAGCTTTCTCAAGTTCTCGGTCTTTGTGTCGTTCTTTCCGCAGCTCGTGGCCGGTCCCATCGTGCGCGCCGCGGACTTCTTGCCCCAGCTCCGAAGAACCCCCGAGGTCACAAAGGAGCGCGTCCACGACGGCCTCCGCCTGGTCTTCCAGGGGCTCTTCAAGAAGATCGTCGTCGCCGATCTGCTCGCGGGCCTGGGCGTCGACGCCATCTTCGCTCGGCCGGGTGACTTCTCGTCCATCGATCTGCTCTTTGCGCTCTACGGCTACAGCTTTCAGATCTACTGCGACTTCTCTGGCTACAGCGACATCGCCATTGGCACCGCGCGCATCTTCGGCTTCGAGCTCACCAAGAACTTCGATCGCCCCTACCTCGCTCAGAACGTGCGCGAGTTCTGGGCCCGGTGGCACATCTCCCTCTCCACGTGGCTTCGCGACTACCTGTACATCTCGCTCGGCGGAAACCGAGGCACGCCGAGGCGCACGCACTTCAATCTCCTGATGACCATGCTGCTCGGCGGACTCTGGCACGGGGCGGCGATGAACTTCGTGCTCTGGGGGGCATGGCACGGGCTGCTCCTCGTCTTCGCGCGCGGGTCCACCAAGTTCGACACAGAGGCTCCGGCGCACGTCATCGTGCGGCGTCGCTTGCTGACCTTTCACCTGGTTGTGGTGAGTTGGTTGCTCTTCCGCGTAACCAGCATGCAGAACTTCTTGGACTACTCGAGCGGACTCCTGCGTCTGTCCGCGGGCACTCAGCTCTCGCCCATGTACTACGCCGTTCTCGGGGTGGGCGTGGTGCTTCACGTCATACCGCAGAGCACCGCGGCCGGCTGGGGTCACCGCTGGTGCGCGCTGCCGGCGCCGGTGCAGGCGGTGGTCTACGCGGGCTGCCTGCTCTTGTTCGCAGGCCTGAGCCTGGGCACACCAAGCTTCATCTACTTCCAGTTCTGAGGGCCCAGCTCTCGGGCGAGGATGTCGAGTCCGCGCTTCCCCATCGAGACGCAGAGCGCGGGGTGAAGGCGAACGCCCTCCGCCGCGGGACAGGCGGCTTCAACACGTGCGAGGTCGAACGCGCGAGGAACTCATCGTCCGAAGAGTGACGCCACGGTTCTGCTTCGGTCCGAGCCGGGCCTACCGGTCCTCGCGCCCGATCTCACGACTTCTTCTTGCCGGCGACGAGCTGCGACTCGAGCCGGTCGACGAAGTCCAGGCGCTGCTGGAGCGCTGCGGCCCGCCTCGAAACGTAGTCGAGGTTGTGATTGGAGAAGCTGTAGGAGAGCGTCTTGTCCTTGTCTGCCACCGCGCGAATCGCGGCGAGGAGAGCGGCTTCCGGGCTCTGCGGGGGATGGTGCAAGCTCAGGAGCCGGAAGAGTTCGTGTTCGGTGAGGCTTCGGGTCTTCCAGAAGTCGCGTTGGCCAAAGTAGCCGCAGTAGGCTTTCTTGAGTCGTTCAGAGCCCTCGATATACGTATCGAGGTCGCGTTGCAGCAGCGCCCCATCGGGCGAGTTTCGGGCGGCGGTCTCCCACTCACGCCGGGACTCGACCGAGAAGCAGCCGGCCCGCCAGAAGATCGTGTCGCTATCCAGGGGGAGCTCAAAGTAGTTTCGGGCGGCCGCGATGCGCGCGAAGTGCAGAAACTCGAGCCCCACCTTGTCTAGCCGGTCGGTCCGCGCCCGGAGCCCGGCCGGGTTCTCGTGAAACACCCGCATGAGTTCGGCGGCCGCGGGCTGCTCCTTGAGCCGGTGGTAGAACGCGTTGCCTAGCTGCGTCAGGCCATCCTGGAGCGTGCTCTCGGGCTTCGGCTTGGCCCCGGCGGCAGCGAGCCACTCGGCGGCCTTGAGCTCGGGCGCGAGGAGAAACGCAGTCACCGAAGGGCCGAGGGACGGGCTTGCCGCGGACCAGGCGGACTTCTGTCCGGCGGCGCGTCGGCCGGAGGCTACAGAGTCGACGGGCTCCGCGGCCTCGAGCTTCCTGGGCTTCTTGGGCCGCGAGGGAGCGGCGGCGGCGCGAGCGCGAGTGCTCGCGCCGGGCTTCGAGGTGGAGGTCGGGCTCAGGCGCGTGCTCATGACTTGGCTCCCAGGACTTCTTCAACCGTCTCGGTCCACGGCTTCTTCAAGCTGTTGGCGATCTTCCAGCCCAGAGGCATGTTGATGTACGCGCAGCTTTGGCTGTCGATGCCCCCGCAGAACGGGCAGTGGTACTCGAAGCGCCGCTTGAGGGAACGCACCTTCACCGACTTGCCGATCGCCGCCTCGGTCTTGGCCGCGGCCTCGATGGCCGCCTTGGGCTCCACCCCGAGCTTCTCGGCCAGCTGCTGCGCGTAGGCGCTCGTGGGATCCGAGCGAGCGGCCATCAGCGCCGCCGGGTCGTTGCCGTAGAGCTCCGCGAAGGCCTGGTTGACCTCGGCGAGCGCGGAGAGCACGCGATCAGCGCCTCCAGAGCTCTGCTTGGGCTTCACCGCCTGGAGGACCTGGGCCTTCACCTCGCTCGCGTAGAGCGCCGGGTCGGCCTCATCGGTGCTCCCGGCCCTCAGGGTCTGGGCCTCCTTGCGATGGAGGATCTCCTCGCAAGCCTCCCGAAGCGCACCCGGGAGGATCGACTTCGGGTTCTTGGGCGCCTCGCCCCGCCCGATCAGCTCGGCCAGCTCGGCGTTGTGCGCGTTCCGGATGGCGCCGGCCAAGGTCCGCGCGTCCCGACCGTTGGCGAAGTTGGGCAGCGCAGAGAGCTTCTCGGCGTAGTCGCGGAGAACGGGCATCAGCTTCGGCTCCAAACTTCGGCTCAGGCTCTCGAGCTGCCGCACGATCTCCTCGGCCACGTGCTGGCCCGACATGCCTTCGGTCTCGAGGCGCACCCCGAAGCGGCTCTCGAGCCCGGCGTCCATGGCGAAGAAGAGGTCGATGTTCTCCGGGTAGTCGGCGACCGCCATGATGAAGCGCCCTCGGTTGTTCTCGAGGATCGGGAGCATCGTCTTGGCGACCTCGTCCTTGAAGGTGCCGCCGGCCTTGGCGAGACCGCTGACCTCGTCGATGAACAAGGTGCCCCCCCAGGCGCTCCGGAACAGGCTCTTCACCTCACTCGGGGTGTGACCCACGAACTTGCCTTGGAGATCCGGACCGGCGCACTCCACCAGCTTGCTGGTCGGCACGATGTCGTAGGCCGCGAAGAACTTGGCGAGGATGCGAGCGATCGTCGACTTCCCCGAGCCTCGGGGGCCGGCGATCACGATGTAGGGCTCGAAGCTGGCGAGCGGGTCCTCACCCAGATACCGCGCCACGTCGATGGAGGCCCCGATGGTCTTGAGCTGCTTCTTCAGGCTCTCGTTGCCCCGAAGGGCCTCGATCTCCTTCCAGACCTCTTCCTTGCCCACGACCGGATCCGGAGCGAAGTCCTCCGGGCGCAGGCGCATCATGTCCTGGGCGCTCGCACCCTCGAGGTTGGCGACGCGGTCGATGCACTTGTTGAGGGCCCCGGCGAGGACGGTCTCGACGGTGCCGGCGTTACCGAAGTTCATCATGCACCGCTGTTCGCGCGCGATGCGCGCCAGGGCCGCCTCTTTGGCCTCTTTGGAGAGCTCGATGTGCTTCATTCGGGCCATGAGTGCGCAGATCTTGGCCAGCGCCTCCGGCTTGTAGTCGTCGAAGGGGACGTTCTGAAAGCGACGCTCTCCACCTTTGTCGAGGTCGCGGATCATCTCCTTCACCTCGTCGTCGTAGCCGGCCCCGATGAACACCGTATCCTTGTACGCCGCGCTCCCTAGGTACGGGATCATGGCCCTGAAGGCCCGTTTGCCCGCCTCGGTCTCTTTGAGTTGGTGAAACTCATCAAAAAAGATCACCCCGCCCTTGTTGTCCTCGAAGAGGCGCTTGACGTTGGCCTCGGGGTTGCCGTCGACCACGTCTTGGAGCAGGGGCTTCGCGACCTTCTTGCGCTGGAGCGCTCCTCGCTCGTGCAGGATCTCGGTGAAGAGATCGGCGACCGTGGTCTTTCCGGTGCCGGGATTGCCGGAGAACAAGAGGTTCAAGCGCGGACGTTGACTCGGATCGCCGCCGAGCTTCATGTGCCCGAGGATCTGTCGGATGACGGTCTTTGCGCTCTCGAGCCCCACCATGTCGGAGAGCTCCTTCAGCGGATCACGCACCTCGGCGATCGGTGCATCTTGCACGTCTCGACGCAGGATGCGCATCACCGCCTGAGCGTCCCGCTCCACCAGCGACATCTGCTCATTCATGCGTGCGGCGTGGGTCTCCTTTACGCTCTTCCAAAGATCCTGCGCTCGTGAGAGCCCGCCGCTTCCGGCTCGACTGGCGAAGGCCGACATGGCCTCCGCGCTCAGCTCGTAGCCTTCCGCGCGCGCGGTCCGGAGGACGTTCTCGACCAGCTGCGCCGGCTTGAGCGCATCCATCGTCAGCCGCGTGCGGGCCGCGGTCGGGAGCATCCCGTGAAACCGATCGAGCTCTGTTTGCGGGCCCTCCAGCAGGATGTGGGCCTCTCCGCCGAATCGGGCGAAGTGCTTTTTGATCACCTCGAACCCGGGTGAGCCGTTCGGGATCTTGGGGAGTTCGTCGAGGAGGATGAAGGCACCCCGCCGATCGATCACCGTCTGGTCCAACACCGCCCTGAGCTTCCCAGCGTCGTTGAAGACGTCTGCCGACACGCGCACCAGCGCCTCCCCGTTTCGATAGGGCAAGGTCCCGGGCGACCGCGCCAGACGCAGGGCGTGAGCGAGGCTGGCCGCGAGGAGCTCCGAACCTTGGTCCTTCGTCCCGTCGAGTTCCATGATCATCGGCTCGAGCGGAGTCTTGCTCTGCGCCCGGAGCCGATTGATCTGCTCATGCTTCTCGAGGATCACAAACGGGTCCGGCTTCACGTTGACCGCGGACTTCGCCACCTGGGCGGACTGGAGTTCGGCCAAGGCCCCGATGTCCGGAGTGAGCGCGCCCAGGCCCAGACCGTCGAGCGCCTGCTTGGTCTGCCAGAGCTGGCCGCCCGCCCGGTCGGGGTCCGCGAGGTAGCGCGCGATGGCCTCCGCGGCGAACTCCGCCTGATCGTGAAAGTAGGGCGGCAAGGACTCGTGCTCGGCCTTGAAGGCCGCGACCAGCTTGTCCTTCAGGTGGAGCGGCTCCTCCTCGCTGCCGCGGATGCGCAGATCATAGGCGTGGCCGATCTCGTGGAGCAGTGTGCTGACGTCGAGCTGAAGGGCGCCGTCCCGGAAGTAGCTCCGAACCGAGATGCTCGGTGCGGGTCCATCGTGGCGGTGGAGACCGTCGCCGTGACCAACCATCGGTGGCAGGTCACTGTCCCCGTTCGTGAGGAGGTGACGGACGACTTTGATGTGATAGCCCGCCTGGCGCAGGTCCCGGAGCATCTGGATGTCCAGGGCGTTGAGCGCTCTTTGGAGCAGGCCTTCGTCGAGGTGCGTCGCGGGCGGGGCCGCTTGAATCAGCCCTTCGACAAGGCCCTTTCGCTCTTGGCGCGAGGCCTCATCGGATCCGGCGTACTCGAAGCTGGTTGAAACGGGCTCCCCCGCGAAGGTCTCTCCGAGCCGCAGGTCCGGGGTCATGACCTGCATCCGCTCGTGCCAGCGGTCCTTGCTCGAGAGCTGTTCGCGCTGCTCTTTGACGGCCGAGCGCAGCGCGGTCCCCTTCGTGTTCTTGGGGAACGCAGCCTCCACTGCGGCCAGGATCTTGCTCCAGCGACGGTCGAGCGCCTTTTCGGCCGCGCCGGCGAAGTCCGTGGTCTGGTCCTTCTGGAGGGCTCGGTTGGCTTCGGCCTCGATCTGACCGAGAAAGCGCGCGACCAGCGCGTCGGCCTTGGCGCCCAGCGCCTCGATCGCATCCAGCTCCGGAGAGCTCGTGGGCACCAGCGCTGGAACCGGGCGTCCGGCCAGGCGGGATGGGCTCGGGTGCGTGAGCTCGTCCTCCTGCGGCCCACGCCGCAGGCGCTCCTTGGCATCGGCCAGGCCGTACTGTCCCCGACTGAGATGGAACGCGGCCCGAGCGTACTCGGCCTCGAGCTTGGGGTCCCAGGACCCTTTGGCGGCCAAGGCATCGAGCTTCGGGGGAATCGAATGGAGGGCGACCTCCCAGTAGCAGCGCTGGACGTCATAGTACCGCTCGAGCAGGTCGAAGCTCACTCCGGCCTTCATCGCTCGACCGAGCCAAGCCTCGTTCACCTCCGGCCACTCGCCGAGGAGCGCGAGCTTCGCGATGTTCTTGAGCTCCTTCTCGAGCCCCGCGGGCGAGGTGGCCTTCACACCTCGGTCCCGGGTGATGGCTCGGATCTCGTCCTTCGTCGCCCGCTCGGCCAACGCGGCCGCCTTCTCGAGCGCAGGCGCGACGCTCTCCAGCTTCGCCGGCATTCGGACCCCGAAGATCGCGCCGAGCAACTTCACGATCTGCTGATCGTCAGAGGGCGGCCGATACTTGTCTTGAGCCCGAAGACGAAGCGCGTGCAGGAGCAAGTTGTCGACCGAGGCCGACGGCAGATCTCGGCCATCCACGTCCGCCAGCACCCTCTGTCGGACCGCAGCGACGACCGCCTTGTGGTTGAGCTTGGTCGCGGCCGAAGCCTGAGATCCCTTCAGCAGCTCATCGAAGTGCTCACCGACTCGATGAGTGAGGATGGAGAGGCGCGTGTGATTCATGACGCCCCTCCGCTCGACAGAAGGGACCGAAGGTCCACCGCGCTTCGGCGCCGGATGTACCGCTCCGAGAAGCGCTGGACGAGCTCGGGGTCCCCCGCCAGCTTGAGGAGTTCCGACCCCGCCGCCAGCGAACCACCTTGGAGGATCGCGTCAGCGTCCCGCTCGCCGAGGAGGAGCCAAGTGCCGGCCTCGTCCGGAGCGCCGACGAACTGCGCCTGCGGGCGCGGCCCGAACTGCACCTCCCACCACGACACCCCGTCCGCCATGAGCACGCCGATCGCCAGGGCGCCGCCGAACCCGCTCGGGCCCGCGTCGCGGCGAACCAAGGCGTCGAGTAGGGAGAGCAGAGGGTGTTGGGTCGAGAGGTCCGAAAGAGCTTCCACGCTGTGTTCCTCGTGGACCGCACGATGCAACGGCCGTGCCGAGTTCGGTCTCTCTCCAGGAGTGTCGCGGAGCCCGTTTGCGCCGGGGGTCGCCTCCATCTGTCTCCTAGAGGCGCCAGACCCGAATGCGGATGGACTCACCGGCAGCCCGATGGCGCCGAAGGCGGACCGGAAGGCGCTCGTTCCCTGTTTGGAAGGCACGCCGCCTTCGATGACCTTGCACAGCTTCTCGTGGGGCTTCTGCGCCGGGTTGCAGGCAGCCTCCCCAGAGCCGCCACTGCGCTCAGGACCTCGAGGCGTTCCGACTCGAAGCGGAGCACAACGGCGATCGACTCGACCCCTCCGGAGTGATGCTCCTTTGCGAGCCGGTCAGGCACAGCCGAGGCGGCAGGGTCCCGTCCGAGCATCGAACCGCGAGGCAGGTGATCGACCCGCCGAGAGACGCCTTCGAGCTCGGGCCGGGCTTCGAGGAGTCATGGACGATTCAATCAGGGTCCGGCCTTCGCATCCGGCGATGCGGCTCACTCCTCGAAGCCCGCGCGGCGCTGGTCGCCCCTGCTTCAGGCCACTCGGACCAGTTTCGGCCTCCCGAGTCTTCGGTCAGGGGGCACCGAGCTCGATCCACCGGCGGAGCGTCTCGATCTCGCGCCTCGAGAGGGCGTCCTGCTTCATTGGCATGCGACGGACGCGACCGGAGGCGGGGTCGGGCTCGGCCTCGGTGAGGGCGGTCAGCAAGAAAGAGCCTCGAGGATCGCCAGGCCGCACGAGTACGCGATCGGCGACAAAGCGCGACGGACGATCGACGAGGTTGGCCCGCACGTCTTGGGCTTTGTGCACCCCGGGGCCGCGGGCGGGGTCATCCCAAGCCGCAAAGGCGTCGTAGCCCAGGACCAAACCACCATGACGGAGCACGTCGCTGTGACAGGGCAGACAGTGATCTTCGAAGATCGGTCGAATGTGCTCGGCATAGGTGGGCTCGTTTGGGAGGGCCGCGGGTCCGCTTTGCGCCTGCTCGGGCCGGACCACGACGAAGAAGACCGCCTCATCCATGAGCACTCGTTCGAGGCGATCGACGTTACCCACGTCCGGCCAGCGACGGGAAGCCTCGGCGCCTTCAACGACCAGCGGTCCGTTCGGGAAGAGCGCGGCCGCTTGGCCCAGCGCCTCGGCGCGCGCATAGGCGTTGGTCGCGGCCCGCGCCATGAGCCGCAAGAACTCCGGCGGGAAGTGGCGATACCATAGCTTCACCGAGACCCGAATCGGGCCCACCACCTCGGCGCGATCGACGCGAATGTCCCAGTAGTGGCGCTGCGGCTTGTAGAACGCGAGCGCGCGGTTGTTGGGCATGTGATTCGCGTTGAGCGGGATGAAGGTGAAGGCCTCGGCGGCCGGCGTTCCGCCTTCGAGTCCCAGCCGCGTCATCAGGGTGTCGTAGGCATCTTTGGGACCGGCGAAGTGAAACCGGTTGTCATCTACGTCCGACTGCAGATGTGGCAACACCGGGAAGGTCGTGACCCACGGCATCTGCGCCGGTCCGTCTGCGAGCGGACCGATGTCTTCGGGGCCCTCGCAGCTCTCGCCGTCGGCTCGCGGGCAACCACAGACGCGATAGAAGATGTTCGTGGGGTACACGAGGCCAAAGCGTTCGCCGGGTGTCAGCGCGCCGCCCGAATCGATGCGCGGGAGGAGTGGTCGAAACTCGGGGAACGGATACAAGATCTCGAGCCGTTCATCCGAAGTGTCGGTCACGCGCCAACGCAACCGGCCGGCGCCGGCCAAGGAGACCGTCGAGGTCGTGCCGCTCGCTGGATCCAAAAGCGTAGCGGGGAGTGCGGCGAGTGTGGGGTCGGGTTCGAGCTGCGAGAGGTTGCAGCCGAAGGCGTCGTTGCCGGGCACATGAAATTGATCGGGACGACCCACCCGCATGCTGTCAGGGGCGCCCGCGAGATTCGCGCCCAGGCCAAAGTCGACCACGTGCCAGCTCGAGAGGTGACCCCCGTCTTCGAGCTCCGGCAGCGAATTGCCGATGCGATGGAGCCACAAGTCCTCGTCGCCCAGCCGACCATCGGCGATGGCTTCTCCCGTCTCGTGATGGGGCTTGTCCATCACGTGGCCCGAAAGCCCGCGACAAACGAGCTCGTGATCTGAAGTCGTGGTGCCGGTGGCAACTCCGAAGAGGCGATTCATCAGCTCGGTGGCACTTTCGGCGTCATGCGCCTTGGGGTTCGCGAAGCGCGGGTAGCGGTTGGCATTCGAGGTCTCGGCGCCGTACAGATCGTCCAAGCCGACGAGCGCGCAGTCGACGACCGGCGCGAGTCCGGTCGCCGGGTCCGTGCGGCCGAGATCTTGGACGGTGAGCTCGACCCAGATTTGACGCTCCTGTGAGAAGCCGGCCGCCACGTTGTGACCACCGTTGACGTTCGTGAGCCACGCCTTGATCGGCAGGTTGCAGTGTCCGTCTTCGGTGCAGCAGGCCCCATCGGAGCAATCCCGATCGCTCGGGTCCAAGAACTCTGGTGTTCCGGCGAGCGAGATGGTGGCGGAGTATCGAAGCAGCTGCCTTCGACGCGCATCGAGCGACATCGGGAGCCCGTAGTCCTGATCTTGGTCCACATCCGGGTTGAGCGTCTGATTCGGCAGGGCCAGCGAAACCGGCAACGGACCTGCTTCGGAGAGCCCGAGCGAATCGCGGGCCACATCGAGCCGACCAAGACCGATGTCCACCCCGGACATGTTGTGTGTGGTGACCCGTGGCCGGTGCTGTACCCTGAGCCCGGCGTGGGTCGTGGGCTTTCCGTCCACACGCTCGAGCGCGATCTGTTCTCCGCATCGACCGAGCTCATCGCAGTCGATGTCTTCCTTCGCGGTGTACTCGCCAGGGTAGGTACCCGGCGGTGCGTAGGGAAAGAGCGACATGTGACAGTCCTGGCAGACGATACGGCGCGGGGCGCCGGCCTCATCGAGGTACGGATTGTCACGCGGGTCGCTGTCCGGATGCAGGTTCAGCGGACTCGTGAACCACTCGGTGTAGAGATTCTCGAGACGAATGAACGGCTCCTCGTAGATCGGCTCCATCTCGACCTCGGGCGTGCTGGGATCGTCGGGCGGGGGCAGCCGGACGTCGTGACAGGCGCCGCAGAACTGCCCGGTCTCGAGATAGGGGCGACGATCCTCCGGCTGTCCCGGAAACGAGACCAACATCGCTCGAGCGGCGGGGGTGGCGCCGTTGTCGACCCCGTGCGCGGGATTGGCGGCGACGATATCGTCGGCCCCAAAGGGCCCGTAGCGCACGTTGCCGTCGCGTTCGTAGACGATCGCCAGGTTGGAGATCCCGGGTTCGAAGCGATCGGCCGCGTGCGGATGCCCGCCGCGTGAAATGCGTCGGCACCGCGGGTCATCGGCCATCTCACACTGCGCGCGAAGGCGGGCGGCGCATTCGGGGGTCTCTTCGCGACACACCTGACCGGCGTCTTCGT
Source organism: Deltaproteobacteria bacterium (assembly GCA_011526105.1). Taxonomy (GTDB): domain Bacteria; phylum Myxococcota; class Kuafuiibacteriia; order Kuafuiibacteriales; family Kuafuiibacteriaceae; genus WYAZ01. The sequence continues at coordinate 16,404 of WYAZ01000112.1, read as the reverse complement.
CGACCAGATCGTTGAACGGCGCGCCGACCTTGTGACATGAGTCGCAGGTGATGCCTTGAAAGGTCAGGCGCCGCTGCGCGGCGAGGGCCGCGGCATCGAGCATTCCATCCTCAGCGAGCTCGGTCGCCCGACCGGCCGGCGCGAGCAGATCTTCGTCGTTCGTTGGACGGGCGATCTCGCGCTTCGGTGGATTGTCGGGATTGGGCGGGCGGAAGGTGAGGTTCGGGTTCGAGCGCCCGTCGACGTAGCCGGTCGCGCTCGGTTGATGGCAGCTGATGCAGAACAGGTTCTGGCGAACCGCAGGGCGTCCAGATCGATGTTTCTGGTAGTAGTTCGCGGTGATCTCGAGCGTCTGATAGACGGGGTCGATACCACCGCCGTAGTTGTGTGAGGAGCCGGCCCACTCCCGAAACTGACGGGGATGACACGTCGCGCAGCTGCCGGGATCGTCACTACCGACCGCACCTTCGAGCGTAGGCTCCGGTCGCGGGTTGTTCGTCGTCTGTCGCGCGTCGCAGGCGACGCCAAGCGCAATGCAGACGCTCAGGCTCGAGATCTGGCGCGCATTCACCGCGTGAGACTATCATGTCCGCGCCTCCTTCGAGTCTCGTCCGCGTTCTCGGACGGAGGCGGCCATACGAAGGTAGGGAGCACAGCTCCTGGTCGCGGTCCGTTGCGTCGAGGAAGAAGCACTGCTTCACCGCTGCCATCGCCCGCGCAATGGAAAGTTCAATGGCCCGGGACGTCGGCTCCGTGATGGGTACGCTGCTCGGGTGGGAGTCGCGGGCGTTCCTGCGCTTCCCCGAGACACCGCCGCGCGCTTGGGATCTGGCTTTGCTCGTGCCACCGGACCACCCAGCCCGGCTGGAGGAAGCGGTCTCTGGCTTTCTCGTGGTGGGACTCGTGTTCGACGCGATTCCGAGACGGTACCGAACTCGGGTCGATGAGGCCCGGCTAGACAACGTGAGCCACAAGTGGCCCGGCGGGAACGCCACCCGAGACGACGATACACAGGCGCTTCGGCTGAAGGGACACCGAGCTGCCGGCGTCGTGACGGGCGCGGGCGTCCTGACCTGCACAGTTCGCAACTCGAGTTGCAGACGTGGTGCGGCTTACTCCCGATGCCAGCGAGTGGGTTCGGGACCGCCCGGGGAGATCCGTCTCGGCCTCCGCTTCCGTACAAGGAGAACTGAGCTCGATCCGGGCTCGTCGACGCGAGCCGTGGCAGTGGGAGCGCAGGGTAGCCCTGGAGGATGCCTACGCCCAGCGGACCACGGGATACCGTGGCGGCGCTGGACGTTCGACCCCACGAGCGCCATCCCGTCGCCGCCCGTTTCGGCTTCTCGCGCGCGCTACGGTCCTGATCACCGCGCGCCGGAGCCCTGTGACCTCGACTGTTCCAACCCCACCCCGAGCGGCTGCACCGGCGACAAGACCTGAATAGGCGGTGTGGCGGGGTTCAACTGCTTGTGACGAGCGGGCCTCGTGCGCTCACGGCTCAGAGCGTGAAGTCGTAGACCACCTCGCCCAGCTTCTCGCCGCCTCGGCGGAGCTCCAAGGTGGTGCGCCAGGCCCCGAGCATGTTGAAGTTCACCAGGCCCTCGTACTCACCATGGGCGGTGTGGACCGGATCGACGTTGCCGGAGGAGCCGTGTCCCATGGTGGGCATGAACGGGGTCATCACGATGGAGAGGTCGGTCACCGGCGGGAACTCTGCGCCCATATGCATCACCTGATGCACGGTGACGATGACCGGGCTCTCCCCGACCCTTGGGGTTCCGTCCACGAAGTTGAGGGAGATGATGTACTTGCTCTCGCCCAGCACGAGGTCCTTGCGGGCAGGGATCGCGCGCTCGCTCACCTGCAGTTCGCCGAAGCTCAGGGTGCGGGTGCTCGTCTCGCCATCTAGGCGTACGTCGACGTCGAGGGTCCGCTTGCCCATGGCGCCACCCGGCATGTTGGGCACCAGCGTGCCCACGAAGCGACCGGAGGCGTCCGCCTCCATCGGGGGGTCGATGAACGGACAGGCGTGGCTGTGGTTCATCATGGTCATGAGCGGGCGCTGCTCGAGCTCAGCCCGGCCGATGGCCGCACCCGAGGGCCGGGCGAACAGCCGATAGGCCACCGGGTTCCGGCCCACCTCGAGCGGGCCCAAGGAGTGAAGCTCGAGGCGTAAGGTCTCGCCCTCGGCGGCCGCGAGCAACGACTCGGTCCGCACCGGAACCCCGCTGTCGGGCAGTGGGTTGCTGTCGTCGTCCCCACAGGCTGCGGCGGTCAGGGCCACGAGGCCGATCAGAAACGTGAACCTATTAGACCCGTACACACGGAGTTACGCGGAGAGGGAACCCGGAAGACGCGAATCATGCGCCGCTCGCAGGCGAAGCCCGCCGCAGCGCGCACTTCTCACTCGCTGGAGAGCATCGCGAGAAGTCCTTGGCACCGGACCGGCTTCCCCCTAGCGTGGCTCGGTGGTCAACGAACCCGTCTCGGTGGAGTACTTCTCGGACGTCCTCTGCGTCTGGGCCTACGTCGGTCAAGCGCGCCTCGACGAGCTCGAGCGCGCCTTCGGGGCGGACGTTCTGGTGGACTGTCACTTCATGACCGTCTTCGGCGACGTGCGCGGCCGCCTCGAGGAGGGCTGGGCCGCGCGCGGCGGGCACCGAGCCTACGCAGAGCACGTCCGGTCCGTCGTCGAACGCTTCGACCACGTCCAGCTCCACCCGGACGCGTGGACGAGCGTAGTGCCGACCTCTTCGCTGGGCGCGCACATCTACCTCGCGGCGGTCAAACTCGTGGACGCCCAGAGCTTCCGCACCGCGGCCTGGAACCTCAGGCAAGCCTTCTTTCGCGAGGGCAGGGACATCTCGCGCCGCAGCGTGCAGCTCGAGGTCGCGGAGGCCTCTGGGCTCGACGTCCCCGCGATCGAGACCCTGCTCTACAGCGGTCAGGCGCACGCTGAGCTGTCACGGGGCCTCCAGCTCGCGCGCCGTCACGCGGTGGAAGTGAGCCCGAGCTACGTGTTCAACGAGGGTCGGCAACGCCTCAACGGCAACGTGGGCTATCGGGTCATCGAGGCCAACGTGAGGGAGCTGCTGCGAGCGCCGGAGCCTGGCCAGTCCTGGTGCTGAGCGGACGGCCGTTCACCCCTGACGGAGACCGCGCGGTGTTGGCGGGCAGCGGAGGGCGACCGTTCGAACTCCCACTCGAACCCTCGGTCTCTACTTCGCTGACGGGATCTCGGTCGCGTAGGTCTTCACCTTGCGGATGATCTCCACGATCTGATGCATGTCCGATTCGCTCCCGAGCAGCAGCCAGTGGTTGAGCCAGATCGCGCTCTTCCAAGCGAGGTCTTCGGCCACCGGGCACTTCACGTTCCGATAGTCGCCGGACGGATGCTCGTAGAACACCGGCTGACGGTAGAGCGGCTCAGGATAATACATCTCGGTCACCGGCAGACCTTCGGCCTGGCAGGCCTTCACGAACTGCATCCGGTCGCAGCCGAAACGCTCGGCGTCGATCCGAAACGCATAGAAGTGATACGAGCGGCGACTGATACGACCATCACCCGGCTGGAGCACGAACCCCTCGATGTCCGAAAGACCCCGGTCGAGGATCGCCGCGTTCCTTTCTCGGCGCGCTGTCTGAGCGGGGAGTTTGTCGAGCTGAGTGAGCAGCAAGCTGGCTTGCAGCTCCGTGATGCGCGCGTTCGTGCCGAGCTCGGCGTGATAGTACCAGGCCTTGCTCTTCACACGGCCGCAGTTGACGATGGAGCGACACTTGTCCGCGAACTCTTCATCGTCCGAGGTGATCGCACCGCCCTCGCCCGCCGTGAGGTTCTTGAACATCTGAAACGAGAAGACACCGCCCCGGCCGAGCACGCCCGCGCCCTTGCCCTTCCAGGCCGAGCCCCAAGCGTGCGCGGCGTCCTCGTACACCCGTAGGCCCCGCCGGTCCGCCACCGCTCGGATCTTGTCCATGTCCGCGACGCGGCCCCCGAAGTGCACTGGAAGTACACCGGTGGTACGCGAGGTGATGGCGGCCTCGATCGCGTCCGGGTCGAGACACCACGACGAGTCCACGTCCACGAAGACCGGCTTTCCACCCATGCGTGCGACCGCTGTGGCGGTGGCGACGAAGGAGAAGGCTGGCACGAGGACCTCGTCCCCCGGTTTGATGCCGTGCGCCTGCATCGCGATCTCGAGGCCGATGGTCCCGGTGGAGCAGGTGATGCAGTACTTCGCATCCTGAAGCGCAGCGAAGCGCGACTCGAACTCCTTGACCTTCTCGCCGTACCACCACTTGCCGCTCTCGAAGGTCCGGATGAGCTCGAGGCGATCTTTCAGGTCGAAGCTCGGCCACGGAGGCCAGGGCACCCGCTTGTCCCGAACCGGGGTTCCACCGTTGATGGCGAGCCCGCCCCCTCGTGTCTTGGGCCGATAGAGCGCCCCTTTGATGATCCTCGAAGCCTGATATCGCAGCGTCAACTCAACCTCTCGAGCTGGGAGCCTACAGCGGGACCGAGCCGCTGTGAAATCGGACCGCCAAGTCCTTCCCGAGGGTCTGCCGGGTACCTCGGCTTCGTGGTAGTCCCCCCCTCGTGGCAACTGAGGTCTTCGACGTCATCGTCGTCGGTTCGGGCGCGGCCGGTGGCATGGCGGCGCTCCGCCTCACGGCGGCCGGAGCCCGAGTGCTCCTTCTCGAAGCCGGACCCGACCGCACGCTGAGCGGCGCCGACCATCCCGAGGCCCGCCTGCTCGCTGCGCCCGCGAACGCGGACCGACGAGACGTCTGGGGAGCCATCGCGACGGTGAGCGAGCGAGCGCGCGAATTCGCCCGCTTTGCGCGAGGAGAACCTCAGCTCGAGCAGGATGTGCATCTTCGTAGCGCGCCCACGGGCTGGCAGGTTCGCGACCAGCTCGTTCAGTCTCGGTGCCGAGGCTTCGAAGATGGCACGAGCCAGCTGTACGTGAGCGATGCGGCTCACCCCTACACGACGCCGAGCAGCATGCCCTTTGGGTGGATCCGTGGTCGCCAGCTCGGGGGACGCACGCAGACCTGGAAGCGGATCACCCCCAGGCTCGGTGACTGGGAGCTGAAGGCCGCCGAGCGCGACGGTTTTGGAGAGGCGTGGCCCCTCTCCGCCCACGATCTCGCACCGCACTACGCGTTCGCCGAACGTGTTCTGCGCGTGGTGGGTTCGGTCGAGGCCGGCGGGCCCGCCCACGACGGCGTGTTGCCTCAGCGTGCCATGACCAAGGCCGAGGTCGAGTTCGCGCGCGCCGTCGAGCGGCGCTGGCCGGAGCGCCGCGTGACCCTCGCGCCCTTCGCGAGCCCGCTCGGGCCGAACGAGCCCGAAGATGGGCTCGACGATCGCCTCGGCCGCTACGACAACGGCCAACACCCCGCCCATGACTGCTCGGTTCGGTCGTGCCTTTGGCGTGCCCAACAAACCGGACGCCTCACGATCGAGACCCACGCCGCTGTCCATCGGGTGACCCTCGATCAAGAGACCAAGACCGTGGACGGTGTGGCGTATCTGGACACCCGCTCGAAGCGAAGTCTCGAGGCTCGTGGGCGAATCGTCATGCTCTGCGCCTCCACGCTCGAGTCCACGCGCATCCTGCTGAACTCCGAGAACCAAGAAGGAGGCATGGAGCTCGCCAACAGCTCCGGCGTGCTCGGCCACTATCTCTTCGACCACCTCTTTGGAGTGGGCGCGGTGGGCATCAAGATGCAGCCGCACCAAACGCAAGGCTTCCCGCACATCTATGTTCCGCCGTTTCGCAACCGATCGAAGGACAGCGAGCCGAGCCCGTTCATTCGCAGCTACCAGATGGTCGCCGAGGTCGGCGCGGTGAGGGCGGGCCCGCTGCAACGTTGGATGACCACGCTCTCCGTGTCGGCCCAGGGCGAGGTGCTCCCCCTCTTCAAGAACCGGGTGAGCCTGAACCGAAGCACCCTCGACGAGCACGGGCTCCCTACCCTCCAGATCGACTGTCGGCACACCGCCAACGAGGTCCGCATGGCGGAGGACATGCTGCAGTCGGCGAAGGACATGCTGCAGGCAGCGGACTACGATCTGCTGCTCGAGTCCGGCCAGCCGATGGACCCAGGCTTCTCGGTCCATGAGCTCGGCACCGCCCGGATGGGTCAGAACGCCGCGACCAGCGTGCTCAACTCCTTTTGCCAGAGCTGGGACGTTCCAAACCTCTATGTCGCCGACGGCGCCGCCTTTCCGAGCGGAGGCTGTCAGAACCCCACGCTCACCATCATGGCGCTCGCCGCGCGAGCCGCCGACCACGCGCTCGGGGCGCTCGAGCGAGGCGAGGTCTGAGTGAACCCGCCCGAGCTCGGCAAGGAAGGCATCGAGATCGTCGCCCGGCTGTCATCGGGGGGTATGGGTGAGGTCTTGCTCGCAAGGCGCGTCGGAGCCCACGGCTTCGAGAAGCTCATCGCGGTCAAGACCATCCGTGCGGACCTCGTGCACGCCGAGAACGTGCGTCGCATGTTCCTCGATGAGGCACGCCTCGTCGCGAGACTCAGCCACCCGTGTATCGCGACGGTCTATGACTTCGGCGAACTCGATGGCGCCCTCTACCTCGCCATGGAGTACGTACCCGGCATCGGTCTGAATCGGATCATCCGGAAGTGGGCCAGGCCGTTGCCCGCGTTGGTGGCGGCCAAGGTCGTGGCGCAGGCCTGCGAGGGCCTACACGCCGCACACGAACTGCGAGACAGGGACGGTCGCCTCCTCGGCGTCGTGCATCGGGACGTGACGCCCCAGAACTTGATCCTCGGCTTCGATGGTCGCACTCGCATCCTCGACTTCGGAATCGCGCTCATGCGGAACCGCGAGGCCCCAGCGACCGAGTACGGGGTCGTCAAAGGCAAGCCTTCGTACATGGCGCCCGAGCAGATCCGTCACCAGGTGGTCGATCGTCGAACCGACATCTACAGCATCTCGGTCGTGCTGCACGAACTCCTGACCGGCCGTCGACTCTTTCCGGATGACTCCATTCTCGCCACCGCGAAGGCGATCGAACGCGGGAAGATCGACCCACCGGGCCGGACGACGCGAGACGTCCCCCCGGCCTTGGACGACATCGTGATGCAGGGCCTCGCGAAGGAGACCGCCGACCGCTTCAGCGACGCGCGGGAGATGGCGAATGCGCTGAACGAGGTCGTCCGCACCGGCAAAGGCATGCAGCTCGAGGAGTTCGTGGACGTCGAGCTGAAGGACGAGCGCGAGAAGCACTGGGCGCGGCTCAGAAGCCTCCTCGATGGCAAGCCGGTCCGCGCGGACTCGAGCGAGGACGAAGCCCCCACGCTCATTACGCGAAGCACCCGGATGGGGCCCAAAGGCGAGGATGCGGCCACCGTCTTCGCGAGGATCCGCTCTTCGAACGACCTCACGATCGCACTGCGCGACGAGGCGCTCACCGCGAGCTCCACGCCCTCGCCGACACCGATGCCTGCCTCCTCCGCCACGCCGAACTCGAGATGGGTGATCACGCTGAAGGTGGGGACGTTTGTGCTCGTCTTGATCGGGTTGATGCTGTTGGCCGCCTACTTCACGCGCCTCATCATGTAACTCGAACGGTAGAACTCTCGAGCTCGACCGCTCAGTCGCCCTCGCGCACGCCGCGGTGAGGCCGGGGCGCGCGCCGAACACGAACGGGCAGACGCCCGGTGCTCTTGGGGCTGCGTGTCCAGCGAGCCGGCGGAACCGAAGGTGGACCCGGTGGCGGCGGGTCGCTGCGGCGATAGAACTCGGTGAGCTCTGCCCCCGAGTCCCAGTCCTCGGCTTCCTCTCGCGACCCCGGATGCGCAGGCGGGTACTCCATGACCTCGGTGGGATCGTCGTCTTCTTCGACCGGTGGGGGCAAGAAGGTCTTCTGGCCCGCGGTCGCGCGCCGGTCGACTTCGATCCCCACGTCGAGGAGGCCGGCCACGCTCCACGCGATCTGAAAGGCGGCCTCGGTCTCGAGGAAGCGACCCAGCTCGATCCAGTCGTCTTCGAGCTCTAGGGAAAGCGCCAAGCGACCCCCAACCTCGGACTTGAGGTGCAATCGAATCGCCAGGTGAAAGGGACGGCCGAAGGCGGTGTCCGCCTTATCGGCCGGCAACGAGGTATCCTGCACCTCGATGCTCCGGTGGCTGCGGTCAAACCAGACGATGCGCCCGGGCAGGCGAAACAGCAGGGACCCGTCAGAAAAAGACTGAATCGTCATCGAGGCCCCTCCTCTTACGTCGCCGACCGGGATCTCTTCCTCGCGAGGTCGTTTTTTGCCTACACCCGCCCGAGGCCGTTTTTGGCCCCGCCCCGTTGCGAGCCCGAGAGGAGTCGAAGAACCTGGGGCGGGGTGGGCGTCTGGGAACACGAAGACTCGGGCATGGACGCCAAGGAAGCCGCCGAGTTCGCGGACGACAAACCCACTCGATTCGACTTCCGCCCCCCCGAGCTCGACGACACTCACGAGGAGGAGCCCCTCGAACCGCCGGAAGAGGAGGAGGTCGAAGTTCCCATGATGTCGGTGGAGGAAGCGCTCCGGGCTCCCGACCCTTCGCTCAGCTTCGACGACCACACCGTGGAGCACGAGATGCAGGCCCTGAGCCCCACGGGCGAAGGTGAGGACGAGTTCGATAGCGCCACCGTTCCCACCGACGAGCCCGAGGGTGCCTCCGAGCTGGCCGAGGTGCTATCGCCCGACGGCGTCGATCCTCGAACGGTCGATCCTCGAGGCCCCACGACACTTCGGCCCGAGATGCCGGCCATCAACCCTCCCCCGAGCCGCGCGGAGCCACCCGGACGTCCGTCGCTCCCTCCAGACGCCCGTCCTGCTTGGCGAGCTCCAGCGATCGAACGCCAGGCCCCCTCCGCGCGCAGCCTCCAAGTCATGAACCGGGCGTCCCTCGCTCCACTCGCCGAGGAAGACGTGGCGCGTAGCTCCGACCCGCCGCCGGCCCGGAGCAGCAAGAGTGCTCCACCGGGGCCGCGACCCTCGAAGCCCCCACCGACCGACCGATCGGGCCGGGCGCCCAACGCCGGTCGCGCCAGCCTACCTCCCGGACTGATGCGGCTCTCCGAGACCGGGGATCTTCGGATCCACGAACACGTCGAGACCGCGAAACGCACGGCGAAGATCCTGCCCATCGCCATTGGGGGCGGCATCACCATCGCCTTCCTCTGGGTCAGCTTTGGTGGCGGCTCCATGGACGGCGCGAGTGAGGCGATGAAGAGGGAGGCCGCAGACGTCTATGCGTCCCGGGCCGCGGTTCGTTCCGGTGACAAGGAACATGCCGCCGATCCTCTCATTCGAATCGAGAGTGATCCGCCGGGCGCACGGGTCGAGGTCAACAACGTGGAGATCGGACGCACCCCGCTATTGGCCCCGAGTCCGTATACGAACGCGGAGTACTTTCTCGTCGTGCTGCGCGACGGACAAGATCCATGGCACGGCTATCTGCATCGAGACTCGCGCGTACCCCGTCGGATCGAAGCCGTCCGTCAGCGTTACGAGGGCACAGCGACGGAAGTCCCGCGCGACAAGAACGGGATCGCGTACGTCAAGGTGACCCTTCGAGCCGCGAAGTAGCGGGTGGTCAGCATTGATGGAATGGGGTACACAGCCGCCATGAAGGAGCTCTCCTTCATTCTCAACGGCCACGAGGTCAAAGAGCGCAACGTCGCGCCCACGACCACGCTGCTTCAGTATCTGCGTCAGCACCTCCAGCTCACGGGCACCAAGGAAGGCTGCGCCGAAGGCGATTGCGGGGCGTGTACGGTGGCGGTCCTCGACCCGCACGGCGAGGACGGTCCCACCTATCGTGCCATCAACGCCTGCTTGGTGCTCCTACCCATGATGCAGGGCCAGACCATCGTCACCGTGGAGGGTCTGAAGACCGGCGACCAGCTCCACCCGGTCCAGCAAAAGCTCATCGAGGCTTTCGGCTCTCAGTGCGGCTACTGTACCCCCGGTGTGGTCATGTCCTTGTTCGAGGCCTGCTACCGAAAGGATCTCGACGCGGAGTGGAAGGTCGACGACCAACTTTGCGGGAATCTCTGCCGCTGCACCGGCTATCGGCCCATTCGCGAGAGCGCCCGGAGCCTGGCCGGGCGGTGTCCGAACGACCGTTTTTTGGAGGACCTGCGGCAAGCCGAGTCGAGTGAGAGGTCGGTTCACTACGAAAGCGAAGGGGAGCTGTATCTGGCGCCGGAGAGCTTCGATGCGCTCTTTGATCATCTCGATACACACCCGGACGTCCGACTTGTAGCGGGGGGCACGGATCTCTCGCTCGAGATCACCAAGCGCTTCGTTCGGCCCAAGAAGCTCCTCTCGCTCGAGGCGATAGAAGCCCTCTCAGAACACCGCGTGGAAGGCGACACCTGGGTGGTCGGCGCGGGCGTCACCTTGTCGCGGCTCGAACGGCCGGCCCCCAAATACGCGCCGGCCCTGGCTCGCATGCTTCGTTTTTTTGCTGCTCGGCAGATCAAGAACCGGGCGACCATCGGCGGCAACCTCTGCACCGCATCACCCATCGGAGATCTCGCCCCGGTCCTGCTCATGCTCGACGCGGAGTTTGTGCTCCGCTCACGCGCCGGTGAGCGCATCGTGCCCAGCGCCGAGTTCTTCCTCAGCTACCGAAAGACCGCGCTTCGAAAGAAGGAGATCATGAGCGCGGTGCGCATCCCCATCCTCACCGCCCACGCCGAGCACAGGCTTTCCGCCTACAAGGTCAGCAAGCGTCAGGAGCTCGACATCAGCGCGGTGTCGGCCGGTCTGCGGGTGGAGCTCGAACATGGCAAGGTGAAGCGCGCGCGTTTCGCCTTCGGCGGCCTCGCGGCCACGCCCGCGCGCGCATCGAGGCTCGAAGCCGCGGTCACAGGCCAGCCTTGGACCGAAGCGAGCCTCGAGAAGGCGCTGCCCGCGCTCGAACAAGACTACAAACCCATCGACGATCACCGCGGCTCCGCCTGGTACCGAATGACCATCGCCAAGCGCCTCGTGCTCGGCTTCTTGCTCGAGACCGAGTCCGAGCCCAGCCCCGAGCACGCCTACCGCCCCACCGGCACCGTCGACCCCGAGGCCTCGCGATGAGCCCTAAAGCGAGCGCGCTCGGCACGTCGCTCCCTCATGAGAGCGGGCACCTGCACGTCTCCGGAGAGGCGCGCTACGTCGACGACCTCCCGCCCCCGCGAGGCATGCTCGTCGCGCAAGCGCTGACATCGAACGTGGCCCACGGTTTCATTCGGCGCCTCGACGTGAGGCGCGCGCGCGTGCTGCCCGGCGTGCACGCGGTCCTGACCGCCGAAGACATCCCTGGCCACAACGACATCTCACCCTTCGCCCGCGACGAAGAGCTGCTCGCCTCTTCTGAAGTCCACTGCATCGGTCAGAGCATCGCGCTGGTCGTGGCGGAGAGCCTCGAGCTGTGCCGCGCCGGCCTCGCGCGCATCGAGATCGACATCGAGCCGCTTCCTGCCATTTTGAGCATCGAAGCCGCCCGTGCGGCGGGGAGCTTTCTGTCGAACGAGCATGTCATCGAGCGCGGCCATCTCGAGACCGCCTTCGCCGGCGCGAAGCTGCGACTCGAGGGCACGGTCGAGACCGGCGGACAGGACCACTTCTATCTCGAGACCCACGCGTCTTTGGTGACCCCGCTCGAAGATCGAAGCTTTCTGGTTCAGTCCTCGACCCAGCATCCTTCAGAGGTTCAAGCCAAGGTGGCCGAGGTGCTCGGCCTGTCTTCGTCCGCGGTCGTGGTGGAGTGCCCGCGCATGGGCGGCGGTTTCGGTGGCAAAGAGACGCAGGCCGCGAACTTTGCCGCGCTGGCGGCGCTGGGCGCCCACCACACCCGAAGGCCGGTGAAGGTCTGGCTCAATCGCGACCAAGACATGATCTGCACCGGCAAGCGCCATCCGTTCTGGTCGCGCTTTCGAGCCGGGTTCGAGGCGGACGGACGCATCACCGCGCTGGAGGTCGAGACCTACTCCGACGGTGGCTTCTCGGCCGACCTCTCGAAGCCCGTGCTCGACCGCGCCCTCTTTCATCTCGACAACGCCTACTTCATCCCGAACCTCCGGTTCTCGGGGCGAGTCGTGCGCACGCACCAGCCCTCGAACACCGCCTTTCGAGGCTTCGGCGGGCCCCAGGGCATGTTTGTGGTCGAACACGTCTTGAACCTAGCGGCCGAACGTCTGGGGCTCGACTCGGCGGAGATCCGCGAGCGAAACTTCTACGGTCCAGCGCCGAGAAACCTCACCCCCTACGGCCAGGAGGTGACCGAGAACCGGCTGGCGCGCATCCACTCGGAGCTGCTCGAGAGCGCCGAATACCGTGCGCGCCAAGCGAGTATTGCGGCCCACAACCAGAGCCACCGCTGGAAGAAGCGCGGCCTCGCGTTTCAGCCGGTCAAGTTCGGCATCTCCTTCACCAACGCCATGCTCAATCAGGCCGGCGCGCTGGTGAACATCTTCATCGACGGTTCGGTGCAGGTGAATCATGGCGGCACCGAGATGGGTCAGGGCCTTCACACGAAGATGCGGGTCATCGCCGCCCACGAGCTCGGGCTGCCGCTTTCGCGGATTCGCTTGATGACCACCGCCACCGACAAGATCCCGAACACCTCCGCGACCGCAGCGTCGAGCGGCGCCGATCTCAACGGTCAAGCGGTACGGCAGGCTTGTGTCACGCTCCGCGAACGTCTCAAAGAAGTGGCCTGCGGGCTGCTCGAGATCCCCGAGACCGAGCGCGCGGGCGTCATCTTCGAGGACGGACAGGTGCGGCACCCCGCCTCGAAGATGACCGTCGACTTCTCGGCGCTCACCGTGCGCGCCCACCGCGATCAAGTATCGCTGTCCGCCACTGGCTACTACAGGACGCCGAACATCCACTACGACGAGGCACAAGGCCGAGGACATCCGTTTCACTACTTCGCGTACGGAGGGGCGGTCATCGAGGTCGAGGTCAACGGGTTCACCGGCGAGCACCGTCTGCGTCGCGTCGACGTCCTCCACGACGTCGGCGACTCACTCGTGCCCAGCGTCGACCGCGGTCAGATCGAGGGCGGCTTCATTCAGGGGCTCGGATGGCTCACCTCTGAAGAGCTCGTCGTCGCCGAGTCGGGTGAGCTGCGCACGCACTCGCCGGACACTTACAAGATCCCCGCCCTGGGCGAGGCCCCCCCCGACTTTTTCGTGCACCTCCTCGAGAGAGCCCCGCAGCCCGACGTGGTTCACGGGAGCAAGGCGGTTGGAGAGCCGCCGTTCATGCTCGCCATCGGTGTCATCACCGCGCTGAGGCAGGCCATCCTCGCGTATGGTTCGGGCGCGGCAGAGCTGAGCCTAGAGATCCCCGCCACTCCAGAAGCCGTACTGCGTGCCATCGAGTCGCGGCGAGAGCCGAGGTAACGTGCGCCCCATTCCAAGACAGAACATCCTCATCGGCTTGGTGCTCACACTCGCGCTGTCCGGGTGCGGCGACAGCGCCGGCCCCGATGATCTCGGCGAACTCGAGCTGGGCATGGACGCCGGGGTGTCCGAGGACGCTGGCTTCATCCGAGACGCCGCGACAATGACGGACGCCGAGAGTCCGGACTGCTGCACCGAGGTCTTGCGAAGCGGTCCTTGTCAGTCGCCCGAGGCGCCCATTCTTCGCGGCGGTGCAGCGGGGGGACCACTCTCCGGCGAGCTGCTCGTGCACGTCATCGACAGCTACGATGGCACGCCGCGCCCCGGCGCCTTGGTGCGTCTCGATGCCCCCGAACGCATCGAGGGCATGACGGATGAGACCGGCTGCGTCCAGTTCACCGGGGCAGTGCTGAGAAGTTTCGCCAACGTCTCCGTGTTCGAGCGAGGGCGCTCCTTCGTCACGCTCTTTGGCCAGACGCGCCGCGAGCTGACCGTCCTCACGCTGGACCCCACCGTGACTCCGCCCTTTGTCCTTCCCCCTTCGGCCTCGGTGAGCGGGGTCGTCACGAACCTCGAGGTCCTGACCGCGACCTCGTTGACTTCATCCAAGGCGGTCGCGCGAATCGCGGATCTTCGCCCCATCACCAAGGTCTTCACTGGCGGACCACCTTCCGGACTCACTCGGCCCGGCTATCCAAGCATCCCCCGGGCCCGCGCGTACGTCGGTCCCCTGAGCCCCACTACGCCCACCGCCATCGACTTCACGGACGTCTCGACGGTCTTCGACCCAAGCGACGTCTTGGGTTTCTGGTTGGACGGAGGCACTCAAGAGAGCGACCCGAGCGGCGCGCGCGCGAACTTCCCCACGCACCTCGGGGTCTACCGGGCGCTCCGGCCGGCCGCGGGTGAGAATCCCACTGGACTCGAGTTCGAGCTCGACATCCCCCGCGAAGAGACGCTGTCGATTCGCGCCGGGGCCATCCCAAACATCTTCACGAACAAGCTCTATCTTCCATTCGTCTCGTTCCCGGACGACAACGGCATCATCGAGATGGGCACCTCGCGCCCCTACGTGGGCCCCACCACGGTGTCGGTACCGGCGCTCACTGGGTCACTCCAAGGCGCGGTCTACGGCGCGCTCCTCATCGCCAGCGGGCGGATGTTTCCAGGGCCCGCGTTGCGGCTCGTGCTTCGCTCCCAGAACCCGAGCATCGACTTCGGCAACACCCCTTCCCCGCCGCGCGTCTCGGTGGACGGCCGCGTCCTCCGCTTCGACATCGACCAGGACGGGGGCTCGATGGTCTTGGTGACGATCACACGGAACGACCGCGTGCTTTGGCTCGTCCGCGTGCTCGAACCACGCCGCCTGAACTTCGAGGTCGACCTCGCGGACGTGCCCGGTGGGCTCGACGACCTGCTCGCGGGCGAGCCGACCGAGGTCCAAGTCTCGCTCTTCCGCTTCGAGTCTGGGGTCAGCGCGCACGAAGTCGACTGGTTCATCCCCGAGATGGAGCGGCGAACCGTGCTCTTCGCCACCGACACCATCAACGCGAGGTTTTGAGCGCCTCAGTCCTTGGCGCTGACCCAGAGGTCGCCGGTGAACATGAAGCCGCCTGAACGGTGGCCGACCCGCTAAACAAGCAGGGGAAAGTTTGGTCGTGATCTCAGTGGTTCATGAGATGAAAAGGATGGATCATTCGAGATCAGATCATCCCACGCGAGGACACGGGCGCGATCGCGTTTGCATCTCCTATCGATCGCGATGGCCCGGGGCTCGGCCATTGAATACGGCACGATTGTCGATGCCTGCGTCGTGTTGCGCACCGTCTCAATCCTGACGAAGCTGGGCGTGGATTCGACTGATCGTTTACTTTCACGTTCACCCGACCGGACTTAAATGAGGGGATGCTTAGGGCGCCTGGCGCTTAATCTCGACTCGGGATCTCCATCGGTTCGGCACCATCGCGACCTCCTCGGCGTCGCGCGCACCGGATCATACGGTGGCTCTGCGATTTGATCCGCTTGCCGTTCAAGCAAGTCTACTGCTACGCTCGGGTCCATGGGGTTGGAGGTAGAATGATCATCACTTCTCAAGCCCGTGCGGTCTTGGCTCGGATGGCGGCGGCGGCGGCGGCGAACCGCTACGAAGGCTTGGACAGAGTGAGCCCGGGCTGGGAGGGGGAACTGAGGGCGAACGCGGACCAGGAGATAGGCACCGACGCCTTTGTCTCTGCGGGCAGACTCTATGTCACCGAGGGTGACACGATCTATTTGGTGAGCCAGAAGCGAGTCATCGACTTCCCTGAGCTACAAGGCCTCAGCGGCTATCGGTCGAAGCCCCGTGGCGATCGTCACTTCGTGTCCGGTGCGTCGAACGCGCGTATCGCGGGCGCTGGTATGCCGCACACGCCAGCCAGTGTCGCGATGCAGTTGGATAGCCGAGTTCGCCCGAGCGAGACACTGCCGGACCCTGCGATGGCCGCTGAGGATGCTATCAAAGTGGCAGCGCTCCACCTATTCAGAGATCTCTATGGCGACCAGACAGACCACAGACTGTTTCGGTCCACCGACATCTACCGCGCCATGACCGATCTCGTTTCGCGTTTGGGAGCCACGGTCGCCGTCGACTCGAATGATTCGAGGAGTGAGGACCAGGAGATCAAGGGTGCTGCGGTCCGCCTACAAGCCGAGCTCTTCGGGGCTTCGGGGCTCGGATTCCGTGATACGCCTCGAGCGGTAGTGATTTACGATGCGATGGTTGACCTGGTCGAGGATCTGCGCCGGTCAGGGGTCACCGTTGGGGCCACAAGCTACAGCACGGATCACGTGGGTTGATAGTGCCAGCCGCACTTCCGGAACAGGTTCTCCATGCTGAGGTTCTTCGTGCGCAGCCAGGCCGCCTTCGCGGCGCGTCGTAGGTCGTCGCTCGCCCGAGCACCCACCTTGCGCAGCTCTGCCTTCATGACCGACCAGACCATTTCGATGGGATTCAT
>WYAZ01000111.1 GCA_011526105.1 Deltaproteobacteria bacterium | reverse complement strand
TGGCCAGGAACGCGAGCAAGATGACGACAGAGCCCGACATGGTCTCGAGCAGGCGCTCTGGCTCAGCTCGGAACGGAGCCGAAAGGAACCTCGCGGACGTCACATTCCCAGGATGCCTATCGGCCACAAGAGGTGAGCAGATGCGCCTTCACGCCGGCGTCGAACATGCCGCTCCAGTGCTTCAGCACCTCACTCTCGTAGAACTTCGCCTCGAAGCGCGCGGCGTCGTGCGCCTCGTAGCCGCCCCAAACGTTGTTGACCAGCACGTCGAGACGGCCGTGGTCCTGGCGGATGCGCGCGACCAAACTCTCCACCTCGCTCGGCTTCGTGTGGTCGCAGCGCACGCCGATCCCGCGCCCCCCACGCTGGGTGACGAGCTCCGCGACCTCTGCGAAGGTGCCGGGCAGGTTCTCGGTGGTCTGACCGCCGGTGCTGCGCCCGGTGACGTACACGGTGGCGCCGGTCTCCCCGAAGACACTCGCGATGCCCCGGCCGACCCCGCGGCTGGCCCCGGTGACCAAGACGACCTTGCCGTCGAGACGGGGCGCCCTCCAAGCCGCGCCCTCGAGACCCTCCTCACCCTTCGCCATCGGGACCTCCGAGGCCCAGCCTATCGCGGGGGCGGCGGGCGTGGAAGGACCGCGCGCCGAGGGCCGACCCCTCAGAGGTGGGCGTCGCCCGCCGCCTCCGGCTGATAGGAGAGGCCGGTCACGCGGAGCCGTTTGGTACGTCCCGTGGGCAGAGGCCAGTCGATCTCGTCGCCCACCGACAGGCCGAGGAGCGCGCTTCCGATCGGAGCCAGCACCGAGACCCGGTCCTGCTCCGAATCCGCGTGTGCCGGGAATACCAGAGTGACCTCGCTCTCCTCGCCGGAGACCTCGTCGCGAAACCGGACCCTCGAGTTCATGGTCACCAGGGTGCTCGGGACCTGCTCCGGGTCGATGATCTCGGCGCGCTCGAGTTCCTCCCGCAGCGGCTCCAGGTCTGGGCGTGGCCCCACCTTGTCGAGCAGCCGCTCGAGGCGATCGAAGTCGAAGCGGGACAACATGATGCGCGGAGGCGTCAGCATGAGGCCATCATGAGGCGCCTGCCCAAGGAGTCAAGCATCCCCTCGCCGCCCGCATGGCCCAGCTCCGAGACGCGTTGCCTTGCGCCGTCCCCCGGGGCACAAGGGACATCACCGGGTCTGAAGTGGGTACTCAATTCATCCAGGACCTCGCGGTCGTCTTGCTGGTCGCTGGGGTCGTCGGGGTCGTTTGCCAACGGCTGAACCTCTCCGTCGTCGTGGGATTCCTCTTCGCCGGGGTCTTGATCGGTCCCTACACACCGCCGTTTCAGCTCGTGGCGGACCTGGACCGGGTCCAGATGCTTGCCGACGTCGGGCTGGTCTTCCTGATCTTCTCCATCGGTCTGGACCTCAATCTCAAGCGGCTCCAGCGTCTGGGCTTCTCCGTCGCCTTCGCGACGTTCCTCAGCGCGATGCTCCTGCTCAACCTCGGCCGGTTCGTCGGCCTTGCCTTGGGCTGGAGCGGAACCGCGAGCCTCTTCCTGGCCGCGGTCATCATGGTCTCGAGCTCCGCGATCATCAGCAAGATCTTGCAGGAGCTCGATCAAGTTCACGAGCGCAGCGGACAGCTCGCGCTCGGGATCACCGTGCTGGAAGACACGGTGGCGATCATCATGCTGACCCTCCTGACCTCGATGCTGCGCGTCGGGGATGCGAGCCTCGGTCAGATCTTGCCCACGATTGGGGGTCTGTCCGCCTTCGTGCTCGCGCTGTTTCTGACCGCGCTGGTGCTCGTCCCGCGCCTGCTTCGGTTCCTCGACATGGCTGCCTCCCCCGAGGTCCGAAACCTCGTCGTCATCGGCTTGGTCTTGAGCCTGTCGTGGTTGGCGGTCACCGTGGGCTACTCCCTGGCTCTGGGCGCGTTCGTGCTCGGCGCGATCATCGGCAGCACCAAACAGCGGCGTGACATCGACCGTGCGCTCGAGGGCCTCCGCCAGATCTTCGGGGCGGTCTTCTTCGTGGCCATGGGCATGTTGCTGGACGTCCAGCTCCTGTTGAAAGCGCTGCCTCTCATCGTGATCCTCAGCGTGGTGGCGATCGGGGCGCGGATCCTGAGCAGCACATTGGGGCTCCTGGCGGTGGGCACCTCGCTCCGTCACTCCCTCAAGGCGGGGCTGACGCTGACGCCCATCGGCGAGTTCTCGTTCATCATCGCCCAGCTCGGTGTCGCCGAAGGGGTGGTCGAACCCGCCTTTTATCCGGCCGCGGTCGGCTTGTCCCTCGTGACCGCCATCGCCGGTCCGGTCTTGACCCGCCACTCGAACACGATCGCCACGAAGATCGAGGCGAGGACCCCAGCTCTAGTCCGAGACTGGCTACGCGCGTACCACGACGCCTTCATCGTTCGTCTGGCTCGGCCACAGGGGAGCGCGCGCTCGAGGGAGGCGCTGCGTCATCTCGTTCCCGCCGGGCTACAGATCGCGTCCGCTACGGCGCTGCTCCTCTTCCTCGAACCGCTCTACACCTATGCCGCCGAGCGTCTGGGCGACGACTTCCTCTCGCCGATGGGACTGCGGGTGTTGAGCGGAGTGGTGTTGGGGTTGATCCTCTTGGCGCCGATGTTCGCGGCGTGGAGGCACTTGTGTGCCTTCGGCAACCTGGTCATCGCGCGAAACGTGAGGAGCGACGGTCACTCCACCCGTCCCGGGGCGGCCCTGCTGACCACCGCGATGCGTATGATCATCGCTTCCTCCCTCGGGGCGTGGTTCCTCGCCCTCCTCCCCTTCGGCTTCTCCGTGACCTGGAGTCTCTTGCTCGTGTTAGGGGCGGTGGCTGGGGTCGGTATCGTGCTCTGGCGACCGCTCAGTCGGTGGCACACGGAGTTCGAATCGGGGGTACGCGAGCAGCTCTACGACGCCCAAAGCCCGCCCAGCGCGCTCGGACTCGCTCGGGCTCTGCGCGAACGGCCAGCGGACTGGGACATGCGTCTCGAGGAGGTCGAGCTGCCGAGTGCGGCGGGTTACGCAGGACAGTCCATCGGCGCCCTCGCGATTCGACCACGCTTCGGCTGCAGCGTGGTGGGCATCGAGCGGCATGGCTTCGTCATCTTCAATCCCTCTCGTGACGAGGTGCTCTACCCGGGCGACAGGATCCTCTTGTTGGGCACCGCCGACCAAATCGACGAGGCGGAGAAGTTCTTCTTGGCGGCGGGTGTCGAACCCAGGGGCGAGGGCTTCGACGGGCTCACCTTCGAGGCCCACATGATCCCGGAAGGCGGAGCCATCACCGAGGCTTCGCTCCTCGAGCTCGACATCATCCGCCGGTTTGGGGTCCAGGTGGGCGGGCTCCGACGGGGGGCGCAGTGGATCACGTCCACCAACGGCTCGACGGTGGTGCGTCCCGGAGACGAGCTGTTGCTCGTCGGCACCCCGGTGGCCATCCGAGAGTTCCTGGCTTGGGTGAGCACTCCCACCGCCGCCGCCGGGCCCACCCTCGCGGCGGACGCCGCGGCCACCCCATGAGACCGGACTCGAGGCCCGCGAGGGCGGAGCGTAAGGTACCCACGTCGTGAGTTCAAAGAGCCCCATCGCGGAAGAGACCCAAGCCTGGGACGCCACCCTGACCGCGCTGCGCATCGCTTCGGGTGAGGTCTCCGCGCTCGAGGTGACGGAGGCGGCGATAGAGCGAGCGAAGGCGGCGGAGCCGACCATCAACGCGATCGTGCATCCCATGTTCGACCAAGCGGTGGAGAAGGCTCGCGAGCGCAGGGGCGGCTGCTTCGCCGGGGTACCCACCTTCGTGAAGGACATGGAGGCGCTCTACGGCGCGCCCACCGGCTTTGGCACCGCGGCGCTCCCACCCAGCGTCGCGCGGCGGACGGCGGCGAGCGTGGCGCAGTTCCTCGGCACGGGCGTGGTGACGCTGGGCAAGAGCAGCACCGCCGAGTTCGGGCTGACCGGGACGACCGAGCCCGTCTTCGGCCAGCCCACCCGCAACCCGCTGAACCCGGCGCACTCTCCTGGTGGCTCCTCCGGCGGGGCCGCCGCCTTGGTGGCGTCGGGCGTGGTGCCCTTGGCCCACGGAGGAGACGGCGGCGGCTCCATCCGTATCCCCGCCGCGTTCTGCGGCCTGGTCGGCCTCAAGGCGAGCCGCGGACGTCTGGCTCAAATGGACAGCAGCCGGCGGATGCCGGTCGACATCGCCACCTACGGGGTGCTCACCCGCTCTGTGCGCGACACCGCCCTCTTCTTCGCCGCGGTGGACTCGGGCTCGCTCGCCGGTCTGCCGCCGATCGGTCGGGTCGAGGGCCCAGGCCCCGCCAAGTGGCGCGTGGGGATGTTCATCGACCCGCCCCGCGGCACCCCAGTGGACCCGGAGGTGCACGAAGCGACGATGCAGGTGGGGCGGCGCCTCGAGGCCCAGGGGCATCACGTCGACTTCATCCCCGCGCCCTACGACGGGCGCATGGTCGATGACTTCCTGCTCCACTGGGCCCTCCTGGCCACCGGTGTCGAGGCCGTGGTGAAGCTCAGCCCGGGCGGCGACGTGGAGAAGCTCGAGCCCTGGACGCGCAGCCTGGCGCGCATGGCCAGGGGCAACCTGTGGCGCATGCCCGCCGCCTTGTGGAGGCTTCGACGGTATGCGTCTCGATACAGCCGTGTCTTCGAGCGCTGTGACGTGATGCTCTCCCCGACCACCGCGGCTCCGGCGCCGAGGCTCGGGCACCTCCACGCCCATCACCCCTTCGAGCTGCAGCTGGAGCGCCTGATGGAGCTCCTCCCTTACACCCCGGTGCAGAACGCCTCGGGCGGACCCGCGATCTCGCTGCCGGTCGCGAAGGCCGCGAGCGGGCTGCCGATCGGGGTGCAGCTCGCCGCGCCTTGGGGGCAGGAACGCCGGCTCCTGGAGCTCGCCTTCGCGCTCGAGCGCTGAGGGGCGCGGCGAGGCGCTGGGTGCCGCACGGATTGCCCCCGCCCGGACCTTCGGCGATAAGGAGCGGGCCCCATGAGGATCTCTCGCGTCCTGCTCGCTCCGCCTCTCGTCGCTCTCTCCATCGCCTGCACCAGCTCGGCGGAGGGGCCGTCGGATGCACAGACGGCGGCAGACCTCGGCGCCGTTCGCGACGTCGGCTTCCCCTCGGACGCGGCGGGGGCGAGCGACGGATCTCGCGACGACCTCGGCCGGGTCCGGGACGCCGAATCCGGCGCCGACGCCGCGAGCGCGCCGGACGCGGGTCCTGGCCCCGACGCCGACCCGGGGGCCGACGCGACCGCGCCCGGCGACGCGGCGCTCCCGGACGCCAGTTCGGGGCCCAGCGAGGTCTGCGCCCCGCCCATCGGTTTGAGCGACACCTCGAGCCCGGATGAAACGGTGGGGACCGGCACCCCCGAGAGCTGCACCGAGCTCGCGCTCCGGAGTGCGGTGTCGCAGGGCGGCACAATCGTCTTCGACTGTGGCCCCAACCCGGTGACGGTCGCGGTGACGCAGACGATCTCAATCCCGACGGACCGAGACACGGTGATCGACGGCGGCGGGCTCGTCACGCTCGATGGACAGGGTTCGACTCGGCTCTTCGAGGCGGTGCATCCGGACTACCGGATCAACACCGACACGATCGTGCTCCAGCGGCTGCGCTTCGTGAACGCGAAGGCAGCGGGCACGAACTACACCCCGCAGGACCCGAACGAGCCCGAGTGTGCCTACGGCTACGCGGACGGCGGCGGTGGCGTCATCTTGGTGCGAGACATGATCCTTCACGTGCTCCACTGCCCACGTGCAGGGTCACTCGGGCTCTCCTCGCCAGCAGCCTCTGTACGATGGTCCCGAGCCCAGCGGTGGCGAGTCCTCTCCCGCGCCAGGCGGGACGTGTGTAGACGCCCTCGAGTTGGGCGCCGTGG
>WYAZ01000110.1 GCA_011526105.1 Deltaproteobacteria bacterium | reverse complement strand
CGTAGGCTCCGGCCGCGTCTATCCCCGTCACCGCTCTCGGGCCGCGGCCATCCTGGCCGCCGCCTTTCGCCTCCTGGCTCGGCAATGGCCCTCGAGCGGTGAGGGGGAGAGACGCGACCGTCGCCGCGCGCAGCAGGCTCCCGATATCGACTTGGACGCAGCCTGGTTGGATGATCTGCCATGGCGTTCTGGTGCCGACTCTCCTTCTCGATCTTGATCGCCATCGGGGCGTCCGGGTGCCCGGCCAATCGAGTCTGCGAGAGCTCTGCCGATTGCCCCGAGCCTGACCAGCAGCTGTGCGTGGCGGTCGATGACTCCGGCTCGCCCGCGGAGGTGTGCGAAGGCTTCGCTGATACTGACTGCGTCCCGATGGCTCGAGGCTGCAGATGCATCGTTGGCTCCTGGGCTCACAACGAGCTGATCCAGGCGGGAGAGATGGGGATCCTGTGCATCGACTGAGCCGCCTCGCGTACGCCTTCGACGCGATCTAGTTGGAGAAGTTGTGCTGGCGTTCTGGCCCCGACTCTCCTTCTCCATTCTGATCGCCGCAACAGCGATGGGGTGCCCGGCGAATCGAGTCTGCGAGAGCTCTGGCGACTGCCCCGAGCCTGACCGACAACTCTGCGTAGTGGTCAAAGAGTCTGGCGTGCCGGCCGAAATCTGCGAGGAGGCCGCGGATACCGCATGCATCGCCATTGGTCGAGGCTGCAGGTGCGCTGTTGGTTCGTGGTTCGGAAACGAGGAGGTCGCGTCCGGAACAGCGCGGAGCCTGTGCATGGACTGAGTCCGTGAGCAGCCAGGCCGGGGAGAGCGGCTTCGTGCTGGATGCTGTTAGGATGGAGAAACTGTGGGGAAGCGAACGAACTGGTCGGTCCTGCTCTTCGTGTTGTTGGGCCTTGGCTGCGCGGATACGACCGAGGTCGATGATCTTGGGATCCGCCATGCTGAACCCATCGATGCGAGTCCGATCGACGGAGGGCCGAACCACGCGTTGACGGAGGATGTTGGCTCGGACGCCGCAATCGCGCCGGAGTGCTCGGGTTTCGAGGAGTGCCTGGACCCATCGAGGCCACTTTGCGCTCAGATGACCTCCGAGGCTGTAGCTGCCGAAGTGTGTAGCGAGGGACTCCGAGTCGGGTGTGTTCCTGCTGCCTCGGGTTGCGTCTGCACCGTCGGCCCCTCGGACCGTGGATCGACCAGGCGTGCCGGTCTGCCGGGATTGATGTGCTTCGGCTGAGTCAGAGATCCCGGTCGAACCCCACCCCGGCGCCCCCCCGCACCTCCTCCCTCTCCCCCAACTCGGCGGCCGAGCCCTACATGCGCCGAAAGCGTCCGAGAGGCGGCCGCGCGAGCGGGGGGACCCGGGGGCCTTGTGCCCATGGGGGGAACCCGCGTTAAGCAGGCCGCCCCCGCACGGCCTTCGTCCTCATCACGCTCTCGCTCCTCCTCCTCAGCCTCCTCCCGATGCCCCGTACGACCTCCCTCCCATCCGCTACCGCAGCCCCCCGGATAGGCTTTGGCCGCGATCACAATGCATACGGGGCCTGTCACACCGTCGGACAACGCGGTAATGAGCACATGTAACGTCGCGTGCCGGTGTCCGGGGCTGGAGTTGACTCCCGTTCCTTGCGCGCCTAAGTCAGCGGGGTCCCGGCAACAGGCTCGGAGATCAGAGGGTTAGAGAAGATGAACGTCGCAAAACACTACCTACTTTCGTTCGCGCTCGTGCTGCCCACGGTGGCGGCATGTGGCGGAGACAAGACCGAGACGGGCCAGGTCAACCCCGGTGGTCCGGTCGTCGAGTACCCCGAATGGGTCAACAAGGGCTCAGGAGCCTTCGGCGGCGAGAAGAAGGTCTTTTACGGGGTCGGCTCGGCTTCGGGCATTCGAAACCACTCGCTCGCTCGCACGACCGCTCAGAACCGCGCTCGAGCAGAGATCTCGAAGGTCTTCGAGACCTACTCGGCCTCGCTCATGAAGGACTTCCAGGAGTCGGTCACCGCGGGTGACTTCTCGGCGTCCTCCGAGAGCCAGCTCGTCCAGCAGGCGATCAAGACCTTCAGCGCCAACACGCTCAACGGGGTCGAGATCGTGGAGCACTGGATCCACCCGATCGACGGCACCATCTTTGCGCTCGCGCGCCTCGACATCGAAGGCTTCCACGATCAGCTCTCCAAGGCCAAGGAGCTCAGCGCCAAGGTCAAAGAGGCGGTCAAGCGCTCAGCCGAGAAGGCCTTCTCCGACCTCGAGGCCGAAGAGACCAAGCGCGCGGACGACTGAGCGTGCGGGGGCGAGCACGCGTGGAGGAGACCCAGATGGCACGCTCGTTCGTTGTCAGCTTGGTCTCCCTCGTGTTCGCCGCCTGCAGCAGCTCCAAGCCCCCGCCTCCGGTGCTCATGGCCAAGTCCTCCGCCTCGGCCGAGGACAGCCGAAGCCGAGGGCCCGCCCCAGACTGGGTGCTTCGTACGCCGCGGCAGTCGGGCAGCATCTGCGCGGTGGGTACCGTCGACCCCACGTTCTTCCGACAGGATGGCGTTCGGTTCGCCGCCGATGCGGCGCGTAATGAACTCGCGAGGACCATTGAGGTGAAGGTGACTTCCGTCATGTACGACGAGCAGACCATTCGCGGCAGCCATGTCGACGAGGCTTTCGTGCAGCAGGTGGTCGGCACCATGAGCGACGTCGTCCTGAGCGGGGCGCAGGTTCTGGAGAGTTGGTACGACGAGCTCGGTGCCATCTCTCGGCGAGGCATGACCTACGCCCTCGCGTGTATGGCCACCGACCAGTCCGTCGCCGAACTCGCGGAGCGGCTCAAGGCGGCTGCGGGTGAGGGCGAAGAGAATGCCGACCGCATCGCCGACGTGCGCGAGCGGGCGGCCGACCTATTCAAAGAGCTCGAAGAACAAGAGGAGAGGCAGGCCGCGAACCCCGGGGGGTGAGCGGGCGCCGAGTCCACGAAGATATGGAGGCGATGATGCGACTGACGACACGACCGAAGAGCCGGGCTTCCCTGCTCGGAGCCGCCCTGGTGCTGGCCATCGTAGGCTTTGGGGCCGCCGCTCAGGCGCAGCCCAGCCGGCTGAGCCCGCGCGACATCTACAAGAGCTACGGCCCGGCGGTGGTGCTCGTGTTCGCGACCGATGGTTCCGCCCAAGGGAGCGCCGGCACCGGCTCGATCATCACCGATGATGGTCAGGTCATCACGAACGCTCACGTCATCGCGAACGAGGGCCGGCCTTACAAGAAGCTCTTTGTCTACTTCAAGCCCGAGAAGATGACCGGCTCGATGAAGGACGACCTGCAGAATCGCTACGAGGCGCAGCTCGTAGACTTCGACAAAGACCTCGATCTCGCGCTGCTCAAGATCAAGGCGCCCCCGAAGGGCATGGTGGTCATGCCGCTCGCCGATCCCGACAACGTCGAGATTGGTGACCCGGTCGTCGCCATCGGGCACCCGGAGACCGCCGGGCTGTGGACCATGACCACCGGGCTCGTGTCCTCGGTGGTGAAAGACTTCCAAGGCGTAGCGGGCAAGGACATCTTTCAGACCGACGCCTCCATCAATCGCGGGAACTCCGGTGGTCCGCTGATCAACGAATACGGCCAAATGATTGGCATCAACACCTCCATCTCGCGGCGCGCCGCCGACGGGCTCGCGATCACCGGCATCAACTTCAGCCTGAAGAGCTCGGTCCCGGTGAAGTGGCTCGGCAAGAAAGACCTGCTCGCGGTCAACTACGCGCCTGCCGGGGTCCCGGGCACCGCCATCGCTATGAACGATACGCGCCCGGCCCAGAACGTGGCCGAGAAGCGACCCAGCTACACCGTCAAGACGGACGACGGCTCGAGCGCCGTGGTGGTGGTGGAGCCCGAAGACGCCGAGGAGGAGGTCGCTGACATCTCGTGGTCCGAGGCGGCGGAGACGCATACCGTCTCGAGCAAGGTGAAGACCCCGACCGGAAAGAAGCCTCCCAAACAGAAGGAGCAGAAATCAGCGGCGAAGATCATCACCAAGCGCCGCCCCTACGACCTCGACCGCTTCGTCTCTGCGCGCGTCAAGGAGATCAAAGCCCTCGAGAAGGACATCGACGACATGAGCAAAGAGATCGACCGCCGCAAGGGCAGGAGCACCAAACGCCCGGGCAGTGACGGGATGGGCCTGTGGTAGGGGCGCTTGGAAGAATCGCGATGCAGCGAGCGCTTCTCCTCGGCCTGGCCGGCCTCAGCCTCTTCGCCTCCGCCTCGATCGCAGAGGCTCAAGAGGAGAAGAAGATCGTCGCCGTGCTTCCGTTCGGCTCTCCCAACAATCACATGCAGGGCAAGATGGGCCACAACGCGCAGCCCACCTTCATCACCGAGCTGGTCAAGTCGAAGAAGGTCCGCGTCGTGGACGAGAAACGGGCCACCGACGCGGTCAAGCGCTTCGAGCGCGAGATGACCGGGCTCTACGACCAGAAGAAGCTGAGGCAGATTGGTCGCTTTCTCAAGGTCGACTATCTCATCTCGGGTCAGATCTCTTGGGCCGGTGACGCGTACACAATGACCGTGCACGTCACGAACGTGGAGACGCTCGAGCTCGAGATGGCCGAAGACGTCGACTTCCGCGACGAAGGTAAGTTCCGCGTCGCGGTCCGAACCGCGGCCAAGAAGATCGCCGGTGTGGTCAGCGGGCAGGAGGTCGCCAAAGGACGGCACGAAGCCTTCTTGAACATGGATCCGCGTCACTTCTATGACACCGCCGACGCCTGCGTGAACGCGCTCAAGGGGCTCGGGGCGTGGAAGTACGAGGGCGAGATCGACGAGGAAGGCGGCTCCGCGAAGAAGGTCCACGTGAAGCTCCGCCACGGCAAGCCGAAGCCCGGCACCCCGCTGCAGGTCTTCGAGGACGGCATGGGCGACAACGACAAGCCCGTCGGCGTGGTCTACGTGCTCGAACCCGACGAGAAGGGCAGCGGCTTCGTCGCTCAGTGGATTAAAGAACAGGACAAGGCCAAGAAGAAGCGCGGCGACTTCGGCCTGGGCGCTCGGGTCTCGAACACCGGCTATCGCTATCGCATCGCGGTGGGCGAGCTGGTCGACGAGGCCGAGGACAAGGTGGAGCTGGTCGACATGTTCCGCGACAAGCTCAACGAGACCTTCGAGGAGTCGGACATGTTCTTGCCCAAGGACGACAGCAAGGTGCTGCGGCTCGCGGCCGATCTCGGACGCGGGGCGACGAAGAAGAAGAACCTCGAGCAGCTTCACGGGCTCGGGGTGGACTTCATCCTCACCGGCAAGTTCATCGGCAGCCCGGGCAGGCGCCGGGCCGACTTCAAGATCATCTCCGCCATGACGGGCGAGGTGTGGGGGACCCTGAAGTTCGAGACTCGTATCTAGCAGATATTACGGCATTTTTTGTCTGTGTCCGCGGGCCCTTGTCGCCTCCTCCGGACCATACTAGAGGATGCCCAACTTTTTGACCGCCCTCGAAGAGCGCGGCGTGGGAGACCCGAGATGCTTAAGACAAACGTAGTGCTAACGAGCGGGTTCGCTCTTCTTCTGGCGGCCGGCGCCTGCGGACCGGCAAAGACCGTGCAGCGGACCTCGGCGGACAGCACCGAAGGGGGCGACCTCTCGGGCTACTGGAACGACATCGACGCCAATCTGGTGGCCGAGGAGATGATGAAGGACTGCATGTCTCGCGCCTGGGTGGAGAACCACATGCAGGACAGCGGCGGGCAGAAGCCGATCGTGAAGCTCATGGGCGTCATCAAGCGCACCGATGACCGCAACGTGAACGAGCAGTACTTCGCGAAGCGCCTCGAGAAGGAGCTCCTCAACTCCGGCAAGGTGCGCGTCGTGGCGGCTTGGGGCCAAGACAACATCAACGTCGTCGAGAAGGCACGCCAGGCGACACACGCCGGCGACGACACCGCCAAGGCCCAGGGCAACGAGGCCGGCGCCGACTACACGCTTCAGACCGTGGTGAACTCCCAGAACGAGAGCGACGGCGGTGGCAAGTCGGTTCGCGCGTACATGGTGAACATGGAGCTCGTGAACGTGGAGACCAACGAGAAGGTCTGGATCGGCGAGAAGATGATCCGCAAGGTCGTCGAGCAGGCCGGCGCGGGCTGGTGAACCGAGTTCACGCGAGCAGGACGTGAGGAACGCCGAGCCCGACGCCGAAGTCGGCGACTCGGCGTTCTGCTTTACAACGACGACCAAGATTCAATGTTCGAGGAGATTCCGAGATGACGACGACCCAATCGAGCCTGCTCTCCGCTGGGCTTGCATGCACACTGCTCTCTGTCACCGCCTGCTCTCAGGCCGGCCTGGCGCACCACTACCAGGAGATGCGGCCCAACATGGTCCAGGGCCGATGGGACGTTGCCGCGGCCCAGATGGAAGAGGCCAAAGAGAAGGTCTACGGCGAGAAAGACCGCGTGATGTTCTGGCTGAACATCGGCGCCATCCAGCACTACGCGGGCAAGTTCGATGACTCGAACCAGAACCTCGTGAAGGCGGAAGAAACCATCCAGGAGCTCTGGACGACCTCGGTGAGCGACGAGGCCAGCAAGGTCATGCTCGGCGACACCTTCGCCCCCTACGGCGGAGAAGACTTCGAGAAGGTCCTCATCTACCTCTTCACGTCCTTGAACAACATGAAGTTGGGCAAGGTGCAGGACGCGCTCGTCGAGGCTCGCCGCGCCGACGAGGTGCTCAAGAAGATGCAGGTCCAGTACGACAAAGACCCGGACGTCGACAGCATCTACAAGCAAGACGCCTTCATGCTGTGGCTCGTTGGCCTCTACTACGAGCTCGACGGCTCCATGAACGACGCCTACCTCGCGTACAAGGCCTCGTATGATGCGTATCAGAGCGAGTACGCCGGCAACTTCGGTTGCGGTGCGCCGTCTTGGCTCGCGGAGGACATGGTCCGCACCGCGCAGCTCTCGGGGCTCGCCGACGAGGCCGAGCGCTGGAAGCAGGAGGCGGGCGCCACCGGCCAGAGCCTCGAGCACCTCGCCGGCGGGATGGGTGAGCTCGTTCTCCTCCACGGCAACGGGGAGGCGCCCTACAAGGAGGAGCTCCGGTTCGATGGCACGATGCCGGACGGCTACGTCATGAGCATGGCGCTTCCACACTTCGTCGCGTATCCAGGACAGATCGCCTACGCCGAAGTGAGCGTGAATGGTCAGACGGTCCGGACCGAGCTCGCCGAGCCGGTCACGAGCATCGTGCTGAAGAACTTCGAGTATCAACTCCCGGGCCTGAAGGCCCGCGCCATCGCGCGCGCCATCGTGAAGTACGCCGCGACCAAGGCGGCGGAGGCGGCCGGCGGCGGCAGCAACTCGACCATGGGGGCCATTTTGGGCTTGGCGGCGAACGTGGCGGCGGTGGTCACCGAGGCCGCGGATCTGCGGTCATGGACGCTGCTTCCTTCGGAGGTTCGTGCGGCTCGGGTGTGGTTGCCCGAGGGCAGCCACGAGGTCGTGATCAGCTACCACACCTCGAGCGGTGGCCAGGTGGGCCGCGTCGATCGGCTGACGGTCGACATTGCGGCTGGGAAGCAGAACGTCCAGAGCGTTCGGTCGGTCCTGTAGGTCCGAGCTCGGATGAGCGCGCGCACACCGGCGGGAACGCTGGCGTGCGCGTCCAAGATCATAGAGATATGGCAGGAGGATTGTGATGAAGAGGAATGCCCAGAGAATCGGGATCATTGGGGCGGCGCTCATGTTGGGTGTCGGCTGCGCCGGAGGCCAGAACAAGGCGTCCGAGAGCGGCTTCGCCGGCCTGGGTCAGAACGCACCCGAGTGGGTGGTTCGAGGCAGCCGGGTCGAAAAAGGCACGCTGTTCGGCGTGGGGGCCGCTACCGGCATCCAGAACATCGAGCTCGCGCGCTCCACATCGGCCAACCGCGGCCGCGCCGAGATCTCGAAGATCCTCGAGGTCTACAGCGCATCCTTGATGAAGGACTATCAGGAGTCCGTCACCGCCGGGGACTTCTCGAACTCCTCCGAGAGCCAGATGGTGCAGCAGGCCATCAAGACGTTCTCCGCCAATCTGATGAACGGCACCGAAGTGCTCGAGTACTGGGCCGACCAAGACAAGACCGTCTACGCGCTCGTGCAGCTCGACTTCGCGCGCGCGAGAGACGCTGCGGCCGCGCAGGCCGAGATGAGCCCGGGGCTCCGTGGCTGGCTCGATCAGAATGGAGACAAGACCCTCGCGGATCTGGATGACGGCATGAAGTCCCCTCCTCCGAGTGGCGGTGGTGGTGGTGGTGCGGGCCCAGCGCCGGACCCCGTGACCCCTCCCGCGAACAAGCCGCCTCCTCCGGTGGTCGCCAAAGACGATGGCCCCAAGGCCACCATCGGCGGTCAGCCGCCCGCGTGGACGCAGAACAAGTGCAACCTCGCGGTGTATCTCTGTGGGGTGGCCCAAGGCCGCGACCAGAAGACCGCAGACATCGAGGCCCGGGCCGAGCTCGCCAAGATCTTCAAGGCGAACATCCAGGCGGTGGCCACGAGCTTTCAGACGGCGGGCAGCAAGATCAACTCGGTGACCGGTGAGCGCTGGGAAGAGACCCAGAAGGTCACCAGCTACTCGATGGTCTCCACCGACAAGGTGCTCGCGATGTCGATGATCCTCGAGCGATGGGATGACGGCAAGGGCAAGAAGTGGAGCCTCGCGGTGATCGATCGCGCTCAGGCGGGCGCCGCGCTCCGCGATCAGATCGAGCAGAAAGACTCCATCATCGACGGCCACGTTCGTCGCGCTGAAGACTCGGACGATCAGCTCGTTCGCTTCAAGGCGCTTCGGCAGGCGGTAGCCCAGCTCGCCGAGCGAGAGGCCCTGAACTCGGACCTGCGCGTCGTGGACAAGAGCGGAAAGGGCATCCCGCCGCCCCACGATATTGGCGAGATCCTCTCCATGCTCGAGGGTGCAGCGTCCTCGATGAGCATCGGAGTGCTCGTCTCCGGCTCGGGCGCCGACCGGGTGCAGGCGTGCCTCGAAGAAGGGCTCACCGCGCGTGGATTTCAGGTCGAAGCCGCGATCAGCGAGGACGAGGCCGATGAGCCTGACCTCGCCGGCAACTTCGACGTGCTCATCAAGGGCGTCGTGAAGGCGGAGAAGAAGGGCGTCATCGCGGGCAGCGAGACCGTCAAGGTCACGCTCACCGTCAAGGTCGTCAACGGCAAGACCAACAAGGTGGTTCAGACCGTCAGCGCGGACCGTCAGGCCTCGCGCGGCGATCTCAAGGCGGCGGCTTCCACCGCGTCGTATCAGCTCTGCAAACAGAAGGTTCCGAACGTCATCGAGGCGATCGACCGCTACTTCAAGAAGTAGCTCGGCTCGTTCAAGCTCGCGGCCGGCTCGGTCGCGAGCTTCCCGATACTCTCCCTCGCCGCCAAAACTCTGGCGGTAGGCTCCGACGCTCGCGCAATCCCTCGGCCTCAAAGGCCAGCGCGGCGCGGGTGGAGGCCACGTGTTCATCGTAGCCGGCGCCCAAACGCTCGGCGAGGGCCTTGGCGGTCCACGCTTTGTCGAGCACGGCGCGAGCGGCCGCGCGTCCGGCCTGTTCACCTTGCCGGATGAGGGCGCTCGAAGCGCGAAGAGGCCAGGGTGGTCGGTGGCCGGCGGCGGCCCCAACGACCATGCCGCCGTCGAAGGTGGCGGGGCAGGGCAGTCCGCCCAACCTCCACTCTTCGAGCGACACCGCGAGCGCATCGCTCGGTAGGTCCAGCTTTCGCACCGCGATCTCCAGCGCGCGAGTGGTGGCGGGATGAGTCGCGGACGGCCAAGGAGTCTCGCCCGTGCCGCTCTGCCACACCGGGCCGAATGCGAGCGTGAGGTCGGTGGCGCCGGGCAGGATCTCGTAGCGGCTCATGGGACCACCGCGCTCTTCCACTCGATACGCATCGAAGCGCTCGAGCTCGTCCCCCTTCAGAGAGAACTGCGCGCGGCCGAAGGTGATGATCTCCGACTGAGTCGGGGTGAAGCGTTGGGCGTCGGCGACGCCGAGCCTCTGCAAGGTGGGCGACCGTACGCCGTCGGCGACCACCAGAATGGGCGCGCGGATGGGCTCGGCGCCTTCGAGGTCGAGGGTCCAGCCTTCGGGATCCAAAGTGAGCCCCCCGACCGCGGTTCCGTCTCTCAGCTCCATGCCCGCGCGGCGAGCCCGCTCGAGCAGGTGACGGTGGAGGTGTTCGGTCCGCACCGCGCAAAGGACCGCGCGACCGGCGAGCTCCACCGGATCGTGGGGTCCGACGTGCATCCGGGTGAGCACACGCTCCGCGTCATCCACCCCGAGCCCCAGCGTCTCCAGCTCGTGTCTCGTGAGGGCCTGAAGCCCCTCATCGGCACGAGGGAGCGTGTCCTGCTCCACCAGGATCGAGCGGACCCCGCCCTGCGCCGAGGCGCCGCCCGCGGCCAAACCCGCCAGCCCGCCGCCAATCACCACTACATCGACGCGTTCCATGCGTTTGTTCCTTCGCTGCAGGTTTCCAGGACGAGCCGCCTGCGCTCGCCGATATAACATGACCTGAGCTACAGTGAGTCTGGGCGACGTGGAGGCGATGAAGTTGAATGTAAGACATGGTGCGCTCGCCTTCTCGTTCGCGGCGTTGGCTGCGTTCGTTCTCCTCTGGCCGCGTGCGGAGCCGCTTCACGCGTTCTCGGCGCAAGGGCACACGTGGCCAAACACCGCAGGGCAGCCGGTGAGCTTTCGCCTGGATCCCATGGGGGCGCCGGGCATCGAGGACGACTCCGAGCTCGCAGCGATTCGAACCGCGTTTCAGACCTGGGGGGGCGTGGCCTGCTCCTTTCTCTCCTTCACCGAGGAACCCTGGGCCGAGCCTCGGGCTGTGCAGGCCGACGACATGAACCGCATCTTCTGGGCGCGCATCGACGGGGAGTGGGATGCGGTGCAGCGCAGCACGCTCGCGTTCACGTACACCTTCTATCGACTGGAAGATCGCAAGATCGTGGACGCCGACATTCACGTCAACGGCGTCTACTGGCAGTGGACCACCGACGGGGCGGAGGTCACCGACACGCGCGTGGACGTCGAGACCGTCCTCTTTCACGAGATCGGTCACTTCTTCGGGCTGGATCACAGCACCGATCAGAGAGCGGCGATGTTCCCGTCGAACAACAAAGGGGTACAGCGCGCCCCCGCGAACGACGACATCCACGGGATCTGTGCGCTGTATCCCAACGGAGAGCCTGTGCCCGGCGGCGGTGCGAACGAAGGCGGGGTGGGAGCGCCTTGCCAGCTCAACGGTGACTGCGCCTCGAGCCTATGTGCCGACGATACGCTCATTGGTCGCAAGTACTGCACCGCGGTGTGCGTGCCGGGCAACGATGCCTGTGGCGCCGGCTATCAGTGCACCAACACCTCGAGCGGCAACTACTGCCTGGCCCCGGCCCCGGTCGATGAGCTCTGCGACCAATGCAACGACGGCAATCAGTGCTCCTCCGGCTTGTGCACGAACGTCGAGGGCAAGAACAACTACCAGCCCTTCTGCACGCGAGCTTGTGATCCTTCCACGCCCGGTGGTTGTCCAGAAGGCTACGCCTGTCAGGCGATCTTTCGCGAGGGCCTGACCGGCGGCGTCTGTGCGCCGGTGAGCGGGGTCTGTAACCCTCAGGGCAAAGGCGGCCACAACGAGCGCTGCTACGCGAATCTGTCATGCAAGCCGGGGCACGTCTGCGTCGAGTACAGCCAGGGCCTAGGCGAGTACTACTGCTACGCCGAATGTAACGCCCCCGGAACCGCTTGCAGCGCTCAGAGCACGCGTCAGGTGTGCCTCGACGTTCGCGGCCGTCCCAACATCTTTGCTTGCTTCACCGTGGCTCGAGTCCAGGAGCCCTGCAATCCAGAGATCTGTGAGGCGGACGCCTTCTGCCTCTTCGATGAGACCGTCGGTTCGGCTTCGTCCTTGTGCTACCGAGAGTGCAGCACCCAGGCCTGTGACACGAACGAGCAGTGTGTGTTCGTCTCCGAACTCGGCTTCGGGGTGTGTGTGCCGAACGAAGGTTTCAAGCGAGATGGCAACGGCTGCGCGAGTGATGCCGAGTGCATCAGCCGGCTGTGCCGAAGCTACCTGGGCGCCAGTCTTTGCACGCAGCCTTGTGCAACGACCGACGTCAACGCGTGCTCGGCTGGCCTCCGCTGCGTGCCCGACCAGAACAGCGAGCAGGGCCTGTGCTGGCCCGAGAGCTTCTTGGATCCCAACACGACCGAGGGCATGCGCAACGTCAACGTGGGGCCTTCGGAGCGATGTGTCTGCAACACGACCCTCGCCTGCGATGAAGACTGCACCTGCGATACCGACTGCTTGGCGGATGGCGGCGGATGCAGCTGCGATTCACTCGACGCCTCCACATCGGGAGTGACGCCGCTCGCTTGGGCGCTCCTGCTCCTGGCGCTGGCGGCGGTTCGCCGAGCGAAGCGTCGCGTCAGTCTGGCAGCTTGCCGAGGTGTCGGACGTCGTGGCCCTCGACCATGAAGATGACCTGTTCGGCGATGTTCGTCGCATGGTCTCCGATGCGCTCGAGCCACTTCGCCGCGGATTGAAGG
This sequence comes from Deltaproteobacteria bacterium, assembly GCA_011526105.1. Classification (GTDB taxonomy): domain Bacteria; phylum Myxococcota; class Kuafuiibacteriia; order Kuafuiibacteriales; family Kuafuiibacteriaceae; genus WYAZ01. The sequence continues at coordinate 15,404 of WYAZ01000110.1, read as the reverse complement.
TGGATGCCGGGCTCGATCATGGCCGGGTCGGCCTGCATGATGCTCAGTAGGTCGCGGAACACCCGCTGATACTGCTCGTCGACCTCATCGTCCCGCTCGATGACGTCCTGAGCCTTCTCTACGTCCCCCGAGACGAAGGCGTCGAAGGCATCGTGGACGAGGATGCGAACGAGCTCACCGAGCGCGACGATGTCATCCGCTGGCCGCAGATGCGGCGCGCCCCTGATGTCGATGACCCGCTCACAGATGTTGACGGCGAGATCGCCGATGCGCTCGAGGTCGGTGACCATCTTGAGCGCCAGCGAGACGAAGCGGAGAGGCGCGAGTTCGGTCACCTGGCTCGCCAGAATCGCGAGGCAGAGCTCGTCGACCTCCATCTCGGCGCGATTGATCTCCGCGTCGGTGGCGATGGTCTCCTGCGCCAGCTGGGCGTTCTTCTCGACGAGAGCACGCACACTCACGGTGATCATCGCCTCGGCGCGGCCGGACATGAGGAGCAGGCGTTCTCTGAGCTCCTCGAGCTGGGCGTCGAGGCTGCGACGGGCGTCTCTTTGGGGCGGCAACACCATGGTCAGCGTCTTTGGCCCGGGCAGTCTAGCAGGATTCGCCCCCGCTCAGGCGCTCAATCGCAGCTGTGCTTCTGGGTCCCGCGGGAGCACGAACCAGAAGACCGAGCCGTGCGGCGATGCGGGCTCGACGCCCACCGTACCGCCCATGGATTCGACGAGGTGCTTGACGATGGAGAGACCCAAACCGGTGCCGCCGAGTTCGCGCGAACGCCCTGGATCGAGCCGGTAGAAGCGTTCGAAGATGCGCATTCGATGCTGCGGCGGGATGCCGGGCCCGTCGTCCTCGACCTCAAAGCGGACCCCAGACCGATGCTCCATCGCACGCACCTGAACCTGGCCTCCGTCCTTCGTGTACTTCACCGCGTTGTCGAGGATGTTGAGCAGGACTTGCTCGAGCGCCATGGGGTCGGCCATGACGTGAAGTTGCGCCGAGCGGCTCAGATCGTGGGAGACTCGGCGGCTCTGCGCGGTCGAAGAGATCGCCTCTACGGCGTGCCGGATGGCCTCGTCCACCTCCACCGACTGGATCTCGAGGTGATATTTGCCGGCTTCGATGCGGGAGAGGTCCAAGAGGTCAGCGATCAAGGTCGAGAGGCGCTCGGAGCTCCGCAAGATGGCTTGGACAAACTGCGGTCCCTTGGTCTCGTGTTCGAGAGCGCCCCCGAGGAGCGTCTCTGCGTTGGCTCGGATGACACTCACCGGAGTTCGGAGTTCGTGGGATACATTCGCGACGAAGTCTTTGCGAATGGTCTCGAGGTGGCGCATCTCGGTGACGTCGCGCAGCACGATGACCGTGCCGGCGCTCATGTGTAGGGGGGTGGCGCTCGCGAGGACCCGGCGGCCGCTGGCGAGTTCGAACTCGAGTTGCGTTTCGCCCCCTGAGTCCCTCTGAGCCAGCTGATGCAGGGCCGGGATGCGGGTGGCTTCGAGCAAAGACTGACCCACGCAGCTCGGTTCGAGCCCCAGGAGCTCCAGGGCGCGGCGATTCACAACCTTGATCCTGCCCTTGGCGGAGAGCGCGATGACCGCGTCGCTCATTCCCTCGAGGACGCCGGCGAAGCGGTCCTTCTCTTTAGCCTTCTTTCTCGCCGTGCGTTGCAGGGTCTCAGCGATCTGGTTGAACGTCTTGGCGAGGCGACCGAACTCGTCCTTCGTCTCGACCTCGATCTGCTGCACGTCCCCTCTGGCCAGAGCCTTGGCGTGTTCCACCAGACGGTTCACGGTCCGTGACGTCAGATGAGATGCGACCCCACTCATGAAGATGGCGACGAGAAGACCCAGACCGGCCGCCACGATGAGCAGCGCATGGAACCGCCAAACGAAGGCGTTGGTCTCGTCGAGCGTCATGGCCACCCGCGCCACGCGAAGCGCTCCGCCACCTTCGAAACGAACTCCGGCGTACAGCATCTCGGTGCCGACCGTCGTGCTCCACCTGCGGGCGCGACCGTGTCCACTCTCGAACGCCGCGAGCACCTCCCTGCGGCTCATGTGGTTGTCGGCCTGGGCGCGCTGCTCGGCGGTCATCAGAGAGTCCGCGAGGACCTCACCACTGTCGCCGATGATCGTGAGCCGCATCTCCCCGGCCGCCGCGAGCTGCTCCACGAGGTGCTGCAGCGGGACATCCTCCGAAGCGGCGGCGATGCTCTCCGCCGACAGCTTCGCAAATCGGAAGAGCTCGCCTTCGATGCGAGCTTCCATGACCGCTCGCACCTCCTTTTCGACGAAGAGGCCGCTGGCAACGCCGGCCATCACGATGAGGAGCAGGGAGAGGCCGAAGAGCTTGCCGCGCACGCCCAGAGTCACACTCGGGCCTCGTCGGGCGGCGCAGTGCGAAAGCGATAGCCCACGCCGCGCAGAGTCTCGATGTAGTCTCCGGCGGCGAGGATCTTCTGGCGGAGACGTTTGACGTGCGTGTCTACGGTGCGGGTGTTCACGTCGGCATGAATCGCCCAGACGTCCTGAAGGAGCTGCTTTCGGGTCTGGACGCGCCCCTGGCGCGACATGAGCGTGTGGAGCAGCTTGAACTCGAGGGCGGTGAGCGGGATCTCTTCATCCTCCACCCAGACTCGATGAGCCTCGAGATCGATGCGAAGGCAGCCGAACTGGATCTCGGCGCTCTCGGGTGCGGCCTCCGATGGCGAGGTAGCGCTTCTACGCAGCACTGCTCTTATCCGAAGGAGCAGTTCGCGCACCGAGTACGGCTTCGTCACGTAGTCGTCCGCCCCGAGCTCGAACCCGACGATGCGGTCGATCTCTTCGCTGCGAGCGGTCAGCATCATCACCGGGATCGGCCGCGTGGCGGGGTCCTGCCGGAGGCGCCGACAGACCTCGGTTCCAGAGATGTCTGGGAGCATGAGGTCGAGCAGGATCAGGTCGGGCGCGGGAGGCTCGGCCGCCAAGCGAATGGCCTCCTCTCCCGTGGCTGCGACCCGGGTCTTGAACCCCTCCTTCTCGAGGTTGAACTCGAGCGTGGACGAGAGGTCGGGTTCGTCTTCCACGATGAGAATCAGGGCGGACACGTCGTTTCCCTTACGCCTAGTGTAATGTCATCGATGTGACGAGCCGGTGGCGGTTTCGGCAAGCGAAAATCGGGGCCCCGCCAGTGGGCGGTTGACAGCCACCCGGGGGGCCGCTTGGATGCGCGCGCCAGCATGCGGTTTTCCTTGGCTTCTTTCGGGCTCGGGCTCGGGCTTCTCGCCGGGCTCTTGCAGGTCGGTCCCATCGAGGCTGAACCGGTCAGTAAAGTCTTCATCGATGGTGCACCCACGCCCGTGTACTTCATGGACGGGGACAGCTTCAGGGTGCTCACCGGGCCGCTGGCCGGGCGCAACGCTCGCCTCGCGGGCTTCAATACCCTCGAGAGCTACGGTCCGGTGCACCGCTGGGGCGGCTTCCACGCCAAGGAACTCTACCACAACGCCAAACTCGCCACGTACAACGGGCGGAAGGGCATCTGGCGCTGTTTCGACATGCACGAAGAGGACGTCTACGGGCGCATCCTCTTGTGGTGTCCCGATCTCGCGGTCGACCAGGTGCGGCGCGGTCTCGCGCACGCGATGTCCGCGACGCCCGAGCCGGCGAAGCCAATGCTCATCGAGGCGCAGGCGGACGCCATCAAGCATCGACGAGGTATGTGGGCCCACGGCGTGCCGCAGTACGTCTTGACCTCCCTGCACTCGATCAACGAACCGGGCAGCAAGGACTATGCGTACAACCGCTTGGTCTCGACCATCGATGGACATTCGGCGAAGTGGACGCACCAGGAGCCCTACGCCGAGTGTCAGTGGGTCTGTCGAACCGAGCGGGTGGTCGATGAAGCCCTGGTCGCGGCGGCGGCGAAGCAGGTGGAGGTCGATCTCGCGGGGACCGTGCAGGCCAAAGGCGCGGCGCTTCAGACGCTCGTGGGTGACTACGCACGACTCGGCTACTTCTCGGGCCTCGACGACGAGGTCCAAGCCAGCGCCTTGTCCACCCTCCTCGATGAGTACTTCGCCGAGGGTCGCCTCGGCCCTCGCGAGGAGCTCCAGGGCGCCTGCAACCTGTTCGTGCTCTTCGAGCGTCGTTATGGCCCCGGTCGGGCGGAGTGTCTCCAATGAAGCTCTACTTCGCGGGGCTCATCGCCTCGGCCGTCCTCGGGCTCACGTTCGCGAGCTGCGGCTGGGAGAAGCCCAGCCGACCTTGGTATGGCTACGAGCGCGACGACGACGCTTGCGGCGACGGCCGAGACAACGACCGAAATGGGCTCGTGGACTGCGACGACCCCGACTGCATGGTGTACTCCACGCTGTGCGGCCCCAACATCCCGCTCGTGAACCGGGACCCCGAACCCGAACGGGTGATCCGTCTGCCCAGCGGCCGCGCCAGCATTCTGATGTGCCTGGACGGCATCGACAACGACGACAACGGCAGCTCGGACTGCGGCGAGCGGAAGTGCCAGTCCACGCCCGAGACTTGCTGCACCTTCGAGTTCAACGATGCGCGCTGCTCCGACGGCGTGGACAACGATCGCACCGGGTTCTTCGACTGTGGTGAGAACGCCTGCCGACTCGGCATGTTCGTGACGGTTTGCGAAGAGCGCGAGAACGGCGTGGGTGAACAGACCGGGTTGAACTTCTGCACCGACATGCTCGACAACGACCAGGACGGCCGGATTGACTGCACGGACAGCGATTGTGCGGCTGACCCCACCTGCATCGAGGCAGTCTGCGACAACGGCGAGGATGACAACGGCAATGGCCTCACCGACTGCGACGACCCGGGTTGCGCCGGCCGTCCGCCTTGCGCCTCACCGGAGAATACGATCGAGGCCTGTTCGGACGGTGTCGACAACGACGGCAACGGGTACGAGGACTGCAACGACTTCTCGTGCAGTTCCCGGGGGCCGCCGGACGTCGTGGCGTTCTGCGCGGATCGAGCCGAGACCAGCCTCGAGAAGTGCTCGGACGGCGTGGACAACGACGGCAACGGGTACGTGGACTGTGCCGACTTCTCCTGCTCGGCGGGCACGAATCCCGACGTCCTCTCGTACTGCGAGCAGATCAGCGAGACCAGCCTCGAGAAGTGCTCGGACGGCGCGGACAACGACGGCAACGGCTTCACGGACTGCAATGACTTCTCCTGCTCCACCTCCACCGACATGGCGGTCATTACGTATTGCGACAGCGTGCTCGAGCGCGGCTTCGAGCGCTGCTCGGACGGCGTGGACAACGACGGCAACGGCTTCGTCGACTGCGAGGACTTCTCGTGCCGAAACGCCCGCGACCTCGCCACCAAACAGGCTTGCCAAGAGAGCCTGGTCGCCTTGTTCAGCGAGCGTGCGCCCATCACCGAGGCGCACATCGTTCAGATCAACGAGCGCTGCTCCGACGGGGTGGATAACGACCTCGATGGTTTCTTCGATTGCGACGACTGGGACTGTTCCTGGCATCCGCTGGTAACAGTCTGCGAAGGTCGCAGAGTCTGCGAGTAACAAGTCATGAAGAATACGATAGTGCCCCTCTTCGGCCTCGCGCTGCTCTGCGCCGAGCTTCCCTCTGCCTTCGCGCAGGACAAGAAGGAGGAGGTCTGCAACGACCGAAAGGACGACGATGGCGATGGCCTCGTCGACTGCGGGGACGCCGACTGCTTCGAGTCTGAGGCGTGCAAGACCAGCGGTGGCCTCGAGAACACCAACGAGCTCTGCCACGACTTCATCGACAACGACGACGACGGCGCCGTCGATTGTGAAGACATGGACTGCAACGGTCCGGGCGTCACCGCGTGCCAGGGTTCGTGGAAGGGCGCCATCGAAGGCACGGGTGCCGAGGGCACCGGCGCCGGGATGAGCTCCGATCTCCCCGAGCTCCAGGAGGGGATGACGGTCGAGGATCTCATCGGTCGCTTCGGCGACATCGACGGCGAGCGCAACGACTTCGTGTGCTCGGACGGCGTCGACAACGACGGCGATGGCGCGGTGGACTGCGCCGATCACGGCTGCCGCTTCGATCCCAACGTCACGGTCTGCCGAGGCATGCCCGGCCTACGCTTCTCGATCGTGGCCAACGCCTATCAGGCCTTCGACTTCGAGACGGAGCAGTCGGATACGCGGTTCCGCCGGCTTCAGCTCCGCACCTTTGGGCCCATCCCGGGCATCCAGGACTCGTTCTTCATCCTCAGCATGCTCGTGGAGCGGACGCCTCGCTTGACCTTCGCCATGTTCACGATGCCCATCTATCGGGCCCACAAGATCAGCTTGAACAGCGGCGGCGGCGGGCTCTCGAATGCGCTCGTGCTCTCCGTGCACAAGAACCCGCTCCTCGACCCCGCTTTTTATGTCTACAACGCCTTCGAGGCCGGAAATGGCGCCGCGCTCGAGTTCACGGGCCCGATCGTGGCCGGCTTCATGGACTATCGTATGTTCGTCGCCGGCGGCGGCGGGCGGTTCAACGGCAACATTGGCGGCCGGTTCTTGAACTTCGATCAGCTCAACTACGCCTGGGGTGTGGGCGGACAGGTGGCCTTCTATCTCGCGGGTCGATTCGACCGTTGGGACTCGCGCTACTTGTACACCGAGGTCCCGCACGGACTCACCGCGTACGTCGGTGCGCGCTTTGATGAACGCGAGTTCGACCGCTTCCCCGCGGTGAACGTGAACGTGCTCTGGCGGTGGTGGATCTTCGAGGCTTCCGTCGAGGCCTACGGCAAGCGCGAGCTCGCGTTTGGGGCCTGGCAGGCCGCGTTCAACGTGATGGCGGGCGTCCTGATCTGGCCGAAGCACCTGTTCTTGGCCGGCGACTTCGGCATGTTCCGAGCCACGGAGTACGACGAGGTGCTGCCGGATGCGGCGCAGAGCGAACTCACCCGAGTTGCGGATCAGGAAGGCTTCCGCGTCGCGTTGCACTGGTACATCTGGCGCAACAATGGCCTCTTGTCGCTGTTCTACCGGAACGAGCGCTCCGAGCGAGCGCTTCGCAACGAGCCGGATCGAAGAACGAACGAACTCCGGCTCGAAGCGCAGGTGCGGTTCTAAGCGGCGCGCCCTCGGCGGCTTCAGTTCATGCGGACGAGGTCCGCGTTGTTGCGCGGCTGAATCTGGTACTCGTCGAAGGAGAAGTCGACGACGCCCGTGATCGACTGGAACTGATTTCCCACCATGCGCTGATCGTTCGGCCTCGGGTTCGTCTCGCAGGTGCAGTTCGCGCCGTCGCAGAGCATGCCGTTGTAGTCGTAGTCGAAGGAGCTCCCGATGAGCACGTTTCCGGTGACGATCCACGCGCCGAAGTCCCTGGGCGTGCGGCACGCGGTGGTGACCGCGACGTTTTCGATACGCACGAGACTTCCGGCCCACGCGGCCGCAGCAGGGCTCGCGATGGCGAGGTCCGCGGGGTTGGCGACCGTCGTCGCCTGAGGCTCGCCGGTGTCGGTGCCGTTTCGGGTGATGCGCGGGAACTGAACCTGCTTCATGCCGAAGTACACGATGAGCTCGGCCGACAGGTCGATGTACTCGCCCACGTTCGGTGGGGTGGTGAGGTTCTCTGGGTTGTACACCACCTTGGCCCCGCTCCCGGCGCCTTGTGCCGCGGGGTCTTGCACCCATAGGGAGCGAAGGGTGGGGGAGATGTACCCGCCCACCGCCACGACGAGGACGCGCGTGAGTTCTACCGCGTGGCAGGTGCCGGTCTTGCCCTGCGCGGTCTGAGCGCAACCGGCCGGCGTCGCGGGGTCGTTGATCTGTGCGATCGAGCTGAGGGCGATGCGGGTGGAGTTCCAGTCTTCGCGGCTTCGCGGAGAGAGCATGGAGGCGCCGGCATTGAACGGGGTGGTGCCGAGGCGCAAGATGCCCTGGACGAAGGTGAGGGTCTCACCGTTCTGCCAGAATCGCTCGAGCTGATAGAGGTCGCGGTCCGCCCAGATGATGAGGTTGCCGGTCACAAGATACGAGCCGAACAGCGGGGAGGTGCCGATGGTGACGTTGAACTCGGTGACGCTCACGTTCTCGACCCGAACCAGCGAGCCCTCGAGCGCATCCGAGAGGCCGCCGCCGGTCACGATGTCCCCGGGCGCCACGGTTACGATGGGCAAGGTCTCCGAGGCGCCGGTGGCCTCGACGCGTGTGGCGGCGATCTGCGACTGCTTCTTGGTCGCGCCCATGGCGCCGAACTCGCGATAGACCCCGTCGACATTGACGACGGATCCCACGCCCGGGACTGCGCCCACCAATTCGGCGGGGTTGAAGGTCACCGCGATGCCTGCGAACTTAGAGTTCTCCGTGGCGCTGAAGGCGACGTCTTGGACGTAGAAGCCTTGAAGCATGTCGGTGACCTGGATGATCGGGGTGGAGACGACCACGTTGGTGAGGCTCACCGGCTCATCGACGCCCGGGTGGAACGGATCGTTCTTCACCTTGAGCGAGCAGATCGTGAGGGATCCGGCGGGGCATTCGACGCTGGTGAGGATGCCGGAGTCTCTTCCACCCCCATCGGGTCCACCCCCATCGGGGTCGAGGCTGCCGTCATCGCCGCAGGCGGCCAGCAGGCTCAGGCTGGTGGGAACGAGGGTGGCGAGGATCAGCTTTCTGAACGTCATGGATGGGGGGCTCCGAGAGATGTAGGTTGGGGTGGGACCATGGGCGAAGGGGATTCAGGTGTCAACCGAGGACCCCGGCTGCTATGACCTCGGCGTGTCGCTGTCCGGAGCGCTGGCCTGCACTCTTCTGTCGTTGTCGCTGGCGAACGTTCCGCTGCCCGGGACGAGCAGCGTTTCCGTAGCTTTCTCGCCGCCTTCCACCTGCGATGTTTGCCACGGTCTCTTCGATCGCGAAGGCTCGGCCTTTGGGACTTGGGCCGGCAGCGCCATGGCGCACGCGGCGCGGGATCCGATCTACCGCGCGGCTTTGGTTGTGGCCGAACGCGACACGCCCGGCATCGGTGACTTCTGTCTGAGATGCCACGTCCCCGAGGCCTGGCTCGTCGGACGTTGTTTCCCCACCGACGGCAGCCGCCTCCTGCCCGAGGATGGCGGCGTGGGCTGCGCCTTCTGCCATCGGAGCGAGCCCAATCCCTATGTTCGGAACGGTCAGTATGTCGTGGCCGAGGATACGACCATGCGCGGGCCCTACGCTGACCCCGCCCTTCCCGATCACCCCGCTGCGAGATCCCCTTGGATCTCCGATGCGCGGATGTGCGGGACCTGCCATGACCTCTATAACCCGCTGGTGGACCGGAAGAACCTCGATGGGAGTCTCACCGGGCTGCCGTTCCCCGAGCAGACCACCTACAGCGAGTGGAACCAGAGCGCGTTCCGGCAAGAGGGTCAGACCTGTCAAGAGTGCCACATGCCCGAGAGCCCCGGAGTGGTCGCCCGCGAGCGACCCGAACGGCCGGACCGTTCGTCCCACGAGCTCTCGGGCGGCAACGCCTATCTGCTCTCGCTCATCGAGCTGCTTCATCCGGAGTTGAACCTCGGCGCCGAGCTCGCTCGAGGGGTGGCACGAAACCTCGCGATGCTCCGCACGGCGGCGCGGCTCGAGCTCAGCGCACCGCCCCAGCTCGTGTGCGGCGAGACCACCGAGATCGGGATCCGCGTGATCAACGAGACCGGCCACAAGCTGCCCACCGGCTACCCGGATGGCCGGCGTGTGGTCCTCGGCGCGCGTTCGGCCGAGCTCGGCCTCGAGCGAGGGCTCCTCGATGGCACGAGCGGAGAGGCGATCGACCCGCTCGCCTTATACGAAGTGCGGCAAGGGCAGCTCGGTGTTGGGCCGGGTCACCACTTGGCGAAGAACGATGTGATCTACTTCGACAACCGCATCCCCCCTCGCGGCTTTGTGCCCACGAGCACCACCGCGCCGGTGGGGGTCACCTATCCCGAAGCCTCGCCGGGTGTGCTCGTGCACTACGATGACGTGATGCTCTCGCTCGAGGTCCCTTGCGAGTTCGCGGGACGCACCGTCGATCTCGAGGTGTTCCTCCGCTACCAGTCGGCCACTCGGCGATCACTCGACGCATTGATCACGGATACGGATGATCACCCGGCCGGCGAATGGCTGGCGGCCGGCGTGTCGCTCTTTCCGCCTCGCGCCTACGAGATGGCGAGTCTGACTCTCAGCCTGCCCGTCTCTACGGCGCCGGCGCTCGATGCCGGTCTCGCGGCCGATCTCGGCGCGGCACGCGACACCGGGGTGACTCTGCGCCCGGATGCGGCCGCCTCTGACGCCGCTGGTCCGATGGTCGAGCCTCTCGGTCCCGAGGAGGATGGCTGCGGGTGTCTGGCTGCCGGAGCAGCCGGACGCGCGTCCGCGCCCATGCTGCAGGTTCTGTTTCTTCTTCTGTTCGCCTTTCGAAGGAGGATTCTCCGATGAAGCTCTCGAGACTCTCCCCTTGTTTGCTCGCCGCGCTCATCGCGTGCGGCGACAGCACCCCCGGGCCCGAGCCGCTCGAGATCCGGACGACGAGCCTGCCCGCGGGCATGCGTCAGGTGGCCTACGATCAGGGCATCGATGTTCGCGGCGGCACGCCTCCGTACACCTTTGCGCTCGCTTCCGGGGTCCTGCCGGCGGGGCTCGAGCTCGCGGCCTCCACCGGTCGAATCGCCGGCCTGCCGTCGGCCTCGGGCAGCTTTGAGTTCTCGGTCCGTGTCACGGACGGCGTTGCGACCGCGGTGTCCGCGAGCTTCACCCTCGTCATCGACGCGCCGCCGATCGTGGTCGAGACCGCGACCCTCGCGGACGGCAAGGTCGGCATCCCATACGACGTGTCGCTCAGCGCCTCGGGCGGCGAGCCACCGATCGCCTTCGAGCTCGCCAGCGGAGCACTTCCGGCGGGCCTCTCCCTCTCGGCGGATGGCAGGATCTTCGGGACGCCCGACGCTTCCGGGGTGTTCGAGCTCGACGTGCGTGCCTTTGACGCAGTTCGCGAGGCTGAGAAGACCTTCCTCCTGACCATCGAGGCCAACGACCCCATGCTCGCTGCCGACCCGCTGCCCGGCGGGCGCGTCGGTGAGCCCTACGCACACGACCTCGCGGTGTCGGGTGGCGTTCCGCCGTACACCTTCGAGCTCATGGCGGGCACGCTCCCGTCTGGGTTATCGATCTCTGGGGCCGGCCGGCTGTTTGGCTCACCGACCGAGACCGGAACCTTCAGCTTCGGCGTGCGCGTCAGAGACAGCGGTGCGCGCCAGGATGAGCGCAGCTACGACATCGAGGTCATCGAGGCGCTCACCGTCGTGACCACGAGTCCACCCCAGCTCATCGTGGGTCAGCCGGTGTCCTTTCAGTTCGAGGCCCGCGGCGGCGTGCCTCCATACGAGTGGCGCTTCGCCTCGGGACGGCTCCCGATGGGTCTCACGATCGAGAGCACCGGTCTGTTGACCGGCACCCCCATCACAACGAGCGAGGACGTCGCGGGCCTGCGTGTGACGGACGCCGAGGGCTTCGAGAAGCTCGCGATCTTCACCTTCCGCGTCTCCGATCGCTTGGTCTACGACAGCCAGCCGGAGCTCCAGATACCGGCGGTCTGCACCGGTACGACGGTCTCGTACAATGCGGTCGAACTCGAGATTACGGAATCGATGCAGATCGCCGAACTCGACGTGACCGTCGACATCTCGTTCCTCGATGCCGCCGAGGCGCGTCCGCGGGAGCTTCGCACGCTCAAGCTGATTCTCTACGCGCCCGACGGTCGCCGCGCGGTGTTGTGCGGAAATGGCGCGGGCGTCCGAGGTTCCACCGGCTGCGACGAGAGCTTCCAGAACGGCTTCCTGCAGACCACCTTCGACGAGCAGCGGATCCCGAACGTCCCCATGCGCGTCTTTAACGGCATGAACGCCCAAGGCACCTGGAGGCTCGTGGCCGTGGTGGTTCGGCCCACGGAGGTGGGAGGCACGTGCCGCGTGGACGGCACCATCCACAGCTTTGGTATCTCGATAAGGCCGGACTTCGACCCGAGCCCGTATGTCATCGTCAGCGGCTTCACGTACAACAACCTGTTCATCGATCCGTGGATTCGTCTCTTCGGTGGTGGCATTCCCGAAAACGCCATCGATCTCGTGGCCACGATCTACGACGTGGGGGTCAACGGGATCCGTGAGGGCGGGCAGGGCGACGACGTCGCGAGGCCTGCGCCCCTGACGTGGAGCGCCCCGAACGGCTGCACCCTGGCGGACATCACGGCGGACGGCCACATCGAGGCCTCGGCCGCGCAGCGAGCCGGGACCTGTGATCTGGTCGCCAGCGGCGGAGGTTTCGTCGTCAACACCGAGGTCCACGTTCTTCCCCCCGACTGGAACCCTAGAGTCCGGCAGTACTGAGGTGTGATGTGGTGAGTTCTGTCCATGAATCCTTGGTGCCGATGCCCATCCCCTCCGCGGAAGCGCGCCGGGTGGAGCGCTTCTTCGCTTTCGAGGAGGCCGGTCGGCGCCTCATCTTCGCCGTGGACTCCACGGCCTTCGTCGAGGCCGATGATCCTGCGTGGGCGCTGCTCGAAGACCTCCGTGGTGCGGGGGTGCTCCGCCGCGCTTCGGTGGTGCAGCGGCTCGCGGAGCGCTTTGGCTTGGAAGAGGCGGAAGCCACCGTCCAGAGCTTCGAGAAGCTCGACATCCTGGTGCCGATCGACAGGCCGCGCGTGGTGGTGGATGCCAAGCCGATACAGTCGCGGCCTCTGTCGTCTCTGGTGCTGCACGTCGCGCATGATTGCAACCTGCGTTGCGGGTATTGCTACGCTGATTTTGGTCGATACGGTGGGGCGGAGGGCATGATGAGCCCCGAGCTCGCGATCCGCCACGTCGACGGTCTCTTCAACCAGCTGGCGGTAGGCCAAGACGTCTACGTAACGTTCTTTGGCGGCGAGCCGCTGATGAACATGCCGGTGGTCTTTGCCGCCCATGCCCACGCCAAGGCCCGCGCTCAGGCCGAAGGCCGGCGCATCTCCTTTGGAATCACCACGAACGCCACGCTCTTGACGGAGGAGCTGGCGACCTTCTTCCGGGACGAGCGCTTCACCGTCACCGTCAGCATCGACGGCCCGCCCGACATCAACGACCGGCTCAGGCCGCTTCACGGGGGCGGAGGAAGCTACGAACGCATCATCGAGCGCGTGCGCACGAGCAAGATAAAGGCGGTGGCCCGGGTGACGCTCACGCGGCAGGCCACCGACGTCGCGCGGATCGTGCGGCATCTCGTGGAGGCCGGCTTCACCTCGGTCGGGGTCTCGCCGGTCGCGTCTGGAAACGCACGTTTTGACTTTGGCCCCGAAGACCTGGCGAAGGTCATGGAAGGTATGCGTGCGCTCACCGACGACTTCGTCGAGTGGGCAAAGCGCGGAGAGGTCCATCCCTTCTCGAACCTCAAGACACTCGTGGAGCAGGTGGCGGCGGGAGAGCCGCGAGGCATGCCTTGTGGGGCGGCGAGCGCGCTCAGCGCGGCCGACAACAAGGGCGATCTGTACGCCTGTCACCGGTTGGTCGGCGAAGCCGCGTTCAAGATCGGGCACGTCGACACCGGCGTGGATGCCGAGAAGCGCCTGCAGCTCATGACCGAGATGCATCCGCGCTCACGCGCGCCCTGTCAGGATTGCTGGGCTCGATACATCTGTGGCGGGGGCTGCCATCACATCGCGTGGCTGCACTCCTCGCGGGCCGAAGCGCCGTGGCAGATATCCGAAGGCTTTTGTGACTTCTTACGAGACTGGTATCGCCTCGGACTCACGACGTATGCTCGTCTGGCAGACGAGGCCCCGGCGATCTTCGCCAAGCTCGGCGGACCGCGTTCCGCCTGTGGCCAACCGGAGGGACTGTAGACATGGCGATCAAGCCGCTCAATCGAAAGGCCGAGGCTCTGACCGATCGGCCCATGGAAGATGTTCGGATCTATTCCTTCGGCGACTGCTGCCCCGGCTTCTTGCCTGGGTGGGAGGTCGGCGCAAACGGCGGCGTCGATCCGTGCCCGTGGCAGTCGGACCTGCCGGCCTGTCATCCGTGCTACTGGACCGCGCAAGTGCCGGACAACACCACGTATCCGCAGTGGCTGGATCGCTGCGCGAACATTTCTCAGGACTGGGAGGCGTTGTGCACCGTTCCCGATTGATAGCCTTGGCGCTGGCCCTCGTCGTGGCTCCGGCCTGCAAGTCCAAGGACGAAGCGAAGACCAAAGAGGTGGCCCAGCGTTCGGCGGATCTGCTCGAGGTCCCGGTCGATCTCGTGTACGCCGCTTCGGCGCATATCCGCGTCGTCGACGTAGGGGTCGGTCAGAGCGTGCGCGGGATCGATCTGCAGCGCGCCATCACGAGCATCGTGTTCACACCGGACGGCGCCTCCGCCTACGTTGGGGCCAGCGACGGGCTCCGCGAGGTCGATGCGCAACGCCATGAGGTCGTGCGGCAGATCTCAAACGCTCCGGTGCGGCAGGTCTACCTCTCGCCCGACGGGCGCAAGGTCCACTTCCTCGAGCACGACGTGGTGACCAAAGAGGGAGGGCTCCGCGAACCCAGCCCGTTCCGTCTCGCCACCTATGACCGCGACAAGGGCATCGTCCTTCATCGCGAAGTCGTAGCAGAGCGTGTGCTCCACGCGGTTCCAGCCTTCGAAGAGTATCAGGCGCTGCTGCTGCTCGAATCCGGAGTGCTCGAGCTGGGACCAGAAGGTCAGCCCTGGTCCGAGATGCACGCGGTTGATCTGGCTGCGGGCCTCCCGGGGGGCCCGGGGACGCTCACCCCGCGGCCCTACCTCGCGTTTGGGCCGGACGGAAGACACGCCTACGTCCCGGTCGAAGGTGCCCCTTCGCGAGTGCTCGAGCTCGATCGGAAGACCGGAGGGGTACGCGCCGTTTCGCTCGGCGCACCCACGCTGCTTCGTGGTCTGGCGGTGAGTCCGGACGGAAAGCTGCTCGTGGTGAACGGCTCGGATCGGGTCTTCGTCGTGGACCTCGGACGCGGCGTGGTCGCCTCCGAGGTCGCGCTCGATGCCGCGCACACTGGTGCGAGCATCGGAAGTGACGGGCGCCGCGCTTATCTCGCCCAGACGGTCGATGGGACCGGCGGCGCCGTGACCGTCGTGAGGCTCGATCCGCTCAAGGTGCAGGGCAAGATCCACCTCGACGACATCTCGCCTTGGGTGCTCGCGGTGAGACCGCAGCCAAAGCTCGCGCTGTTCTAGATGGCGGAGATCAAGCGCAGCCGACCGGCGTCTTGAAAGCCGACCTTCGTGTAGGCGCGAACCGCCGCCTGGTTCTGTTCGTACACGTGCAGGGTCACTCGGGCTCTCCTCGCCAGCAGCCTCTGTACGATGGTCCCGAGCCCAGCGGTGGCGAGTCCTCTCCCGCGCCAGGCGGGACGTGTGTAGACGCCCTCGAGTTGGGCGCCGTGG
>WYAZ01000109.1 GCA_011526105.1 Deltaproteobacteria bacterium | reverse complement strand
GCCTGCGGCCGCCCTTTCGGGCTCCTCGGTCATTGGGGGCGACCCAACTCCCTTCGTAGCGCGCCGACCAGCGACGAAAGATACTTCGCGGGAACATGATCGAACTTCTCGGACGGGACACTAGCGAGAAGGACCGGAAGCGGCGAGCGCCTGCACCCAGAGCGTACCGGCGCCCAGATCACCTTCGATGCGCAGTCGTCCGTCCGCGAGCAGAGCACGCACGTCCCCGTATCCCTCTACGAGCTCCGTGAAGTCGAGTGCGTGGATGTGCAGACCAAAGGCCGCCGGCGCGACCTCACCGGGCTCCACCCTGGGCGCGCTGTCCATGACGAAGCTGAAGCTGCTCGCGCCGTCATCGTCGCTCACGAACAGATAGAAGCTCTTGGACCGAGCCGCCGGCGGCAGCAGGTCGAGGAGCTTTCTACACGAGGCCAGCTTGTCTTCAGAGCTCATTCGAGAGGCCGGTCACTTCCGCGAGCGCTGAGAGCAGCGCAGACAACCGCGCCCCTCCTCGCGCCTCGATCGCGGAGGCCTCCTCGCCGGGTGAGGCACGCTCCGCGACCTCGAGGTACAGCTTGATCTTGGGCTCGGTGCCACTCGGTCGAACCGCGATTCGACTGCCGTCTTCGAGCGTGAGGATGACGGTGTCGTTGGGCACGAGACCGGTGACCTCCTCCGTCCGTCCGTCCGCGTGGCTGCGCTTGCGGCTCGAGAGATCCCAGAAGCTGGCGACCGAGACCGCGCCGAGCGCCTTGGGCGGATCGCGGCGAAGTGCGGCCATGATCTCTTGGATGCGAGCCGCGCCCGAGCTGCCGGGCAAGGTCACGCTCTTCTGCCGGGCCACGAAGTGCCCGAACTGGTCCTTGATGCGACGCAGGTAGGTCGGGATGGTCTCGCCTCGCGCCTTCGCGGCCGCGACCATCTCGGCGAAGATGACCGCCGCCCCCACGCCGTCTTTGTCGCGCGCGACCGTGCCCGCGGTGTAGCCGAGCGCCTCCTCGTAGCCAAAGACGAAGCGAGCCCCTTCGCGCTCCTGCCGCATGCCTTCGTTGGCGATCCACTTGAAGCCGGTGAGCGTCTCCGCGTAGCGAACCCCGAGCGCCTTGGCCATCGAGGCGAGCAGCTGCGAGGACACCACGGTGGTCACCACCAACCGGGAGGGGTCGGTGGAGCCGTCGCGAGTGAGCAGGTGATGCGCGAGCAACACGCCGATCTCGTTGCCGCTCAAGGTCCGAAACACGCCGCTCGTGTCGGGGACGGCCGCCGCCAAGCGGTCGGCGTCCGGGTCGTTGGCGAGCGCCACGTCCGCCTTCTTCTCACGCGCGAGCTGGAGCAACAGCTCCATCGCGGTGGGCTCTTCGGGATTGGGAAAGCTGACTGTGGGGAAGCGGCCATCCGGCGCCGCCTGCTCGCGCACGAAGCTGAAGTCTTGAAAGCCCGCCATCTCGAGGGCGAGGCTCACGAAGCGCCCGCCGACCCCATGAAGCGGCGTGTAGACGATGCGAATGGGGGCGAGCTCCAGCTTGGGCTCGCGATGAAGACGCACCGCGCTCAGATACTTGCTCTCGAGTCGCGCCGGCTCGAACTCCATCACATCGTCGAGCTTGCGCCGAGGGACGTCGCACGCGGGTGGCGCGAGGGTGATGCGCTTGGCGATGTCTTCGTCGATCGGCGAGATGATTTGCGCCCCGTTCTCGTAGAAGACCTTGTAGCCGTTGTACTCCGGCGGATTGTGGCTCGCAGTGACCACGACCCCTCCGGCCGCCTTCAGATCCTGGACGGCAAAGGCCGTCACCGGGGTGGGGGCCGGGTCGCTCAAGAAGTAGACCCGAAGCCCCTGCGCGTGTGCGACCTCGGCGGCCGCGAGCGCGAGCTCGTCCGATCGAAGGCGGGCGTCGCGTCCGATGACGATGCCCCGCTCCGCGGCTCGGTCGACATTCTCGAGCAGGTGCTGGGCGAGCGCGTAGGTGGCTCTGAGCACCACCGCCTCGTTCATGCGGCTCTCGCCCGCCGCCAAGACCCCGCGCAAGCCCGCGGTGCCGAAGGCCAGCGGACCGCGAAAACGGTCCTCCAACTCAGCGATGGCCGTTCGATCCCCGCTTTCGGCGCGCCCTATCAGCGCGGTGAGCTCAGCTCGATCCGACGCGTTGGGGTCTTGATCGGCCCAGGCCTTCGCCCGGGTGAGAAGCTCGCTCATCGGCGAAGCTATGGCACGGAGCAGGCCTGCTCGGAAACCGGAACTTCTCCCCCGTAGCGCTCGATGCCATCGAGGGCCTCGACCGCTACCGGATGCTCTTCGGAAGCGAGCCTGCACGCCATGCGGAGCGCACGTTCGTAGGCGTTTCGCGCAGCGATGCGAGCGGGGAAAGCCTTCTCACGAAGGAGTTCGCGATAGAGCTGCTCGAGCTCAGGGCCTGCAGGATCGCGGAGTTCCGACTCTTCCAGGGAACGTGTCACGTCGTCCCAGGCCCGAGCCTCCTGAAGACTGGCAATGAGTCGCAGCTCGGGCGCAGTCTCGGGCGCGCTCGCGATACGAGCCATGCCTCGGGTGGCCTGCGAGACCTCCTCCATGCCCGCCCCGAGTTCGCGGGACAGACCGTGGGGTGCCTGGAGCGCATCGACAATCGCGTCAATCCCGTGCGCAGCATGCGCGGACAGCGCCTCGAGATCTCGAGCGACGAGATCGGGACTCTCGACCTCACAGCCAACGAGCAAGCCGAGGGCGCCGATCGCGGCGAGGATGGGGAAGCAACGAGCCAAGCCCTTTGATTTCTACCGGATCGGCCCCGGACCGGAAAGAATATCGAGCGCGCCCGCCCTGCCCTCGCTCGGGTTCACCCGAGCCGCAGGGTCACGTAGTAGGAGCGGCCCCGTCGACCGACGATGAGGGAAACCGAGTCCGCGCCTCGAAGCCGAGCACACATGCGCTCAAAGTCCTCCAGGCTGCGAATCGGCCGGCCCGCCAAGCTCAAGATGGCGTCGCCGGGGATCAGGCCAACCTCGGCCGCGTGGCTGCCTTTCGAGACGCGGGTCACGATCAGCGGTCCCCTCTTTTGGGCCGAGACGGAGAAGCCGAGCGCCTCCTGTCCGATCCGGACCGCCTGCGTCATCGAGAGCTCCCGAGCGATGAGCTCGAAGTCGAGCGAGGCGGAGGCGCGCCTCACGCGGAGCTTCACCTTCTGGCCCGGCACTAGACTCCGCTCCACGTTCAAGTAGCCGCGGCCGTCCTCGACCACCGCCCCACCGATGTCGACGATGAGATCACCCACCTCGAGCCCGAGCTCGGCGGCGGGTGTGCCCGGATAGACGCGCCGTACGCGCGCTCCGCTGCGCCCGAAGCGCTCCACGCTGAGCCCGAGAAACACCGGCCGGACCTCGCCGTACTTCAAGACCTCGTCGACCACGGCCATCGCCTTGTCGATGGGGATGGCGAAGCCGATGCCGTTGGCGCTCTGATAGATCGCGGTGTTGATGCCGATGAGTCGACCTTCGATGTTGAAGAGCGCCCCACCCGAATTCCCGGGATTGATCGCTGCGTCGGTCTGAATGAAGTCTTCGTACACGCGATTGCCCGCCTGCACCGAACGATGCAGCGCAGAGACGACCCCGGTCGTGACGGAGTTGGAGAGACCAAACGGATTGCCGATGGCGATCGCCGGCTCACCCGGCATCAGGTCTTCGGAGGTCCCGAGCCTCGCGACCGGCAGGTCCTTGGTGCTCGTGATCTTGAGCACCGCGACGTCGAACGCGGGGTCCGCCGCCACCACGTCTGCTTCGAGCTTGCGCCGGTCTTTGAGGGTGACCGTGATGCGCGAGGCGCGCGACACGACATGCTCGTTGGTGAGCACCAGACCCGAAGCGTCGATGATCACCCCCGAACCGAGTGACTGGCTCGTACGCTGTGGCTGATTCTGCCCCTCGAAGAACTGCTGCCAAAAGGGATCGAAGCGGTTCGCGCCACTAAACGGGTTCTTCTCGACGACGTCCGCGCTGATGTTCACGACGGTCGGGCCGGCGCTCTCCGCGACCGCCACCGCCGGGGTGCGACGAAGATCCTGAGCGAGGAGCGCGAGCGCGAGCGAAGGGATGAGCAGACCGGACATCTTTGAGCCCCCGACTCAGTGCGCGTGCGTCTCTTCGACAGGGGTGGGAGAGGCTGGATCCCGAAACTGGAGGTGACAGCCATGGCAGCCCTGCACCGCCAGAGCGAGCGCCTCGGCCGCCGCGGGTACGTCGTTCTTGCGGCTCGCGGCCACCAGACGCTCGAGATGGGCATGGAAGGCCGTGTCGAGCGCCTCGAAGAGCGCGATCTGGTCCGGGTTCGAAGGCGGACGATAGGTCCCGCCGCGAAGCGCCTCGCCCGTGGCGTCCTTCGCCGCGTGAACCTTGTGCAGATCGTGACGAATCGACCGCACATCGCCTTGCCCAATACCCGTGACCGCGTTTGCCAAAGCGGTCGTGAGGAGGAGCATCTCGTGCTGAACCGGATTGCTCGCGGAACTGACCTCCTCTGGCGGGGGTGATGCGCTCGTCTGGCAGGCACCCACCAAGAGCGCGGCCGCGATGAGAGTGGGAGCGAAATGTATCGTCATGAAGTGCCGTTCGCTCGATCGACGCGCGGCGGTCAAGCGCCAGCCGAGGGGAGCGAGGCGTTCATCGCGAAGGCCCTTAAGAGGACGGGTGCAGATCCTTCACCAGGCGGAAGCCCAGCCCCGTGTTGACGAAGGCGGCATGGGTGACGTGGCGAAACGCCAAGCGACAAAAGAGCCCGGTGTCGTGCCAGCAGCCGCCTCGCATCACCGGAAGGATCTCGTCGTTCTCTTGCGTCTCACAGATCTCGCGCACCCCGCCGGCCGCGTCGTACATGCCGTAGGGGGAGCAATCGACGGAGAAGCTCCCCACCGGCTCCATGAAGGGCAGCATGTTCTCTCGCGAGTCCTTCATCTTGCAGAAGGTCGCATCGAAGTAATCCCCCCACGGGAAGATCCGCCCATCTACCCCACGCGCCGCCTTCTCCCACTCATCCTCGTGAGGGAGTCGAAGAGGCTGACCGGTCTTCTCGCTCTTCCACGCGGCAAAGGACGCCGCATCCCTGTGGCTCACGCCAATGACGGGATGACTGAGTCGCCACCGGAACCGCTCGGAGTCCCGGGGCAGCGAGAAGGTCCGCTTCTCGGCGTCGAAGCTCCAGTAGTGCCCTTCGGTCGCCGAGACCCGCGGCGCGTGCGCGCGTGCCCTGTTCGGGTCCTCGGCCGCCACGGCGTTGAGAAACTCCAGGTACTCACCGCAGGTGACCGGATATCGCCCGATGAAGAAGCCCGGCAAGCTCTTCACCTTTCGCTCGAGCGCCCCATGGGCGATGGAATCCCCACCAAGGATACAAGGCCCTGCCGGCACGTAGACGTAGTCGCGCCCAACCTCGGCCTCCGAGACAATGTCCACCGCGAGCTCCACGCGCTCCGCTCGGCCGACGCGCACGGGACAGAGCAGGCTCTGGTTTCGCGCGTGGCGCAGCAGCAAGAGATAGCTTCCGATGGGCAAATCGACCGGACCCAGGGGCGCCGTCCCGAGGAGCTTCGCCGGACCGGGTCTCAGCACGCGGTGGTCGAGCTCGAAGCGCGACAGATAGACCTCGACGCCCCCTTCGCTCGTCTCGATCGAGAGAGAGCCGTCCCCTTGCAGCAGCTTGGTCCACGATTCGTCTCCGTAGCGCTGCACGAGACCTCCGTAGTAGCGCTTCCTCGCTTCGTCGCGCTCTCGCTCCGCCTCCGAGAACTGCTCGAAGTACAAAGCCGCGATGGCCCCACGCGCTTCCTTCCAGTCCGGACGCTCGCCGAGCGCGCGTAAGAAGGCGGCTTCCGCTTCTGCGAACGCGGACACCGAATCGACCTCGAGCGCGGCCACTCGATCTTCCTGGCTCCACAGGATCTCCTTTTCCGAGGGCGGCGCCCAGGCGGGTACGGTCTTCGCGAGTCGGCGGGTCTCGGCCCCGGCGATGCGAAGGTCCGTGCGCAAGATCTTCCACCGATCGACGGCCGACTGACCCTCACTCACGAACAACCGCGCCTCGTTGGTGCGCCGCTCCTGCTCCCGCGTACCTTCGAGGATGCGCCCGATGTCGTCCGCGAGTTCCTTCGCGGTTGGCCTTTGCCTCGGGTCTTTGTGCATGGCGGCGAGGCAGAGTTCATCGAGCTCGGGGCTGATGTCGCGACCGGGGGCGCGCCGTTTGGGTGACCTGAACCGGCCCTCGCGCACCGTGATGAGCGTCTTCATGAAGCCCTCGT
The DNA here is from genome assembly GCA_011526105.1 of Deltaproteobacteria bacterium. Lineage (GTDB taxonomy): Bacteria > Myxococcota > Kuafuiibacteriia > Kuafuiibacteriales > Kuafuiibacteriaceae > WYAZ01. Next base: position 6,335 of record WYAZ01000109.1, on the reverse strand, counting down.
CCTCGAACGCGGGTTCGAGCGTGAGGATCTCGTAGAGGACCGTACCCAGACTGTAGACATCCGACGGAGCACCGATGCTGGAAGACCGGCCTTCAGTCGCCTCCGGCGACATATACTGCGGCGTTCCGGTGACGGTGCCATCCGCCGTATCGGCGATCGAATCGAAGGCACGGATCTCGACTCGAGGCTCCTCCTCTTGGCGCGGGTTCGAGTCGGAGCCCGCCAGCTTCGCCAGTCCCCAATCGAGGAGCATCGCTTCACCGTAGCGACCGATCATGATGTTGGCGGGCTTGACGTCGCGATGGAGAACGCCCCTCTTGTGGGCGAACGCGACCGCGTAGCTGATCTGCTGGAAGGCGGTGAGGAGCCGAGCCCGAGAGTACTCGGAGCTTGCGCCTCTTCGCTCCCGGCGTTGCTCCTCCAACACCTCTGCCAAGGTTTGACCGGAGAGCAACTTCATCACGTAGAAGAGCTCTCCGGTGGCCATCCGTCCGACGTCGTGAACCGGGATGATCGACGGGTGCTCGAGCTGACCGGTGGCCTGAACCTCCATCCAGAAGCGGCGCACCTCGTTCTCAATCGACTCTCGACCGGGGAAGAGGATCTTGATGGCGACCTCGCGACCGATCTCTCGATCACGCGCCTTCAAGATGCGCCCCATGCCACCGCGACCGATCTCGCCGAAGAGCTGATATCGCTCGGAGCGTGCTCGTCCGCTCACGCCCACCGGCTCCTCGGCACTGCTGAACTCGACCTCGACCCCGCGGCCCTCGGAAGGAAAGGAGCCCGAGCTCTCCTCGAAGGGATCGCGCGCCGATACTCGGCCGGTCACGAAGGGCTCGTCGGGCGCTCGCTCCGCGAAAGGTATCAAGGTGGCCTCGGGGTCCATGACGACGACCTCGGGCGGATCGGTCTGGCGCCGGAGCGTTCGCCCGTAGGGATCATCCAGCTCTGCCGGAACTCCGGGCTGCGTGCGGGCGGCGAACTCTTCCTCCGTCTCCGAGAAGGCCCAGGTCTCCTGGGTCTCGTCGGGTCGGCCGGATCGCGTCTTGGCGCGCTCGGGCTTCGAGCGAAGGACACCACCCATCGGAGTCACCGACTCGCGACGACCGTCACCGAGGCTCAGAACCTCGGCGCGCGAAAGTTTGCCGAGGCGGACGAGGCTCTCGCGCAGCGGACGGCCGGTGCGGTCTGCATCCGTGAGGGCTTCCAGCAGATCCTGGACCGACACGAGCTCGGTCTCCATCAGGTACGCCGCGAGCTGCCGGTCGCCGGGTTCGAGCGCCACGTGGGCAGGATACCCGAGGCCAGCTTTCTCGCCAGGGGACAACGTGAACGAGGTACTTGCCGCCTCCGCCACCCTGCGCTACTGCTCGGTTCCCCTGGAGACCCCATGAGCAGCCTCGAGACGATACTCATCCTCCTCGCCGCAGTGGGCGGTGTCGTCGCGGCCCTTCAGTGGTCTCAAGTCGGCCGGCTTCGAAGCCGAGTCGTCGGCCTCGAGTCCATCCGCGACGAGAAGTCCAAAGAGGCAGAGGCTGCGCGGAAAGAGACCCGGGAAAAGAAGGAGGAGCTCGACCGCTTGCGCGCGGAGCTTCAGGACGCCAAGGGCAAACTGAAACGCCAGAAGCAGAAGTCCGAGGATGAGGAGCAGCGCCAGAAGGACAAGGAGGCGGCCCAGGGCTCCGAGATCAGCCCCGATGGCGCCGCAAGCAGCGTGGTCGTCATGAGCCGAGACGCGGAAGAGGCGAGCCTCAAGATCCGCGAGGAGCTCGAGAGCAAGCTGGCCTCCGCCGAGAACAGAGTCCGGGAGCTCGAAGCGGCCGAAGAGAAACGCAAGGCCGCCCTCGAGAAAGCTGAGCGAGCCGAGGCCAGCAACGAGAAAAGCCACACGTCCCCCGAGGAGCGCATCGAGAGCCTCGAAGCTCAAGTCGAGGCACTTCGTCGGGCGAGCAAAGCGGCGGAAGCCGACACGCAGAAGGAAACGAAGAAGCTCAAGGGAGAGCTCCGTTCCGCCGAGAAACGCGCTTCACACAACCATCAGCTCTATCAAGTCGCCAAGGGCCAGCTTCAGGTGACCGAAGATCGCCTCGCCGTGTTCCGCCGCAAGTACGAAGGCGCCAAGGCACCCGAAGAGCTTCGGAGCAGCACTCCTACGCCGGCCGCCGTCGTGTCGGAACCCGCCGTCGTGTCGGAACCAGCTGCCGCCGACACCGTCGCCCACGAGGCCGAACCCGAGGCCCTCGCGCACGAGGATGAGACTGCGACGGAACGACCGGCCGAAGTGCCGACGAGCTAGGCGCCTTGCTCATCACGCGCGGTCTATCTCGACTCCTCTCGCTCCTCGTTCTGCTTTGCAGCTCGGTCGGGGAGGCGGCCACCCCGCAGGTCCTCATCTTTGGAGGTGGCTGGGGGCCGGATGGGACTCAGGCCTCGATCGAAGCGCACGTGGAGGCGCTCGCCGAGGTCTTGAAGACCGCGAATCCAGAGGTGCTCTTCGCCGGACCCGACGCGCGAGCGCGAAGCGTTCAGGTCAGCTCGAAGACGGAGGACGAGGTCGGTAACCTGCTCGGCCTCGTGTTCGGTGAAGCCGCCGGTATCGGCGTGGAGTATCGCGCTCAGCGAGTGACCGCTGGAGGTCCGGCCACCGAGGCCGCGCTGCTCGAAGCCATCACCAAGCGCGCCGATCGGCCGGAAGGTCTCATCGTCTTCGGCGTAGGACACGGACAGCTCGTGGGTGAGGTCGACCGGCAACAGTCCGCGCTCGCCTTGTGGGGCAGCCGCGAGGCGCTCTCGCTCGGACGACTCGCGGAAGCGCTGAGCGCTCAGCGCTGGCGAGGGCCGCTGGCGCTCGTGCTCGGTCAGTGCCACTCGGGCGGCTTCATCAACCTCGCTTTCGGACAGGCGAGGCGAGGCCCCAGGCTCGCTCAACCCGCTCGCTGCGTGTTGGCCGCGGTCCCGGAGGACCGCCCCGCTTCCGGCTGCACCTCGGACGTCGATGACGCCAGCGCGCGCGCGTTCATCGCGCTCGTGGCCGAGGCTTTCGCTCGCCCGGAGGCAGCGGACTTCGATCGCGATCAGGCGGTGAGCCTCTCGGAGGCATTTACGTACGCGCGCGTGCACGACCAGACCGTGAACGTCCCGGTTCGCTCGAGTGAGGCTTATCTGCGCTACGCCGGCACACGGCCAAAGCGATTCCCCGTGCGGCGTGCGCTTCTCGCGATGGCCAATCCGGAGGAGCGAGCGGTGCTCGAGAGCTTGGTGCCGAAGTTCGAGGTGGCCGAGGTTCGCGGACAGTTTGAACGCCTCATCGATGAGCGGAACCGCCGCTCGGAGCAACTCGAGGCCCTGCTGGGGTCTTCGGACGACGCTCGAGCCAAGCTGCAGGAGCTGTTGTTCGAACGTTGGCCGGAGCTGACCAGTCGCCTCCACGCGGTCAGTCGCCGGCTGCTCTCGGAAGACGCGAAGGAGCTGCGCGCGTTTCTCTTGGGCCGACCGGAGCTCGCTGCCCTGGAACAGGCGCGACGGGCGGAGGCGGAACAAGAGCTCGAGCTGGAGCGGATCGAGCGCGAGACCGCTCGGCTCGAGCGCTGGCTGCGCGCGGCGGACAACGTGATGTACGAGCGGGAGCTGAACAAGAACCCCACCCACAAGAGGCGCCTCGCCGCGCTCAAGGCCTGCGAGGCCCAGAGCCCACTCCGCCGTCCCCGCCCTTGATCGACAGCGGCGGTGTCGCTACCGTCCGTCCATGCTCGATCAGCCCGTTCGTCCCAGGCGCAACCGCAAGAGTCCCGTGGTTCGCGACTTCGCTCGCGAGACCCGCGTGGGCCCCGAGCACTTCATCTACCCGCTCTTCATTCACGACCATCCCAGCGAGGTCGCGATCAAGTCGATGCCAGGCTGCGTTCGCATGGGCCTCGATCGCATGATGAAGGAGATAGAGGGCGCGCTCGCCGATCGAGTGCGCTCGATCGTGCTCTTCCCCGCGATCGATGAGGCCAAGAAGACCAATGGGGCCGAAGAGGCTCACAACCCTGAGGGCCTGGTGCCTCGAGCGATCCGGCGCATCAAGCAAGAGCTCCCCGAGGTCACCGTGGTCACCGACGTCGCGCTCGATCCTTACTCGGCGCAAGGACACGACGGCCTCGTGGCCCCCGATGGGCGCATCTTGAACGACGAGACCATCGAGGTTCTCGTGCGTCAGGCGGTCGCGCAAGCACAGGCCGGCGCCGACATCATCGCGCCTTCGGACATGATGGACGGTCGTGTGGGGGCGATTCGTGGGGCGCTCGATGAGGCCGGCTTCACCGAGGTCTCTATCCTGAGCTACACCGCGAAGTACGCTTCGTCCTTCTACGGGCCCTTTCGGGACGCGCTCGATTCAGCCCCCAAGAGCGGAGACAAGAAGACCTATCAGATGGATCCCGCGAACGGACGCGAGGCCCTGCGCGAGCTGGAGCTCGACGAGCTCGAGGGCGCGGACATGGTGATGGTGAAACCGGCGGGTCCGTACTTGGACGTCATCTATCGGCTTCGGCAGGCCACCACGCTCCCCATCGCCGCGTATCAAGTCAGCGGCGAGTACGCGATGCTCAAGGCCGCGGCGCAGAACGGATGGCTGGACGAGAAGAAGGCCGTACTCGAGAGCCTCCTTGGAATCCGGCGCGCCGGCGCGGACATCATCCTCACGTACTACGCGCGCCAAGCTTCCACGTGGCTGGCCGAGCGGTAGAGCTCTAGTGCGCCAGGCCCATCGTGGGAGCACGGTCGATGCGTTCATCGAGCTGCTGAATCCAACGCGAGATCTGGCCGGGACCCACGCGATGGGTCACCCCACTCGCGGCCGGCGTTCGAGCGAGTCCGGCGTCCTCGCGGTGGCGGATGAGTAGGCCCTTGGCAACCAGCTCCGGGGTGCCCTCTCGGCAGCGGGGTACACGCAGCTCTTCGATCTCGTCGCGGAGCGCGTCCAGCCGCGCTTGGTCCGCCTGCCAAAGGCGCGCGCGCCGCCTGTAGAGCGCCTGCACGCGACGAATCTCGGATCGAGCCGCCTCGAGCTCGGGCGCCAGGCGCAAGGCGAGGTTCTCGCGTACGCGCTCGGGGTCCACCCAGAGGAGACGGCAGGAGCGAGTCACCACTTCAGGGATGAACTCGACGCCCAGGTTGATGAGCGGCTCCAATTCGGCGTCCATGAGCGGCAACTTCGGGCGGCGCGCACGGAGTCTCAGCACCTCTGAGTGACGTCCCACTCTTTCTACGTACAGTTCCGCCCCCCCAAGCAGAGCGTCCGCTCGACGCTCGGCCGCTGCGCGGGCCGCCTGACCCCAGACGGACAGTCGCGCATCGAGGGCAGTGGTCGTGGCCGGCCGCCGAGTGGTGATGTCCTCTGCCCCGAAGACACTTTCTTGGCTGTCGATCCGAGGTACGCTCACCATCGGGCCAGTACAAAGCACGTGGGGTGCCAGATCTGAAATTCGTCGGAATCATTCGATGATCGCCCGGTCCTCGACCGCTGAGCTGGGGACTCGCGTACGCTCGCCGGTGACTCGAGCCCCCAGCCGGGCCGGCCTAAACCCGGTTCTCGGAGCGGGTCAGCAGGCGACGGATGTTTCCGCTGTGCCGCGCGAAGATGAGCCCCGTCACGGAGATGGACGCAACCAACACCGGGCGGGGCTCGCCCAAATAGAGAATGGCCCCCACGAGGGCCGCCGCCCCGGCGAGAGATCCGGGGCTGACCAAACGCGTGAGCCCGAAGACAACAGCAAAGGCGAGCGCGGCAGCCAAGGTGGCGAGCGGCGAGAGGGCCAAGAAGACGCCGAGGCCCGTGGCCACACCCTTTCCACCCTTGAACCGGAGGTAGATCGGGAAGACGTGCCCGACCACCGCTGCGACCCCGGCCGCGGCCACGACCTCCACCGGTTGATCGAGGACGTGCCGTGCGACGAGCACCGGGGTGGCTCCCTTGGCCGCGTCGAGGAGCAGGGTCACGAGCCCCAGCACCTTGCCCGCGGAGCGCGCGACGTTGGTGGCGCCGATGTTGCCGCTGCCGGCGGCGCGGACGTCCACGCCGCCCACGTACTTGCCGAGCAACAGCCCAAACGGGATCGCGCCGAACAAGTAGGCCGCGAGGAGGAGCCCGGACGGAATCATGGAGGCCGAGGAGGTGAACCCGAGAGTGCTGATGGGGTCAAGCCGAGGAAGCGAAGACGCGGGCTCTAGTGTCCCGTCCGAGAAGTTCGATCATGTTCCCGCGAAGTATCTTTCGTCGCTGGTCGGCGCGCTACGAAGGGAGTTGGGTCGCCCCCAATGACCGAGGAGCCCGAAAGGGCGGCCGCAGG
>WYAZ01000108.1 GCA_011526105.1 Deltaproteobacteria bacterium | reverse complement strand
GACATCGTCAGCATCGAAGGCGACAGTTACCGGAGGCGGGAGGCCGAGGAGGAGGCGCAGAGCCAAAAGCGTCAGCGGGCCAAGCAATCCGGTCCAAAATCACGCGGAAGGACGTGAGCGACAACACTTGTCACCGGGCCGGATCATTCGCTCGTAGTAGAAGCGCGCCACGATGTTCTGAAACGCGGTGCGACTGCCGAGCGCAAACGCGACCCCCAAACTCAACGCCGCTGCGCCCACGCTGATCTGCACGATGGAGTTGATGAGCCCTGTCTCGAAGCCCGCCTGCTCGAGGGCCAGCGTCCCGGTCAAGACGAGGACTGCGTAGTACACAATCTGGGCGACAAAGTCGGGGGAGTCGACGTTCCGGCTCCGTTGCGTGGCCTCCCGCACGAGATTCCGGAGCATGCCCGCGAGGACGAAACCAATGACGCCCACCGCCACCGCGAGCACGAAGCGCGGGAGCACCCCGACGATCGTGGCGACGATGTTGGCCATGCCCTGCAGACCCACGATCTCCGCGCTGGCCGAGATGGCGAGCAGCACGCCGGCCAGCCAAGCGAGGTCACCCAGAAGATGAGCGAAGCCACGCCTCGCGCCTACCGCGTAGAGGATCTTGGCGATCCCGAACTTTTCGGTCAGAACCTCGAGCCCGCTGCGTCGTACGAACCAGCGCACCAGCCGTCCCAGCACGACAGCGAGGACGAGCCCAACGATGAGCACCAGTAAGGCAAGCGCGACGCGCGGAGCCGCCGCGATCACCTGCCTCAGCAGCTCTTGAGTGGGGTGTAGTGCGTCCGTGAGATTCATGAGTTGCCCTCGCCTTCGTCGTCGGATGAGTCGTCGTCTTCGCGCTCGTCGTCTTGCGCTTTCTTCGCGCCCACTGCCGCCCCGAGCATGTTTGTCACGTCCAGCACGAACCTAGCCATGGCCTCGGAGAGGGAAGGCCTGCCAAACTCACCGGACTCCACGTACTCGTCGATACGCATAGAGACTCGATCGGCGAAGTCTTGAGCCAGCTCGATCACCTGAGCCCGCACGATCCCAAAGACCCCCCACAGCTCGTCTTCTGACTTCTCATCGGACATCGCCGGTCTCCGTTCTGTAGATCGTCTGAAACTCCTGCCTCGCCCGAGACAGCCGCATCTTTGCCGCGGAGACTCCGATGTCGAGCAGCCGGGCCAGCTCGCGCGTGCTGAGTTCCTCGACGTAGTAAAGGACCAGCACCTCTCGATACGGGTAGGAGAGCCTTTCGAGCGCCAGCAGGATAGCCTCGCGCTCAGCCACGTTGGAGGCCACGCTGGAGGCCCCGGTTGTAGCCGCCTGTTCTTCATACTTACGCCGAGTGGCCTGGTCGCGACGCTGATTGAACGCAAGGCGGGTTGCAGTCCTGCGGAGCCAGCCCTTGAAGGTTCTGGGATCTCGGAGGCTCGAGAGGTGAAGAAAGGCCCGTGCAAATGCGTCTTGCGCCACGTCCTCGGCGGCGTCGCGGTCACCGAGGAGGTAGATCAGATAGCGCACCAGCCACGACTGGTGGCGACGCACCAAATCTGAGAACGCCGCGCGACCGTCGGATCCGCCCCGCTTGGACCTGCGGATGAGCTTCGCGTCGACGCGAGCGCCATCCCTTGCGTCCTCCGCCGCACCCACCGACCCTCCAGAGAGCGGCCTTAGGGCCTGCGAGAGAGCCTGAAGCGCCAACAACACGTACGAAGACACGCGCCGTAGGTAGCTGGTCACAGGCAAGAAAGGCCCTCGAGCCAGAAAAAGATGCGGTGAATGTGACCCAAACATGCTCGAGCCGTGTCCATACCTCGGAGACAACAGGAGGCCAAGCGCAGCCCTCCGGGCCACAGCGCGCGGCCACCGGCACAACTCGAGGAGATGAGGGAGCAATGGAAACGCAGAAAGTCGAACAGCAACCACGAAAGAAAGAGAGCTTCATGAGCCCCGCACGCAAGTCGGAGGATGACCAGGTGATCCTTCTCAGCAGCAAGGAGGGTTCAACGCTCATTAGCGAAGACGTCGTCGCTAAGATCGCCGGGCTTGCGGTACGCGAGATCGAAGGCGTGCATGACCTCGTGCCGTTCGGCGCAAGTCAGACCATTCAGTCGATCGCGCAGCAGTTCAGAGGCGACGAGAAGCGAGACATCGGCGTACGCGTCGAGGTGGGCAAGGTCGAGACCGCCATCGACATTCGAGTCATCACCGACTACGGCAAGAGCATTCCAGAGATCGCCGAGCAGGTGCGCACCAACGTCACACAGCGCATCCACCTCATGACCGGTCTCCGTGTCAAAGAGGTCAACATAGAGGTCGTAGATCTCTACTTCGAGGAGCATCGACGTCGTCAGACCACGCTCGAGCCGCGAGTCCAGTAGTTCGTATAGGGAGCATCTAGACTATGTGGCACGACGAGATCGCCATCGCACGTATCGTGATTCGACGCATGTTGACCGGACTGATAGCGTCGGTTCTCATCGCGCTCGGCCTCGGGCTCGCGCTGAGCGCGGTTCTCATCCTCCCCGCTTACGCGCTGTCTTTCTCTGGCCTGGAGCTCGTGTTCGATCTCTCGGCGCAGAGCTTCCTCAGACGTGTCATGTGGGTTGGCTGGGGTGCGTTTGCATCCGCCCTCGGGGTGCTCCTCCTGTTCCTGGCGATGGCACCCGGGAGGGCTTCCAAGCGTCTCATCGTGCTCAAACGCGCGCTTCCAGAGCTGGAGGGAGACACGACGATCACTGTCGCGGAGCGCGGCCTGCACGCGCTCGTGGCTCGGGCCACTCGTGACATCCCCGGCGTGCGCGAGAGTGATGCTGTGGTCGCGCTCGGGCGCAAGGGTTGGGCCTTGAAGTGCCATCTGTCGCTTTGGGGCGAGGCCGCCGTGCCCGAGGTCGTGCGGCAGGTCGACCAGGCCGTGCGTGGCGCCCTGGAACATCACACCGGCGTGCCGGTCGCGCGGCTGCGCATCGAGACCCAGCTCGGCCCGCTGGCGGGCCACTAAAGGAGATGATGATGGGACCCGGCGATCCATTTGGGACGGCCTCAGAGGAGGGGCCCGCGAGCTCACCTATCGAAGCACCGAAGAAGTCGCGTGCCGAACCCGCAAAGGGCACGGTCGCAAAGACCGAGCAGAGGGACCTCCGCCTGCTCTATCCCTTGGGCGCGTTGCTCGGTGTCGCCTTTGGACTGATCGGCATCCTCGCCGGCCCCGGCGAGGCGTTCGCGGTCGCGTTCTCTGGGCTTCTCGGGTTGCTCGCAGCGCATCTACTGCGAAAGGCAAGCTCGGGTGAGCTCGATCTACGCGCCGCTGCGGACGCTTTGCTGCGAAGGAAACCCCACCCACCCACTGAGCATGAGTCGAAGGAGATGTGACCTTGGGTCGCACTCGCGTGTCTCATGCCCGAACGAAAGAATGAGGCGGCTCCTTGGAGTCGCCGTGAAAGAGAGAAGAACATGAGCCGAAAGTTTCTTGGAATAGCGTTGGCCGGATGTGGCCTGCTCGGAGCCGGCTCGTTGGCACAAGCCGAGGAGCGCACCGCCGCGCACTATCAGCAGGTGCTCGAGCAATGGAGCGGAACCGTCGCGGAGTTATCCAGCATGGATACCAGCCGGGCTGCCACGCAGGAGGTCGAGCGAATTCGCTCTCTCCTCTCGCAGGGCCAGGCCTTTCTAGCCAGTGAGAAGACCGAACAGATTGATCCGATTCTCGAGCGGGTGGAGGCGATCTCGGTGCACACGCGTGCGCGACTGACTCGTCTCGACCTCGAGGCGAAGGCAGCGGAAGCCGACGCCCTCGCGAAGACGGCGGAGGCTGCGGCCCGCGAGTCAACCGACGCCGCGAATGCCATGAACGCCCGCTTCGATGAACTCGAAGCGAAGGGACTTTGAGGAACAGCCATGAAACTAGCGCAAGCAACCCTACTTCTAATTCCCGCCTTTCTGATGGCGTGTGCCTCCGTGCCTCGTCCGGAACGGCTGGTCCAGCTCGACTCAATGATGCAGGACCCGGCTCAGATCGAGGCGGCACAAAAGGCCGCGCCCGAGCTCTTCGAGCGCAGCCAGACCTACTACGCGAAGGCCAGCCAGGCCTACGAAGACGAAGAGATGGAGAAGACCGAGCACTACACCGAGGTCGCGGAACTCACCTTCCTCGCCTGTCTCGAGCAGGCCAAGATCGATCGCCTGAACGCAGAGATTCAGAACTCTGAGGAGCGGCTCTCGACGGCCGAACGTATCAAGTCCGAGCAGGACGAACGTCACGCCAGGTATGAGAAGCGTGTCGCCCGCATGACGCGAATCGTTGATCTCGAGTCCTCCAAGGCGGAGCGCGAGAAGATGATGGCCGAAGAACGCCGCGAGGCCGACGTGAAGAGCTTCCTCATCCGGGTGGCCGGCAACATCGACACCGCGGAAGCGCTCGAAGCCGAGAAGGTGGACGCGGACGGGATGGTGAAGGCCAAGGACCACTTGGCTAAGGCGGAGACCGCGCTCGCGGCAAAGAACTTTGATCTCGCGAGGCAGACGGCGGCCAAAGCAGACACCCTCGCGCTGGCGGCCGCCGGCAAAGCCCGCAAGAAGATGGCCGCCCAGAGCGCCGAGCTTGGCCAGCTCTCAGAGCGACAGGCCCTCTTCGAGCAGGCACTCACGGTGGGCGCCAACGCGGTGAAGCGAGAGAATCGGGGCGTGGTGATTACGCTGCATGACCTCTTTGCTTCGGGAAAGAACGAAGTGCTGCCCGACCGCGCCGGGGTTCTGAAGAAGATCGCCGAGCTCGCCGCCAAGTATAAGAGCTACCCGGTCGTGGTCGAAGGCTACACGGACTCCCGAGGGGCAAGCGCGGCCAACCTCGCGCTCTCCACTGGACGTGCGCAATCCGTCGTCGACTTCCTGGTCACCGAAGCCAAGATGGACTTCCAGCAGGTGAAGTCGGCCGGCTACGGCGAGGACCGACCCATCGGCGACAACTCGAGCAGCGAAGGTCGCGCCAAGAACCGACGCATCGAAGTCGTGTTCCTCTTTCGCTAGCGGTCAGCTCGCCTGAAAGCTCGTCACGTCGAACATCGTGCGCTGATGGGTCACCACATTTCCGCGCGGGATACTGCCGACCGGCAGGATCCCGCCGCGCCCATCGTAGGAGCTCGAGACGTAGCTGCTGCTGACCCTCTTGCCTTCGATGGTTCCTTGACCGAGCACGTTGCCCTTCGAGTCCTGAATCTCCAGAGCCCACGCACCCGTCACCGTGTGCGGGAAGTTCTGATGGTACGCCCCTTGGTTGTGCTCCGGCACGACGCGGGCAAAGCTGTTGGCCTGGCTCGGCGCGCCTTCTTTCTCGAAGCCACCCATGCGCGTGTAGTCGACGATCATCGTCATCTTCTTGGCCTCGCGATCAAAGGTGATCGAAGAGGAGACCTGGGCGCGCCCATCCTTTGAGGCCGCGACGTCGCTCTGGATCGTGACCCCCAGGCCCATCTCGCCGCCCTGAATCGAGTTGATGGAGAACGGCAGAGACACCGGGTTCGGTTGCGCGCTCGTCACGCGGTCTACGTTTTCGCCGCGGTCGATCGCAGACCTCGGAAGCTTCTTCACGAAAGCTGCGTCACCGAAGTCTTCCATGAGCGAGAGCTCGCAGCCCTTCTTGCCGCTGATCACCTTGGCGCGGATGCTGATGCTCGCCTCCGAACTCACCGACGCGAAGGGGTTGGCCACCGTGAGCGTGATGAAGTCGTCCACGTGCAAATCGGCCGGAAGAACGAAGGAGCCGCCTAGGCTCGCAGCGGTCTTGAACTCGCGCACCGGCTCGCTGGAGTCGTTGCGTACCGTGATGAGGCTACCCGGCGTGACCCCGCGGTCGAGGATGAGTTTCTCACCCACCACGCTGGCCCGAGCGAGGCGGAGCTCGACCGGACCCTTCATCCCGAGGCGTGGGTTCTCGGCGAGAACCAGCGGCTCCTTCGTGCCGGCGATACCGGTCAGGCGACGTTCGTGGTTCGCATGGGCCCCGTGCTGAGCGCCACCGAAGGGGACGTGGTGGTCGAGCACGCGCAGGAGGATGCCGTGGTTCTCGCTCCCGTGAACACGAGCCTCGAAGCTTCCATCCGCTCCAACCTTGACCGGATCCCCTTTGGCGCCGGTGCTCGCGTTCTCGGCCATCACATTCGCAAAAGGTTCGAGAGCTCCACGCACGACGATCTTTCCATACTCGACGCGATGACTCAGCTTCGCCGGATCGATCCGAACCGGTCGCGGATCCGCCTCATGCACGAAGAGCGGAAGCTCCTGAATGTTTCCGATGCGGTCCCCAGGCGGCAGGTTGATCCGGTGGGCCGTCCCGGCTCGCCCATTCTGAACCGGGGTACAAGGCATGCCGGCGGCGTTGATCGCGACGACCAGACCATCGGAGGCACGGCTGCCATCGGGCATACGTTGAGCGATCTCGAGGATCGCGCCGGGCTCGATGTCGTGCGCGGCGCACCACGCATCGTCAAAGACGATGTTGTAGCGCCCATCGGCTTGCACGTACTTCTCGGTGTTGGCGGGGAGCTTGATCGCCTGATCGAAGTCGAACTTCTCGTCCGCGCGCCGCACCATCATGAAGAGCTCGGCGCCAGGCTTGATCTGCTCGAGCGCGAGGACCAAGGGGTCGCGTCCGGGCGGGGCGGTCGGTGCCTGAAAGCGGCCCATGCAGGCATGGCCCTTGGGCCTGGGCAGCGGGTTCTGTCTCGGGGCGCAGGCCTCGACGCAGGGGGCCTGGGGCACGCAGAGACTGCCGGCCTGCTTGGTCTCGAGGAGGTCCGTCAAGCTCTCGAGGGGATTCTTGGTCTGAAAGGCCTGCTCGAGCTCTTGGGGGGAGCATTCGAGTCGTTTGGCGATGGTCGCCAGGTCGATGGCGCCTTGGCCAGTGAGCTTGCCCGTGTTCATTTCAGCCTCCACCCGCGTTATCGGGGGCCTCGGACAATCGTTCCTGGGTCAGAGCGGGCGGTATGGGAACCAGGTGGCAAACCGTCGGGGACAGCCCGCAGGTTGGGAGGGGGGCTTGCGGAGAGGCCGGCTTAGGTTTTCTATAGAACCGTCCACGTTCCTACAGGAGAGAACACCATGGCTAAAGGCACAGAGAAGAAGGCGAAGACCAACAAGCCGAAGCTTTCGACGAAAGAGAAGCAGGCCAAGAAGAAAGAGAAGCAGGCCAAGAAGAACGGTTAGGCCGCAGGTCGGCGTTGACTCTCGACTCCGCGCCCAGCCCCTCCCACTGCAGGTTGGCGCGCCACATCTACGTCGCTGACAAAGGCGACGACTACGAAATCGCGGATGGCTTGCCTCAGAACGAGCAGTGACGCGGGTGGTGAACACTCACGAGCGATCGCTCAGCGACTTCGGGCGCGCTTGCGCTCCGCCTTCTTCAGATCCTTCAAGTAGAGTTCCTCCACCGCCGTGCGAGCCCACTCGGTCTTTCGAAGAAACGCGAGGCTGGACTTGATGCTCGGATCGAACTTGAAGCATCGAATGTTGATGTGGGTCGCCAGGTCGTCCCAGCCTCGGCGCTCGACGAGCTCCTCGAGGAGGGCTTTGAGCGTGATCCCATGAAGCGGGTTGTTGGGCTGTTCTTCGCGCATGCCGCCGCGAGTCTAGTCTGGGGTACCGGCAGGCTCCAAGTTCTTCCTCGGAGCGCTCGCGCGAAGGCCGGCGCTTCGTGGGTGCCACTCCTCACCGAGATTGGGCGGGCGGCGGCGACTCGACCCGGATGTTGGCCGAGCGGGCCGGCTCGTCCGGCGAGTCCGAGTAGGAACTGAGCCATGCGCTCTGCCCATTCGAGGACAGCCCGGCCGAGAGGAAGGTACGCGCCACGCCGGTCAAGATCTGGCACCAGCGATCATCCACCCACACCGCCGCCAGACCCGCGTCCGCGGCGAGCAGCCACCGATCGCCGGGGAGACGACGCACGAAGTCTGACACCAGCCCACCCGGGAAGCTCATCGGCCAAGCGGTCCACGTCCCGTCCGCCGCTCGAACCGAGAGGCCTCCGCCGATCGAGATGACCAGAAAGCGCTCGCCTTCTATCACGCGCGACGAGCGCGGACGAGGCGTTGAGCACCGCCGCGCGCCGACAGAGAGGGCCACCCATCTCCTGTAGTCTGCCACGGAACGGACTCCCTGAGGGCTCTTCGCACGTGGCACCGAAGGCTCAGCCGCCGGGCAGAAGGCCATCCCAGAAGTCGCAGTCATCTGTCCGGAAGCCGGCCTCCGCCGTGATGCCGGCTCCGTCGAATCGCAAGTACGGATCCGTCGCCTCCTCGTACTCAGGCCAAACCGCCTCACCCACAACGTCTGGGATTCCGTCCGCCGCGAACGAGGCCCAGTAGTCCTGCATCGACGTCGCGAGCGCCTCTTCGGCCGTCGAGGGCTGATACCCGCCTTCGGTGAGCTTGCCGAAGACGAACGCTAGCTCGAGTCCGTGGAACGCGCCGAAGAGTCGGAGGGCCCCGCCTTCGACACGGTGTGTGAAGATGTAGCGGTACGCGGTGCGGCCGCCGCGAACGCGAGCACGCAAAATCTTTCGAGCTGGGCAGACAAACTTGGCGTCCGTCGTCAGCCGAATGAAGGCCGCCCGAGGCGTGTTGAAGGCGGAGGCCGGATACTGCGCGAGCACCGCACTCGAGAGCGCGGGTACAGGGAAGAGCGCACGCACCGCAGCTTGGTACTGGGCCTCGTTCTGGATCGCCGGCACCGACCGAGCGGTTTCATCTGCGTTGGCACCCACGATGAGTGCGACGTTCTCGTTCACTCCGCTCTCCAGCGTCTCGAGGGGTGTCGCCGGGAGCACGTAGCCATCGACGTGGGGCTGCATCTTTGTCTGCGCACCCGCGACATCGATCGCCGGAGTGCGCGTGCGAATGATCGTCTCCGCGTCGATCGCACGAAGACATGCCGCGGGGTCTGTCTCGGTCCCGCAACCCAGCGCCTGGATGATCTCGCCCGACTCTGTCGCGACCGAAGCACGGGTCGGCCCGGGACAGCCCCCGCTCTGCATGAGGGCGGCGTGGAAGAGGTCCTCACTCAGAGGGCTCGCGAGGAGCATGCATGTATTGAGCGCTCCGGCGGACTCTCCGAAGATCATCACGCGATCGGGGTCCCCGCCAAAGGCTGCGATGTTCTCTTTGACCCAGCGAAGTGCCTCGATGAGATCGAGCAGTCCATAGTTCCCAGAGCGGCCGCTTGCGTCGTCGATAGCCGAGTGCGCGAGCCACCCCAGTTGACCCAGACGATAGCTCGAAGTCACCACGACGGCGTCGCCCCGAGCGGCGAGAACGGCGCCATCGTAGAGAACGAGTCCGTTCGACGCCTGACTGGTGCCGCCGACCGCGTTGCCCCCTCCGTGGATGAAGAAGAGCACCGGCTTGAGCGGCGCGGTCAAACTCGGGGTCCACACATTGAGGTAGAGACAGTCTTCGTCCCCGACGTAGTTCGTGCCCTCCATCTGAGGGCACCGAGCTCCAAAGCGGGTGGCGTCCAGCGACTCCGCGAAACACGCGCTCTGCGGCTCTGGGGCCCGCCAACGCAGCTGCGCTATCGGGGGCGCGGCGAACGGAATACCCAGGAACGCGCTTCCCTCCGCCGTGCTCGAGCCTCGGACGTAGCCTCGCGCAAGCGTGACGTAGGGCGCACCCGTCGGCGGGCTCACACCCTCCGTGCAAGAGACCGGGCCAGCGTCCGGCCGCGGGACCCCGGCATCCTCGAGCGAGCCACCGTCGAGCGGGCCACCGTCGAGCGGGCCACCGTCGAGCGGGCCACCGTCGTCCACGGTCGCGTCCGTCCACGAGCCCGCATCAACCGCTGAATCGCCGGCGTCCTCGACCGGCCCACCTCCAGTGTCGGGCAGGGACCCGCCCGCGTCCGGGATGGGTTCAGGGGCGCTGCTGCACGCGGCGAGGACCCAGACAAAGAGAACGAGGAAAAGGGGTCGATGGAGGCACATGTGGACGACAACACCTGCGCCGCCTTCGAGTTGCGCTCGAACCGCGCGATTTCAGCGCCAGCGTCGGCGGCTCCTCGACGCGACAGAATCGTCTTCTACGGGCGACAGAGGACGAATCCCGTCGTCGAAGGAGTGGGCTTTGCCCCTGGCTCGGACGTTGCATTTCGTCGGGTGTGAGCGAAGTGAGCCCCCTTCTCACCCCGGAGAGGGTCGTCGTCTACCGACTGTCTGACCTCCCCCCGCAGCTCCGGCGGGAGCTTCCGAAGGGTGGTGAGATCGAGCGCTGCCTCTTCTTCGTCGCACGCCAGCAGAGCGCCGCAATCCGTGGGCTGTTCGCCACGCTTCCAGAGCCCCACGTGGAGAACACCGCCGAAGGTATGGGCGTGAGTGCGCGCGTCGGAAGAGTGCTCGCACGCGGCTCCATGCTCGCGTCCGTGCTGCGCCCAGTGGAGCTTCCGCCTCTAGACGCGGCTGATTCGAGCACGTTCCGCTTCGGCTTTCACGCAGGCACGTTCGAGGACGCCGAGCGATCGCTTCTGGCCGGGGGCGCTCAGCTCGTCAACGTCCGAGAGCTCCTCGTCACCCTCGCGATCATCGAGCTGTTGTGCCAAGACGGAACCCCCTCGCGCACCGCCACCCTGGTCACCGGCGAAGGCCCGACCGGCGAAGTTCAGGATCTCACGCCGGTGGAGCCAGGTCTCTTCGCTTTGGACCTGAAGACCGAGCGGAGTCTCGCGAACGCCTTCATCTACGACCATTCTGGTGGCGCGGCGGAAGCCACGCAGTGCGCCTTGGCTGGGGTTCACCGGCTCACGAGCGAACGCGCGGGGCCCGAGGTCTCTAGCCTCGCGTCCGGGCCTGGGTTCTTCGAGCTCGTCCCTGGACCTCGTGACCCAGAGCAGTTCGTGGAGCGGCTCAACGAAGCACTGCTCCTGCTGACCGATCTCGAGTTCTTCGCGGACGAGGGACTCGATGACCGGGACGAGCTGAGCTTGCGCATCGAGGTTTGGAGGTCGAACCGGCTGTTCGGGCTCGAGGTGGGTCTCATTCACGACTGGAAGACCTCTCGTGCCATCGTTTGGACCTACTCGATGGCACTGCCTGAGCCGAGTCTTCTGCACGCAACACTCACTTCGGTGAGCGCCGAGTTTGGGACCGAGATGAAACTTCTCGACGCTGCGACCGACACCGAATGGGTGGGGCTCTTCAACCGCGGCATGAACGCGCTCAACGAATTCGCGGCTCGCTTCGAGCAAGCCATGAATGCCATACTTCCCCCGGCCTCCGCCGATCAGACAAACTGAGACCACCGTGGGGATCTGGACCTGGTTGTGCCGCGTTTCGTCCGACGTCCTCCGGGACTCGGCCCCAGAAAGTCTCCAAGATTGGGCGTGGCTCGAACGCCACAGCTCCGAGTGCATCCACATCGGCCGAAGCTGGCACGCACTTCACGTCGTGTTGACGGGCTCGGCGGATGAGGCGGAGCCACCGGCCTCCTGGGTGGCGTATGACGGGGGTACGCGGATCGAGTGGTTCGGCCTCGCAGGCGCGGTGGTGCTCTCGTCGCCCAAAGAGGTCCAGTTCACTGCGGCCTATCTGCAGTACGAAGCGCACTTGGATACGCTGCTGGCCGAGCGATATCCCGCCTTGTTCTACGGTGCGGACGCGCTCTACGTGTACAGCTTCGGGTCCGCGGACGGGCCCGATCTCGTTCAGAGCGGAGCGGTCGAGGAAGCGTTCCGTAGGCTTCAGAGATTCTACGCGGACGCGGCCGCAGCCGGCGAAGCGGTCGTGAAGCGCAGGGGCTGAGGCTCACGAAGTGGTGGAGCTGTGCGTGGGCTTCACCTTCGGAACAGACGGCGGCTTCACCGCAGCCTTCTTCGGCGTCAGCTTTGCCTGCTTCGCGGACGCGGCGCGATCGATCGCGCCGAGGAGCGCTGTGTGTGTGGACTCGAGCGCCTCCATCTTGGGCTGTTCGAGCTTTCGATACCAGCGCCCCCACTGACGGGCCCGCGTGGCCTCAACCGCGCTCAGATCATCGAACACCAACCCCCGCGCCGACAGCGCATCACCCAACTTGGTGTCGAGCTCGATAAAACGTGCTTCGGTATCGCTCGCTGGCGCCGGCGTCTTCGGAGAGACGGGCGCCGGCGCTCGGGGCGCCTCGACCACCTCGGGTGGATCGAGTGGATCGGGTGCCGCAGGCGGCGGCGCCTCCGGTGGCTTGGGCGGGGGCGTGACCTTCGCTCGGGGCTCTCGCGTCTCGACCCCGGGCTGAAAGGAACCACTGATGGCATAAAACGCGACCAACACCGCCGCGGCCGCGAGGACGGCCACCACGATTCGTGTCGGCGTCACCCCGCGGGGTGGCGGCACGATCACCGAGCTGGGTCGTCGACTCGGCGCGCGCGCCGGACGTTCGGAGGCGGCCTTGCCCTCCGACGCGGCCGGCGTGGGCGGACGACTGAGCATCACGCCGGAGCCGCGCTTGCTCAGCGTGGACAGAAATGCGTCTGCGTGCGCGAGGCCCTTCTCGGCCTCGGCGCTCTCGAGACGCGCCGCGAGGGCGAGGATGGGGATGCCAGGCGTACCATCGACCATTCGGCGAATGAGCGCACCGAGGGCACGCATGTCTTCCTCGGGTCCGGGGGGCGACGTCAGCGGAGGAACGCGGGCGCGAGCGGCGGAAGCGTCGAGCAGACGAACGCGCAGCGCACCGGTCTCGGCATCGTTCTCGAGGAGGACCTTCTTGGCCTCGAGAGCGCCGTAGCCACGTGCGCGCCGATGCAGCGTCGCGAGGGCCTCGGCGATGCCGACGGCGATCTCCGCACCTTCGATGTCGAAGATCGAGCCCTCTTTCAGACGGGCCTCGAGCGTCTTGCCCGAGAAACGCTCCATCGCCACATAGACGAGACCGTCCTCGGTGGTGCCCGATCCGAGCACCCGCACAAAGAACTCGGGGTCCCTGAGCTCCGCGAGGCTGGCCGCGCTGACGTAGCGAACCGCGAGCTCACGATCGCCACAGAGGTCCCCATCGACCACCTTCAAGATGACCTCGCGGCCGTCCTCAGACTTGGCGGTGAACAGCCGACTGCTCGCGCCCTCTGCGAGCGGCGCGACCACGGAGTACGGACCGACGGTTCGACCGATCAGCGGGTCTTTGGAGCTCTTGGGATCGGAGGTCTTGCCCTCAGGCTCGAGCTTCGTCTCATCGAGCAGGCACTTGCCACCCGTTCGTTCGAGCGACGCACGATACCGTGCGCCGCATCGCGGGCAGAACGACATGCCCGCCTGTTAGCCGGATGGGCGCGGGGTGTCACCCTGGGGATTCACAAAACTCGGACTTTGAAGGTCCTTCGGTGAGCCGCTTCACACCCCCTTCGAGGGACATCACCTCGACTTCCACGTCGAACTCCACGCCCGGAGGCACCTCGGGCAGAACCGAAAGCTCGATGGGGGTCTCGATACGAGAAGGCGTGCTCAGCCCTTCGGAACCTTGAGCATGGTGCGCGCGCGCTCGGCGCCGACCTGACAGGCCTTCACCAACATCGGCACCGTGACCTGACGGCCATCGACATCGTAGCTCTTCTTCTTCAGCCCCGGGTATTTGTGCTCGAGGATGCGGCCTTCGCCGACGCACTCCTCGAACGCACGAATGGCGCCGTTGAGTGACTCGCCGCGCGCGTTGTCGCTCATGGAGGCCTCAGCCCGGGTCAGCAGGTTGTGGCCGTTGGTGAAATGTTTCGCCGGTCCTTCGTAGAACGCGAGGCGCTGGGCCACCGCGGCGAGCTTCTTCTTCGCCGTCTTGGCCTCGGCCGCGCACTGCTTGGCGACGTCGGAGCCCTTCACGTTCTTTCGGCCGGCGACGAAGCTCTGCCGAGCGAGCTTCTTGTGCTCGCTGATCATGTCCTTGGCGTCGCTCTGGCAGCTCTGGAGCTGCTCGAGGGTCGAGGAATAGGCGGCCCGCTGCTCCTCGTCTTGAAGTCCGTCCGCCGCGCTCATCGCGCTCCGCGCCTCGCGCAAAGCTGCGACCGGGCCTTCCCGGAAACGCACCCCGGGCGCCGCTTCGTCGAGCGCGCGCTGCAGCGCCGAGAGCTGCTTTCTGGATGCGTTCGCGAACTTGCCGTACTGGCCATCGCGTTTCTCGAGCGCGGCGCCAGCGGTGATCTCTTCGCGCGCAGACACGAGGGCATCGGATGCGCCCTTCAGCTCCTCGGAGCTGCTCTCGGGCTTCTCGAGATCGGTCACACGCAGCTTGGCGGTGCCCACTGCTTGCTCGATCAGCAGGCGGCGATTGCGAACGTCGACCGCGACCTGACGAAGCTCGATCTTCTTGCGAGCATCCGCGAGCGCCTTGCGTACGCTCGTGGCGTAGGCAGCATACGCACGGAGCCTTCGCTCGAGCTCGTCCCCTTCGTCGAGTGCTTTGTTCGTTTCGTCGACCGCTTCCCGCGCTGCCTTGAACTGCTCGTCCGACGCAGAGAAGCCCGCGAGCGCGGTCAAGAGCTCCGCGAGACGGTCGCGCTGCACCTGGACCTTGGCCTTCTGCTCCGCCATCGCCACCTCGTCGCGACGGGTTCGGATTTGCTGACGCGCGGCGGCCACGCGCTTGCGCGCATCGGTCACTAACTTGCCGTACTTCGCGTCTTTGCCGAGGTACTTTTCACCTTCATCGAGCGTCCTCTCGACGCCGTTGACCGCTCCGTCGGCCGCCTCGAAATCGGTCGGTGCGTTCATCCCTTTGATGCTTCCGGCAAGGGTATCGAGCGCGGCGTTCAACTTGTCACGCTGAGCGGCGATCTCGACCTCGAGCTTCCGTCGGCCAATCGTCGCGCGGGCGGGGATGAGGCTCTTTTCGACCTCGACCGCATAGCCGGCGAACTTCCGATCTTTTCCGCGAAGCTCCGAGGCGGAGTCCACCGCCTTCTCCACCGCGCTCACCGCCTCGATGGTCGCGTTGAAGTCGGCCTCGCTGGGTCCGGGCGCGAGGATTCGGCGCAGGGCCTCGCCGAGGAGCTCTCGCCGAGTGGAGATCTCCGCCCTGGCGGTCAGCACCTGGACCTCGAGACGCCTCGCCGCAATCCGGTTGAGCGCGGCATCGTGCTGCTTCTTCATCCCGCCGGCGTAGGTGGCGTAGGCGCGGTCCTTGTCTTCGAGATCCTTGCCCTCGTCGATGGTCCCTCGGAAGCCCTTGACCGAGGTCTCGGCCTCCTCGAAAGCAGAAGGCCCAACGTCCTTCGCCGACAAACGCCCCAAGGCGTCCGCCATGATCTTTCGGCTGCTCTCCACCTTGGCTCGTTGGGTGTCGACGTTCAGGCGGTGGTGGCGGTCATCGATCGTCTTTCGAGCGGCAGCGAGCTTCTGGCGTGCGCCGGCGACGTACTTAGCGAAGCCAACGTCCTTGTCCGCGACCTCGTCGCTGCGCTTGAGCGCGCTATCCACCTGCTCGGCAGCGCCGCGCGCACGCTCGATGTCGCTCGTCGCGATGTCTCTGCCCCGGATCTGCTGAAGCGCAGCGCCGAGCACCGACATGCCTCCGTCGATCTCATGCTTGGCGCCATCCACCGCGACCGCGATCTTTCGCTTCTCGAGCGTCTGCCTCTGCCCCTCCAGGATCTTGCGCGCAGCGATGGCAAACTTGCCGTAGTCGGCGTCGCGGCTCTCGAGCGGTCCCGCCTCGTCGAGCGATTCACGGAGGGCCTGGAGCGCGCCGTCGGCCCGCTTGAACGTAGCCTCCCCGGGATCCTTTCGGACGACTTCGGCCATGAAGCTCGCGAGATCGCCCTTGGCGGCTTCGATCTTCTCTTTGGCGGCGGCGACATCGGCCGCCAGCTTGCGGCGTGCCACCTCTTGCCGCACCGAAGGCACTTGCCCGACGAGCTCGGTGTGGCGACTGCGGAGGAGATCGGCTTCGGGATAGATGTCGAGCTTCGGATCTCGGAGCGAGCGTTGCGCGGTCTCGAGCTGAGCCTCGGCCGCGTCGGGATCGAGGTTGGCGAGTGACTTCTCCGCCAGGTTGAGTTGGCGTTCGGCCTCGAAGGCCAGAGGTTCGGTCTTTTGAACCTTCTCGCGTGCGGTGAGCGCCGCGGCCGGGCCCGAGCTCGGCGGCGGTGTCGCGCAAGCTCCGGAAAGAGCGACGACTATGGCGATCGTAGGGGCTCGCGGACGCATGCGAACAGAGCGTACCCCAAGGTGGGCAAGAGGCCCAGGAACCGGCCGCTAGAGCTCATCTCAAAACCCCCTCGGTCGCGATTTCGGCCGATCCGCGTCGGCCCGCCGTGTTGGGCCTCCTCGCGTTATCGAAGGATAGCGCATTCGTCGGCCCGCCTTGCGGGCCTCGCGTCTTGGCCGGCTCGCTCGGTCGGGGGTTTTGAGATGAGCTCTAGAGCGCAACCCGCCGGCCAGATCGGCCATTCGAAGCCCTGAGCACCTCGACCTCGACCCGAGCTTCTCGGCGAAAACCCAGCACCAGCCGAGCCGAAGACAGGGCGAACTCCGGTTCGAGCAAGACCAAGGTGGCCACCCTCGCCGACCGTGTCGCCAGATGAAGCCGGCGAGCCTCGGCACTCTGCAGACTGCGCGACAGACCGCTGAGCACCACCACCCCGAAGGCCCCGGCGTCCACGACCAACTCCGTCGCCTTCACCACGTGCTCGGCGCCGGCCGGTCGCACGATGAGCAAGCGAGCGAGTTCGACGCCGAGCCGCGCGAGACCCGGCGGATAGAGGCTATGCTCCGCGTCGATCCAAGCCGCCGCGCGCCCCTTTTGAGTCTCTGTAGCAACGACGTGGCCCGCCACACTCATGCGCCCGGTCCCGGGCAGACCCGAGAGCACGCTGATCTGACCGCGCGGAAAACCGCCCTCGAGGAGATCCGCGTCGAGCACACCGAGGCCGCTCGCCACCGTCGCTTCGATCTGCGGCCGAGCCGCCGCCCCCGAGGTGGAGAGCCAGGCCCGCAAGCTCTCGAGGTCCTGAATGACGGCCTTGCTCATAGGTCGATCTTGATATACTGTTCTTCCGTTCAGTATCAAGATCGACGAGCGCGTTGAACGAGGACCGCGGAAAACACGCTCGCCGTAGAAACGGCGCCAAATACGGCGAGCACGCTATGGGTCTGTCCCCAGAGCGCGCCCGCGACAAAAGGCCCCGCCGCGCGACCAAAGAGCGCCGCACGTCCGACCACGCCGTTGGCCGCCCCGTAGTGGCGAAGCCCGTACCAGTCCGCGACCAGACCGGCCCGAAGGATCGTCACAGCGCCGTTGCCGAGCCCAAAGAGACAAGCGCCCGCATAGAGCACAAAACTCGAGGTCGCGAGCCCGAGAAGAAGAGCCGCCGTCGCTTGAAAGCCAGCCGCCACCACAAGCGCCCCTGGACCACGCGCACGCATGGAGAGCGCTACGAACCAACGCGCGGGGAGCTGCATGAGGCCAAACAAAGCCGCGGCGGTGGCGATGGAGGAGGTCGAGAACCCGCGGGCGGAGGCGAGCGTGACGAAGTACACCGCGAAGCCAGCGGTGGAGAGCGCGTGCGCGCCCATCGCTGCGGAGAACCACGTGAGCGACGGCGGAAAGACCGGGGCGCGCTCGTTCTCGTCCCCCGCGACCTTCATCGGTCGTTTTGCCACCGGCAACGCAGCATGCGCAGGCACCGTCACCACCAGCACGATCGCGGCGAGAACGAGCACCGCGCCGCGCCAGTCGTAGAGACGCTCGAGCGCGAGGGTTAGCGGGACGAAGATCGTGCTGGCCACACCGCCGGTCGTGGTGATGATCCCAAGCGCACGACCTCTCGCTTTCGCGTCCGGCATCCACTGCGCCACCGCGGTGAACGCGGGCTCGTAGAGCACCATCGACTGCGCGATGCCGGCGAGCATCATCGCCAACGCGAAGACATAGATGTTGGGCGCCTGGCTCCACAGTGCCAGCGCCACGACCGCGATGAGCGAACCCAGGGTCATCATGCGACGAGCCCCGAGGCGATCGATCCAGCCGCCCACTCGAGGCGAAAGCAGTCCGGCGACGACGAGACCGAGAGATACACCCGCGGCCATCGGTGCATGCTCGAGGCCGAGGTCCTTGCGCATCGGCTCGAGCAACGCGCCGATCGCGTAGTACAGGATGCCCCAAGAGATGGGCTCGGTGATCGCGAGCATCACCACGCCGCGTCGGCGCACGGCGGGTGAAAGACCGGGCTCTGAATCCGAAAGCGCGCGCTGCACGAAAGGCCGGCTGCAGCCTACAACGAGATCTGCGCCCGCGCTGTTCTCTCGAGCTGTGTCGTCACGTTCAGGCCGTCACGGTGACGTCACACCGCCCCTGAAACAGGGGTTTTGGGGCCATAAACGTCCCGCGGAACGTACTTTGGCGCCTGGCATGCGGCGTGAAAAGCGGGTGAGCACCATGACTCGAATCATCGGAAACAACGCCCACGCCTTTGCCCGCTCGCTCGCGGGAGACCAAAGCCCAGCCCCGAGGACAAAGAACGAAGCCGCACCCTCCCCTTGGGCGCTGAACGTGCTCACGCTCCTCGCCGCGAGTGATCGCTTTGAACTCGCGAAGAACAGCTCGAACCTCGCTCGGGTCGGCGTGGGTGCACCGATGGCGCTGGATGCGGGCGGCCTGAAGCGCCTCGAGAGCCAAGCGCCGACCGCGGACGTCGGCGCCCCCAAGAAGGCCAAGAAGAAGAAGAGGAAGAAGAGGGGCCTGTTTGGGAAGATCGGGCGAGGATTGAAGAAGGCCGCGCGCTCAGTCGGCAAGGCGGTGAAGTCCGTGGCAAAGGGCGCGGCCACTATCGCGAAGGGCGTGGCCAAGACGGCGTTTCACGCGGTGAAAGGGATCGGCGAAGGCGTGGGTGGTTTCGTGTCGAACCTCGCGAAGGGGAAAGTGGGCGATGCCTTCGATGCCCTCGGCCGAGGGATCGACCAAGGCATCCTTCAGGCACCTTCCCGTCTCGCAGCGGGGGTCTTCGATGGCGCCAAGCAGATCTTGGACGGCGCCACCTCCCTCATGGGACCGCTGGGCAAGCCGATCAACACCGTCGCGACCCGCGCGCTCGACGGCGCACGCACCGCGGTCGACACCGTGACCAACATCGCACGCGAGGTCATTCGCACGCCCTTCGAGGTGGCCAAGACCTTTGTCAGCGGACAGTGGGATGCGCTAAAGCACCTCGCGAAGGGCGACTTCAAAGAAGCGGCCAAGTCGTTCGGCCGCTCGTTCTCGGACTCGGCTGGTCGCGCGATCGGCGGCGTCGCCGACGTCCTCTTTCACGCGGTCGCCGGCGTGGGAAGCATCGTCGGGACCGCGGTCGGTCTCGAGTCCCCCGGCCGTCCTTTGAGCGACGCCGAGAAGCGCGAGTTTCAGAAGATCTACGGCGACTCCGTCGATCTCGATCTCGTGCGCGTCAAGAAGGGCGGTCTGGGTTCGGTGGGTGCGGCCCGCACGGTGGGCAACACGGTCTATCTCCCCGGCAAGTACTTCGACGCGAGCGGCAGACTCAACGCCGACGGCAAAGAGACACTCGCGCACGAGATGGGTCACGTCTGGCAGAACCAGAACGGCGGCGGCGATTACATGCACCGCGCGCTGTGGGCGCAGGCCAAGGCGGCCGTCGGCTCCGGCTCGCGCAGCGCCGCCTATGACTGGCACGGCCCGGCCAGCGCGGGCGTGGCGTTTCGGGATCTGAACCCCGAGCAGCAGGCGCACGTCATCGAAGACATCACCCTGCTCCTCCGCTCAGGCCAGCCGATCGCGGCCGGTTCGACCGTGGCCGGGCACACGCTCAGCGCTGCCGAGGCGGCGTATCTGAATCGCGCTTGGGCGGAAGTGAAGGCCGGCGCTGGCGCGCCCTAATCTCGATGAGCTCTAAGGCTTCGTACCGAGCAGCAGAGTCGTGGCAGAGGCGACTCTCTCGGGGAGCACGAGATGGTGTTCGAGCCGCACAAAGCCGGCCTCTCCGAGCCACCGCTCGTAGTCGGCGCGTCGATGCACTCGGCCCCCGTCGGTATAGAGCATCACGTGGACCCCGAAGAGAGCGGGGTCGAGCGGAGTGGCGCCCGAGTCATCGAGGACCCAGTCGTGAATCGCCACCCGCCCACCTCGATCGAGCGCTTGGTACGCGCGCGCGAGCATGTCCCTCACGCGCACTTCCGGCTCGTCGTGCGTGGTGTGGGACATCAGCGCGAGATCGAAGCCGTCGCCGTACTCGTCCTCGAGGTAGTTGCCAACACGAAGCTCGAGCCGGTCCTTCAGTGGATGAGCGTTCGCGAACTCACGCGTGATTCGAAGCGTCACATCGAGGTCGAGCACTGTGGCGCGGGCCTCCGGGTTCTGTTCGAGAATCGCAAAGGCATAGGTCCCCGGTCCACCCCCCACGTCGAGCATACGCTTCACCGAGCCGGGACCGACGAGGCGCGCAACCTCTCTTGCGGCGGGCCCAGAGAAGTTGTGCATGCCGCGGATGTAGCGGTCGGCGAAGTCGGGCTCGGCCTCGAGCAGCGCCGGCAAGGTGCGCCACGGCTGACCGGATCGCACGACGTGTTCGAGGTTCGACCACCCTTCCCAGAGCCGGTCGTGCATCTCGAGGACGTGCCCCAGATACATGGGCCGCCCCTTCACCAGGTGTTCGGCGGCGATGGCTCCGTTGGTGTAGAGCGCTCCGGACTTTTCGAGCACCCCCATACCAGAGAGCGCATCGAGGACTGGGGCCAGCGTCGCGGGGTGTGCGTGAACTCGGTCAGCGACCGCGTTGGCGTCCGCCGACTTCGCGGCGAGCGCGTCGAACACCCCGAGCCGATGGGCCACGAGAACGAGCTTGGTTCGGCGATAAGCGCCCATGAGCTCGGTGAAGAAGGCGTTTGGATCTGAAGTATTCAAAGGGTGGTCATCCTGACTGAGGCCGCTCGATTTCTCTTGCCAAGAGGCTCAATGAGGCGGCAGTAAAGCTCGAAAGACCAGCTTTACACGATAGACCAGATTACGTATAAAACTTCGTTCCGTGCACCACATGGAGACTATCTATTGAAATCTATTGCACATCCTCCGGCGGTCTCGGCGGCACGGGCGGAGGGGCTTCTCACCTCTCACGAAGTGGCTCGGCTGCTCCAGGTGAACCCTACATCGGTCAACAACTGGATCAGGGAGGGGCGCTTGCCCGCCTTCAGGACCCCCGGCGGACACCGGCGCATCCGCACCAGCGACCTCCTCGTCTTCATGCGCAGTCACCAGATGCCCATACCCTCCGCGCTGCGTCCGAGCCTCGCCCGACGGGTCATGCTCGTCGACGACGAGCCCGCCCTCCTGGTCAGCACGCGGCGCATCCTCCAGCGCGTCGCGCCGGGCATCGAGGTCGAGACCTTCGACAGCGCCATCAGTGCGCTGTTGTCGGTCACGGCGTTCCGACCAGACCTCATCATCTTCGACATTTTCATGCCCGCCCTCGACGGCCTGCAGGCCTGTCGCCGCCTCAAGGCACGCCCCGACACCGCTGGCATCCAACTCGTGATCACGAGCGGCGCGCTCACCGACGATCTCCGCCGCGAGGCCTTCGAGATCGGCGTCCACGCCTGCCTCTCCAAACCTTTTGGTCCCGAGGAGCTGATCGCAGCCATCGGGACCGAACTCACACCGATTGAAGACTGAAACCCAACAACCCGGAGCTCATCATGGTCATCGCCGCAAACAAGAACCCCGGACCCGCCAGCCTTCCTCGTCTCGCTCGGCGCGTCGTGCCTCAGCGAACCGCAGACATCATGATCGATGTGCTCGCGAACGCGGGCATCGACACGGTGTTTGGGATCCCGGGCGGAGCGATCGCGGCGCTCAACGATGCACTCCTCGACCGAACCGACATCCGCTGCGTCACGACCCGGCACGAGGGAGGTGCCATGTTTGCCGCCCTGGGCTACGCGGCGGCGACCGGCAAGCCGGCGGTGGTGCTCGTGACCTCCGGCCCGGGCGCGCTCAACTGTCTGCCCGGGATCGCCTCCGCCTTCTGCGACAGCCTCCCGGTCATCGTGTTAGCGGGTGAGGTGCCGCGAGCGCTGTTTGGCAAAGGCGCACTTCAGGAAGGGAGCGCAAACCACCTCAACATCGTCGGCATGAGCAAGCCGGTGACCAAGCTCTCGCTCGAGTTGACGGATCCCTGTGCTGCGCCCGCGATGTTGCGCCGCGCGATCACCACCGCGATCACCGGTCGCCCAGGTCCTGTGCTTCTGAGCATGCCGCTCGACGTCACAACGGCAGTCATCAACCGGCCGGGTCTAGCGGCGAACGTCCGGGTGTCTTCGCACCTCGAGAAACACGTGGTGCAGAAGGTCGCGGGCACCCTCCAGACGGCTGAACGCGCGGTGATCTACGCCGGCTCCGGGGCACGCTGGGGTCGCGGCCCCGAGCGCCTCCGCGAGCTCGCCGAGAAGCTGCAGATCCCCGTGATGACCACGCCCAAGGCGAAAGGTGTGTTTCCAGAGAGCCATCCGCTGTCGCTGGGGATCTTTGGTCATGGCGGCCATCCTTCGACGACGACTTACCTCGAAGAGGGCGTGGGCGTGTTGCTCGCGGTGGGCTGCGGCTTCTCCGACCCGGCCACCAACGGCTGGAGTCCACTGCTCATCCCGCGGGATCATCTCATCCAGATCGACACCGACGCGCTGCGCATCGGTCGGAACTACCCGGTGTCGCTGGGGCTCGTGGGTCCGGCCGAGGAGGTGCTCGAACAGATCTGCGACGAGCTCCCCGCTGGCGATCGTGCACCCAAGACGTATGGTGTGCGGTACTTCTCCGAAGCTCAGGTCGAGGCCGTGGGAAGCAGCGGCAAGATCGCGCCCCAACGGGCCCTGTGGGAGCTCGAGCAGGTCATGCCTGCAGGCACGCTCTACGGGTCGGACATCGGAGAGCACATGCTCTTCGCCACGCACTATCTCAAAGTGGACGATCCGAGGGGCTTCTTGATCATGACCGGCCTCGCTTCGATGGGATCGGGCTTGGCGGGCGCGTTGGGGATGAAGCTCGGCCGACCCGACCGCTCGGTCGTGAGTGTCGTCGGCGATGGCTGCTTTGCCATGAGCCTCGGGGACCTCGCTACCGCGGTGCGAGAACGGATCCCGCTCGTGGTCGCGGTGCTCAATGACCAGCGATACGGGATGGTCGAGCTCGGCCATCTATCCATCTACGGTCGAACACCGCCGTACCCTGTGACCGAGGTCGACATCGCGGGCGTCGCGCGAAGCCTCGGGGCAGACGCCGCGATCATCGAGTCGCCGGGTCAGATCCTGAATGGGGAGATCGCGGAGCGGTCGATGCTCGCCCCAATCGTGCTCGACATTCGGATCGACCGATCGGTGCGGATGCGAATGGAACGCACCGAGCAACTGACAAAGTCAACTTTGAGCCGAGGATCGCGCGGAGATCAGCCGCGCTGAAGAGCCGCGGAATCGAGCGGACGGGTAACAATCTACGGATCCGAAGGAGACACCTCATGACGGAGCATCAGAGCATCGGAATTCTATCGATCGGTACCTACCTCCCAGAAGAAGTGCGGACAAACGACTGGTGGCCCAAAGAGACGGTCGCCCGTTGGGGCGAAAAGGCCATCCGCGGCGAAGCACGTGCCGCGGACTCCGACGCACTGAGCCCAGGTGCGCGGAGGATCCTCGAGGCACAAGCGCGAATTGCGGCGGACCCGTTTCGAGGCGCCATCGAGAGAAGGGTCATGGACGCGTCCATGGTCTCGAGCGACATGGAGGCGCTCGCGGCAAGAGACGCCATTTCTCGGGCCGGCATTGATCCGGGCCAGATCGATCTGGTGCTCACCCACTCGGTTGTGCCGGACTACCTCTCGACCAACACGGCCGCGACCACACACGCGAAGCTGGGCCTGTCTCGGCGCTGCTTCTCACTGAGTGTGGAGGCGGCCAGCAATAGTTTCCTCCTGCAGCTATCGCTGGCGGACGCGATGATCCAGTCGCGCCGTGCAAACTACGCTTTGCTTGTCCAATCATGCGCCGCTTCGCGCCTACTTCCCTACGAAGAGGCCTACTCGACGATGTTTGGAGACGGAGCGACCGCCGTGATCGTGGGCCCGAGCCAAACGGGCGCCATCCTCGGCGTGGACCATCGCACCGACAGCGACAGTTGGGGCGTACTCGTGACTGGGCACAAGTCCGGTCCTTGGCATGAATCGGGGAAGCCCATTCTCTATTCCGCGAACCTGCCCGGCGTCCACCAGACCATGTTGGCCTCGTCGGAGACGGCCGCGGAAACGGTCGAAGCCAGCCTCGACACTGCAGGGCTCCAGGCCTCTGACATCGACTTCTACGCCGGGCACCAGGCCACCTGCTGGCTACGCGAGACCACCTTGGCAGCCTTGGAACTACACAACGCCCGGTCGCTCGACACCTTCCCCTGGACGGGAAGCCTATTTGCCTCGAATATCCCGTTGGTGCTCGCGACCGCGGAGAAGGAGGCTCTCTTGAAGGCGGGAGACAGAGTCCTCATGTTCTCCCCAGGCAGCGGCGGCACAGCCTCGAGCACGATCGTTCGCTGGGGTCGGTAGTGAAGGAAGTCTCGTGCCGCGTCTTTGACCTCGTCTTGCGCGATCTCAAACGCCGAGGAATCCGGCCCGAGGAGGCGCTCGGGACGGACTCCACCATGGTCCTCCGACTCGCGGACAAGTCGGACCGCATCGACTGGACTGAGTACGTCGTCCTGATGCGGCACCTGGCTCGGTACTATTCCCCCGAGGACTTCGAGGCGTTGGGCGCCTCATACTTCCTCAATCCACTGATCAAGCCCTTCAGCCTGGTCGCACGTGTGTTATTCGACGCAAAGGGATTCTATCGGTGGCTCGGCGACCCGCGCGCGAGCGAAGGAAAGCGCTCAGGCCCAGGAAGGCAGATGTTCACCTGCATCGCGCCCTCGTACTCGGAACTCGCGCCCGACCGGGTCCTGCTCGAACTAGCCATGATGCCGGGCTATGAGGTCTGCCCCTCTTTTTATCACATCACGAAAGGCTCGCTCGTGCACAGCCCTCGCCTATTCGGGCTCCCGCCGGCTCGCGTCGAGCTGGAGCTGAGCTCGCGGGGGGGCAGGTACGAGATCCACCTGACGACGCAGGAATCTCTCCTCGGCTCGTTCATGCGCAAGCTCAGCCGCCCCCTCGCCGCACGGGAGATCGCGCAGGAACTCGACTCCACCCACGACGAGCTCGTCTCCAAATACCAAGAACTCGAGCGCGCGAAGCACACCATCGCCCAACAGGCGCGCGCGCTCGAGACCGCACATGAGGTCAGCCGCCGTGTGCACGCCACCTTCGATCTCGATCGCGCGCTCGAGGTCATCACACACGCCCTCATCGAGGCCGGAGGCTTCTCCTACGCTCGCGTGGAGCTCGACGGCGACAACCGCTCTGCGGAGCGCAGCCTCCAAGCCCCCTCGCCCGCCGAACGCACTCAGCGCGCGCTCCAAGGACGCGACCGCTTGCTCGGCCAGCTCTTCGTCGCTCCAAAAAGAGAGCAATCCGCGGAGGAGTTCGAGCAGCTCCTCGGCTATGTCGTCCCGGTCGTCGCCATGGCCCTCGAAGAGGCGGTGGGCTACGCCGAGCTCGAGGAGTACCGCGATCAGTTGGAGCTCAAGGTCGCTCAGCGCACGGAAGAACTCGCCGAGGCACACGACCGACTCGCTCTCAGCATCGGCGAGCTCCGCGAGGCACAGAGCGCGCGGGACCGGTTCTTCGCAAACATCAACCATGAGGTCCGAAACCCGCTGACGCTCATCGCCCTCGCCGCGCGGCGACTCGGGAGTTCCAAGGCGGCGGAGCTCGCGGAGACGAAGGCGCTGCTCGACAGCGTCGAGATCAACGTCCATCGACTCCTCTCGCTGGTTGACGGGCTCCTGCTGCTGGCCGCTTCGGGCGAGACGAAGTTACGTCTCCAGCGCAAGGATCTGGATCTGGCTCAGCTCGTAGATCGGCTCACCACGAGCTTTCTGCCCCGTGCGGATGAAGCCGGGGTGTCGTTCACCACCACGGTCCCCGAAGAGCTCCTCGCCTCGGCGGACGAGGCCGCCATCGAGCGCATCATCGCGAACCTCGTGTCGAACGCGCTCAAGTTCACACCGCCCGGAGGGAAGGTCGAACTCCGCATGGAAGCGGAAGGAGATGACTGCGTCCTTTCGGTCATCGACAGCGGGTTAGGCCTCGAGCCCGAGTTCAAGGATCGGGCCTTTGGGCGCTTTGAACAGGGTCTCGCGCCCGTGCGTCCGGGCGAACGCGGCAGCGGCATCGGCCTCGCGATCGTGCAAGAGCTCGCGCAGCTGCATGGAGGTGAGGCTTCCGCCGCCGACAACCCGAGCGGAGGCTCCATCTTCCGGGTGCGATGGCCCAGGCAGATCGCGGAAGTCCGCGCGGTCTCGGAGGGTGGTTCGACCTCGATCACCCGCGCGAGTCGGCCGGGGCCAGTTCAGACCGCGGACCCTCGGCTCAGTGTGCCGCCCCTATTCGAGTGTGAGGTGGCGGGCGCGATCACCGTGCTCGTCGCTGAGGACGAGCCCTTCCTCTTGCTCGAGATCGCCCGCGCGCTCTCACACCGATTCCGGGTCCTGACCGCGCTCGATGGTCAGACCGCACTCGAGGTCGCGCGCAAACACCAACCCTCCGCTTTGATCACGGACGTCTCCATGCCGGGCATGAGCGGCTTCGAGCTCGCGCGTGCCTTTCGAGAGCTCAGCGGAGATCGCCTCGCGCCCATCCTGTTTGTGACCGCGCACAGCAACTTGGGCGATAGACTCGAGGGCTTCGAGTCGGGCGGCGTGGACTACGTGCTCAAGCCCTTCCACCCGGACGAGCTCCTTGCTCGACTCACCGCCCAGCTCGAGCAGCGAGCGGCGGCGCTGCGAATGGAAGAGAGCGAACGACTCGCCGCGCTCGGCTTCTTGACCGCCGGGCTCGCCCACGAGTTCCGGAACCCGGCCAACGCGGTGATCAACGCCCTGCTTCCGCTCAAGCGTCTCCTCCCCGAGTCCGCCCTGGTCCCCGATGCGCCCTCTGCCACGCTGCTTGGGATCATCGAAGCCGGTGCGGCCCAGCTGCACAACCTCTCGAAGCAGATCACCGGGCTCTCTTCTGGCCCCGACACGAAGTCCACCGAGGCCCACGCACTGTCGAAGATCATCGACCGGGCGATCACCGTGCTCGGCGGGACACTCACCGGCATCGAAGTGCGTAGGCAACGGGAGACCGAACCCTGGATCGTCGCGTCACCTTTCACCTTGAGTCAGGCCTTTGCGAATCTCCTCGAGAACGCCGCCCATTCGATCGCCGGCCAGGGGTGGATCGAGATCGCCACCGAACGCACGGACGACGAATTCATCATCCGTGTCTCAGACTCCGGGCCTGGCGTGCCGATGTCTCTGCGCGCTCGGATCTTCGAGCCCTTCTTCACGACCAAGGACCCCGGCAAGGGAACCGGCCTCGGTCTCCCGACGGTGAAAAGGGTCGTAGAGCACCATGGAGGCGAACTCCGCCTGGTCGCGCACGGGGCCGGGACCGCGTTCGAGATCACCCTTCCCGCGACCAGCGTGATCAAGTCCCCGCCCAAGACGACGTCGGTCGAGCTCGTCAGCCCGCTTGCTGTGCAGCGCTAGAACTCATCTCGAAACCTCCGACCGAGCGAGACGGCCGAGGGGGTTTTGAGATGAGCGCTAAGGACTTCGGTACGACACTCGAAACCGGGCGAAGCCGGGCCCCGAGGCCACGCAGGCGACCGCACCCACGCGGGCGCTGCGACGCGCCAATCTCTCGAAGAGCTCGAGTCCCTCGGTCTTCGGATCGAACTCCCGACTGTGCAGCGTGAAGCTGAGATGCTCGGCGCCGAGTTCATCACACGACACCGTAGGATGGGGCACCCCGGTCTCGCGCTCACGCCGGCGGCACAAGGCATCGAGCTCGAGTACGGACTCGGCGAGCGTGCCCGGGAAGAACACGGCATAGTCCGCAAGTTCGGACCAGCCTCGTCCACGCCGCTGGGGAGCCATGCTCCTGCGCGGTTCGGAAGGGAAGCAGTGCCAGCCCGAGGGAGGCATCGTAAGGGAGGGAGGGATACTTTCGAGCATGGCGTGTGTCCTTCAGTCCCTGCCTGAGCAGGCCTTTCCCAGCTGCGCCGCGTCCCGCCCGGAGGCGCCAGGGGTGAAGCGGGTACACCGAAGGTGTACACCTACCCGAGACGGGGGAGCGACGGGCAAAGCCACTCTCGAGCCCCCAGAACATCGATCCAGCATGACGCCAAACGACAAAGCACGAAGCGGACCAACCCAGATCAGTCGGGGGCGCGGCCGCGCCAACGTTTCCACCCGACAATTGCGGTGGGTGGTCCTACGAGTTTGTCGGATCGAACGCGAGTCTGAAGGAAGAAGGGTGAGGCACAGCACGTGCAAATGAACTCCTCAACTCGAGGAGGACGCCACAATGGAACGAAGCGAAGTATCTACAGGGCAGCACACACAAGAAGAGAGGGGCGCGCTGCTCTCGTTCCTGTTCGACGATATGGACGCGGGAGAGGAGTCCAATCCTCTTCGCACCGGCGACATCTACGGTAAGTTCGACTACGACGATCCTCTCCTCGCCCTCCGCGAACAGATGCTCAAGCACTGCGTCGCCGAGGCGCGTGCCGGACGCACAGGAGACCTGAGCCTCCCCCTCACCCAGCTCGCGATGTGCCTCTCCGCCTACGAGCAGGCCTCCCTCTTCTCGGGAGCTTCCGAGTGGACGCGACGTTCGGTGCTGCTTCGGCTGGCCCAGCTCGGGGTCAACGCAGAAGCAACCCCCGTCTATCTGGCGGTGCTGCGCGACGAGACCTACCGGTGCTTCATCGCACTCGGAGAGGAGGCCGCCAAGCACCCCATCCATCAGGCGGACATCCAGGTCGCTCGCGCCGCCCTACTCCGCTACGTGCTCCGCGCTGGGCCGCAGCAGCTCTCATGTGACCCGCGCCGCACGATTCAAGACATGGTCGTATCGAGACACGGGGGCCGCATCTGGTGTGAGCTCACTACCGCCGCCGAGTGTGACCTCGAGCGGCTGCGCCCCGAAGACCGCGGCACGGATGCGCTCGCGGCTCGGCTCATCGAACTCGGAGCTGAACGTCTTGGGCGCACGCGAGACGAGTTCCTCCACGACGTCCTGACCTACTGCAACGAGATGGTCGGGAGGGTTTCGGGCGGCTCACCGGCGGAGGTTCTCTCGCACCTCAATGAGGTCCACGAAGCCTTCGCGCGCATCGCCCCAAAGTATCCGCTGCCCCGCTTCGAGGTGGATGAAGGCGGAGGAGACTGCGCCTTCGTCTACGACGCAGAGGGCCCCGCGCCCTGGGCGTCGCTGCTCGCCTCGTCGCTGGGACAGCGCTTCAACACAGTGGTTCACGTACGTCCTCGCGGCGTCGAGAAGTCTGTCGCGACTCGCGGCCAAGCTCAGTCGGCGGCGGACGAGGCCAGTAGAAGTCCGCAAAGGGTCCGCCTGACGGTGGCCGCGTAACTATTCCTCCCAGTGGGACTCGGGCGGTCGGGCATGGTGTCCGACTCGCCCGAGCCTCACTCATCTCAGAACCTCGCGTCCAACCGGCGCGGTCCGCAGTCCTGCTCGTGCTTTCCTTTGGTATCAATCTGGGCGACCATCACGTCGTGGTGTCTCGGGTTCTCTGCGTCGATGATGATCCGCTGATTCGCGACGCCGTACGTCGGCTGCTCGAACCAAAGCTCTATGAGTTCGCGGGCGCGGCCTCCGGGGCTGAGGCCCTCGCGATCCTCGCCGCCGAAAACATCGACGTGGTGATCTCCGACCACAGCATGCCGTCCATGACGGGCCTGGAGCTGTTGTCTCGCATGAGTGAGCTCCATCCCAAGATCCCCTTCATCATGCTCACGGGTCAGGCCACCCTGGACGATGCCGTGAGTGCCATGAAGGGGGGGGCCTCGGACTTCATCTCGAAGCCGGTCGATGCCGCTCGGCTCTCCGCCTCGCTCAAGAACGCGATTCGTTTGAGGGACAAAGACAGCGCCATCGACCGGCTCCAACTCGAAGTGCGCGACGTTCATAGCGTGGACGGCATCCTTGGGCGTTCGGAACTCATGGAGGACGTCCGCAAGCTCGTCCAGAAGACCGCCCACAGCGACGTCGCCGTCCTGATCCTCGGGGAGACCGGCACCGGCAAAGAGCTCGTCGCACGAGCGCTGCACTACGGCGGTCCGCGAGCCGAGCGGCCCTTCGTAGACGTCAACAGCTCGGTCGCCACCGAGTCATTGCTCGACAGTGAGCTCTTCGGCCACGAGAAGGGCTCGTTCACGGGTGCGGCGGGCCGTCGGAGAGGTCAGTTCGAACAGGCGGACGGCGGCACGCTCTTTCTCGACGAGATCGGCGACATGCCGCTGTCCACTCAGGCCAAGATCCTCAGAACGCTGCAGGAGCACACCATCCGAAGAGTAGGGAGTGAAGACGCAGTTGGCGTCGACGTGCGCGTGGTGTGCGCCACTCACCGGGACTTGGAGAGTGCCATCAAGGCCGGTACTTTCAGGCAGGATCTCTACTATCGCATCAGTACCCTCGTCATCGAGCTCCCGCCTCTGAGGGCGCGGCCGGAAGACCTACCCGAGTTGGTCGAGCACTTCGCGCTCCGAGCATGCCGGCGAGAAGGCCGACGCCCCCTGTCCGTCTCGAGCGGCGCACTCGAGTGTCTGCAGGCGTACAGCTGGCCGGGCAATGTCCGCGAGCTGCAGCACGCGGTCGACCGAGCGGTGCTGCTCGCGGACAAGGACCAGATCCAAGAGGATGACCTCCCTTTCGCGGTCCGCCGGCGCAAGGAGACCGAGACCGAGACTGAGCCTCGAGCGGAGGCCGGTCTGGGCCTCATCGAGGCCGTCGACCGCCTCGAGCGTTCGATGATCCAGGCGGCGCTGCTCAAGAACGACGGGGTTAAGGCGAGGGCGGCTCGAGAACTACGCGTCTCCGAGCGCCGTCTGTCCTACAAGATGATGAACCTCGGCATAGAAACGGCGAAGGACACATGATCCCCAAGACGCAGCTCGACGAACTGCAGGAGGCGATCCTCGAAGCCTCTCCGCCCGTCATCCTCGTGGTCGATGACACCAAGGAGATCCGCAGCGCGTTGACTCGTATCCTCGCCCCCGATGGCTACGTCGTCCATGAGGCGGAGAACGGCGCCGTGGGCTTCCAGCTCGCCGAAAGCGAACGACCCGACCTCATCCTCACCGACGTCATGATGCCCGTGATGAGCGGTCTCGAGCTGTGTCGGAACCTGCGCGCCCAACCCGATCTCGCGGAGATCCCGCTGATGATGATCACCGCGCTCGACGACCATGAATCGAGGCTCAAGGGATTCGAGGCCGGCGCCGACGACTTCCTGAGCAAGCCCTTCGACCCTGGAGAGCTTCGCAGTCGAGTCCGCGTGATTACGCGCCTCAACCGCTATCGCAAGCTCGTGAGCGAACGGTTCCAGTCGATGTACGTCGACCGGCTGACCGGCCTCGAGAACCGCTGGCGATTCATCGAGCGCGCGGACACTCGGCTCGCCGGAGAGCGGCCCGAGCGATGGGGCCTCTTCGTGGTCTCCCTCACCCACTTTCGACGCACGAACGAGACCTTTGGGTCCAGGGTGGGGGACCGCCTGCTCCAGCTCTTCGCGCAGCGACTCAAGTCGGTCGCAGGCGCTGACGCGCTCGTTGCCCGCGTCAGCGGAGCAGAGTTCGCCATCCTCACGAGTGTTCCGCCGGGCACCTCGAGCCTGCAGGCGCGCTCCGTGGAGCTACGGAATCAGCTGGGCGGAAGCTACGAGATCGATCCACTGGAGCTGAGAGTTCACGTGCGGGTGGGTGCGGCCCGGTCGGAGTCCGCAACTCGTTCGGGCACCGACCTCTTGCAGGCGGGAGACGTCGCGCTCGCGCGGGCTCGAGAGCGTGCCGAACGGGTCGCGCTGTTCGAACCCAGCATGCTCAACCACGTGATGCGGTTCGTGGCGACAGCCACCGAGCTCGAGAAGGCGCTCGAGCGAGACCAGATCGTGCCGCTGTTCCAGCCCATCGTGAAGCTCGAGAGTGGAGAGGTCGTGGGCGTCGAATCGCTGGTGCGGTGGCGCACTGCCTCCGGTGTGCTGCGTCCGCCTTCGGAGTTTCTCTCCGTGGCCGAGGAAACCGGACTCATCTCTCAGATCGATCAGATCATGCTCGATGCGTCCTTGGCCGCGCTCGGCCAATGGACTCGGGCATTCCCGGCGTGCGGTGCGCTCACCATGAGCTTAAACGTCTCGGCCCGCACTCTGGGGGAGGGCGGCCTCATCGGGAAGCTGGTCGCGGCTGCGGAACGCCACGATGTCGATCTCGCCCGGGTACGAGTCGAGCTCACAGAGTCGTCACTGCTCGGAGACATGCAGGCTCGAATCGCCGAGTTCGAGCAGCTCCGCGCCCTCGGGGTAGGGGTTCGCATCGACGACTTTGGCACCGGCTACAGCTCTCTGAGCTACCTGAGTCAGCTTCCCATCGAAGCACTCAAGATCGATCGCGCCTTCGTGGAGCACATGCTCAGCCGTTCAAAAGACCGTGCGGTCGCAACCACCGTGCTCGAGCTCGCGCGAACGCTGGGGTTTGGCACCATCGCGGAGGGGATCGAACATGCGGAGCAGTCCGAGGCTCTGCTCCGACTCGGATGTGAGTACGGACAGGGGTATCTCTTTGGTCGACCGCTGGAAGGGTCTCTGGTCCCCGGCGTGGTGATGAGCCGTAGGCCGTCTCACGCCAAGGTCTCACCCTCGTTGTGACCATGAGAACTCGGCGCGGGTCTTGGTCTCGTACAACGGGATTCTCCCGGTTCGCCGGGTATGCGTGGAGCTCCGCGTAATGGCGTGACCCCGAAAGGCCAGAGCGGTACAATCGAACGAGGGCGGTAGAGGTAGGACAACACATGAAGAACACGAATGAACCAGGACGTGCGGCCAGCGCAGACATTCGGGCCGAGGCCCTGCTGACCTCCCATCAGGTCAGTGAGTTGTTACAGGTCAATCCCAGCTCCGTGAACAACTGGGTGCGCGACGGTCGGCTGCAGGCCTTTCGCACCCCGGGTGGTCACCGCAGGATCAAGGCGCGCGACCTCGCCGATTTTCTGAGCGCGCATCAGATGCCCATTCCCAAGGACCTCCGCTTCGCCTCGAAGCGCCGAGTGCTGATGGTCGACGACGACATGAAGCAGCTCACCGCATTCGCCAAGCTGCTCGAGCCGTACGAGGAAGAGCTCGAGATCAAGTTGGTGGACAATGGCATCGACGCCCTGATGGCCGTGGCCACTTTCGAGCCGAATCTCATCCTGATGGACCTCTTCATGCCGGAGGTCGATGGCCTCGAGGTTTGCCGTCGGCTGCGCGCCAATCCGAAGACCGCAGACATCGAGGTCATCGTGGCCAGCGGCAACTTCAACGACAGCACCAAGGAGGAGGCGCTGCGGGCGGGTGCGCAGAGCTGCGTCGAGAAGCCGGTCGATCCTCGTGTCATTCTCGAAGCGGTGGGTCTGGGGGCCGCCGCCGCCAAGAAGGTGAGTTGAGGGCCGATCCTTCACCCACCTGCGCAATGATGAGTCGTCCAGATCCAGCCAAACGCAAGCCCATCGTCCTCTATGTGGACGACGAATCCTCGAATCGAATCGTATTCCAGCACTCCTTCGAAGAGGAGTTTCAGATTCTGCTCGCCGAAGGGGCGGACGAGGCCACTATGTTGGTCTCGCAGCATCCCGTGGAGATCGTCGTCACCGACCAGCGAATGCCGGGAAAGAGCGGGATGGATCTGCTCGAGACCATCAAGAGCTCTCACCCGCGAATCATCCGCATGGTCGTGACGGCGTACACGGACCTCGAACCCATCTTGAGAGCGGTCAACGAGGGCCTGGTGGCTCGGTATCTCATGAAGCCTTGGGACTACGCGGAGCTCCGGGGCGCGCTCCACTGGGGGGCAGAGGTCTTCCACGCCTCTGAGGAGGACGCGGTCCTCGCGGCGCGTGTCCTAAAGACGGAGCGCATGGCCACACTCGGCACTCTGGCCGCATCCTTGGTCCATGACCTGCGACAGCCACTTTCTTACATGCGCTACAACGTTGAGCGACTCGTGCAGCTCAGGCCGGCCGTAGCCGGCATGAAGCGGCTCCTCGAGGCAGCGCCGGACGCGCTGTCGAAGGAGGAGAAGAAGGCGGTTGGGGCTTTGTCGACGGAGTTCGACGACCTCGCCGCCGACATCAACTCGGGGACCGTGCTCATCTCCGACCTCTTGCGGGATCTCGCCTCATGGATCTCGCCCGCACGCGTCGAGGGCGCGAGGGTCCAAGAAGCGGTCCACGTCATTCGCTTCGCAGCGTCGCTCTGCCGCACGGTCACTCAGCGGGCTCGCGTCGGTGTCACCTACGAGGGCCCCGAACGCATCGAGAACGTTTCGATCGAGGCCTCGGAGCTCACACAAATCCTCGTCAATCTCATCACAAACGGCGCCCAAGCGATTGAGAGCGCAGACCGTCCGGGCGGGACCATCATGATTCGAGCCAAGGTCGAGGGGCGGCAGGTCTCGATCTCCGTCAGTGACGACGGCCCCGGAATGCCGCCGGAGACGGTCGAGAAACTCGGAACTCTATTCTTCAGCACCCGAGCCGGCGGGACCGGGCTGGGGATCAATCAGTGCTTCCGGTTGGTGAGCCGCGCGGGCGGCGACGTTCGAATCGAGAGCACAGAGGGCGAAGGCACGACCATCCACCTGCA
This sequence comes from Deltaproteobacteria bacterium, assembly GCA_011526105.1. Lineage (GTDB taxonomy): Bacteria > Myxococcota > Kuafuiibacteriia > Kuafuiibacteriales > Kuafuiibacteriaceae > WYAZ01. The sequence goes on along the minus strand of WYAZ01000108.1, from coordinate 7,168 downwards.
CCTGCTCAAGGCCTTCGACGGCTGAGCTCAGAGTTCCTCTCGAGGCGCATCGCTCGTCCGCTCCACCGACAGCGTCCGCCCCACCGACAGCGCCCGCTCGACCGCGCCGATCAGGTGCCCCGGCGTAAACGGCTTATGGAGCACCTCCGTGGAAGACACGTCGGATGTGCGAGCCCTCGGCTCCGCCTCGCAGAGGTCCGACATGAGCAGCAGTCGAACCCCGGGATGGGCGTTGCGGACGCGCGAGGCCAGATCAGGGCCGGTGCTCCCAGGCGACGCCGCGTCGCACAGGAGCAGGTCGACCTGGGACTGGCTGCGGGTGAGGATATGAAGCGCCTCCTCGGAATCGGCAGCCTCGATGATTCGATAGCCCTGGGGTCTGAGGACTCGGCCAATGAGCGTGCTGAACTCGGGGCGATCTTCGACCACGAGAACCGAGGCCACCGGCGCCTGGACCGGAGGGAAGGTCCCTTTCTTCCGAGCCTCTGGGGACTTCGGCTCGGAAGTCGGTAGATACAGTCGAAACACCGTGCCTCGTCCAAGCTCGCTGTCGACCGTGATGGTGCCGCCCGACTGAGTGACGAGCCCCCAACAACTGGCGAGCCCCAGACCTGTCCCGCGGTCTTCGGACTTGGTCGTGAAGAAGGGCTCGAAGATGTGATCGATGACGTCTGCAGGAATGCCAGTCCCGGTGTCGCGGGCGGAGATCTCGGCGTACGCTCCAGGCTCGAGTGCGAACCCGTGCGCTCGGACCCATTCGGCATCGAGTTGGATGGAGCGCGCCGAGATGGTGAGCGTGCCTCCCTTGGGCATGGCATCCCGCGCGTTGACCGCGAGGTTGATGAGGATCTGATCCAGCGCGCTCGGATCGACGAAGACCGATCCGGCGTCGTCGCTGATCTTGGTTTCGAGGACAACGGTGCTGCCGACGGCCCTGCGGAGCAACAAGACGGCGCTCTCCACTGCCTCCTTCACCGAGAAGGCCCGCGCAGCCACCGGCATCTGACGAGCGAAAGCCAGCAGCTTGTGAGTGAGCTGAGAAGCCGTGGCGACCGCACTGAGGATCGTGTCCACGTCGGCCTGAGCGGGGCCGTCGCTCGGCAGATCTTGTTTCAGGAAACTGGCGGAGGTCTGGATCAGCGTGAGGAGGTTGTTGAAGTCGTGCGCGACCCCACCCGCGAGCTGGCCGACCGCCTCCATTCGCTGCACGCGTTTTGCGCCGAGGACGGCGCGCTTCTTCTCGGTGACGTCCAGCGAGAGGATGGCCACGCCCTCCGCCACCCGCATGAGACAAAGTTCGAACCAGTGGGAGGAACCGTCCGCAAGGCGCAGCTCGGACTCGAGGCGCTGGATGCCTCCGTCGGTCATGAGCCGACGAACGTGAACGAAGACCTCACTGTCCTCGATGCCCGGGTAGAAGTCCCCCATGGGGCGACCGAGCATGTCTTCGGATCGGCTGCGAGCCTGTTCCGCGGCCACCCGATTGATGTAGCGGTACCTGAGATCGGGGCTGAGGATCTGAAAGCCCTCTTGCAGGTCGTAGAAGACTTCGCGAAGATTCGGGATATGCGAGGGGGCCATGGTGAGTCGGGGCCGGCGCGTCCGGCGAAACACCATGATCGATCTCTTCGGCAGAAAGCACAAGTTGCGCAGTATTCCTGTCTTTACGGATTTCTCCCAACGCTGAGCCTCCTCATCGGCGGATGTGGGACCGACCCTTCCTCGAGCGCCTGGGATGTCATCGAGCGGCCACTTTCGGCGGAGTGTCAGGCGACGGTCGAAGGGCTGGGAGAGATCGCCGTCGAGTCGGACTACCTGCCACACGTAGTGGCCTGCGAGAACGGAGGGGCCCCCGCGGCGGCGCTTCGCGCCCAAGCCATCTCAGCGAGGAGCTACTTGTACTACCAGCTGGGTCGCGAGGGTTCGATCCGAGACGGCGCGGAAGACCAAGTCTACACCTGCGGTCGTGCACCGGAGGCGATCCACTTCGAGGCGGTCGAGATGACCCGGGACATCATCCTGAGTCACCGCGAGACCGTGGTCGCAGCCTTCTACGTGGCGGGCGCGATTCCATCCACGTCGGACTGCATGCCCGAGGCCAGCGACAGAGACCCGAGCAACACCGAACGCTTCGTCACCTACAACGAAGGCCGGCGGGGAGACGAGGTCTTCCAGTCCCCGCTGGGCTTCGTCGACCCAGAGAACTTTGCCAACCGAGGGTGCGCTTCGCAGAACGGCGCGCGCTGTCTCGCGGAGGGCGGTCGCGGTCATGAGTCGATCCTGCGCTTCTACTACGGCGAGGACATCGAGCTGAACCTGCTGGAGCCCTGCGAGAGCGATGCAGGTCGCATCCCCTCAAAGACGAGCGAAGGAGGATTCGCCTGCCAACACGTGCAGGCCGCACGGAGCTCGAGTCTGGTCTCGCTCCTCTGGGTGCTCGCGGTGGCGGGACTGCTCAGGCGACGACGTTTGCCCGCAGGTAAGCGATGATGTCTTGGGACTCGGGCATCCAAGTGCTTTGCCCGTCCGCACCTTCGATGCGCAAGACGGGCACGGTCCGCCGACCACGCGCCTTCACCAAATCCGCGAGGGCCGACGCGTCCTCGTCGATGTTCAAGCGTTCAATGTCGAGACCCAGCTGGTCGAGGACTCGGAACACACGTTGGCAGTAGCCGCAGCTTGGGTAGTGATAGAGGGTCAGACGCGGCGACGGGGCCATGGCCGTTTCAACGCAGGGAACTCAGACCCGATTCCGGATGTCGGGATCTTGCTTGAGGGGCTCCACCACCATGGTGCGTAGCTCCGCCGCGACGAGCTGGCCGAGGTTGGAACCATACTGAATGGACCGTTGAACCGACTTGCCCGCCATGCCCGATCTTCCGGCCAGGGCCTCGAGTTTGTTCACCCACTCGCCAAAGGCCTCCGGGCTCTTGTCGGCGGCGAAAGCGATGTTCGCCAGACTGTGTGTGAGCTGCTTTCGGAGCAGCGGGTTGGCGGGCTCACCTTTGGCGTCGGCGAGCGCCTCCTTGAAGGTCGCGGTTCGGGCGCCGAGGTCGGTGAGCGTGTCATTCAGGCGCTCGGCGGACTGGCCGTTGACGATTCGCCCTCGAAGCACGTCGACCTTGGCGTTCTGGATAAAGCGTTCGTCGACGGCGCGATCGAAGGCCCCACCCACGAGCGCCTGAGCAAAACCGGTGGGTGTTCCCGGGAGCTGGCCTCGCAGGAGCTCGAGGTCGGCGTCTTTGAGCTCCACGAGCGCCTTGGCGGCGTCGGCGGCTCGACTCTGAATCTGCTGTTGCTCGGCGGGGTTGAGATTGGTCTTGGGCAGGTTTGACTGGATCTTGCTCACGCAGCACCTCGCAGCATTCGGACGAGCTCCGCGGTCATCTCGGAGAGCTGATCGTCGTTCACACAAAGACCTTGCGCGCTCGCGAGGTCTTTGGCGGCGAGTTCGACCCGGCCCAGCACCGCGTGGGCACGGGCCCGCAGCAAGAAACCTTCGACCTGCTCCACCGCTCGATCGTCTCGACCGAGGACTCGAGCGAGCATTTGGTCGTAGGCCGCCACCGCGCCGGAGTAGTCCTTGCCGCGCTCCCGCGCGAGCCCGAGATATTGGTGAAAGATGTAATTGCCGTCGTCGAGGGCGATGAGGCCCTCGATGATCGAGATGGCATCTGCGATCCGACCGACCTGGAGCTGCGCAACCGCGAGGTGCAGGAGGCGCGCGAGCGCGTCGGGATCGACCCCGAGGAACTCCGCGAACGATACCCGACCCGCTGCGAAAGCCTCGAAGGCCGGCTCGATCGCCTCGACCTGTGACTGGATGGTTGAAGAGGGCATGGAACGGCTACGCTAGCACAATTCTTGGGGAATTCCGTAGCAGCAATTTCCGCCCGCGGTGCTGGAAGATGCGTCTCCCTTGCGTGTATGGTCCGCGCACTCTCGAGGAAGTCTTGATGAATACTGCCAAACTCCCGCTCACCTACGCCCTGCTTCTCGCGCTTCAAGGAGGGTTGCTGCTCACCGGCTGCGGCGACGACGCCGTGGACACGGACGCCGGCGTGGACGCCGGCGCCGACCTCGGTCCGCGCCCGGACTCGGGCCGACCAGACAGCGGTCGTCCAGATGCCGGCGCCCCCGACAGCGGTCCCACACCCGACGCCGGAGACGCCGGCACGATGGACGCGACCCCCGACGAGCTGTCGATCCCGGGCCTCTCCGCCCCCGCCAAGATCTCCTTCGACCAACATGGCGTCACCCACCTGGGGTGCCAGACCAACGAGGACTGCTTCGCGGTTCAGGGCTACATCCACGCGTCTCACCGCTTTGGCCAGATGGACCTGCGTCGCCGCTTCGTCCGCGGGCGCCTCTCGGAGCTGTTCGGTGCCATCGGCAATGCGGTTTTGGACGTGGACAGGCAGTCGCGCTCCTTCATCGCCACGCGAGACGGCGGCCGCCTGGAAGACGTCATGTGGCTCAACGCGACCGACGAGACCCGCCGGATGATCACCGCGTACACCCGCGGCGTGAACGCGTGGATCGAGGACCTCCGAAACAACCGCAACGGGGCTCGCCTCACGAATGACTGGAACATCGGAGTGGGTCTGGTCGCGGACTGGGAGGAGCTCGACAGCGTCGCCTGCATCCTGTCGCTGCTCGAGAACCTCACGAACGACAGCAGCCTCGAGCTCGCGCTCGGAGACGTCGCGAGCAAGGTCTCGCCGGAGAAGTTCGCCGATCTATACGGCTTGGCCCCCGGCAACACGGCCACCGTCTTGCCTCCTGCCCCCGGCTTGGCCGTCACGGATCGAGACGGCCTCGAGGCCATCCGGCGCGCGAAGCCGCGCCTCGAGGACGCGCAGCGGGCCATCCACCTCGCGCTCGCGAACCGGCCCGCACCCAGGGAGCCGCTCGAAGGCACCGGGTCCAACAACTGGGTTGTGGCGCCTTCTCAGACGACAGATGACCGGGCGCTGCTGGGCAACGACCCCCACCTCGGGATGGAGAACCCGTCGATCTGGTACCTCGTGAGCATCGACACCAAATCGAACGCCGCTGGCGACCTGCGCATCGCTGGCGTCTCCTTCGCGGGTCTGCCCGGCATCATCCTCGGACAGAACGACGACATCGCTTGGGGGGCCACGACGACCTTCTTCGATCAAGCGGATGTCTATCTCGAGACGGTGACCAACAACGGCGTGTCTGTGAGCTTTGAAGGTGCGGACGTGCCCGTCACCGTTCGGCAGTTCACCTTCAACCGCACGCCGCCGCTGCAACCGGTGACCGAGAACTTCCTGTACGTGCCGCACCACGGCCCGATGGTCGCGGTGGATGGTCAAGGCGGCACCGGCGTCTCCATTCGTTGGGCCGGTCACGATGCCACCACGGACCTGAACTTCGTGTTGGACATGATGAAGGCCACCAGCTTGGCGGAGGCCAAGGCGGCGCTCTCGAGCCTCACCACCACCGGACAGAACTTCGTCGTCATCGACGACGCGGGTGAGATCGGCTGGTTCCCGTACAGCCTGGTACCCATTCGCTCCTGGGCCGATGTCTACCCGCCGTGGCTCCCACTGCCGGGCACCGGCGAGGCGGAGTGGGAAGGCTTCTACCCGCTCGATCAGTTGCCGCAGGCCGAGAACCCAGCCGCAGGTTACCTCGCCACCGCGAACAACGACATGAATGGCTCGCTGCGTTTTGGGCGACCTGGCGTGAACAATCGCTATTTGCAGAACTTCGTGGCCACCGGCTATCGGCAGCAACGCATCCTCAATCTGCTCGAGGCGGGCGCGGGCGCTCACACGCTCACCACCATGCAAGAGACCCAGGCCGACGTGTTTTCGGCCGTCGGTCGAGACACGGTGCCGGTCGTGCTCGGGCTCGCAGCCCAGGCCGAGTCTCTGCTCGACACCAACGGACAGCTCGTCCGTGATCAACTCGCTGCTTGGAGCTACGAGTGCCCGACCGGCCTGAGCAGCACCTCCCCATCCTCGGCGCCGAACGCCAGCATGGAGACACGCCTCGAGTCTGCGGGGTGCATGGCCTACCACGCGCTCGTGCCGCGCCTTCACCGGGCCGTGTTCGCCGACGAACAGGCCGCGGCCGGCATCGGGCGTCGCGCGCGACTCGACAGCATGATCATCCTTCTTCTGCGTCCCGAGGAGCTCGCCGCTGGTCCCGTTTACTGGGACGACGTCTCCACCTCTTCGGTGACCGAGACCAGCACCGAGACCGCGGCGTTGGTCCTGAATGACACCGGCGCCTATCTCGTGGGCGAGTTTGGCGCCGACCCCGCCGACTGGCTCTGGGGACGAAAACACACCGTCACTTTCGCACCGGCCTTCGGGCAGCTCTTCGTGCCCAACGGTCCCTACGCGAACGACGGAGGCCTCTTCACCGTCGACGTCGCGAACCCGAGCGGCCAGTTCTCGGACAACTACGCGCACGGGTCGGGGCCCTCCATGCGCTTCGCCTGCGGCGCGGGACCCACCACTGGCGTGGACTGCACCATCGAGTTGCCTGGCGGACAGCGGACCTTCACCGCATCGCCTTACTATGACAACTTGCTCCCGCTCTGGCTGCAGAACGATCCCGTCCCGCTTTGGTACCGCGCCGCGGACGTGGAACGCGAAGCCGTCGAGGTCTTGGAGTTCTTGCCTCGCCGATAGGTTGAGCTCGGGGGGGGCATGGTCGAGTTCGAAATCACGGATGATCACGTCATCCTCGAGGTGAAGGGGCTCCATCAGCTCTGGGCCCTGAAGCGCCGCATCCAGATCGAGAAGGGCCAGCTTCGCTCGGTCCGTCACGCGCCCGAGGTCGCCCGCGGCTGGTGGAAGGGCCTTCGGCTGGGCGGCACGCACATCCCCGGAGTCCTGACCGCGGGAACGTTCTACTACAAGGGCGAATGGATCTTCTTCGACGTGCGAAAGGCCGAGCGAGCGGTGGTCATCGAGCTGGAAGGCCACCGTTATGATCGGCTGGTGATCGAGTTCGAAGATCCGGAGGTGGCGGTGCGTTCCATCTCCGAGGCGGCCGGGCTCGCGGACTAGTGTCCCGTCCGAGAAGTTCGATCATGTTCCCGCGAAGTATCTTTCGTCGCTGGTCGGCGCGCTACGAAGGGAGTTGGGTCGCCCCCAATGACCGAGGAGCCCGAAAGGGCGGCCGCAGG
>WYAZ01000107.1 GCA_011526105.1 Deltaproteobacteria bacterium | reverse complement strand
GCCTGCGGCCGCCCTTTCGGGCTCCTCGGTCATTGGGGGCGACCCAACTCCCTTCGTAGCGCGCCGACCAGCGACGAAAGATACTTCGCGGGAACATGATCGAACTTCTCGGACGGGACACTAGCGCTCGCTCTCTTGGGTGCCCACGAGATGCCAACCATCCGCCAGGCTATGAGGACCGCGTACCTCACGCATCCAACGTCGTGCGCGCGATCGATGGAGATCTTCATACATCCGTAAGAAGACGTAAGCCCCGAGCTCGAGGCCTTGCTCGATCTGATAGCGGTGGCGCGCATGGCGCTCATAGGCGGCGTCGAGCTCTCGATAGAAGCCGTCCGCGTGCAGAACATCGAGCGTCTCGTGCGTGGTGTAGTGGACCAGATCAGCCGAGCCCAGCCAGCCGCGCGCAATGAGGGCCTCGCCGATCTCGGCCGAGATGCCCGCGAAGAGATCCTCGATGATTCCAAGCGTCGCGAGCGCGGTCATCGTGTCGTCGAGGTTACACACCCCCGCGAGCGTAGTGTTGAAGGCGCGTACCTCGGGCCACAAAGCGCGTGCCTCCACGTCCTCCGGGGTGACGCCGAGCCGAGCCAGCAACTGAAGAAACGTCTTCTCGTGCGACAGACTCAGATCCCCGTCCCCGTGTTCGTCGCTGACGTTGTGCAGAAGGGAGATCCGCATCTCGGGCCGGGGCAGACGTCCGGCCAGGACCGCCATGGGCCGAGAGAAGAACACCACCGCAAAGAGGAACTGGATCTGAGTCTCGATGAAGTCTTCGCGCGTCATCGTTCCGCTTCGAAGGGCGACGAGATACGGATTCTCATGGCTGAGAAGGCGTCGCTTGAGGGCGTCAACGGTCGTGCGCAGGTTCGCGGTCATCTAGATCTCCGAGGTTGCGAGATGAACCCATTTGAAGCTGGGCAGCCGAGGCCACAGGCGCCAGGCAATGATGGTGCACGTTGCACCGGGTTCGACGCCTCGAGCTCGCAGCCACGCGACATGATCACTCAACCGTTCATCGAGCGCAAAGCAGGCCGGGCCTGGTGCGCCGGCGGCGAGCATCGCCGCACCGGAGGCCTGCAAATAGGCGCCGAGGTTGGGATTCCACGAACGCGGGCCAAGCACGAGGTGCTGAAGCGGCCAAGGCGCCCCAGTGGACACGAGCCGCAGATCTTTCTTACCCGCGGTCGAGACAATGCCGAGCGGACCGCTCGAAGCCTCGGCGTCCGGTGAGAGATCGAGGCCGTCGATCTCGGGCGGCGGTCGCGGGCATCCATCGGCTTCGAGTCCGGCCAGAACCTGCGGGTCGACGAAGTACACATGAAGACGCGCGTAAGGTGAGAGCAGCTTGAGCGGATGGACGCCGCGTCCGCTCCTGAGCACGTCACCCTTGGCGCCGCGCATGGCCGCCCCATAGGAAAAGCGCCAGGAGCGAAACAGCGTGTTCTTCGGACGAAGCATCTCGGTCAGGCCGAAGAACACGAGGCGCTTCGCGAGGCCCGATCCTCGATGCGACACCGCCAGCTTGAGGTCGCAGCCGTAGCCGCTCACCACTCGACGGCCGCCGGCCAGGGCGTGCCGAATGATGCCGACTCCGGTGCCCACGACCTCGTCGTTCTCGAGGGCGACCGCGAAGTGCGCGTTCCCCATGTCGCTGAAGAAGGGCGCATAACCAAGTCCGTGCTCGATGCGGAACTGGTCTTTCCCGTCGGCAATGGGATAGAGAATGTCGCGCTCCATCCGACGCATGCGTTCGGCGTAAGGCGCCACTCCGTCCGCATCGACGAGGACGATCCGGACCTTCTCCCGCGCGCTCGACACCTCGTCACTCCACTCGAACGGCGACGAGGATGCGCTCATAGAACAGGCTGCGATCAGCCTCGAGAAGACGTGCGCCCGTCGGCTCGTCGAGTTCAAAAGCAGGTTCGAGCCAGGGCCGAAGGTCGCGTTGGTTGTTGAGCTGCCGGATGAGGAGTCGGCTCCCCACACGGACACGCTTCGACAGCCACGAGAGCCATTCGGAGATCTGCTGGTCATCCGACCAGTCGAAGACGTTCGAGAGGCTCAATAGATCAAAGCGATCGAGCCGCGGTACGTCGAAGATCGTGCCGGTCACAAGCTCCATCGAGCAGACGGAGGGGAGGTTGCGGCCCATGCGGATATACTCGGGCGCGTCTTCGGGGCGATACGCGCCGAGCAGGACATGCTGCAAGAAAGGGTTCTGCGCGGCGTCTCCACGCGCCAAGCCACGCTCAAAGACGCGTTGAAAGTAGCCAGGATAACTCCCGGGCTCGGCGTGTTGCGTGGCCGCCGGACCGAACATCGCGTGAAGCACCGGCCCGTTGAACGCGGTCGAGAACACCGCCGGCCAGTAGGGCGAGCGACACCAAGCTTCCGCGATGGCTCGACGTTCCTGTTCGGCGCTCGAGAAGAAGTGGTCAATCTCCTCGGCGCTGCTCACGAACTCCAGCATGGCGGAGCGAAGGATCCGAAAGATGCCTTCGAAGGCCCCGCGCTGATTGAGTTGATGGATGTTCGAGTCCCCGACGTTCAGTCGGACGGACTCACCTCGCCTCGCAGCCGCGCGCTTGTCTTTGAGGTGTTGAAGCTGGCGCGGGTTGATGTCGAAGGCGACGATCTCGAGCTCCGGGAAGACCGCCTCGAGACTGAGAGCCGTGCAGCCGCCTGAGGCCACGAGGAGCACGGAGCGTGCGCCCTCGGCCTGGATGAGGGTCCGCTCGGTCTGAGGGTCCTCGCGAACGACCGCAAACTTCAGCCCGGGTTCCACGGCGCGGGCATCCTCCGGCGGACACCCGCCGGAAGCAACTGCGAGGAGGCGTTCACTTCAGCAGGGGCTGAGGAAGCAGTCGGTTCGGCCACAGGCCCCCGAATTTGTGCCGCGGTAGACACCCACACAAAGGACGTTGCCCCCGAAGAGTGACCCCAGGTCACGTTGTCCGCGTGGCGTCCGAGCTCAGTCGGGCGAGGCAAGGTCGATTCTCACATTGGTGAGGTTCTCCGCGAAGCGCAGGCCTTCGAGCAGGCGGGCCCTATCCACGTCCGTCTGCACGAGCGAAACGCCGACTTCGCACCGACTCAAACGCCCGGAGTGAAGCTCGAGCGAAGGTGCCCCAGAGGTGAGTCCGTCGTTGTGGAGCACGACGCCCTGTCCGGGCACGCTATCGATCACGAAGTGCTGGAGTTCGACATCAGCGGTCTCCGAGATCCGCAGGCCCACTACGCCTCCATCGATGGTCACGTCTTTGAGGGTCGACCGGGTCCCGCCGATCACCTCGACGTCCACCCCGGCTCGGCCTGAGACCGCCATGCGAGCGGCGGTGATCGCGCCCGCCAGGGAGAGCGCGTCCAGCCGCAGCCCGAAATCGAGGTCGCCGCTCACGCGAACGTCCTCGAGGCTCGCAGCCGACTTCAACGAGAGGCCGCGGTGTCCATCGAGTTCGACCATCACGCGCCTGAGACGGAGCGCCCCGAGCCCCTGAAACAAAGCTGTAGCGGCGTTGACCGAGCCGCGCTCGGTCGTGCCGCGCACATGGATGTCGTCGAGTTCGATGTTCCGTGCGCTGCTGTCGAGCAAAATACCAGTTCCCCCCTCTAGGTCGACGCGCCAACGACGCCCCACCAGGTAGGCCGCCCCGCGGACGATCACCGCGTTCGGAGAGCCCGGCTGAGGTCGCGTCTGCAGCACCAGATCCTCCACCTCCGCCTGAGCATGTTCGAAGAAGTCGAAGGCAGTGCCTCGAGACTGCAGAGAGGCCCGCCGCACCATCATACGCGCACTCTCGGCCGCGACGAAGCCCGCCGTCTTCCTCGCCTCGACGGAGCTGGACGAGACACGCTCGAGCGTCATCCCGGAGGTGTCCAGAACGACGGCATCCGGGTCGGCGTGATCCTCGAAGCCTAGACCGTCGACGGCCACGCTCGAGGAAAGGCTCGCGTAGATGCCGTAGCCGATGTCCGATCCGTCCTGGGTCCGGGAGATCCAAAGGTGGGCAGCAATGAGCCGTGACGAGTCGGTGACGAGGATTCCGCCTAGTTGCGTGTGACGAACCCAAGCTTGATCCAGTTGCACGCTGGCGTTGCCCGTTGCCACCAAGGCGGCCGGACTCGAGAGCGGCAGCCGATCCTCGAGCGAGGCGAGAAGTCGCGAGAAGCGACCGTTCGACCCCGAGACCATCGAAAGCGCCGAGTGACTGGAGGTGGACTCGAGCAGGAGGTCATGGGCGATGACCGAGCTCCCGGCTTCCGCGCGCAACCCTGCGCGTCCACGCACGACGACGCGCTCGAGATGCGCCCTCGCACCCGATTGAAGCAAGATCGCGTAGTTGTCGTCGACGGTCCCTGAGAGGATGACGTCGCGCATGCGAAGCTCTACATTGGGGCTCACCAGCCGAACGCCTTGCACTCCGCCCTCGATGCTGAGGTTGGCGATCTCGAGCTCGGCCCGTGGCTCCAGCACCACGCTCCCACTCGAGGCCTCGAGCACCGTGCCTCCGACGCAGGCGCCCGCCAGGAGAACGGGCTGCACGAGCGGTCCGTTGACTCGATATCGTCCGACCGAGAGCGCGATGGTCGCAGTCGTCGACACCGCCGCGAGCGCTTCCTCCAGCGTCGAGAATGGACTCGGCATGGAACCGTCCCCGCCCGACGGCGCCGCCGCGTCGACGTAGATCACGCCCGGGCGGCCGATCAACGTGTCCGGCCAGGTCCCGACGGGACAGGCGCGCCCGACCATTTCGCAACTGGACTTGCCGAGCCACTGTGCCTGATCCGATGGACAACTGCGCTGACGCTCGGGCGGCCTACAGGCGCCTGAAACGCCCGCGACCGTCGGTCGAGCCCAGCCCTCCGGACAAGGGATGTCCGTCAGTGGATCCGGAGGCGTGGGAGGCGCCGGCTCTGGAGTGGGGTCGATGACGCAGGCGGCCCGGCACCAGCGCGCGCCGGACTCGAGGGGTCCGACGCATCGCCCCGCGTCCACGCAAGCGATGGGATCGAAGGGCGGGAGCCGGAGCTCGGAGAGCTCGCTCGGCAGAGCTTCAATGGAGCGCCAGGCGTCTTCGTCTGCAGCGAGCGAAAAGCCCATGAGGAATGGCTCGAGCGCTCGGCCCGTCGACTCGAGGCGAAGCTCACCTTCGGCCAACGCCCATTCTTCGAGTCCACGTTCGTAGAACAACACCGTGCTCGACCCTTCGACCTCGGCGAGAAGGGGAGAATCGCGGGTGAGATCCAGGGAGCGAGCGAGGACACCGCGCGGCTCGATCGTGAACAGGATGGCGGAACGAGGTCCCTCCGGAACCAACAGAACGGAAGGCCCCGACGGCCCGCAGGCAAACGCAAGCATCGAGAGCAACACGCTCGTACTTCGGAGCTCGAGTCCCACTCGGGGCATTGTGACAGAAACTTGGGGCGAGCCCATCTCCGGGCTCGGTGTATTTCGATTGGGCGCCGCGAGCAGGATGCCTCGGAGCAGCGGACGCGTGCGTGTTCGATGGCCAGTGGGCGGGAGCTTTGCCACGGTCCACACGCGGCCCGATGGCTCGCTCGTCGCGGCCGATGTGGCGACCAGCGAGATCTTCGAACGCAAAGGCGGCGACGGGAACGTCCCGGACGCGCTGGCTCCGGTCGGGACGGGGTGCGTTCTGATCGGCAGCGGCACGCGCTTGGCAGGTCGGATCGCGTGGATCGAGCCCAAGTTCAACAAGGACGGCAAGACCTTCGAGGAACGCATCTGGACCGTGCGAGCCAAGGGTGGTGCGAAGCTCGTCGTGCTCAACCAGTGGACCGGTGACGTGATTCGACTCGAGCCCAAAGGCTGAGCGCGCAACGCGCGGTCCTCAGTCCCAGAAACCGGAGATCGAGAAGACGTATTGCTCCGCCCCTTCTTCGGACGGAAGGACCTGCGCCCCCGGGTACCAGCTGTGGATGCGGAAGGGACCGTCGCCCGAAGGCGCGCGCGCCGCTTCCTCCCGGGCACCTCCGTCCTCGCCGAGGATCTGATCCCAAGCCGGGGTGCCAGAAAAGTCGATGAACGCCGTCACCAGCGCGCCCAGTGCGAGGCCCGAGACACTGCCGATCACATTGCCCGCGAGCAGAGGATCATCCTTTAGAAAGCCCGCGGTGATCATGCCGGTCACCATGCCGGTGAGCCCGGCGAGGTTGATGACCGCAAAGCGCGTGGGCTCCACCTTCACCAGCTTCGAGACGATGAGGCCGGTGAGTGCGAGCCCCAGATCCGAACCAAGCGCCGAGCTGAGCGCGACGAGACCAGAGCCTTGGCGATCGCCGAGCTCCGTGCTTCGGCGGGCCATGGTCCCTGACCAAGCGCCGATCCACGTCCCCCACATGCTCCCGGCGAAGAGGGTCAATAGATCGGGAAGCTGGGGCTCGAGGTTGGGCAGAAGATAGAGTCCGGTGGCCGAGCCCAGACCCATCGTGGCGAGCGCCACGCCGGCCGCCTGACGGTCGGTGCCGTCGAGGAGGAAGGTGAGCCCGAGCGAGTGCCAGCTCAGATAGCCGAGGTACGTCGTGCCCGCAGCAGCCTTCGACCAAGAGAACTCGATGTCCTTGGGCGCGAATGCCGCCCCGGCGGCGCCGAGCAGAGTGAGCCCCTGGCCGAGACCCACGAAGAGGCGATCGTCGGTGGAGAACGCGAGGCCCAAGCCGCTGCCGGAGAGCGCCCCCATCAGCGCCCCCGCGAGCACGCGCTCGCGATCGGAGGCGTCGGGCTTCAGTACTTCGTCGAGCACGAAACCCGCGGACAGCCCGAGGGCGGAGCCGAAGAGGAGGCCACCGCCCGCCTGCTCACCCGGCACCGCGCTCAGCTCGGATCCGTTGTACAGCGCGGGCGTCGCGAGGCCGAGCAGCGCGCCGATCGATGCGCCGAGACCTGGATTGAGGAGCGAGCCCGCGTCATCACCTTCGCCCTGGGCGAAGAACAGGCCCGCGCCGAGGCCGAGCACCGCTCCGGCGTCCATGAGCGCGAGTCGGCCGCGAGCATCACTCTTTGGGATCATGAGGCCGAGACCGAGCCCCAGCGCCGCGCCGGCTCCACTCGCCACCGTAGGTTTCGCCACGTCCTCGGGTTCGAGATCGAGAAGCTGCGTGAGCACCACGCCTGCGGCGGCGCCCACGCTCGCACCGAGCATCGTGCCTCCGGCGTAACCTCGCGTCCGCGCCGCATCATCGAGCCCGTGCTGCGTGAGCACCGGCAAGGTGGCTCCGGTCATGCCGCCGAGCGCGCTCGAGAGTGCGATCAACCAGGGGTCACCACCATCGAGTTTGATGACGTCTCCGAGCGCGAGGCCGAGCGCGAGCCCACCGAGTCCGAGGCTCTCCATGAGGATGGATGATGTGTGGATCTCGGCATCGGCGAAGAGCGAGAGACCGCCGGCCCCCACGCTGAGTGTGAACCACGACAGGCTTCCGAGTTTCAGCGCGGCGTTGCTGACCTCCGTGAACTGACTCACGATCTGTCCACCGAGCAACCCGACCCCGAGGCCGAGCATCGCGGCCCCGCCGTGCACCTCGCCCGAAGTCGCGCCGCCGTTGACGGCCGAAGGGAGCCAGCCTCCGTGCCAGGCCCCGAGCGCGCCGATGAGCGTCATGAGCTTCATGTCCTGCGCGGAGTAGCTGGTGTGGGGCGAGAGCATGTAGCCGAGCGCGTACCCGCCGAGCCCCATCCCCGTGAGCAGCGCTGCGGTGCCGACTTCGTCGAGATCTGTCGCGAGGAGCGCCGTTCCACCACCAAACACGTTTCCGAGTGCGGCCGACCACCCGATCTCCAGCTGGTCGTCCTGTTCTCTCGGCGCCACCTGCGACAAGATCGTGCCCGCGAGCGCACCTGCCCCCGCACCCAGGAGCGCACCACCCGCGTGGACCTCTCCCCTGGGCCGGCCGTGCCAAAGGAGCGGAAGCCAGGCGCCCTGCCACGCGCCGATCGCCGAAGCCGAAGAGATGAGGAGCGGTGATCGCTCGTCGTACCTCGTGTGCTCGGCGATGAGCGCGCCCGCGAGCAGACCCACCCCCGAAGTCGACACCATCGCGAGGGAACGGATCCACTGCGCATCGGTGTCGAAGGAGAGCGCGAGCCCGGCCCCCATCGCAGAGGCGGCGGTGGTGAGAAGCGCGGTCTCGAACACATCTTCGGGCTCCGGCTCGACCCACTGTGAGAGCACCATGCTGCCGGCCATGCCGAGTGCAGATCCAAAGAGCAGCGCGCCGCCGATCTCGGTCTCGGTCGGTGCCGACTGGGCGAGCCCCACCGCGTTGGCCGCGATCCACGCGCCGATGGCCGCGCCGAGGGCGCTCATGGCGACGTCGCCGGTCGAATACGTGGTGAGTGGGGCGACGAGCCAAGCCGCGAGATAACTCGACAGACCAAGCCCGGTCGCAAACGCGACGCCGAGCTGGGGGTCTGAGGCCAAGAGACCGAGGCCGGCCCCGATGGTTCCGCCCAGACCGCCGAACAGGCTCGCCTCCACGAGGTCGGGGGCGTCGAGCGGCTGTTCGAGCAGATGATACGAGAGCAACCCGAAAGTCGCGCCGATGCTCGAACCCAAGAGGAGCCCACCGGCGAGCTCGCGCGTCGGCGGACGACCGGTCTGGTGCAGCCAAGGTAGCAAGGCGCCTTGCCAAGCCCCGTGGAGCATCGGCAGCGCCACGTGTGCGGCCAGACTGCGGTCGGGCAGGTCCCGCTCGTGGAGGACCGACTCGAGCAGCGGGCCGGCCACCAAACCGGCCGCACCCACGCCATGAAGGAGCCCGATCACCTCGGACTGGGCGGATTGGGGCAAGAGCAGGCCGAGGCCCGCCCCAAGCCCGCTTCCGGCGGAGGCGCCAAAGATCATCGCGCCGGTCATCCGAGGGGTGGGGTTCACGAACTGCGCGAGCCCCAGGCCGAGCGCGAGCCCCGAGGTGGCGCCAAAGAGCACGCCGCCGCCAATCCGCTCGGAGCGGTCCGCGTTCGAGTCGGCGTAGAGCGCAGCGAGACCACCAAAGGCCGCGCCCAGACCGCCAAGTGAATAGCTGTAAAGCTGAACGTCGCCCGACAGATCGAGATCCTCGGCAAAGAGACCGCCCAAGATGAGCCCGGATCCGGCGGCGATACCGATGGCACGGCTGCGCGCGCGAACATCGACGTCGGACACCAGATGCGAGAACCCAAACGCAGAGCTGCCGAAGAGGAGCGAGCCAAAGAGGGAGAGCTGGATTTCATCCCACGACAGATCGGTGATCTGCGTGAGCACCAACCCGGCGCCCAAGCCAAGCCCGGCTCCCAGGAGCAATCCGCCCGGGAAGCCAGCCTCATCGAAGCGCTTCTCCTCGCTGCGCACCATGAAGTCACCGCCGGCGACCGCGCCGAGCAGGCTCATGACGGAGAGCGCCATGAAGTCCACTTCCTCGAGTTCGAGCTGTTCCGCGAGCAGGCCGAGCGAGACCGCACCGATCGCGGTGCCCGCCGCGACGAGACCGGCGCCGACTCGCGGTTCGTCCGAGAAGAAGCTGAGCCCGAGACCGCCGCCGATCGCCGCCCCCGCGACGCTGCCAAAGGCGGCGTAGCCCATCTGAGCCGCGGACAGCTCGCCAAGCTGCGCGAAGCCGAGCCCGAGCAAGAAGCCGGTGCTTTGCCCGGCGAGCAGGCCGAGCCCCACCGCGAGCTCATCCGAGTTCGAGGAGAACGCGCGCGCCATCCAGGGTCCGAGCCACGCTCCGTAGGCGGCGCTCGTGATGATGGTGCCGAGTCGCTCTTCCGCCACGAGGCGCCGCGCGAGGAAGGTCATGGGGAGCGTGGTCGCGGCCGCGCCCAGGAGGCCGAGCCCGGTGGACCTCGGATCTCCGGGACGAGACGAATGAGCGATCGCCCCCACGAGCATGCCCACTTCGAGCGCGGTGAAGTTCGCGAGCATCGAATCACCGACGCTCCACTCGGGCATGCGCAGAGTGAGCGCGCCGGCCGTCACCCCCAGCGCCTGACCGAGGAAGGTCGACCACAAGACATCCGTCTCGTCGAGACCAAGCGAGAGGCCGAGTCCGTAGCCGCCGAGCGAACCCCAAAGGCCGGTCGTGGCGAAGTAACTCGCGTCGCCGAGCCGGATGTTCTCGTCCATCGTGAAGAGGAATGGAGTGGCGCCGCCGAGCACGAGCCCGACCGAGCCGGTAAAGAGCAGTGAGAGATCGGCGTTCGCGATCTCGGTGGCAAGCATCAAACTGCTCGCGCCAAACGCGGCTCCAGCGGCCACGAGAGGGATGCGGCCGTATGGATCCCACTCCGGATACTTCTTCGGATCGGACGCGTGCAGCGCATTTCGAGCCGCCATCTTCACGTCGACGGAGGGGTCGTCGGCAAAGGCGAGGAGCCGGCCGACCCGGGCGTCGACCTCGAGTTGACCAAGCGCGACGACCGTCTCCGCGCGCTCTGCTTCCGAGGCCTCGGGTCGCTTCGCGAGTTCGAACAGGGCGGACGAGGCCGCCTCTTTCGGCTGAGCGCGAATGAGCTCGACCCCCAAAGGATAGAGGAGCCACGAGTTCTGGACCGCCTTCACCGTCGCCGGCGCGATGCGTTCATCCTCCACGCTCCGAAGCAAGGCGATGAGCGGACCGTGCCATCGGGCCTGGATCGGATCACCGAGGAGCCGGACCTGAAGCGAGATGGCATCCGCCGGATCTTGTCGACCGAGCAACTCGAACGCGGCGGCCGAGAGCGGGCCACGAGCGGCGAGCACGTCGAGGGACTTCACGACGTCCGACCCGCGATAGAGGGACGCGAGCGAGAGCGCATGTTCTCGGGCATCCGGATCCTCGCCCTCGAGAGTTTCGAGGATAGGCGCGCGCACCTCGAGCTCCGGCTCGCGGGCCAGTGCGTCCAGAACGGGCCGATCTGCTGAGCCCGCGGCGAGAAGTCGAAGCAGAGCGGGCAGAATCCGCGGATCGTGCCGGCCAGCGAGGCCCGCGAGCACACGTTCGCGCAGCCGACTGCCGGGCGGGCTCTTCTCGAGTGCCGCCATGAGCAGAGAGACCTGCGGTTCATCCGCGCGCGCGCGGAGGCTCTCGAGGGCCGCGTCTCCAGCTCGATCGGTCCAGCTCAGCGCCCTCACCAAGGCCACCGTGGTGGTGCTGCTGTCCACGTGGCTCCAAAGCGCCACCGCGATCTCGCGATTCTCGACGAGCGCATCGGCCGGCCACCCGGCGAGCACCTCGAAGACGGCCGCGTCGGCATGCGCAAGGAGCAGCACCTTGGCAGCTTCGCGAACCCCGCTCGACGGCTCGTGGGCGAGACGCCCTGCCACCGATTGCGCGATCTCCACGGACGCGAGCCCTGAGATGGACCTGATGGCCGCGAGCCGGACCTCGCCGAGACTGTCAGCGAGCGCGAGTTCGAGGAGAAGAGAGGCCTCCTTCAGCGGGCGCTTCGAGACACCCGATGCCACAGAGGCTCGAAGTGCGGCCGGTGCGCGGCGGAGAGCGAAGGCAAGGACCGCGGAGACGGCTGGATGGGGGACGGAAAGGAGTGCCTCGAGATCAACGCCCGTCCACACGCCACTCGCGAGACGGAGCGCAGCGACGAGCTCGGGCGGAGAAGAAGCCTCCGCGGTCCCTTTGGCCTCTCGCTCGATGAGCGCGAGATAGTCTTGGAGCCGGGCGGTCGCCTCCGCTCGGTTCACCGGCGCCGAGAGCGTGCTCTTCGCCAACTGCTCCTGCGAGAGTGTGCCTCGGGCGGCGAGCTCCAAGAGCGGCTGACGGAAGTCCGGGAACGGATAACGCGCGAGGGCAGAGGCGGCGGCGGCACTGGTCGGAGCGTCCGTCGTCTGAGTGAGCGCGTGGGTGAGCGCGACGCGGATCCGGCCGAGCGTGTGGGAACTGCTCGGCACGCCCACCGCCCCCAAGGCCGTGGCCGCCGCAGGCTTCACGCGCGGTGAACCGGACTCGAGCAAGCGAACGAGCGGCCCGACGAGGCGTTCATCGGGATGCGCTCGGGCCCGCTCGACCCCGCGCAGCGTCCGCGCCTCGTCCTCCGCCACGAGATCGGCGAGGACGCTCCAGACGACGTCGGCGCCGGACGAAGGAGCGGCCGCACCGAGGAGCAGCGAGATGAGGAGAGGCCCAGCCACCGTGGGCTACGGATAGTAGGCGAGCAGGCACAGGTCCACAGAGCCGAGGCTTGTGAGCGCGAGCACCCCATGAATTCCGCGCCGAGGCTCGAGAAGCAAGCACGGCACACACGTCCGCTCAGCCAGGATCGAGGCCAGGTGGCGAGCATCGTGGCTCGTAGCGGAGCAAGAGCTCGGGCCCCGCATCTGTGGGCACCCAGACCCTGCGCCCGCGTGAGTCGAGTGACGCACTCACCGTGGATCCTTTCACGAGATCGATGACCTCGAGCGTCGCCGCTTCACAAGCGAGCCCGAGCACGAGGGGACGCGGGCCGCCCTTCATGCGCAGGTAGAGCGCGCCGAAGAACCTCGACCAGGCCGCGCTCTGCTGGTCGACGAACAACCCCCCGGTGGCTCGAATCAGCAGGTGATGCCGCGCGCCCTGCGCCCCCGGTTGACCGGGCGCCGGATACTCGTAGCCATGGACGAAGACCGCCGGAAGACGCTCCTGGGGAAATGCTGCGAGCGCGCCGAGCACGAATGGGAGGGGGACCTTCGACGCATCGATGAAGGTCGTGAAGACCGAGTGTGTCATCGCGCTCGGACGCAGATCAGGCGGCTGCCCTTCGGGCGTGCTCAGACTTCGCTCGAGCGCGGCGAGCAGCACGTCGGAGCTCCGCGCGATGGCCTCGGTCCGAGCCACACTGAGCATGCAGGGCACAAGCACCTCGAGGAGGGCCGGCGAGACCGAGCTCAGGTCGATGGTCGAAGAGAATCCTGCGCAAGCGGCGGGCTGACCGAGCGCGGCGTCGAACGCGCCGGTCGGAGTCACGAAGAGCCGCAGATCAATCGCATCCTCTCGATTCACCTCGAGCAGGAAGTCGAGCAGCGCCGCTTGTACTCCGCGGTCGAGGTTCTCGGGCGGAACCAAGAAGACGAGATCGTGCTCCGCCTTTGGAGGGAGAACAAAGCGCTCCTCGCGCGAGCCGGCCTCGAAGGCGGTGGCGGTGATCGGTACCCTCGCTGGACTCTGGCGACCGTTGTAGGTGACGAGCAGCGACGCCGAATGCTCACCCTGTCGAGTGGGGTGGAAGCCGAGCTCGACCCCGAGGCCCTCGAAGGCCGGCACGTCGCGGGGCAAGGCGACCTCGTGACGAAACGAGAACGCAGCTGCATCTGGACCGTCGAGCTCGATCGAGTAGACGTACATTGGGCCGGGTCCTTCGTTCCACAGTCCGACAGTGATGCTCGAGCTGCGGCAGGAAACCGGAGCCGGATCGAGCTGGAGTCTCGCGGGCAGTGGTCGCAGCTCACCGCCCACTCCTTCTCCAGTCAGGCGCACACGGATCTCTGGCTGCTCGGGATCATCGAGACGAATGGCGACTTGAGTCTGGTACGTCTTGGGCTCGAGCGGCGCGAAGCGCACGGGGATTCGAAGGACCTCCTCGAACTCGAGGGTGCGCGGAAGCGGCAGCGGATCGATCGTGAAGGTCTCGCTGTCGCCCACGATCTCGGCCGAGAGGATCTGCAGTGGACGCGCACACCTGTTCGAGAGCGTGAATCGAAGGAACCCGGTTCGGCCCAGGGTGACTTGGTAGAAGTAGGCGGCTGGGCTGTAGCCCAGGCAGCGCAGCGGTGGGGCTGGAATCTCCGGATTCTCCGCCCCAGAATCGGCGGCGGGATGGGCGTCCGTCCCGGATCCAACCGAGGCATCACCGATGCCGATCGAGACTCCTTCGCAGGCGGAGAGGATCAAAAGCAGGCTCCATGGGTGTCGAGTTGCGATCACGCGATGTTGGCACGTGCAAGCGCGCGGCCAAAACGAGATCCCACGGGCTCGGGCTCGATCTCGGGATTTCACCGCCTGAAAACAGGCACCGGTGCGTTCTCGATCTCCGACGAACGGCCGAGGACAGACCAAGGTGGGGACAAGATCTGCCGGGGCGTCGAACGACTGTCGAAGCACTCCAAAAGGTGTTACGAGCCCGTTGCTTTGGCTCGCGCGCGGTTTTGGGGGCTGGGACTCCTCCTTGGTTTCTTCGCGCCCGCCTCGCCTGCCCTCGCGCAGGATTCGGGCGCCGGGGGGCTCGCCGAACGCTCCGAGATCCGACGAACCCTGCGCGAATCGCTCTTTCTGAACGCGACCGCGGGCCTCCGGTACCGCGGCCTGGTCTACGCCGAAGACGCGGCGGAAGGTCCGGACGGGCGCGGTGAGCTTCGCCTGCTCGTAAATGGACGCTACGGGCTCGAGACCAACAGTCCGTTCTCGCTCGCGGCCGACCTCGGCTTCGTGGGCACCGCCTTCGCGCCGGGTGATCCGGTCGGAGACAGCCTCGCCTCTCCCTACGACGATCTCAGCTTCGCTCGAAACTTCCGACTGCTCGGCGCCTACGCGGAGTATCGCGTCTTCAATGCCAAACGCGAGGAGCGCTTCTCCGCGCGACTCGGCCGTCTGCACGACCTCGAGCTTCGGCGCGGACTCCTCATGTACGACGGCGGGAGCGCGCGTTTCGCGATCTCCGAAGCCGTGCGTCTCTCCGCCTACGTGGGCCGGCGCGTGCTGCTCGATGGCGAGATGCCCGACCAGCGTGAGGCCTTCGGCGCCGCGTTCGTCATCGGCGGCGCCGTAAGCGCCCACCTCGGTGCTTTCTCGGCTTCGCTGCAACATCGCTTCGAGGAGGTTCATCGACCTTCACTCCGCGTGAGCTTCGCGCCCACGGAGACCATGCAGTTTGGTTTGGGCGGTGAGCTCACGCTCGGCGGGGCGGAGGGCCTCGAAGCGACGGGCGACGATGGTCTCACCGGACGTGTCCGCTTGGACGGACAGCTCTCGACCCTCTCGTACCAGAGCTCTTTGTCGTTCATGACCGAGATCCAGATGGGGCGGGATCCCATGGTGTACGGGCGCGGCGGACGATCGCCGAGCCGCGCCGAGGTCGAGCTGGCCGCGACCACCCCCATCTCCGCGGCAAGGCTCGATCGTCTCTTCTTCGGCCCCAGCGAGCCCCACCTGTTTGTGGATGCCTTGGCCGAGCATTGGCTCCTCGAGCGGCTCGCCTTGTCGGCCGGCTTTTACGCCTTCGTGCCCTTGTCGACCCAAGACCTGCGCAGCTTCAGGCCCCAGGTCGTCGAGGTCTATGCCGGTCCGGAGCTGCTCCTCGGAAGTGGTCTCCGCGCGGGTCTCGAGGGACGGCTCGCCTTCGAGGATCCGGGCGAAGCGCTTCGCATCTTCGCGGCCGCAGGTTCTGGCGAGCGGCGCCGGTTGTCGGCGCGCACTTATCTCGAACTCCCGCTCCGCATCGGCGAGGAGCTGACCTTCGTCGCGAGGCCGGAGGTCGAGCTCTCGAGCTGGAGTTCGAGCGACTCACTCGCCTCGATCTCGGATCAGCCGGGCGCCGCCTTTGGCGTCGTGGCCACCCTCGCCTCGTCGATCGACTGGCGAGTCTCCATGCGCTACGGCGGCGAGCTCCTGCCCGAGGTGGTTCGAGATGGCGTGAGCTATCTACACGACCTCGAGCTCCAACTGGGAGGCACGTTCTGATGCGAACGTCGCTCGCCCTGTCGCTGGTCTTCCTGCTCGGTCTCACAACGGCCGCAGCGGCGCAGGTCACCGTGCGCTGTGGGGGTGAGACCTGGGCCCAGCTCGCCACCACGCGGTTCGGCCGCGCCGAGCTTGGACGCCTCATCGCGCTGTACAACCGCGGCGGCGAATCCGAGACCTGCACCTCCGGCAAGTTCGTCCGCTTTCCGGTGACCACCCTGCACGAGCTGAAGCTCGGCCAGAACCTCGCGAGTGTGCTGTCGCGCTTCTGCTCGGCGCCGGGGGCCATGAAGCTCGTGCTCGAGCACAACCAGCTCCCGGCGGAGATCGAGCCCGCGCCCGGCACCTTCGTGAGCATTCCAGCCGAACTCGCGCTCCCCGTGGGGTCTAGACCCGAGGCCGAGCTCGCCGAGATCCCCGGCCTCCCCAGCCTGTCGGCGATTCGCGCGTACAACGGGCTCGCCCCCGATGAAGCGCTCCCGGCCGGCGGCACGCTGTACGTCCCGCTGTACATAGACTCGAGCGAGCCCAAGGTGACGCCCCCGAAGCTCACCCCCGACGTCGTACCCGACACCACGCCGCCCAAGGGCACCCGCAGCTCCACGCTGGCACCCGCCACGACGCCCGCCCCAACCGGCGCGCCCGTCGTCGTCTCCGTCCAGGGTGCGGTGTCGCTCAAAGACTTCGTGCACGGCGATCACGTCGGTCGCCTCAAAGGCGACTACGCCTGCGGGCTCTGCCACGTGGGTGATCATGCGAAGCCCTACGCCCCCATCCCCATCGCCGTCTGCACCCGTTGCCACAGTGGCGTGCAGGAGACGCCCGGTCTCAGGACCCAGCTTCTGCCGCTCATCTTCTCGCACGCGAGCCACCTGAGCCCAACCGGCAAGCCCACCGAGGCCGGCTACGAGTTCGACTGCGCCACCTGTCACCCGAGCACCGAGCTCGAGGAGCCGAGTTCGCCCGATCACGCCACCTGTATCCGCTGCCACAACCAGGTCGAGCACCAGCCCGCGGTGGATGGTGACTGCGCGGGTTGCCACGCAGAGCGGGAAGACACCGGACGACTGCTCCTCGCCTCGGCGCTCCTGGCGGAGCACCAGGAGCTCAGCGCGGGCGGGCGGGTCTTCCGCTTCACGCACGGCGAGCACGTGCGGTCTCTTGGGCCAGAGAACGCGCCCACCACAGAGACCTGCGATCGATGCCACGAGGGCGTGCGTCACTCGAAGGGCCTCGAGGACGTGGAACCCCTCCGAATGGCCGACTGCCTGGGCTGCCACCGCGGCCTGAAGAAGGAGGTCGCGGGCGTGGCGGAGCGTATCGATCGCTGCGCCACGTGCCATCTCGAGGACCGAACCCGCGTGGCCCCCAGCCACAGCACGGTCGTCTCGCGGCCAAACAGCCATTCGCCGGCGTTTCGCGTGCGACACCAGGCGGCGGCGGAGGCCGACCGAGGGATTTGCCAGTCCTGCCATCCGGAGCTGAGCGCCGGCCTCGGGCGCGAGTGCAGCGCCTGCCACCTCAAGATCCGCCCTCGGGACCACAGCGCCCGGTTCCGTGAGGAACCGCATGGACGGGCCGCTCTGCGCCAAGGAGCGGACCGCTGCGCCACGTGCCACGCGCGCGATCGCTGCGCCGACTGCCACGCACAGCCGCCTCGCGATCACTTCCCCGCCAGCGTCTTCGCCGTCCGCCATGGCAACTCGGCGAGGGTATCGATTCGCCGCTGCCAGACCTGTCACTTGCCCCAGGTCGACTGCGCGCGATGTCACGACGTGTCGAACCTGTAGGCATCTGCTATACGGGCCCGAGTGCTCAAGGCGCGCACAAAACTCGGCAAGTACCGAATCGATCGCAAGATCGGAGAGGGCGGCTTCGCGGTCGTCTATCGCGCCTACGATCTCATCGAAGACATCCCGGTCGCGCTCAAGATCCCGCACACACGCTTCCTCAACAAGAAGTCGATCGGCGAGTTCAAGCGCGAGGTGAGAATCGCGGCGAGCCTCGAGCATCCGCACATCCTCCCGATCAAGAACGCGATGTTCATCGGCAAGCTCTTGGTGATCGCCAGCCCGCTCGGTGAAGAGTCGCTGGAGGATCGTCTCTCTCGCCGGCTTGCGCTTCGCACCGCGCTGTCGTTCACGGAGCAGATGATCAGCGCGGTCGCCTTCGCCCACGCGAGCAACATCATCCACCGCGACATCAAACCAGATAACTTCATCCTGTTCCCTGAACAGCAGGTGAAGCTCAGCGACTTCGGCATCGCCAAGATCGCCTTTCAAACCCGAGCCTTGTCTGCGGGGGGCACCGGTACCTTGGGGTACCTCTCCCCTGAACAAGCCTTAGGTAAGCCCTCCTTCCGATCGGACGTATTTTCGCTTGGGCTCGTCCTCTATCGTATGTTTGCCGGAGTGCTGCCGGAATGGCCGTACAAACCTCTCCCCGGGGGAGAGAAGCTGAGACGATCCGCGCCGCCGGAGTTCATCGACTTTCTTCGAAAGTGCATCCAGGTCGATGAGCGCCTGCGCTACCAAGACGGCCTCAAGATGCAGTCCGCATTCGAGCGAATACAGCCGCGTTTCGAGCGGTATCTCTCGCGCAAGCGTCGTTCCAAGAAGGGGAGATCCGCACGCCGTACGCGGTGACCGGCATGGGGGGCCTTCAGTCACACATCTTCCTCGACGCGCATCTCGCAGAGCCTCGGCTCGAAAAGCCCTTTGCGCAGGGCCAGCTCGCCTTCTTCTCCACCGCGCGGCCCGATGAACCCTCGCGCACCAACGAAGACTCCGCCCTCGTCCTTGCGAACGATCGCTCCGGCCTGCTCGTCGTCGCCGATGGCGCCGGAGGCCAACCTTCGGGTGACAAGGCCTCCGAGCTCGCGGTGCAGAGCATGAGGCACACCGTGAAGGCGGCGATGGAGTCTGGGGAGTCGCTGCGCAACGCGGTGCTCAACGGCTTCGAGCGAGCGAACCGCGCGGTGCTCGACCTCGGCGTGGGCGCGGGCACCACGCTGGTCGTGGTCACGATCGAGGACGATCGGCTGCGTTCGTATCACGTGGGCGACTCGGCCGCGTTCGTCGTCGGGCAGCGCGGTCGATTGAAGCTGCAGACCATGCATCACTCGCCGGTGGGCTACGCGGTTCAGGCCGGCGTGCTCGATCCCGGTGATGCGCTGCACCACGAGGATCTCTCCGTGGTCTCGAACCTCGTGGGCACTCAAGACATGCGGATCGAGATCGGTCCCGAGTTCCGTCTGTCCGAGCGCGACACCGTGGTGCTCGCCAGCGACGGGGTCTTCGACAACTTCCACGCGCAGCAGGTCGCCGAGGTCGTGCGGGCCGGCAGCCTCGACAAGGTCGCCCTAAAGCTCCGCTCCGCCTGCCTCGAGGCCATGAACAGTCCCAAGGAGGGCCAGCCCTCCAAGCCGGACGACCTCACGTTCATCCTGTATCGACGGAACTAGCGGACCTCAGTACGTATTTCGGCTCTTGTGCTTCGGGTCCGGACTGCGTAAGTGGGGAGGCCCCGAGGTCAACCGCTCGATGTCCCGCTCCCTCTCTCTGTTCGCGCTCTGTTTGGTACTCACGGGATTCTTGGGTGGTTGCACGCCACCCTGCGAGGCCTTGGCCCAGCAGATCTGTGAGTGCGAGCTCAACCGACGGGAAGAAGAGGCATGCCGCGAGGCCATCCGCGCCGCCTCAGCCGGGCGAGTCCCGAGCGAGGCCGAAGATCAGGTCTGCGAGGCTCGCCTCGACGGCTGCACCTGCAAGGCTTTGGAAGAAGGAGACTTGGCGGCCTGCGGGCTCGCCAAGTGACAGCGAACCCGCCGGGAGCGGGTAAGGAGGCGCGATGAACATCATCGACACCAGCGTTCATCTCGATGCGGTGAAAGGACACGGCGCCAGCCAGCGCGGCTTGTCCCGGGTCGCTCAGAGCCTGATTCAGAGCGAGATCCTGAGCATCGCCAACGAGATTCGAGCCCTCATCCAAAAGGGCACCAAGATCCTGAACCTCACCGTCGGCGACTTCTCCAGCGCCGAGTTCCCCATCCCGGAGGTCCTGAAGAACCACATCAAGACCGCGCTGGATGAAGGCCACAGCAACTATCCCCCGTCGTCCGGCCTGCTCGAGACCCGGCAAGCCGTGCAGGTCCTCTTCAAGGAGCACCTCGGCCTCTCCTACCCCATCGAGAGCGTGCTCATCACCAGCGGCGCGCGGCCGGCCATCGCCGGCACGTACATGACGCTGGTGAACCCCGGTGATGCGGTCCTCTACTCGCTGCCGTCCTGGAACAACAACCACTACTGCACGCTCATCGGCGCCGAGGCCATCGAGGTGCCCACCACCGCCGACGCCGGCTTCTTTCCCAAGGTCGACGACCTCAAGGCGCACCTTCCGCGCGCGCGCCTGGTCGTGCTCAACACGCCGCTCAACCCCACCGGCACCGTCATGGATGCCGGTGAGCTCGAGCGTCTGTCTCGCGCCATCCTCGAAGAGAACCACCGTCGCGCCAAGAACGGCGAGGCCGCGCTCTACCTGATGTTCGATCAGGTCTACTGGATGCTCACGTTCCGAGACGTGCAGCACGCCAATCCGGTGAGCCTCGTCCCCGAGATGGCGGCCTACACCATCTTTGTCGACGGGCTCTCCAAGGGCTTCGCCGCCACCGGCCTTCGCGTCGGATGGGCGGTCGGTCCTCCGGATGTCATCGGCAAGATGAGCGCGGTCCTCACACACGTGGGCGCCTGGGCCCCGCGCCCCGAGCAGGTCGCCACCGCCAAGCTGCTGGTCGACAGGCCTTCCATCGACGCGTTCCGCGCGCAGATGACCGAGGAGCTGCTTGCTCGCCTCGGCCGGTTGAAGAACGGCATCGACGCGCTTCGAGGCGAAGGTCATGACGTCGAGGCCATTGCACCTCAGGGCGCGATCTATCTGTCGATCAAGCTCGGCATCGCGAACAAGAAGACCGCGAGTGGTGCGGTCTTGAGGACGGACGAAGACATCCGCCGTTATCTGTTGTCCGAAGCCCAGATCGGTCTCGTACCGTTCGTGGCATTCGGCCTCCCGGCAGGCAGTGGATGGTTCCGCGCCAGCGTGGGTGCGGTGTCGAAGCAACAGTGTGATGAAGTCGTCGTGCGGCTTCGAGCGGCGCTTTCGAAGTTGAGCTGACTCGGACGAAGGTCGTGCTCTGCACGAACGAACGAACGAACGAAGGCCGTGCCGGGGCTCAGGGCTGCTTAACGTGGGCCTCCCCAGGGCCGTATGCCCTGGGGGCCCCCCACTCGCGCGCCCTTCGCCCGCGCACGCTGATCGGAGGTGCGCTTCAGCGTTGGCCGTGGAGGGGTGCCGCGGTGGGCTCGATGGTCGCGCGGCGGCAGGCGATGCAGTCGTGGGCGGCGATGATGCCTGCGTGGGCGATGCGCTTGGCGGTCGGCAGATCGATGAGACCGGATTGGAACCAAACCACCGAGGGTCGAGCTTCGAGGATGGCGTCGAGGTGCGCGGGTACTTCTTCGGGTTTGCGAAAGACGCTCAGGACGTCGATGGGCGGCGGGACGTCCTGGAGTCGGCGAAAGACCGGCACGCCGAGAACGTGCGTGACGTCTGGGTAGCGAACGGGAACGGGGATGACGTTGTAGCCGAGTTCTTGGAGGAGCTTCGGGATCCAGTGGGCGGCGGCCTCGATGCGGGAGTCGGGCTTGGCGCCGAGGACCGCGACGTTCTTCGAGGTGCGGAGGATGTGCTCCATGGCTTCGACGGAGGCGATGTCGAGGTCGGATTCGAGCAGCGCGTGAGCATGGCGTGAGGGAATGACGGATGTCGAGACGAGGGTGTGCGCGCGGTGCGAAGGCCTGAATCGCGTCCTGGAGCCCCACGCCGACACCGCGGCGCACGAGGAATCGGAGCGGGCGAGACCTTGACCACAGGTCTTGCTCAATCAATCCTCGCGCCGTGAACGCGACCAACCGAC
This sequence comes from Deltaproteobacteria bacterium, assembly GCA_011526105.1. Lineage (GTDB taxonomy): Bacteria > Myxococcota > Kuafuiibacteriia > Kuafuiibacteriales > Kuafuiibacteriaceae > WYAZ01. The sequence continues at coordinate 79,040 of WYAZ01000107.1, read as the reverse complement.
CAAGGCCCTCCCCGCGCGTGGCACGCCGAAGCGAAGCGAGCGTCGATGGCTCCGGGACCGACGCCTCTCACTTCTTGCGAGCTTCGGTGTGTCGGTGGGCGATGCTTCTGATGGTGATCCCGGGCTGCGGGTGGACCCCCCTTCACGACGCCGTGCGAAGCCACGACCAGGCCGAACTCCACCGGCTCCTGCAGGAAGGACACGACATCAACGTCGTGTTCGGAAATCGGGGTACACCACTCACCCTGGCGTGCCAGAAGAGCGACGTCGCGATGGTCAAGTACCTGCTCGATCGAGGTGCGGATCCGATGCACGGGGATCCGGATACGGCGATGGGCTATTCGGCGCTCCACGGCGCGGCGTGGAGCGGCTGCATCGAGTGCGCCAAGCTGCTGCTCGAGCGCGACGTCCGCACGGACCAACGGAATGAAGAAGACCTCACCCCAATTCAGTACGCGCGGAAGTACGAGAAGTTCGCGTTTGCGGCGTTCCTCGAGGACCACGAGAAGAAAGTGGCGCTCGGGACGCAATCGATCGCTTCGGTGCCGACCATCGCGCCGACTCCACCCGCGCCGGCAGAACCACCTCGACGAGCCAAGGGTGAGGTGGTTGCCGTCTTCGATCTCGAAGACGTGCGCAAGAGCCTCGCCGACGGCGATGCAGACCAGCTCACCGAATACTTCGCAGTGCAGCTCTCGACCGCCGGCTACAAGGTCGTGCCGCGCTCTCAACTCAAGGAGCGCCTCACCGCCGCGAAAGAGGCGAGCTACCAGGCCTGCTACGAAGAGAGCTGCCAGATCGACCTGGGCAAAGCGGTGGCCGCGCAGAAGTCCGTCGCAGTGAAGCTCCTCAAGGTCGGCACCAGCTGCGCCCTCACCGCCACCCTGTACGATCTTCGCTCCGAAACCGCAGAGCTCGCGGCTTCCGTCGATACACGCTGCGGACAGGAAGAGCTCTTCGCCGGGCTTCGAAGCTTGGCGCAGAAGCTCGTCCCCGCCGGGTGAAGCACGCCCTCGAGCCCTCCTGCGCCGGCTAGGCCGGTGCTTTGCAGCCCTCGAGATAGACGGCGTCCATCGGGAAGTCCTCCACCGGCTCGACCACACAACGGGTGACGGAGAAACCGGCTTCTCGCGCCCAGGTCGCGAGCTCGTCGCTTCGATACCGGAGCGCCACGATATCGGATGCGGCGCCATAGTCGATCACGCCGCTGCCTTCCCACGTCGCGATCACGAGCTGTCCACCGGGCGCCAGGATCCGATGCCACTCACGCAGCGCTACGTTGACACCCTCGCGATCGAGATGATGGAGAGCGAAGAAGTTGAGGACCGCGCTGCTCGACCCGGACTTGACGGAAGGCAGCTCGCGCATGTCGCCGACGAACACCCGCGCATTGGACCCGAGCTTCTCCCCTGCGATCGCCACCATGCGCGGCGACAGATCAACGCCCAAGAGCGGACGTTTCTCATCATAGCGCTCGCGGTACAAAAAGAGCATGTGCCCCGGTCCGCAGGCGGTATCGACGACGGCGCCCGGGGTATGGGCGATGCGGTCCTGCAGGCGCCCGAGCACGTCAGCGTAGACCGGAAGGCCGATCTCCGTGTCCATCATGCGTGCGTAGGAGTCCGCTGTGTCTTCATACATCTTGCGTACTTCATCGACGGTCGAGGTTGGCGCGGTGCTCATGTCGGCCGATAGTATAGGCCGATCGGCGGCGCGGAACGCTCGAATCGCGTCGGGTGCTCGAAGGAGGTGATGCGTGCCTCTTCCGTGAGCAGCCGAGCAACCTCTTGGGCGGCGGAGCGACTGGTTCGGGACACCTTCATGCGCGCCTGGTTCCTGGTCTTCGGGACGCTCAGAGCCTCTCGGGACTTCATCGGTCGGTGGGCGGTCTGGCTTCCCAGAATCCGGGGCGAGACCGGGTTCTCTCAGCCCAAGGAGCCGTACAGGGGTCCCGATCTCCATCGGCATCACCCTCTGAGCGCGGATCTCCCCACACAACCACCCGCTCGTTCTTTCCTATCCGAGTTTGGTCCGCCTCCAGCGGCCGTAGTACAAGCCGAGGCCATGGAGCGGGAGTGCGCACTCTACGTGACGGAGACCACGTCACTTCCATCTCTCCTCCTCCGCACCCCGGGTGAGATCTTTGCCGAGAGCTGGCCAGAACGCGCCAGCACCGCATCGGCGATGAACGGGCTTCGCTTCAAGCGCATCTACTTTGGAAATGAGCTCTGTGCCCGACTCATGCCTTCCCTCACCGAAGTGAAGCACGCGCTCGACGCGGCGCGATCGATGGACTGGGGCTTCACGCTCTGCACACACACCGCCACCGATGCCGCCTTGGATGCCTGGTCGGGTTTGATCTCGAACCTGCTCGAGTTCACCAAAAACACCGACGACCTCGAGATCGTGGTGAACGATTTCGGCTTGCTTCGGCTTCTTGCCAAGAGCCAGCGCGACGCGCGGCTCGTCCTCGGTCGGCACATGAAACGGGGCCTCAGAGATTATCGAGTAGCCTCCGACCCGGCTCCGCTGGCGTGGACGAGTGAGGAGCTCGATCTGTTTCGCGCCTTCGATGTCGTCCGCGTCGATCTCGACACTCCGCCGCTCGGGCTGAGCGCTCTGCACGCCCGAACACCCTTGCCGGCTGCCTTGCACTTCCCCTGTGGCTGGAGCGCGACCGGACGCATATGCATGACGGGATCCCTCGCTGCCACGCCGGAGGCGAAGTTCCTCCCGGACATCGCGTGTCGTCGTGAGTGCCGGCACCTCAGCTTCGAGCTCATACCCCCGGACACGACAGCTCGCGTGTCTGCGCTTCGCAGCTTCCCTCTCACGCCCGCGGACACCGGTCTCAGCGTCTTTCAGAAAGGAACCACCGTCTTCTATCTACCATCTCAGCAGGCGCTCGAGCGGACGCTCGGATCGATCGAAGGATCGAGCATCGATAGGATCGTCCTCCAGCCCGGACTTCCCATTTGAGCGGCGCAAGCAGGCCAGCGCAAATGCGCATCCTGGCTCCAGTCAGCTCGGTAGACGAGGTTGAGATGCTCGTGAAATCGGGCGCGTCGGAGCTCTACTGCGGGGTGATTCCGTCTCGGTGGGCTGAGAGCTTCGGTTCCCTCTCCGGGGCCAGTCGTAGGACTTCGCCCCGAGCAAATCTCGAGGGCATCGACGCCCTCGCTGCTCTCATCGCGCGTGCGCACGCTCTGGAGGCCCGAGTGTTCTTGACGCTCAACGCCTCGAGCTACTCCGAAGAGATGTATGGGAGCCTGGTCGACCTCGCGACGGACGCTACGAAAGCGGGCGTGGACGCATTCATCGTCGCCGACCTGACGCTGCTCCTCCGCCTCGCAAAGATGCCGGCCCGGCCCGCGCTCCACCTGAGCTCGCTCGGTCGCGGGACCAACCGGGAGAGCATCGCCTTCTTTCGCGACCTGGGCGTGTCCCGGGTGATCCTGCCGAGACACACGAGTTTGCGTGAGCTCGCTGCGCTTCGTCAGGCTCACCCCGACGTAGAGCTCGAAGTCTTCATCCTCAACGACGGTTGCGTCTACGAGGAGGCGCTCTGCATGACCACGCACGAGCTAGGGGCGTTCTGCACTACGCCCTGGTCTTTCCGCGCGCGCAACCAGGGCGCGAACTCCGACTCCTTCGACCGATCAGACCTCGACGCTCATCTGGCCGACTACGACCGGTGGCGCTCAGCGATGAGCAATGCAGGTTGCAGCTTCACCGCCGGCGGACTTCCGAGCGGACCGTGTGGACTGTGTGCTCTCTCTCAGCTGCGAGACTCGGGCGTCGATGCGCTTAAGATCGTGGGGCGCGAAGCGACACCCTACCGCAAGCTTCGAAGTGTCCAGATGCTGCGGGCCGTTCTCGAGCAGCTAGAGCTGGGTGCGAGCCCCGAAGAGATCGTGAGCTACGCGAGAGGCCTGCGCGCCACTCCGGAGCTCTGCGATCAGCGCTATATGTGCTACTTCCGCTCCTGAGGCTCGACGCCAGCATGGGCGCGGACTTGAGACCTTGCCTCAGCGAACTTGCTGGCGGGCGGTCGCGCAGGAAGACCGATGGTTTGCCTTGTTCGAGCGGCCTAGAATGCCCTGCATGCGATGGATACTAGGAGCCTTTTGTCTGTCCGCTCTGTTCGTCGCGCCGGGGTGCTCGAGCGATGAGGCCCAGAGCTGCGCGAGCGCCCGCGACTGCCCCTCGGGCACGACCTGCGTCTCCAACCGATGCACGGCCTACGATGGTGCGGATGGCGGGCCACAAGGCCAGGACTCGGGCGTCGGGCGCGATGCCCAGCCGCCCCTGACGATGACCGGTCTGGCGCTCGAGCCACCATCAGTGGAGTTGATCGCGCGCGACGGAGACCGCCCCAGCGCGGACTTCAGGATCGTCGCGAGATACTCGGATGGCAGCACTCGAAACCTGCCCGGTGGGAACTTCTCGGTGACCCCTTACGCGCTGGGCAGCATCGACACGGTCGGTCACTTCGTCGCCGACGGCCGGTTCGGAGGACAGGGCGAGATCGAGGTCGAGGCCGAAGGACACAGCGCCACCGCGAGCATACGGATTCGACTCGAAACCGTCGTGTTCGGTGAGGGCGTGACCGCCGATGTTCTTCCGCGCTTCGCCATCCCTGCGATAGACGATCCCATCCGCGAGGCGACCTTGCTCTATCCTCTCGACGGCACCGTGATGCCGCAGAACGTCTATCCCGCCGACGTTCAGTGGCAGACATCCACGCCCGGAGATCTCTATCGCGTCAGCATCGAGAAGCCGAACGCAACACTCATCGGCTATGTCGCAGCCGACGCAGGTTTCCGAAACGGATGGCTCGCCGACGAGTTTGGCTGGCGTCGATTGGCTCAGTCGGACCCGGAGAGCGCGGCCGCGATCCGGGTCGATCGCCTCGAGGCGGCGAGCGGAGAGCTGATTCGTGGCAAACCTGTGCAGATGCGGTTCGCTCGCGCCGCACTCACTGGCTCGGTGTACTACTGGGATATCGGCGCCGGCCGAATCATCCGCATCGACGATGGCACCAACAACCGGCAAGCGTTCATGCCCTCACCGCCCCTCGGTTGTGTCGGCTGCCACTCCGTATCGTCCAGCGGACGATACATGGCTGGTCGCTTTGGCGGGGGCGAGAACATTGCCAGCGTCTTCGATCTGACCAAGGACCTCACCTCCGATCCACCGCCGCTCGAGTTCCCCACCAGCGAATCGATGCGCTGGTGGTTCTCTTCTTGGAGTCCCGACGACACACGTCTGGTAGTCTCGCTCACCGAAGGTGCTCCGAGCACCGCGGGCCTCGCCCTCGTAGATCCGAAGACAGGGACCTACGTGAGCCCGGTCGAGGGTGCCCTGCCCACCGGCCTCGCCACTCACCCCGCCTGGGCGCCGGACGGGAGCGAGATCGCGTACGTGGGAAATCTGGACGTTTGGGGCGGCGCCAACACCACCGGCGACATCCGCGCACTCGAGGTGCTCGGCCCTGATCGAATCGGTGCCAGCCGGTTGCTCGTCGCGGGCGATCAGATCCCGGGCGCGGTGCCCGCGGGTCGGGCGGCGAGCTACCCGAGCTACAGCCCGGACTCGCGCTGGCTCGCCTTCGCCCACGGCACGAGCTCGAGAAGCGAGACGGGAGAGAGTGCGCTGTACTTCCTGCGGCGCGATGGTACGGGTCTGGTGCGCCTCGACAACGCCTCGGGAGGTCCAAACGGCGTCACCAGCTTTCAGCCCCGCTTCTCCCCATTCGAACAGGATGGCTATTACTGGCTCAGCTTCCTCTCCCGGCGCGACTACGGCAACCCAATCGCCGGCACCGCGGGCACCGGTCGGCAGCAGATATGGGTCGCCGCGATCAAGACCAATCCGCAGCCCGGCGAGGACCCGAGCACGGTGCCCTACTGGCTGCCGGGTCAAAGTACGGCCTCACTCAACATCTCGGCGTACTGGGCCCCGAGGCCTTGTCGCGAAGGTGGCGCGTCATGCGCCGTAGGCGCCGAATGCTGCAGCCAGGTGTGTAACGCAGACACCAGCGGCGCAATCTGCACGGATCCGCCGAGCGGTGGGTGCGCACAATTCGGCGAGGCTTGTACGGGCGACGGCGACTGCTGCGTGGGACTTCCGTGCGGGGGCGGGGTCTGCGGTGGCTTCTAACAGATGCGCCGAAGCTCGCGAGGATGCCCGAAGGCCACCAGCACATGCCACAGCTGCTTGATGTGCTGCAGGGTCTCGTCCGGCGCCGCCCAGTCCTGCCAGCTCCGTGGCTCGCTCCATAGGGACCGAGCGGCGCGCCCGAGCACCACCTCCCCCACCACCAAAGTCCGGAAGCACCTCCGAGCCGACGCGAGCACCGCGCCCGAGGGCTACGGGCGCGCGAGTGGGGGGGCCCCCAGGGCCCTGCGGCCCTGGGGAGGCCCACGTTAAGCAGCCCGTAGCCTCAGCACGGCCTCTCTCAGCACGGCCTCACTCACCACGGCCTCACTCACGCAAGCCCGACGTACACGGCCTGCACATCGTCATCGTCATCGACCCCTTCGAGAAAAGCCTCGACCTCCGCCATCTTCGCCTCATCCGGAGCGACCGGATTCTTTGCTTTCCAGATGAGCTTGGCGCTGGTGACGGTGAAGCCTCGTTCGCCCAGCTTCTTGGCAACGACGTCGAGATCCGTGGGCTCGCTGTAGAACGTGATCGTCCCGTCTTCGTCCGGCGGTTCGACCTCTTGGGCGCCGGCCTCGATCGCCTCTTCTTCGGGATCGAGGCCCTCCTTCTCGGGCGGGCTGGCCTCCACCGCCCCCAGGCGTGCGAAGTCCCAGCTCACGGAGCCGAGCGCGCCGAGCTGGCCGCCGCGTTTGTTGAAGACCATGCGGATGTTGCTCGCGGTGCGGTTCTTGTTGTCCGTCAAGCACTCGACGATCACAGGGACCTGATGCGGTGCGAAGCCTTCGTAGGTCACAACCTCAAACTGCGCCGCGTCACCATCCAAGAGACCAGCGCCCTTCTTGATCGCGCGCTCGAGCGTCTCCTTGCTCATGGAGGCCTTTCGAGCGGCCTCGACCGCCATGCGGAGTCGAGCGTTCGTATCTGGATCGCCGCCACCGCGTGCAGCGACCGTGACCTCTTTGACGAGCTTGGTCATGATCTTGCCTTTGGCGTTGGCGGCGATCGCGCGGTTCTTGTGTTTCCACTGGGCACCCATATTGGGCGAGCATCTGAGCACAGAGGAAGGCGCTCGGCCACTGCCCAGGCGAATCGAAGCGCTCGGTTCAGACCGGCTTCGCGTGCGCGGCCAGCCAGTCGCCCACGAGCGGGAAGACCTCGTCCGGCGCGTGGTCCCCGATGATCAGGTCGCCGTGCCCGTACTCCACTCGACTCCCGTGGCTCCGCCCCATGACCCGAAGCGTCACGTCCTCGGAGCCCACTCGCTCCTGGATGTGCTCCATCGCGGCCGGGGGCGCCAAGAGATCGAGTGAACCCGCCACGAGCAGCATCGGGAGTCGAACCTCCTTCAGTGCATGGTCCTCGAGTCCATGCAGTGGCTGTTTTGGATCGGCGGCCCAGTCCATGAGCTGATCTGCGACCCCGCGCGAGATATCAGCGGGAAGGTTCGCGAAGAGTCGGCCGAGGACACGAGGATCGAGCGCATCGATGACCCGAAGGATACGGCGTCCCACGAAGTGAATGAGGTGAGTGAGCGGTAGAAGCGGCAGCGCGAGCATCCGCATGGGGATACGTGACAGAAACATTGTCAATACACGCCCGAGATAAACGAGCGCGAGGACCGATCGACCATGATGAAGAGCGGTGCCCGGGCTGCCGATCGCCACCATCGCCGCGACCTTGTCGTGGCCCGGGATCTTTCGGCCCTGAAACAAGTACTGCATGATGCCGCCCTTGCTGTGACCCACCCACAAGACCCGGGCGGCTCCGCTCTCCGCGAGCACGGCCTCGATGGCGGTGGGCAGATCCTCGTTGACCTCGTCATCGAGCGACCAGTCGGCACGACGAGGCACACGAGCGAGGCCGGTGCCGCGAAGCTCGAGGAGCCATACGTCGAACCCTCGACGCGAGAGGTACCGGGCGAGACTGCGTCGGTCGGAGCCGTCGCCGTCGTCGAAGAAGTCGAGATTGAACCGATTGGCCCCGAGGCCGTGGCAGAGGATGACCGGCTCCGCGTATCGGATGGTGTCGGGCTTGTAGCGGAGGAAAGCGATCTCCTGTTCGGGGGCCGGGAGGGGGATACGGAAGACGTCCCCGGTGGGGTCCGACATCCGGAGCTTCTTCAGCAGAAACGCGAGCGAGCCGACCCAGGAGCCAAGAACGGCCACCAGGCCGAGCAGGAGGAGCAGGAGGAGCTCGGGGGCCAAAGCCTCCGCATTGTCGTTCATCCGTAATGCCCAGAGCAAACGGCTCATGCTAGATTCCCGCGGTGGCGAAACAGCCCAGAACGCGCGGCGCTCGAGGCGACCGGCCTCGCGCTCGCGGACCGCGCGCCCGCCGCATTCGGTTCAACCTTCGGCGCGCGATGTTCGTACTCCCCAACCTCTTTACGGTGGGGAACATCTTCTGCGGGTTCTACGCGATCTCGCTCTGCATGGACTCACCCGACGCCCTGAGACTCTACCGAGCGGCGGTCGCGATCTTCTTCGGCATGTTCTTCGACATGTTCGACGGTCGGGTCGCACGCTTGACCCGCACCCAGAGCGAGTTCGGAGTGCAGCTCGACTCCCTCGCGGACATGGTGAGCTTCGGCGCGGCCCCCGCGTTTCTCGTGTATCGGTGGTCGCTCTATCACGCAGACTTCTTGGGGCTGTTCTGCGCTTTTCTCTTCATGCTCGCCGCCGCGTTGCGACTCGCGCGCTTCAACGTCCTGGCCGCACACGAGTCCGGGCCCTCCAAACACTTCATGGGCCTGCCGAGCCCGCTCGCCGCCGGCACCGTCGTGGCCATGGTCATGGCAAGCTACCCGTTCGAACGCTCGGACATGGATGGCGCGTTGCTCGTGACGCTTGGCGGCTCGACGGAGCCGCTGATGGAGCTTCGGATCCTTCCCGGAGTGGCCATGCTCGTGACCATCGGTCTGGGGGCACTCATGGTTTCGAACGTTCGCTATCGGACCTTCAAGGACCTGAAGCTCAACCGGAAGTCCGGCACCATCCTGTTTCTCGTCGGGCTGAGCTTTGCTGCCGGCGCGTCGCTCATCAAACCCGCCTTCAGCCTCACGTTGCTCTTTGGTGGATACATCCTGCTCGGTCTGCTCGAGGAGGTGGTCTTCTTTCCGTCCCGCTCGGCCGAACGCCGGGCCGAACGTGAACAGAAGTACGCCGAACACCTGGCGCGCGAAGACGCGGCAGAGCAGCTCGAGTCCGCCGAGGAAGAGAAACCCGCCTAGAGCTCATCTCAAACCCCCCTCGGTCGCGATTTCGGCCGATCCGCGTCGGCCCGCCGTGTTGGGCCGCCTCGCGTTATCGCAGGATAGCACATTCGTCGGTCCGCCTTGCGGGCCTTGCGTCTTGGCCGTCTCGCTCGGTTGGGGGTTTTGAGATGAGCTCTAGGCAGCCACTACCGTCCGCCGCCTTGGCGTGTCATGGAACCTATATGCAGCTCGATACCGCGACCTGTCGGAACGTCCAGAAGGTCATGAACCAAGAGCTGCAGCGGGGTGTGCGCGGGTTGCACCTGCCTGGGCACCCCAAGCCCTACTTCATGTCGTATCTGCTCCAGTACCGCGAGGGCCTCACCGCATGGGGACGCTACGGCTCCGTCTTCAACTCCGATCAGTACGGAGACTGCGACCTCTACGCCGAGGTTCGGCTGGGCTCCTACAAGCTCGATCAGACCGTGGACGGTGGCCTCACCACCGACCTGGGCGATCGTGACTCTTATAACTGGATCCCGGGCCCGCAAGATCTGAGGCCAGAGGCGATTCGATACGCCCTGTGGAAGCTGACGCAGCACAAGTACTTCGAGGCGCTCAAGGACTACTACGACAAGAAGAAGATCCTGGTGGAGCAGCACCTCCCTCAGAATGGTCGCTCCTTCACCAAGGAGCCCCGGGTGTCGTTCAGCGAACCGGTGGAGGAGGTTCGTTTCTCCCGCAAGAAGGCCGAAGACTTCGTTCGACGCTCATCCGACCTGTTTCGGAGCCACCGCAAGTTGCTCGATCCCTACGTCAACATCCGGTTCTTGAACCACGTCCGGATCTTCGTGAGCTCGGAGGGCTCGCGCTTCATCACCCAGCAGAAGTACTTCGAGGCGGTCGTGAAGGCGTGGCACCTCACCGATGAGGGCGTGTACCTGAGCTCTGCCAAATATCTCTACGGGCGACACGACAAGGAGCTGCCCAAGGCGGCCGAGATCGAGGAGGCCATCGAGGAGATCGCGGCCGATCTCGCGGACCTCAAGCGCAGCAAGCCGATGGACCCCTACGCGGGCCCGGCGCTTCTGTCCGGTGCCGGCACCGGCCTCATCTTCCACGAAGCCATCGGCCACCGTCTCGAGGGTGAGCGGATGACCTCACGCAGCGAAGGGCGCACGTTCGCGACCAAGGTCGGAAAGCGCATTCTCCCCGAGTCGATCGATCTCATCGACGACCCCACGCTCGAGACATGGGGCGGCCAGAGCCTCTACGGGCACTACCGGGTCGATGACGAGGGGGTTCGCGCACGGCCGGTCACTTTGGTGAAGGACGGAGTGCTCGAGACGTTTCTCTTATCCCGCTCTGGGGTTCCCGGCTTTACGCATTCAAACGGACACGGGCGTCGAGAACGCCACCAAGATCCAATGGCGCGAATGGCGAACTTGGTCGTCAAGAGCAAGGAGCAGTACAGCTGGGACGAGCTCAAAGAGATGCTGATGAAGGAGACGCGTGATCGCGATCTGCCCTACGGCATCATGATCACGAAGGTCTCCAGCGGTGAGACTCGAACCGACCGCTACGACTTCCAGGCGTTCAAGGGTGTGCCCACCGCGGTGTTCACCGTAGACCCAAAGACAGGGCGCGAGACCCGAGTTCGGGATGTCAGCTTCATCGGCACTCCACTCGCGGCCATTCAGCGCATCAAGGCCTTCGGACGCGACTACCACGTCGACAACAGCTACTGCTTCGCCGAGAGCGGTTCGGTGCCGGTCTCCACGATCGCTCCCCCCATGCTCGTCGAGGAGCTCGAGCTCCAGAAGTCGCACAGCAACTACTATCGGCCTCCGGTCTTGGCGATGCCCCCGATGACGGCTGCGAGTCGGCGATGAGTCGGCTATCCTGAAGACGTGAGCGGAGCCGAGAATCCTTTCGCCCCGCCCGAGACCGAGAGCCACCCCGGACCCGTCGAAGACAGCGCCGCCCTCCGAACTCGCCGCGAGTACCTCGAAACCGAAGTCCAGGTCCGGGCGCTTGGTTCGGTGTTCTTCGTGGTGGGGACGGTGGTTCTCGGATGGTCCGCCTCCATCCTCGTGATCGTAGGTCGTCTCAGCTCCCGATCCGTCGAGCTGCTCGTCCCATCGGTCGCGCTCGGCGTATCGGTAGCCTTTCTCGCGCTCGGGTTCTTTCTGCGCCGGCTCGAACCCAGAGCGTTCTGGCCCGCGATCACGGGGGCCTCGGTCCTGCTTTTCACGTTTCCCGTCGGGACGCCGATTGGTCTGTACGTGCTCCTTGTGCTTCTGCGCCCAAAGTCTCGCCAGGTTTTGAGCGCGCACTACGCGGAGGTGCGCCGCGCGACGCCCTTTGTCGTGTACCGAACCCCGATGCTCGTCTGGGCACTACTGGGTCTCGTGCTCGTGTCTTTCACCGCGCTCGTGCTCGGCTGGCGCTTCTGGGTGAGCCGATAGGCTCCGCTCGACCGCGTCGATGAGCACGTCACCAAAAGCCTCTCTCAGCGCAGATTCCAATACGGAGGCGCGCAACGGGCGCTCGCGATCGCGCTCTCGAAGCTCGCCCAGCGCCAAGTCGACCGGCGCCCGCCCTGCGCGCTCTTCAACCTCGCGAAGGAGTGCCACTGTCGCGCGCGCCGCAGGAGGCGGAGACACACGCGCGCCGGCGCGCTCCCCGTAGTAGTGGGCGATCCCGGCTTCGACCCCGCCAGGCTCGGCAGGCTCTTCCGAGACACCCCACCACGCCCCGCTGAGACCCAGGATCAGCAAGTCAGTCGTCCGCGAGCTCGTTCGCACCGACTCCTCCGACACGACGTTCACACGAGCGCTCCGATAGCCCGAGCCACTGCGCGGCACGAAGACGAGGACGGTCTCCCGAGGATCGGCGCTGGGTGCGAGCGCCTCACGCAGGTAGACACCCGCGTGGGCGACACTGGCGGTGATGGCCTCCACCCGTTGCGAAGGCAGGGTGGAGTAGTAGCTGATGACCTTCTCGCCGTGCCCTACGATCTCGAGCGAGCGTAGATGCGGGGCGCCCACGATCATCAGGTCTGCGCTCGACTGGTCTGCGCTCCAGCTCCACTCGCGAACCGCTTCCCCGTCGCTTCCGGTCACAGATAACGTGGGCGCGGCGCGGCCGCTGGCAACGAAGCGAAAACGCAGAGGCGCGTAAATCGAGAGCTCTGCAGTGAAGGCGTGTCTGCCGATGAGGCGAGGGTACCAGGAAGAGAGCCGATTGAGTTCCACCAGATCGGACGACAGCTCGTTCAGCGGCGATCCCGTTCGACGCAGCTTGCCCTCGTATCGAAAATCGAGCGTCGCTTCGCTCTGACTGCTTCCACGATAGCGGAGTCGGTACGCGGTCGCCGCCAGAGCCTCGGGCAGATTCGACCGGGTCTCCTCCGCACTCACGCGCCGCCCGTCCACGAGGGCCCCCTCGAGAAAGAAGTTCGGGTTCAGTAGCACCGTGAGCTCGTCCCTGGGGAGGCACGAGATCTGGAGGCTCGCGGTGGCGCGCAAGCGCCGGTGTTCGGGATCGAGGGCCGCGACGAGTCGGTAGTGCAGCGGCCTTGGCAGTTCACAAGCGCCGCCATCGCCGAGGCTCGGCCTATTCGGCGTGGGCTTCGTGCTGGTGGCACATCCCACAAGGAGGGCCGTCAAACAGACGCATACACGCACGGCACCCTCACTCATGCTCGAAGGAAGCGTCGAAGAGCGCACGACAGATGGGTCGGAGAAAGCGCCCGACCGCCAGGCCGAGCGCGACCGCAACGGACGAGGAGACGAGCACGGCGTGAGCGCTCTGTGAGGAGAGCGCGAAAACCGCGAGCAGCGCGGCGGCACTGGAGAGCGCACTCAAGGACCATGTGCGCTGCCTGAGCAGGCCAAAACCTCCCAAAAGGATGAGAACGATGGCGGACCAAGCGAGCTCGGGTTGTCGCGCCTCGGGAAGACGACGGGCCACGAGCTCGACCAAGAGGGGCGTCGCGAAACCCATGGCGATGAACGAACGCTTGGTGCTTTCGACGGTCGATGAGGTCAGCCGCAAGCGGTGCGCCCATGCCCCTTGTCCATCGTAGCCGCGAGCCACCGTGTCGCCGTAGCAGAGCCTAATCACCGCGAGGCTCCAGGCCGCCACGAGGATGAGCAGCGCGCCCGGGGTTGGAGTATCACCCCAAAGCACATAGGAGACGCCGAGCAGGAGGTCGCCGCCGGCCAAGCCGAGGACGAGCCAGCGCACCCAAAACCGCCGCCACAAGACCAGGATCGAAGCCGCGACATGAAGCGCTCCGAGCCAGGGTCCAACGCCCTCGGAGGAAAGGACGTAGAGCAGGAGTGCTGCACCCAAGAGCCCCACACTCGTCGCGGTGTGACGGCCGTGCCTCCTGCCTCGCACCGCAGGGAAACTTAGCATGATTGGGTGGGCCCGGCCCATGGCGTCAGGGCCTGAAGTAGGTCCTGGGACTCGAGTTGCGCTATGCTGCTTCGGGTTGACGAGGAACGAAGACGACCCTTTCTCCTGGTCCGAGCCGGAGTCCGGAGAGGCGCGCTCGACGGTCCCAAGGGCCGCCGAGCCCGACGGCTTGCCCACGGTTCGGATGGGGCGCTCGAGCGACAGCCAAGAGACACATCGCGACCTGCCCAAGACCAGCGGGATCGACCCGTTCGGCGCTACGCTCGATGATGCAGGTGCGGCCCGCTTGGATCTCGAGCAGACGCTCCCTCCGATCCGCGCGGCGAGCGCTCGCCTCGTAGCACCTTCGCTCCCCAGCGTCGCCGCGGCCCCGAGCAAGCCGCCGAGTCCGGCGGCCCCGAAGCCTCGGCCCAAGCCCGCACTCGACGCACCCACGGAGCCGGAGCTCGAGCCGCCCCCCCTCCGACTCGCGGCACGAAAGCGTTCCTCCACTTCGACGATCGTGCTGGTGCTCGCGGTCCTCGTCATTCTCTCTCTCGGCGCCGCGATCTCCTGGTATCTGGCGGGTCGCGACGCCATTGTGGCCGACCCCACCCACCAGGGCCCATAGAACCGGCCACAGTGGTTCACTCTCACGCCGTGCCGCTGTAGAAGGTAGCCATGAAGCTGGAGCTTCGAGCGCCGTCATCGGACGAGTGTGCGTTTATCGGCATGGTGCATCTGGAGCCTCTCCCTGGGAGCCCGGGCTATCGAGGTTCGATGAAGCACGTCCTCGAGTCCGCCCTTCGTGACGCGGAGCGATTGATTGAAGGCGGAGTCGACGCTTTGCTCGTCGAGAACATGGGTGACCTGCCGTATCTTCGCGGCCACGCAACACCCGAGACCACCGCCGCCATGGCGGTCGCCACGCATCAGCTCGCATCTTTGGGCAAGCCCATCGGGGTACAGATCCTCGCCGCCGCCAACCTCGAGGCGCTGGGCGTCGCGGTCGCGGCCGGAGCGAGCTTCGTGCGCGTCGAGGCCTTCGCGTATGCACACGTCGCAGATGAAGGCTGGCTCGACGCGAGCGCCGGCTCGCTTCTGAGAGCACGCCGAAACCTAAACGCCGAGGTGTCGATCTGGGCGGACATCAAGAAGAAGCATGCCGCTCATGCCGTGACCGCCGACCTCTCCCTCGAAGACATCGCTCGAGGGTCCGTCTTCTGTGGGGCCGACGCCCTGATCGTGACCGGCCGCTCGACCGGCGACCTCACCGCGTTCGAAGACATGGAGGCGGCAGCGAGCGCCGACCGCCCGGTGCTCGTAGGCTCCGGGGTCACCGCCCTTCAGGCGCCACAGCTGCGTCAACGTGCGAGCGGGGTGATCGTGGGCACCGCCCTCAAAGAAGATTCAGACTGGACCAAGCCAGTATCGGTCGCCCGGGTGCGAGCCATCAAGGAGGCCTTGTGCGCCTGAGTCATTCAATCTGCCTCATCGCTCTCGTCTCCGCGTGCGTCGAAGCCAAGAAGGCCACACCTCCCGAGCCCAAGCCCGCGTCCCCGGTGCCGGCGCCAAAGACCCGGACGAGCACCGCGAGCTCCACCGCTTCACCCGTTCTCTACGAGCTCTCGTTCCCCGAGCCTCACACGCACTACATCGAGGTTCAGGCGACCTTTCCCGCCCGCGATCGCAGCGCGCTCGAGCTGTTTCTTCCGGTCTGGACCCCGGGCTCGTACCTCGTCCGCGAATACATGCGAAACGTTGAGGCGCTGGTCGCAACGGACGCCTCCGGCGCCGCGCTGCCGCTCGAACGCACTCGAAAGAACCGAGTCCGCGTGAGCACCATGGGCCATGACCGCATCCAGCTCAGCTACAAGGTGTATGCGAACGAGATGACGGTCCGCACCAGCTTCGTGGACGTCGACGGCGCGTTCATCACCGGCACCACCGTCTTCTTCGCCGACCCCGAGGCCATGCAGTCGGAGCACATCGTATCCATCACCAAGCCGGTGGAGTGGCATAACATCGCGACCACACTAAGGGCGCACGAGGAGGACCCGGAGACGTTCCTCGCAAAAGACTATGATGAGCTCGTCGATAGCCCGTTCCTGGTCGGAACCGCGACCACCGTCACGTTCGAGCTCGACGGGATCGAGCATTCGATCGTCAGCCACGGCGACACCGCCAAGTGGGACCATGCTCGGGCGGCAACGGACGTCCAGCGTCTCGTCGAACGTCATCGCGAGCTCTGGGGGAGCCTGCCGTACCCGCGCTACTACCTCTTCAATCTGCTCACCGAGAGCAGCGGTGGACTCGAGCACCGGGACTCCTCGGTCTTGATGGCCAGCGGTCTCTCGATGCAGTCGGAGGAGAAGTATCGTGATTGGCTGAGTCTCGCGAGTCACGAGATCTTCCACGCTTGGAACGTCAAACGCCTCCGCCCCGTCGAGCTGGGGCCCTTCGACTACGAGAACGAGGTCTATACGAAGAGCCTCTGGATCGCAGAAGGGGTCACATCCTACTACGATGACCTGCTCGCGCGCCGGGCCGGCCTCTTCGATCGCAAGGAGTACCTGCAGCGTCTGGCGAAGACGATCGACCGTTTCCGCGGCACCCCGGGGCGACGAGTGCAGGACCTGCAGTCCTCCAGCTACGATGCGTGGATCAAATACTACCGCCCAGACGAGAACGCGCTCAACGCCCGCATCAGCTACTACGTAAAGGGCGCCCTCGTGGCCTTTGTGCTCGATGCGAAGATTCGAGAGGCGACCCGCGACACCAAGAGCCTCGACGATGTCATGCGACGCGCCTTCGCGCTGTACTCCGGGGAGCGCGGCTACACCGAGGCGGAGTTCCAAGATGTCGTCGCCGAAGTGGCCGGCAAGGGGGTTCGTACTTGGCTCGCGAAGACCCTGGTCAGCACCGACGAGCTCGACGTGGAGGCAGGCCTCGACTACTTCGGCCTTCGCTTCGCGGAATCGAAGGACAAGAAGGCCAAGAGGAAGCCGTGGATCGGGATCGGGACCCGCGCGGACGGTGAGCGTCTCTTTGTCACCGAGGTGGTCCGCGACAGCCCAGCGTGGCGAGCGGGCGTCTCCGCCGAAGACGAGGTGCTGGCCATCGGTGATCTGAGGGCCACGAGCAGCCGGTGGACAGACCTCCTCGAGACCCTGAGCCCCGCAGAAGCAACCAGCCTCACCCTCAGCCGCAGAGGCCGCGTTCGTGACCTGCCCCTCGTGCTCGGGGAACGCCCGGTTTCGGGTCGAGAACTCGAGACCTTACCCTGGACGAATGCCACACATGGACGACGGCTCGATGGCTGGCTCGGACCGGAGCGCACTGGGGATGCAAGCCGAGACGAAACGCGCTAAGCGAGAGGCATGAAGAACCCCGCGTACAGTCTCGTTCTGATCACAGCGGCAGCGTGGTCCCCCATGCTCGTGGGGTGTGACTTCCTCGCCAAAAAGGCCTCCGAGAAAGCGATCGAAGCGGCCACCGGCAACGAGGTCTCGATCGACGGCAAGAAGGTCGAGATTAAGACCAAGGACGGAAAGACCGCGGTCATCGCCACCGGCGACAACCAGGTCACCATCAAAACCGACGACGGTGAGGCGGTCTACAAGCAGGAGAACGGAAAGGTCACGATCGATGGCCCGGATGGCAAGGTGGTCCTCGGCGAGGCCTCCGAGGGTGAGCTGCCCAAAGACTTCCCGCTGCCGGTCCCCGAAGACACCACGGTGCTCCGCACCGGATCCATGGACTCCGACAAGAGCGGCCTGATGCGGACCGCTTCCCTCAAGAGCGAGCTCGATCCCACCGCGGTCGGAGACTTCTATGCCAAGCACCTCGAGCAAGAGGGCTTCAAGGTGAAGCGTACCGCCACCAAGGCCGGTCCGATGGACATGGTGATGGTCGCGGCAGAGAAGGACAAGGTCCAGGTGGGCGCTCAGGCCATGGCCGGCGTCGGCGAGTCCGGCACCATCGTGAACCTGAGCTGGGTCGAGAAGCGATAGCGAAGCGCCTCAAGGGCCAGTGAAGATCAGGACCACCGCGTTCACCATCGCGCCCGCCGCCAGCGCCAGCATCGCGGCAAAGAGCGACGCGCTCATGGAGGCCGCGAGGACGGTGTTGACCCGGGAAGGCACGTGCCGCCTCACGCCCGGATAGACCGCCACGGTTCCAATCACCGAGATCGAGGCAAACACCGCCCAGAACGCCCATAAACCGGCCTGCACAGGGCGGGAGTATAGCCCCTCATATCCACTTGGCGAAGGATTCTTTCCTCCCGTATCCTGCGGCTCCGTGGGCGGGGGCACACAAAGACTCTTGGTCGCCATCGATCGGCAACCCGACGAGTGGATCCCTGTCGAACGCAGCGAGTTCTTCATCGGCCGGAGCCGTTCCTGCGATCTCGTGCTCGGGGCGTCTCAGGTCTCACGGCGTCACTGCCGCATCTACTTCGACACCGACGCGTTCTTCATCGAGGATCTCAAGAGCTCGAGCGGAACCTACTTTCAGAAGCAGAAGCTCAATTCGACGAAGCGGATCGAGCACGGAGACGCCTTCCGGATGGGTGACACCGTCCTGAGTTGTCGTCTCGAGAACGGCGAGGTCGGCACCAAGCCGCCGCTGCCCGGACTGGAGCAAGCCCCCACCATCGAGACCTCGCCGGCTGACGTCTCTACGTCGCAGATTCTCTGGGCCTCGTCGGAGCCGGGCGCGTGGGTCCCGGTCATGAAGGACGAGTTCATCATCGGCCGATCGAAGTCCGCCGATCTGCGCATCGCGTCTCCGACGGTCTCCCGAAACCACGCCGCCATTCGCCGAACGCCGCAGGGGTTCTGCATCGAGGACCTGGGTTCGGCCTCGGGCATCCGGCGCGGCGACCAGACGCTATCCACCGGCGTTCAGCGCCTGCACGCCGAGGACGAGATCGGCATCGGTGAGTGCCAGGTCTTGATCGAGCTCCGCCCCAGCGAAGACGGGCCTCCAAGCGACGCCGGGCAGCGCCCTGCCCTCATCGCGCGTTCTGGCACGGTTCACGCGATCGAGAACGGCCGCATCACGCTCGGCGGCGGTGACGATGAACAGATCCACCTCACGTCGCATCGTCCAGCCAGCTACGTGCTGGGGCTCGGGCGACGCGGAGGACGATGGGTGGGGCTGCTTTGGAATCAAGACGACCCGCCCGAGCACCGTCAACCCCAAGTCGTACACGATGGCGAGAGCTTCACGATCGGTGGCTCCTGGTTTCGTCTCTCCCTCCCTCGAAAACTTCCGTCTCGCGAGGCCAAGACCGCGGAGACGCATGCGGTGCTCCGTGTTTGTTACATCCCCGGAGAGTGGTCGGTGGTCGACAAGGACGAGTTCCTCATCGGCCGATCGCGGAATTGTGACCTAGTCGTGAAGTGCCCCACCGTCTCGCGAACGCACTGCAAGGTGACGAAGCGCGGTGCGGAGTACTTTCTCGAGGATCTCGAGAGCGCCGGTGGGATCTGGCTGGGCGAGGAAGTGATGCGTGCGCCCACCCGCATCACGAACCACGACCGCTTCCGCATCGGCGACCAGACCCTCGAGTTCGAGCTCCGCCCTTGATGCTCGAGCACTCGGACGTCGTGATCATTGGGGGCGGCCCCGCAGGGAGCTCGGCCGGAATCGCCCTCGCGGCGCTGGGACATCGCGTACACGTTCTCGAGCGGCGGACCTTCCCGCGATTTCAGATCGGCGAATCACTGCCGCCGAAGGTCGGACCGCTGCTCGAGCTCTTGGGCGTTCAGAAAGACGTGGACGCCGCCGGCTTTGTGCGCATGGCCGGCACCACGACGTCCCGTGGCGCGGGTCCCGAGCGGCATCTCTATTCGCCCAAGGGGGTGGAGCTCGGACATCAGGTCGATCGCGGCGCCTTCGATCAGATCTTGCTCGAACGCAGTCGATCGGCCGGATGCAGCCTGGTGCAGGCGCGTGTGGAAGGCTTGGTGCGCTCGGAGGGCGCGGTCTCTGGCGTCGTCTTCCGAGATGAAGAGACCGGCACTCGACGCACGATGCACGGGAAGCTCGTCTTGGATGCCTCGGGGGGCGCTCGCGTCATCGCGCGACGTCTCGGCCTCACCCGCCGGAGTTCAGAGAAGACCGTGGCGCTCTATGCGCGCTGGAAGAACGCGAAGCCGCCGCGTGACTTCCCGGCCGAGGATACCGTCTTCGAGATGCAGGAAGACGGCTGGATCTGGTCGGTGCTGCTCGGGGACGGGACCCGTTCGGTGACGGTGGGCTTCGACGTGGGTGAGCTTCGCCATCGAAGCGGCGAGGAACGTTACCACTCGGCCCTCGCGCGCTCAGAGCTGCTCCGCGGGGTGCTCGAAGGTGCGGTCATGTTCGCGCCACCCCGCGCGCACGACGCGACATGGTACGACGCGAGCGCATACGCCGGCCCCGGCTTTCTGCTCCTGGGGGACGCGGGGTTCGTGGCCGATCCGCTCACGTCGCAAGGCGTCTACAAGGCCATCCACAGCGGCCTGGTCGCCGCGAGCGTGGTGAACACGATCACCGCGCATCCGAGCGACACCGAGATGGCGACGTCTTTCTACGATCGAACGCAGGAGCGCCTCGCCGCCACCTACGGCGAGCTTGCACGGTCGTTCTACGAGCAGTCTGGATACGAACAGAGTCCGTTTTGGAGAGATCGAGCCCGCGCGGGCACGCTTCGCTCCGACCGATTGCCACCGGTCCCGTTCTCGGAGCGCGCGCGGCGACGCTCCGAGTTCATGGATCAGCTCACCCGGCTGGGCGGCGATCGTCTCGGGTTGCGTGCTCGTCCGGAGCTGATCGTCGAAATGCGGGCCGTCGCCTCCGAGGGGCTGATTCGAAATCGAGCCTGCTTCGTCGACCGGCGACGGCCCCTCGCACTCGGCACCATCGACAGTCCACCGGGCGTCCAGCCAGAGCGCCTCCACCCTTTGCTGACGAGCCCGAGCATCGCCCAAACCTTCCAGACCTACGCTGAACAGGCGAACGTCCCGGGATCCTCGGAGACCGCTCGGGGCCTCATGGAGACGATCAGTCGACTCATCGAAGAAGGTTTGATCGAGCTCGTGGTCTCGGTGTAGGAGGGACCGGTGAAAGACCTCAATGTCGAGAAGACAGTCGAGATTCTCAACCAGATCATGGAGTACGAACTCGCGGGGGTCGTACGCTACACGCACTACTCCCTGATGATCATCGGACCCAACCGGATCCCGCTGGTTCAGTTCATGAAGGCTCAGGCGACCGAGTCGCTCCTGCACGCCCAGTCCGCGGGCGAGATCCTGACCGGTCTCGGCGGGCACCCGAGCCTCGGCATCGCCCGCATGGAAGAGAGCTACAAGCACTCGGTGCGCGACATCCTGCACGAGAGCCTCTCGCATGAGACCACTGCGCTCGACCTTTACAAGCGGCTCCTCAAAGAGGTCCAAGACCGCAGCGTGTACCTCGAGGAGTACGCCCGCGGGCAGATCGGCCAAGAAGAGCAGCACACCATGGAGCTCAACAAGATGCTCCGCGACTACTCCCACTGAGCCTCGGGTCGTAGAAGGCCACCGGGGTCCGATTGCTCGATTTCGAGCGAGCTGGGTAGTCTTGTCCCCAGCAACTGTCCGGATCAAGCCCGTTTTCGGCCGTTTCCTGGGTCATTCTCATGGGATCCGCGATTGCAGCGTGTTGAGACCATGGCGCAAGAGCACAGCATCCTCGTAGCCCGCCGCGATCGCACGGAACTCATCAGCCCGCGGGCTCTGAGGCCATCCAAGGTCGAGCCGCACACCGCTGCCCGTCCGGGGCGCCGAAACTGGCCGCTCCTCTCCCGCACCGAGATCCGAGGGGTCGCCGAGCTCTCTCGCCCGCCCAGCGCTTCCATCGAGGCCGACAAGGCCAAGCTGAGGAGCGACCGCTCCGTCATGGCCCAAATGGACGCGCTCAAGCGAGACCCCGCGTGGAGGCTCGAGAAGCTCGGACAACAGACCCGTGACGTGACGTGGCGCTCCTTCGACGCTGCGATGGAGCTTCTTCGAGAGGGACTGCAGCGAGGCCTCACCGCCGCGCTCCTCGGCGGACGTCGAATCCAGGAGACGATCGGCAAGGCGATGACCGAGGCTTGGAATGCGTCGAGGTCGATGAGCCGACCAGGCCGCGACACCTTCGCGCCCGAGATCCGAATCGGCAAGCCGAGCACACTCGCACGAAACGCCGAACTCCGCGCCAAAGCGCATCCGGAGGGCCACGTCGTGGCGCGCCTTCAGATGGGCACTCAGGTCTTCGTTCTCGAGAACTACGCCGCCCCCGACGGATTCGTGTTGGTGCAGACCGCGGACGGGGAGATCGGCTTCTTGGCTCGCTAGAGCGCCCTCAGGTGCCCAGATCTCGAACCGGGAGCGGAGGCGGGAGACTCGGGTTGTCGTAGCCGATGTATCCGGCCTCCTGCAGATGCACCACGCACTTCAGGGTCTCGAAGCGATCGAAGGGCGAGATGTCCAAGAGCGCGTCCACTGCGTGACCCTCGCAGAGTGCATGCACGACGCGCTCGTTTTCTTCGACCGCCGGACTGCTGGGCTGCTCCCCGAGGAACATCGCATCGTCGAATGAGGGCTCCGCCGATTCTTCGGGAAGCGCTGCTCTCTGCACGACTTTGAACTCGAGCGACGGCACGCGATCACGAAGCGCCCGCCACTCATCCACCAGCCAGATGCCGTTGGTGAGAAGGCGCTCGATGTGGATGGGCTCCATCCAAGAGCCATCCGGGTTCACCGGACCTTCGACGAACTTATAGGTGCCCGCGGGCCAGGTGAAGACCTCGAAGATGGCGTCGAGGGCGATGACGGTGGCGTGCTGTTTCAGGAGCTCGAGCGGGACCATGCCGAAGTCGTGGAGAATCTTGGCCAAGCCTTGCTGCGTTTGGTTTCGCTGCCGAAGCGCCGCCCCGAGCTGCGCATGAGAGAGCACCGCGTTCCGGGCGAGCCGCCGGCCGAGCAAGGAGTCTCGCGGAGGCTCGGCCTCCACGTTCATCACCCAGCCGTCCTGGATCGTCGCGATGATCTCGTCGACGTCGTTCTCCAAATGCAGCCATCCGGACTTGCCGGAGTGCCAGCTGATCTGGAGGACGTCGGCGAGCCCGAAGTCCTGGATCTGGCCCTGAAGCGCCATGGGCGTTCATGAGGCTACTACGGCCCCCCTCGCCAACCTAGCCTCAGGGGCTACTTTTCCCCGATGCGGACCACCAGGACGGTGAGGTTGTCAGGCTTGCCGGTCTTGGTACGCATGCGTTCTCGGACCTCGTCTCGCAGCATCCGGGTCGCCTGCGCGGCCGAAGGGGCAGAACGAACCATCTGACCGATCTCCTTTGGGTCGAGCTTGGAGTCGAGCAGGCCGTCGCTGCCAAACACGAGGTGGTGACCTGGCGCGATGAGCCAGCGATACGACTCTTGCTGGGGGTCCCGGTTCTCTCGGGTCATCCCCAGACCCTCGAGCAGGATTCGTCCGACCCCCTGGGGCTGGGTTCGGTCCAGCAAGACGCCCTGCGCGTCGAAGTGCATCGCCCCGGAGTCACCCACGTTCACGATGAGCGCATCGGTCTCGTCGATGCGGGCCGCCACGAAGGTGCTCACCTCGCCATGACCGCGGGCCAAGATCGCGCGGTGGGCTCGGAGCGCGGCCTGCGCGAGCGCCTCGAGCGCCTCCTCCGGTCCGTGGTCCGCGCGCGCGGACTCTCGCATTTGATCGAACAAGGCCTGCGCGGCCACCGCGCTGGCGGCCCCGAGGTGATTGGCATCGCTGCCCTCTCCGCCCGCCTGATCGAAGACGCCGACGTAGAGACGGCCTCGTCTGTCCGCGAAGAGCGCGCCCCCGTCCTCGTTCCAGCTCTTGTAGTTGTGTCCGCGATCGGTATGCAGCGCCGCGCCGGCCATGGGCGATACGAGCCCATACACAGTGTCGGTCTCCTTGTTGCCCGCGATGAGGCCGGTGGCGCTGCTCGCATCGAAGATCGACTCGATGGGCACGTAGGGCGAGCCATCCATGGGGCGGGCCAAAGGTAGCGGTGTGGTCGGGGCGCGCTCCTTCGCCCCATCCCTGGCTTTTCTCAGCTCTGAAGCGCTCATCTGCACGGTGTCCGCGGCGTCCAAAGCTACAATCGCGGCCTCGAGTCTCTGCCGAAACTCGGCGGGGTCCACGCGCTCGCCGGTGTCGGTGAGGACGACAAACTCGCCCTCGTCGTCGATGCCGGTGATCCAAAAGCTCACGCCTTCGAGTTCGAAGAAGTCCCCGATCTTGAGCGGGTTGGCCTTGGCCACCGCCACCGCGTCGAGCTCTTTGATGCTCGGCTTGCCGCTCTTTTGAGAGTGGACCTGCACCACGAGCTCGCCGGAGTCTTTGCGTTCGGTCACCAGACCGAGCGAGAAGTGCCCGCCGGTCCGTGGCACACGAATCAGATCGCCCACCTGGTAACGCGAAGCCGCCGCGATCTGGGTCGGATGCATCAGCCGAGCGAGCACCACCGGCCGGTACTCGGGCTCCTGGGCGAGCCGGTTCTCGAGCTCGCTCTTTCGGCGTCCAAAGACCACGCGCCGCCTAGATCCAACCAGACCGGACCCCGCGTCAAGCCCGACTGGGCGAAGGGCCCGATTGGCGGTAATCAAGCCGGATGGCGGCCTTCGAGGAGAAGTACTGGCGGGACAACTACGGAGAACCGGAGACCATGGACGGGATCGTCAACGCCGACCAACATGCGGCGTACCTGAAGAGCTGCTTCGACCTCGAGTACATGCACGTCGAGAGCATCATCGACTTCGGCTTCGGACTCGGACACCTCTTCGCGCAGATGCTCGAGACCTTTCTCCCTGCTCGGGCCTACGGGCTCGAACCCTCGCGCTACGCGTTCCGCCGGGCCGACAAGCGAGAGCTCGCGCCGGTGAAGGGCATGAAGCTCGAGCTCGTGAACGAAGACCTCGAGACCTGGGCCAGGCGCGAGGGCAAGCGAAAGCGCGCCCGTCCTTTTGACCTCGGGCTCTGCACCTCGGTGCTGCAGTATGTGCCCGACCGCGCGCTGTCGGAGGTCGTACCGGTCATGGCGAGGCGAGTGAAGTACCTCTACCTCACCGTTCCCACGGATGTGGAGCTACGGCGTCAGGTGGAGGAGGAAGACTTTCGAGACCGCTACGCGCGGCACCGAAGCCGGGAGAAGTATCACGCGATGCTCTCGCCGCACTTCAGCTTCGTGTCGGCGAGGTTGCTCGAGAGTCGTGTCCTCTATGACGAGGACACGACTCCCTTCACGGATCTCTTGTTCCGATTCTGAGTGAACGCGTTCAGAGACCCGAGCAGGTCTCGAAGTTGCTCACGCAGTTGTTCTGGATCTGACAGTCTGCGCAGCCCTGACTGCTCGGATCGGTGAGACATCCAGCTGCCGAGCAGTTCACCACCGCACAGTTCGCTCGATCTGCGAAGCACGTGGTGCAAGGCAGCGAGATGCCCGTGCTGTCGGTCATGCATTGAGCGGTGCAATCCACGCGGTTCGGATCGAGGATGCAGCCCACGATGCAGTCTCGCGTCGCCGTGGTGAGCGCCGCTTCGCCGGTGGTGTCGATCGCGGTCTCGTCGGCGGTGTTCGTGCACGCACCGGAGGTGCTGGTGCCCGCGTCCGGGATGTTGCCCGCGTCGGTCGGCGTGCCCGAGTCGGCGGGTGTGCCCGAGTCAGTGGGCGTGCCAGAGTCGGTCGGCGTGCCAGAGTCCGACGGCGTGCCCGAGTCGGCGGGCGTGCCCGCGTCATTACGAACGCCGGTGTCGGCCTGAACGTTTGCGTCGGGACGGACGCCGCTGTCGGAGGCCGTACCGAGGTCGGTGGTGACGCCGGTATCGGCGTCGCCTTCACTGTCGCCACAGGCAACTGCGAACATGAGAGGGAGCGTGAGGAGGAGGGGGAGAATTCGTCGCATGGGGCGCATTCCTAGCAGGCCACGCAAGGCCTGGGAAGCCGGGTTTTTGCGGGGCCGGCCTGGGGAGAGCGAGTGGAGAGAGAGAGAGAGAGAGAGGGAGGAGGACCGGAGAACGGACGAACGCGACGGAACCCGGGACGACCGCACCCCTCTCGGGGAACGGCCTCCGGCCTCCGCCTCTCGCCATCCTGGCTCGGCGAGTCCCCTCGAGGCGTGCGGTCGTCCCGGGTCCCGTCGCTTTGCACTGCGGGCTCGCGACGCAGAATGCGGAGCCTAGAGCGCCTCGAAGATCCGGATCGGGTTCTTCTGCGTCTGCTCTCGCGCCAGCAGGGCCCGCCAGCCGACCTCGCCGTGCGGCACGCCCGGCGCGTGGGCGTGGAAGACGTTGGTGTCCCAGCCGTAGCCAGGCTTGGCCGCGATGGTCTGCGCGGCTTTCAGCGTTGCGTCGTAGTTGTCGGCGCCGCCCGGGTGACCGCCCGAGTAGAAGTAGTAGACCGGGCGCTGCTCACCGAACTGGTGCTCGGTCATCCGATCGACGAGCGGGATGGAGGTGCTTTTTCGAATCTCGGAAGTGTCCTTCGTCCCCTCTTTGAGGCCCTCGACTTCGAGACCTCCGAATCCGAAGGTGGAGGAGAGGCAAGCGACGAAGTCGTAGGCGCTTGGGTCTTGCCGCGACTGAAGGTAGGCGGCGACGCCGCCGAGTGAGGAGCCCATGATGCCGCGCTTCTTCGGGTTGGCGTAGCGGGACTCGATGAAGTCGACGACCGTGTTGTGACAAAACGCAGCGTACTTCTCCCCGTCGCCGCCGGCCTCCTGCCAACCGGTGCTCCTGGTGTACAGCCAGTTCTTCGTATCCGTGTATTCGAGGGCGCGTTTGAGCGGGTCAAGGTTGGCCTCGATTCCCACCACCATCGTTCTCGGGCCCACCGCCTTGTCGGTCGACCAAGCACCAAACGGCGTCGCCCGCGGTCTGAACTGGTTCTGGCCGTCGTGCACATAGAGGATGCGTTCGATGGGACCCTTGGGCACCCAGACTTGGATCGTCCGCGGATCGAAGCTTCCGTCGGAGACCAGCGGCCATCGCTCGAGGTGCGGCTGGTGGGTGCGAATGAAGGAGATCTCGCGATCACCCTGCTCAAGGTCGCCCTCGTAGAGATATCGACGCGCCCACGGGTCGGCGAAGTCTCGCCCGGGTCCGGCGCTGAACTTGTATCGAAGCGTGCCCTCTGGGCTCAGCACCGGGGCGTGCGTCCAGAACAAGTCGCCCTTCTTCTCCATGGGTGCGGCCTGCCATCCGTTGTGATCACCGATGAGGCTGAGCTCTTCTTCGCCTTCACCCGGACGCGCGAACAAGTAGCCGTTCGCGGTGCGAATCGGCCAACCGCCAGAAAGCGCGATGGACCTCATCCCGTCCTTCACCGCGATCTGTCCGGAGAGCATCGCGGTGAAGATCGTGAGGTCTCGCTTGGAGACCTCGTCGCCCGCGCTCGCCGGAAACAGTGAGCCGGTTGGCCCCGAGGCGTTCGATCCGGTCGCCGATTCGAGCGGAGCGGGCGTGTTCGCGCCCGTGACGTGGGTGCCGATCGAGCTCGCGTTCGAACCGCCGGTGATGGGACGCGAGCCGGACATCGGGCCGAAGTATAACGCTTGGCGCTCGGCTCAGCTCGCTTCCGAACGGTTCAACTCGGCAAACTCCCTCGCGTACCCTTCATTCGTAAACTCGTAGGCGATCTCGCGGCCCCAAGCGGTGATGGAGAACGGGGGCGCCCAGAAGACCTGGAGCCCGACCAGTGGCACATAGGCCGCCAGCCCGCACGCGCCCGCGACCCAGACCTTGCCCCATGCGGGAAACAGGGGCGCCACGAACGCAAGACCGAGCCACGTTCCGCCGAGCACGGTAGAAACCATCCCGACCTTCTCGAGGCGATGCCGGCGTTCGAGTCGCACCGCACAGCCCGGACAGGCCGGCGCTGAGACGTGGACCTTCTTCGCGAACTGCATGGTGATCGTCGTCCACAGACTGGTGCTTCGGTCCGAGAAGCGCGCGGCATGATTGGGCGCAGGTCGATCGCAAACGACACAACGATCCGGCCACGCAACATCCGCATCCTTATCGAGCTTCACGTCGATCGAAAGCGCCACGAGCGAAGTGCTACGGCCACCCACTCGACACGTCAACCGAGACGCAGAGCCGCACGCGACGTCGCGGGCCCCGGTGGCACCGCGAGAGGGGACCCGCCGAGCCAGGAGGGCGAAAGGCGGAGGCAAAAGGACGTTCCCCGAGAGCGGTGCCACCGGGGCCCAGCGACGTCTCTCCGCCCTCCGATGCAACCTCCCCTCCGCGCCGAGGGGCGCCGCGAGCGCGACGCTCGATGGCCTCGATCGACGTTCCTGCGTCGTCGCGAGGAACAGCTTCGCCATGCTAGGATGAGCCTCGTGGAGCCCACCTACGCAGAGAAACTTGGCGTGCCGTGCCACCGCTCCTTCTTCCGAGACGCGCTTGCACGACGAGCCGGAAGCATGGGCCCACAGGAGTACCTCATCGACCAAGCGAATCTGCGCGGCTTTCGCGGGGCCTACTCGGATCGCTCCGACCTCGGCGAGTTGGACCCTGCGCTCTCGCTCGAGGATATCGTCGTCGGTCTCCTCCAGCCCCAGGCGCCGGCCGAGGTTCGGGTCGTGAAACTCATCGTTCGAATGCTTCAATCGGGTCGTCTCGATCCCGCCCGGCTTTGGCTGGGCGCGCGCAGAGAGAAGGCAGACTCGGTGCTCGCGTGGGTCCTTGGCCTCATTCCCGAACAGGAGCAGAACGAGGCCGTTCAGGCGATTCAGATGGTGGTCGACGCGCACCCCGTGCGCGACACCCGACGACCGACGGTGCGTTACGATCCAAAGAGGCTACTGCGAGTGAAAGCGCGCGTCGGATGAGCGCGGCCGAGAAGATCATCCGGACGCTCGATCGTCACCTCGAGGGGCCCGCGCGCATCCGACTCATGGGGGGAGCCGCGATGATCCTCGGCTACGGCCTCTCACGGGCCACCGAAGATGTAGACCTACTGGCAGACGATCGAGAGATCGAAGCCTTGATCGAGGAGGCGAACCTGGGCGCCGCCCTAGAACGTACCAACGCAGAGCTCGCACCCGAGGGTCTGTACCTCAGCCACATCTGGGGCCCCGAACAACAGATCCTCACCCCTGAGTGGCGTTCCTCGTGCCGACGTCTCGCTCTCGTGCTCGATCGCCTTCAGCTCGAAGTGCTGGGCCCGCTGGACATGATCCTGAGCAAGGCATGCCGCGCGGATGATGGTGATCTCGCAGATATCCGCCACCTGATCACCCACGAACGGCTGCCGCGAGAAACCGTCGCTCGAGCTTTCGAACGTGCGAACGTGCCTGAAGTGTTCCAAGAGGTGCTCTCAGACAACCGCGACCGCATCCTGCGTCTGTTTCCGAACTGAACAGGAAAGCGTTCTGGTCTCACGCTTCCGCGTGGAGACCGCCGAACTCAATCGAGTCACCCCAAACGTCGGTCGGTCAGTGACACGCAGAGCCGCACGCGACGTCGCGGGCCCCGGCGGCACCGCGAGAGGGGACCCGCCGAGCCAGGAGGGCGAAAGGCGGAGGCAAAAGGCCGTTCCCCGAGAGCGGTGCCACCGGGGCCTGCGACGTCTCTCCGCCTCCGATTCAACTCCCGCTCCTCCATACATGCCCCAAGAAAGCGAAGGCCCCGGTCACCTCTCGATGACCGGGGCCCCCTCCCCTTCCGAAACTTCTCGAGCCTCCGAACTTATCGGCCGATGCTCTGAATCATGCCCTTGGCGGTCTCGTTGTACTTGTCGATGATCTGCCGGAGCATGTCGAACATCTGCGAGCGCTTATCCATCATGCGCTTCAGCTTCGTGGTCTCGATGTCGATGGAGGGCGAGCTGCTCTCGCCGCCCTGGGCGCCGCCCGCCGCTCCACCAGCCGCGTTATTGGCCGCACCGCCGAGCGCGCCACCGAGCTGACCGCCGAGCATCCCGCCGATCGGGCCGCCGAGCGCGGTGCCCGCGGCACCACCGAGCAAGCCACCGATGGAGCCGAGGATTCCCCCGCCGCCGTTCGAGGCGCCGGCCGCCTGGCCGTTCGCGCCCTGCTTGTTCTGCTGCTGCTGAACCTGGTTGATGTGCTGACCTTGCGCTTCGATGTCCTTGTCCATCTTCTTCATGATGAGCATGAGCATCAGCGTGATCTTATCCTCGACCGAGAGGGATGGATCCTTCATCAGCGAGTCGATCTCGGCCTGATGCTTGTTCTCCTCCGCGCGTCCGTTGTTGTTGATGAGCCCAGGCCGAGCGTTCGGGTTCCATGAACCGCCACCCACACCGGGGAGGCTGTTCAGCCCGCCGCCGAGACCGCCGAGCAGCGACTGCAGCGCGCCGAGTCCAAAGGAACCAGCGGCCTGACCCGCGCCGGCGATACCGCCGAGCTGCGATTGAATCGCGTGGTCCATGGCACCGAGCAAACCAGCGGCGGTCTGACCGAGCTGCAGACCAGGGAGGGCCGGCATGCGGGGCCGAGGAATCTTGCGCTCGATGGTGAGCTTTCCGTCGGTCCGATCATCCGCGATCACCTTGCCGCCGATGGCCCGCTCGAAGGCGGCCTTCAGGAACGGGCTCTTGTTGAGCGCGGCCTCGAACTGCGCGGCGTTGCGTCGAGCCGGGTCGAACAAGCGAGCGAGCGGCGAGTCGCTGTGGCCGGGGGCGAGATCCATCTGGTGCCGCACCGTCGCGTAGCCGTTCGGCGCGAGGTGATTGGCCAACTGCTGCGCAGGGCTCGGCACAAAACCAGAGGGAGGGAGCGGTCGACCGAGCATGCGCTCGAGACCAGTGGTGCCGCGACCGAGGGCCGCCTCTTGGAAAGCGTCCTTGAGGTTGTTGAGCGCGCCGAGCTGATTGCCCATGAGCGCGTCGATCTGTGCGCCGAGCAAGCCGCCGGGCAGGCCGTACTTGCCGAGGATGTCGTTGACCTGAGTGCCAACACTGTTGTTTGCGGGGCGAGCGTGAATGAGAGGGTTGTGAACGATTGCAGCGACCATTTGAGTATCTCCTTCGTTTGAGCGCCCGCTTTGTGGTTGCGCGGGACGAAGAGACCTATTTCAACTGGCGTGCCAGCCGCGCAGCGCCGTGATCGGAGTTCGGCGCAGACGGCGGGATCGCGACCGTGCGCGCTCGAAAAGGCGCTTCTGCGGCGTTCTAGCTCGAGCGACGTGGACCCGCCCTAGAGGTGACACAGGCGGTGTCACGCTCCGCCGCGGACGTCCGCGTGACGTCACAATCGAGGCCGCGGTGGGATACGGTACGAGGGCTGAGACAAAGAGGCGGGGCCCGCCCATCGGGCACGCCGACGGGGTTTCACGAGGGCGAAACGCCACCTTCCTGCGATCCGGCGCGCTCGAACGGATCGTTTCGTTGCTCGTCTTTCTCGTTCTCTCTACCCTGCCTGGTGGCGATGGGCATCCATCCAAAAGACGATCGGGACACGGACGACGAACCCACCGAGCCGATTCCCGGAAAGCGGAGCGCTCGAAGTCCTGCGCGGCCTTCCTTCGCCCCCGCCCTCTCGACTCGGATCTCGGATGCGCCGACGACCGTGGTCTCGCCGACCCAAGCCAAGCCTCGATGGCTCGCGGCCGGGGGCGTGCTCATCACACTCGCGCTCGCGGTCGTCGTGACGAGTCGCATCCTCACCCAGATTGGACGGGTCCCTGAGGTGAAGATCCCGGTGCCCATCGCGGTGCCCGACCCCGATTTCGCGTATGTGGAGAGCGCACCGGAACCCGCGCCCGATCCACGGCCGGAGCCCGCAACCGCCGTCGAGCCCGAACCAGCCATCGAGGCGGTGGGGAAGGCACCAACTCCAACACCGACTCCAACACCGACCCCGTCGCCGGACGCAGAGGTGCTCCCTATCGAGGAGACACCACCCGAACACCTCGCGGTGATCGTCCATCCCGACAACCCTGTGACCGAGCTCTCCACAGAAGAGATCCAACGCATCTACCTAGAAGAGCGACGTTGGGCCGACGGGTCGAGCGCCAAGCCGGTGGGTCGCTATCGAGCCCCGGCCCTGAGGAAGGTGTTTCTCGAACTCGTGCTCGGCACGAGCCACCAGGCGATCAAGGATCACTTCGAGGCCAAGAAGGAAGAGGGCCTCGAGCGAGTCCGACGTCTGCCGACCGACGAGGCGGTCATCGAGCTCGTCTCGAAACGCCGCGACGCGCTGGGCTACGTCGACTGGGCTAAGCTCAGCTCGGAGCAGCGGGCCCAGGTCAAGAAGGTCTTCGAGATCCGACTCAAGTGAGGTCGATCCGGTCGATCAGCGAATGACCACCGGCACCAAGAGCGTGTTGTTCTCGAAGCGGCTCTCGTCGAGTTTTCGGTCGGGGTTGGCCACGAGCTCGAGCACGTAGGCTCCAGGCGCCACCCCCGTGATGTCCACCCACTGACAATCGAGCGCCGCCTCATACAAGTCGCCCCAGCCCACCGACAGACCCTGCGGCCGACTTCCGTCTCCGCATTGATAGAACGCGTTCTCCGGAGAGCCCGGAAGCAGCGGGGCCACGCGACTGACGTCCTCGATGCAGTAGGCGTACTTGCCTCCGCCCGCGACCACCGCCCCTGGGCTCCCGTCGGTCTCCTGCGCGCGCAGTGAAAAGGTCATATAGCCATCGAAGTGATAGTGCATGTGGCACATGTCGTAGACGAAGTCTGGATCTCTCGCCGGCGTGCCGGCCGACAGCGCCGCTCGCCCGACGTTGTTGATCTGGGTCGCGAAACGAAGGAGCTGATACGTCCCCGGCCCGGGGATGCAGCCATCGGAGATGGCGCACGAGGTTGGTTGGAAGCTCAGCGTCTCGAAGCTGAGGGTGGTGGCGGTCGCGTTGCGGTCGAGCACGATGTCGGCCTTGGGCGGAGGGCAGTTGCCGCTGGGGTCCGCGGTGAGGCATACGCTCTCGGTCCCGCCGACCTCGCAGCACTTGAGGCCGACGTCACAGGCTTCGGGCGTCCGCTCACAACGCTCTTCGAGCGCGAGGATCTTCGAACATTTACCGGCGATGCAGTCCGCGCCGCCGAGACAGACGCCGCAATCGATCATGCCTCCGCACATGCTGTCTTGCATGCCGCACTCAAATCCCAGCTCGACGCAGTTTCGCGGCGTGCACCCGCAGACGTTGGCCTGCCCGGAGCCGCCACAGGTCTCGGTCCCGTTGGAGCAAGTGCCGCAGACGATGCAGGTCCCGTCTGGGAGGTCCACGCGTCCACAGTTCGCCCCACGAGCGGCGCACTCGGTTGCGTTGGCGGTACAGGCGGGCCCGGCGTCCGGTCGCACGGGCTCGTCGTCCCCGCAGGCCATGGGGCAGGAGAGGATGACAGCGGTGAGCAAGCGCGCAGAGCGGCAACGGAGAAAGGACGACACGTTTGGCCTTGGGGCCAGCAGACCACCGCGAGGCCAGGATTTCAAGATGCTGGGTCGCCTTTTTGACTACCTAGAGGCCCTCGAGCTTCACGAGGATCTCCTTCATGATCTCGGAGGTGCCGCCGCCGACCGTGATGAGGCGAACGTCGGTGAAGGCACGACTGATCGGGTACTCCGTCGTGTACCCAAACCCCCCGTACATCTGCATGCAGTCGTAGATAACCTTCTGCGCGAGGTCCCCCGCGAACAACTTCGCCATCGTGATCTCCCGTGTAGCGCCTGCGGAGTCCTTCATGACCTTGTCCACCGCGAAATAGCCGAGCCGCTTGGCCGCCTCGATCGCGGTGAGGTGTTCGGCGAGCTTGTGCCGCCACACCTGAAACTTCGCGATCGGCTTGCCGAAGGCGCTGCGCTCGTTGCCGTAGCGGACCGCATCTCGCACCGCGAGTTGCATGCCTGCCACACACCCCAGCGCCGCCACGAGTCGCTCGCCCTGGAAGTTCGTCATGATGTGATAGAAGCCCATATTCTCTTCACCGAGGATGTAGCGTTTGGGTATGCGGCAGTCCTCGAAGAACAGCTCGGCGGTGTCCGAGCACTTGTTGCCGATCTTCTTGAGCTTCTTTCCGACGTGAAAGCCTTTGACGTCGGTGGGGAACACCACCAGCGATATGCCACCGAAGCCGTCGTCACCGGTTCGCACCGCGAGCGTGATGAAGTCGGCGCGGCTGCCGTTGGTGATCCACAGCTTCTGACCGTTGATGATGTAGTCGTCACCGTCCGAACGCGCGGTGGTGCGAATCGCCGCCACGTCGGAGCCTCCGCCGGGCTCGCTCACCCCGAGGGCGGCGATCTTGTCTCCCTGGACGGCAGGGAGCAGAAACTCGCGCTTGATCTCGTCGCTGCCGATCTCCGCGATGATCGGGGTGGCCATGTCCGACTGCACCATCAGGGCCATGTTGAGGCCGGCGCTGTACGTGTGGACGAGCTCCTCCACGTAACAAGTCGTGAACCACCAATCGAGGTGACTGCCGCCCCAAGCCTCCGGAACCCGAATGCCCATCAGGCCGAGATCGGCCGCCTGCTTGAAGATCTCCTTGGGAAAGATGCCCGCCTCATCCCACTCCTCGGCGTGAGGGGCGAGGCTGTCGGCGAACTGGCGCACCGTCTTTCGAAACGCACGATGCTCCTCGGTGAAGATCTCGTCGTCCTGCATGATCACTCGCGGCTGATTCATGCCGCGAGCATACCCACGAGGGCGCGCAGGGCTCAATAGTTCAAGCGCAACCCAAAGCCGACCTCGAAGATCGGCTTGTCCACCCTGAGACCGGCCGCAAGCAGCTGAACCGTGGGGTCGTTCGTCACCGACTCCGGCAAACCCGCAGGCAGCTCCAGCGGGATGGTCTCCGCCGCGAAGCTGAACTCGTCCCCCGCCTCGCCGAAGTGCACCTGCAGAAAGGCGTTGAGGCTCAAGTATCGAAACAGAAGCTGCGTGAAGTCGAAGCGAAGGACCGACGATAGATCCGAGAGGTTGGCGATGGAAGAGAGCACAAAGGTGGAGTCGTCCCAGCGCCCCGGCGCCGGAAGCAGCGCATAGAGCGCGGCGTAGTGCTCGCCGAGAAAGAACGGCGTGAAGGCGCCGCGCGTCGCCAAGCAGTAGTAGAGGTCGGAGCCTCCGTAGCCCGCTCCGTTGTAGAAGTACTCGGCCCCCAAATAGAGCGTATCGTCGTCGAATACGCCCAGTCCGAACTCGGCCCCGAACACCGCTCGAGGAATCCACTCGTCTTCGCGGGAGTACGCCTCTCCGAAGAACTCGGGGTAGCTGTCGAGCTCCAAGGGCCGGCCGAGCACATCGATGGTGCCTCGGTTCACGCCGTCGATGAACGCGTTGGGACGACACTGACCACGCACGAAGGCCTGCTTGTTGCCGTGCTCGATCGAGGCCTCGGCCCGAAGGTCAAAGAGCCAGACCCCAGTGGACACCGTGGCCCCCAGCCGCACCGGTGCGTCCTTGCGAACGTTGGCGGCCAGAGCGAGCTCGGTCTGACCCACGAGAAACTCGGCCTTGAAGGCGCCGCCCACCCGCTCCGGCGAGAACGCATCGTCCGTCGTCGCGATCGCGTAGAAGTTCCACCCGAGCGACTCCACCGGCACGTGAAGCTTGAGCATGTTGACGCCCAGCCGCTCGTCGAAGAGCACAACTCCGTTGAGCGGATCGAGCACCTGCTGGTTCAAGAAGTCGGTGGGGATCCAGAAGCGGCCGACCCCCCACTTGATGCGTTCTTTGCCCAGCGTGACAAAAACGGTGCGAGCGATGTCGAACTTGAGCCAGAGCTGGTCGAGCTGCACTCGTGTCTCCTCGAGCGTCGTGCCCAAGAAGCCCGGGCTGCCCTCCGCGATCGAAGGATCGTACCGAAGCCGACCTCGAAAATAGGCGCGCACGCGATCGTTCGGGCGCGCGTCGAGGTAGAGGTCTGCGAAGTTGGGGCTCTGAAGCGCATAGGTCTCCGGATTCTCACCGTCGACGAAGCTGTACTGCCCGCGCAGCCACAAGAACCCTCCGAGCTCGAGGTAGTCGTGCGCGGCGCCGAGCTTCTCCTGGACCCAGCCAAAGTCGCCGTCTGGAGACGAGGTGCCCTCAGCGCTCGGAGTGACCGTTTCAGATCCAAAGAGCGCGTCTTCGAGGCGCTGGGACTCAGCGACGGTCGCGGTGCTGGACGTGCCTACGCTCGGCACCTCACCAAAGATCGCGGCCTCGCGGTCGCTTTCGGACTGCGCGAAGGCGGCGCCCCCGAACAGGCTCAGCAAGCTGCCGAGCATGAGCGCTCTCATCGGCTCTTACTCTCGAGCCAGGCCTTCGTGAACATGTTGGCCTCGAGCGAGGAGAGGTCGACCTTCTGCATCACAATGAGCGTCTGGTTGCCCTTCTCGACCTCGTCGAAGATGCGTATCTCTTTCGGGAAGTAGACGTCGCTGCCCTTGGAGGGCGAGTGCATCTTCTCCCACTTCGGATAATAGGAGGTGCGCATCAATCGACCCGACAGAGCGATCTCCTGCTGCTTCAGCAAGTTCCCGGTCTTCGTGTCGACCCAGAGCTCGAGCACCGGATAAGCGACATCCACGCCCTTCTTCGCAGAGAGCTTCAGGTGCGCCACATCAAACGCCCCGAGCTTCTCGGTCGCCACAAACCGCGCGTCAAACTCCTCGGCCATACGCGACTCATCGAAATCCGCCCGCCTCGAGTCCGTGCCACCAATTCGCTCGCGCTCGGTCCGTCGCTCCCACCGGCCCACCGTGGGATCGTACATGAAGAGGTTCTTGTCGATGCGGAGGTAACCTTTGCCCGCCTCCGCCTTGGGCTGCATGAACAGGATCATGAGCTTGTCGTCTTCATCGCGCCGATACACCACCGCTTGATAGATGAGGTCGTTCTTGTTCTTCTCCTTCTGCTCGATGTAGACGAGCGACTTGTAGTCACCGTTGTTCCGCTGACGTTCGTCCAGCTCCTTGACGATGGCGTCGACCTCGCTCTGTCCGAGCGCATGGGCCGCGCGCGGCGCAAACGCCGCTGAAAGAAGAACGACAAAGAGAGGGGCAAGAGACTTCATGGGTTCCTCCTAGCCAGCAGAGTGGATGGCGTCGACCGGCTGCATCTTGGCCGCCTTGAGCGCCGGCCACAGTGAGGCCAGCATGGTCACGAGACTAAAGGCGACGATGGCGGTGATGATCTGACCCGGCCGGACCGCGAGGTGCAGCCGGTCGCTCATCAGAATCGCCTGCACCGCCTCGACCGGCACCGGCGGAGCCCAGGCGTCAATCGCAGCCGAGAAGGCCGCGCCCATGAGCCCGCCCACCGTCGTAGCGACGATGCCGAGTACCACCGCTTCGAGCATGAACATGCCGAGCACCCCATACTTGGGCATGCCGATGGCACGGATGGTCCCGACCTCGCGCGTGCGCTCGCGCACCGACATGTACATGCTGTTCATGATGCCGACGACGATGATGACCAGCAGGATGCCCAGCAGGAAGAACGAGACCGTGTTCACCGCGGTGAAGACGAACTCGAGGAAGGAGACCTCGTCCCTCCAGATGGTGAGGTCGAGCTTCTGACCGAGCCAGTCTTCGCCGGAGACCCGCTCAAACTTCATCCAGAACGGCTGCGGGTCGTGGTCCATGAGGACGTAGCCCCGATCGACAAACACCTCACGCAGCGTCCCCATGACCTTCTCGGACTCTTCGATGTCCTTCAGATAGACCATCACCGCGCCGGTCGTGTCCGACTTCAAGCGGTACATATCGAGGATGGTCTGCTTGGGGAGAAACATGCTCCAGTTGCTCATCATGCCGAGGTCTTTGGCGACCGCGACGACCGTGACGTCGGTGGTGTTGCGCGCACCATTGAGGGTCTCGATGATCACCGTGAGCGCGTCGCCCACGCCGACCTCGAGGCGCTTGGCCTGGGCGGCAAAGATCAGCACGCTGTCCGGCTGCTCGAGATCCTCGAGGCGGCCGACGACCTCGGCCCGTCCGCCCTCCTTGTAGTCACTCTCCAGCGCCAGCTGGATGGTCTGCCCAAAACGCGGCTCCGAGCGAATGTCGATGCCGGTCAACCCGGCTTGCGTGGAGGAACTCTCGCTCACGACCCGGGCCCAACCACGATGCCTATCGACGACGTAGTCGAGCCCTGGAGTGTTCTCCTCGACGATCTTCCGGATCGCATCCACGTTCGTGACCATCGGTGCCGCGTCGTTGGCGTTCGCCTTGTAGAAGCCGGCGACGTTGATATGCCCGGCCGAGAGCGTGGTCGCCGACCGGATCATGGTCTCGGTGAGCCCCTGCGAGAGCGCGAGGAGCATGACCAAGAGCATGGTCACCAGCGCCAAGGCCAGGCCGAGAAGGAACGTGCGGCGCTTCGACTGGAGCAAGTTGCGAGCGGCGATCTCGAAGTACACGGTGTTCATGCCTCAGTCCTTCGCCTGCATGGCCACCACCGGCGGGATACGTGTCGCGAGCCGGGCGGGATAGAGCGTCGAAACGAGGCTCACCACCAAGATGGAGACGAGCCCCACCGCGAGGTTCGCGAGGCCAAAGGCCGGATACATCCGCGGCCCACCAAAGAGGAAGATGAGGGTGTCTTGGTTTCCGGCCGGGATGCCGACATGGCCGAGCCAAGTCACGAAGAGCGCGCCGCCGAGCGCACCCGCGACCCCGGCGAGCAGGCCCAGCACCACCGTCTCGAAGAGAAACATGGTCATGACCGTGCTCCGCTGGGCGCCCATGGCCCTCAAGGTGCCGATCTCGGTGGTGCGTTCCATCGTGGCCATGACCATCGTGTTGTTGATGATGACGAGCGCGACGAGGAAGATGATGAAGATGGCCACGTAGAGCACGAGCCGAATCACGATGATGAACTGCCCGACGATACCCGAGGCGGTCTGCCAGTCCACGACCTTCATGGGTTGGCCGGAGCGGTCGAAGGCCGCCTGCAGCGCCGCCTTGGTCTCATCGAGACGGTCTGGGTCCTCGAGCACCACCGCCGCGTTCAGAGCGACCCCGCGCGCGACGGTTTCGGCGTCGAAGCGTTGGTTGTAGGCCTCCGCGAGGTCCTCGCGGATCCCGGCGAGGTCCTGGCCGCGGAACTCATCAAAACCGGCGGTGTCTTCGGGGGCCGCCACCAGTGACTGGCCGCTTCCGCCAAACAAGGTGTCCTCGGCGTTCTGGCGATCGATCTCAGCCGCCCCGACCTCCTCGCGGATCTGCTCGAGCTCCTCCCGCCGGGTCTCGCTCATCAGGCCGTACAGATCTCGAAAGGTGACGATGTCCATCAAGTTGGCCGCGGCCGCGAGATCGGAGCGCTCGAGCCCACGGAAGTTGAAGGTGCCGTAGACCTTGGTGTTGACGGCCTTCAGGTAACCGCTGCGGGTATAGGCGCGAATGGTCATCACGTCGCCGACCTTGATCTTGTACAACTCGATCTTGGGCGCGATCGATTCGTAGAAGTAGGCGTAGCGCTCATCGAGGTTCTGATCGTTCACCTCGAGGAAAGCCTGCAGCAGCACCTCGAGGCTCGGCTCAGCGCCATCCTTCGCACGAACTTCCGGCATCATGGTCCGGAGCTCCGAGGTCAAGTTCTGGGCGTCATCGGGGCGAAGCTGAAAGGAGATGCGGCGGTACTGACGGGACATCTGCCCGACCTTGGTCCGAAGCAGCGCATCCTCGGCGATCGTCTTCTCTTCTTCGTGCACCTGACGATGAATGCGATCTAGGTCCCTGGCCACCTTGTGCTTCACGTGGTCCTCGTAGAACTTCTCGGCGAACAGGAAGCCACGGTGGCCCGCCGGCACCGCCTCGCCTTTGACGATCTCGAATCGCTCGAAATTCTTCGTAAACTCGTCCAAGTCGGTCCCGACGTAGCGGAGATAGACGATGAGGCCATCCGAGGACATCGGGGCGATCTTGGTCTCGATGAACTGGATCGCCAGCTCCGGGTCGTCCGACAGACTCAACCAGAAGGCATCCGATTGGAGTCGGTCGAGGTTCTGAAGGTCGGCGGCCAGCGCCTCCTTGTCGGCGGTGATGGCCTGCTTGGCCTCGAACTCACTTCGCAGCGCGTCCGCCATGAGGCTGAGCTGCAAACGCAAGAGGTCGATCTGGGCCTGATCTCGAGCCGCCACTGCGGTCCGCAGCGTATCCGCGACACGGTCGGTTTCGTTGCCGCCGGTGATGCTGGCGATGTCGATGCCCATCGGCACGATGGCCCGCACGTTCTCGACCTGCTCCGCCACGCGCTCGAGATCTTCGAAGTTGGCGATTCGCCCGATGTCCTCGCGACCCATCATCATCCCGCCAAAGAGCGCGAGCTCGTCCTTGGCCTCGGCAGAGTAGACCTGCAGATGTCCGGCGAGGCTCGAGGTGATGCTCTTGGACATGGAGTCTTCCATGCTGTCGAGCAGCGCGGTCCCGGTCACCACCAAGCCGGTCCCAAAACACATGAGCAGCCCCACCACCGCGCTCTTCAGCTTGTGTGTGAAGATGTTGCGGACGGAGGCGACAAAGAGCACCGCCCAATAGGAGAGGCTGTTCACGGCGCGGCCTGCGCTTCCGCGCGCCCACCCGTCTCAGCGAGCGGGGACGAGAGGAAATCGGTTCGTTCATCGCTGTGAATGCGGCCATCGACGATGTGAACGATGCGAGAGGCGTGTTCCATGACCTTGGGGTCATGCGTGGAGAATATGAATGTGGTGGACTCCTTGGCGTTCATCTCCCGCATGAGCTCGATGATGGCCAGGCCGGTGACGGAGTCCAGGTTCGCGGTGGGTTCATCCGCGAGCACCAACTTGGGCTTCGTGACCAGAGCGCGAGCGATGGCCACACGCTGCCTTTGCCCACCGGAGAGCTCGTTCGGACGCTGCCTCAGCTGAGGCGTGAGGCCCACCTTGTCGACCATGTCGCGGACCCGCAGCTCGCGCTCCTTCTTCGTGAGCCCTCCCTGAAGCAGGAGCGGAAACTCGACGTTCTGAAACAGATCGAGAACGGAGACGAGATTGAAGCTCTGAAAGATGAAGCCGATCTTGTGCAAACGGAGCCGAGTCAGCTCTTTGTCGTGAAGCTTCGAGGTCGAATCCCCGTCGATCTCCACCACCCCCGAGGTCGGGACGTCCACGCAGCCAATCAAGTTGAGTAGGGTCGTCTTTCCGCTGCCAGAAGGCCCCGCGATAGTCGTGAACTCGCCGCGATCGATGCTGAGATCCACCCCTTGGAGTGCTCGGACGACGAGGTTCCCGAGGGGGTACTCTTTCACTACGTTCTCGATGCGAACAATCGGAGCCATGGACCCGTCTTCGGCCCCCGACGGGCGAGGGTCAAGCCGAAGGAGGCGCTCTAGAGGCTCTCCTGCGGCCCGAGGTTCACCAGGGGTTCCGGATCCGTGAAGCGCCTCACCAGGAAGCGACGGATCCGACCAGTGTCCTGCGTGGTGATGAACGCAGCAAAACCCGGTGAGCTCGCGGCGGCGGGATCGGTGCCACGGACAAGGGGGGCCCGATCGGGGAAACCGGGACTGGACCAAGCGGTGTCCGAGTCCCAAGAGGTTAGGGTCGTAAGATCCTCGCCCACCGCGGCAAGAGCGTGCTTGCGCCAGACGTTGGAGGTGATCTGCGGGGGCTTGTCGCCATCGACGATGGTGCTCCGCCAGTGCCCACGGGAGATGTCTCCGTCCTCGACGTAGCCTTCGCCGCAGCCGGCCTGATCGAGCCGA
Source organism: Deltaproteobacteria bacterium (assembly GCA_011526105.1). Taxonomy (GTDB): domain Bacteria; phylum Myxococcota; class Kuafuiibacteriia; order Kuafuiibacteriales; family Kuafuiibacteriaceae; genus WYAZ01. Next base: position 37,600 of record WYAZ01000107.1, on the reverse strand, counting down.
CCCGAAAAGTAGTAGTGATCCGCGGTCTCGGTGATGGTGCTGCCGCCGGCGATGATGCCGCGAAGGATGATGCCGGTGACCATGTTCTGCGGGGCACAGCCGGTGTGATAGAACTCAGCCTCCGCGTACACGTCGCGTTCCTCCATCACCCGTCGATAACCACTCACGGTGTCGTTCGGGGAGCTGTAGTTGTAGTAGCCGTTCGAGTTCCAAGACAGAGAGTCGTCCCAGGCGTCGTACCAGTCGTCGATGCGACCGTGGACGTAGCGGCCTCGGCGGTCACTCGTGGCGTCATCGTAGAACAAGTAGACGTTGCGGCTGCTCGGCTGCTCTTCGACCGGAGCGTTCGGGCCTCCGAAGTAGATGAAGAAGCGATCGACGAGCGTATTGGCCGGGAGATCCACTGGCGACATGAAGTGGACCTCCGTGTCGGTCGACCCGCAGCGCACGATGTTCCGCGGAAGCGCAGCCGCTGCGTCCTGGGCCTGATCGGCAAGCACCACCCGGAGATCGGCGCAGTTGCCTCCGAGCTCGCCCGCCTCGATGAGACGAGCGGTGTCGAGGCCTTGCACCCGGAGCGTGTAGGACTGATAGCCGTTGAAGGGGGACTTCGGCCCGACCGCGACCGCGACCCGTCGACGATGGGCGTAGTCCGGGTTCCACCAGATCTCACAACGGCTGGGTGAGCCGCTGCATCCAAAGCCATCATCGACCGCGCAGCCTGAGCATCCATCTCTGTCCAGCTCGTTGCCGTCGTCGCAAGCCTCGAGGTTTGTGACGACGCCGTCTCCGCAGATCTCGGGTTGACCGAGATCGGGAAGACCGGCGTCCAATCCGGCATCCGCCCCGGCGTCGCCGGGCGGCCGACCCACGTCGGGCCCGCCCGCATCGACCCCTGCATCTCCGGGGGGAGGAGGAACACTGTCGGTGAGGTCGATCGAGATTCGATTACAGCCATCCGCTGTGGCTTCGGCCTGCGTAGTCTCGACGAGCCTTAAACCGGCGGCCCGAGCCTCGACCTCCACTTCGAGCATGAAACTGCCGCTGGGTGGAGGATCGAGCACGACCTCGAGCGAGGCCCGGCCATCGAAGAGCTCGTCGTCGAGCTGAAAGTTCTTGGCCACGGTACGGTCCTGATACCGAAGGCGCACATCGATCTCTCGGATGGAGGTCGCCCGAGACACCTCGTCGGCGACGACCTCGATCTGTACGCTGGGCGCGTCCTGTCGGCAGGGGTCCTCCGCACAGGCGAGCACACACGTCATCGATATCAGGCAGAAAACCCCGCGCAACATGAGGCCTGACTATAGCAGACCCACCTTGCGACCAACCTGTCCTTGTCCTAAGCCTTGCCCAACCCATGAGAACGACAAGGTTCGAGGCCCTTCTCTTCGGCGCGTTGACGCTCTTCTCGACCGTCGGTTCGGCGCAGGCACAGAAGAAGCCAGCCCCCACCCCAACGGCTGAGAGAGACCCACTCGCTTGGAACGATCACGTGGTCGAGCTCGGGCTCTTCGCTGGTCTCGGCATCATCTCGAGCCGACACGAGCTCTACGACCCCACCGTGGCCATCCACCAACCGATCGGAAACGTCGCGCCCGAGCTCGGTCTCCGCGCAGCGTACTTCCCGATTCCATACGTGGGGCTCGAGTTCGAGGGTGCGCTCGCACCCACGAGCACCAAACGGAGCAGCGAAGGATACATGCTCCTCGCGGCGCGCGGTCAGGTGGTCGGCCAGTATCCCATCGGACGGTTCGCGCCCTTCGCGGTGATGGGCATGGGGACGCTCATCGGGAACTCTGCCGATGAGGCGCTGGGAAGCGACGCCGACCTCGCGTTCCATTGGGGCCTGGGTGGCAAGTACTTCGCCCACAAGAACTTCACCCTGCGTCTAGATGCACGCCATATCGTCTCTGGCGGGGTCGATCCCATCGACTCGCCCGATGACGATCCAAGCGCCAACCACTTCGAGGTGCTCTTCGGGGTGAGCTTCGTGCTCGGTCGTGAGGGCGAAGAGGATCCGGATCCCGACGGCGACGGAGTGCGCGGCGATCAGGACAAGTGCCCGAGCGAGAAGGGCCTGCCCCCCGACGGCTGCCCGGCAAAAGACCAAGACAACGACCAGGTCCCCGACGATCGAGACGCCTGCGTGGACGAGCCGGGAGAAGGACCCGATGGCTGCCCCCTCGAAGACTCGGATGGTGACGGCGTGCCCGACCAGGATGACGCCTGTCCGGACGCTGCCGCGAACACCCCGGATGGCTGCCCGCCGCGCGACAGGGACAAGGACGGAGTGACCGACGCGAGCGACGAGTGTCCGGATGAGTCCGGCCCCGCACCGTCGGGCTGTCCCGATCCCGACCCGGACGGCGACGGAATCCCGACGGTGCGCGATCGCTGCCCCACCGAACCCGGACCCGAGCCCTCAGGTTGTCCCACGCGCGACACCGACGACGACGGGGTCTCGGACGAACTCGATCAGTGTCCGGCGGAGCCCGAGACCAAGAACGGCTTCGAAGACGAGGATGGCTGTCCCGATGAGCTGCCGGAGGCCGTGAAGAAGTTCACCGGCAAGATCAAGGGCATCACGTTCAAGGCCGGCAGCGCCGAGATCGAGAAGAGTTCGTTCGACATCTTGAACCAAGCCGCCAAGGTGCTGCTCGAGTTCACGAACCTCCGTATGGAAGTGCAAGGACACACCGACACATCGGGGAAGCTCGAGGTCAACCTCGAGCTGTCTCAACAGCGCGCGGATGCGGTCCGCGCTTACCTGCTCGCGCAGGGCGTGGGTCCCACCCGTGTGGAGGCGAAGGGATTGGGCCCCAACCACCCCATCGCCGACAACAACACGGCCGCGGGTCGAGCCGAGAACCGTCGCATCGAGTTTGTCCTCATTCCTTAGAACTCAGCTCTTCGATCGACTCGCGCACCGCGCCAAAGACACGCCGATGTAAGTCGCGGTCCTGGTCGCCCTCGCGGCAGGCGCCATAGACCTCGATGGGCGGAACGAGATCGAAGGAGAATCGTCGAAGACGCTTGGCCCGAGCGTGGGGCAGCGCGACCACATCCGGCAACACACAAACAAAGCGTCCCGAGAGCGCGACATCTAAGTTCGTGAGCAAGAGCTCGATGCGCATCCCCACTTTGCGCTCGAGGTGCACCGGCCATCCGTCCATGGGCACGTTGCGGTCGCCGATCTGAGGCACGGAAAACGGATGTTCCAGCAACATCTTCTGAGTGACTCGCTTGGCGGCAAACAACGGATGACGACGCCCACAGTAGACAGAGGCACCGAGAGCGCCGAGGCGCTCGCACCAAACACCGTCCATGGACGTGGCGTCGTAGTAGAACGCGAGGTCGAGCGCACCGATGGCGAGCCGGTGATTCGACTCGCGCGCGCCACAGGCCCGCATGGTCGGTACGATCTTCGGCCGCTCGGCGACGAGATCGAGCAAGATCGGGAGCACCACATGATTCGTCAGGACCCCGATGGTGCCCACCCGCAGCTCACCCTCGAAGTCCTGCTCGCCGGCGCGTGCCAACCCACGCTCGATGGTGCCCACGCTCTCGCGCACGGCGTCCAGCAGCGCACGGCCCTGAGCGTTGAGCACGAGCCGCCGGCCCTGCCGAGCAAAGAGCTGCTCGCCGACCGCCTCCTCGAGCAGGCGAACGGAACGAGACAAGGCTGAGGGCACCACGTGAAGCGCCTTCGCGGCGGTAGGAAGGTGCTCGGTCTCAGCCACCGCACGAAACGCGGGAAGATAAGACCAGATACCGTTCACGAGGTTCGCACGATTCATCCTCATCATTCTAATGGAGAGCCTTCGAGAAACCCAGCATACTCACCCCATGGCTCATCGCACCGCGCTCGCCCTCGACCGCCGCTCAGCCATCCGCTGCCTCTCGTTTGGTTCGGCCGCCCTCGCGGCGGCCTCCGCCTCGGGATGCGGCGAGGCCTTGCCGGGGACCATCGATCTCGGTGATTCCGATCTCGGGTCGGATGCGGGCTTTGGCCTCGACGTCGCGCTGGACGGCGGCTCGGGCTTGGACGCGAGTGTCACAGATCTGGGCGCGGGGCCGGACGCCGGATGGGATGCAGGGCCGGCGAGTTGCGAACCCACCGCCAGCGATGTCACTGGGCCCTTCTTTCGACCCGGCGCTCCTTCGCGCGCGAGCCTCGTGGGCGCCGAGGAGCCGGGCGACCGCTTGGAGATCACCGGCGTCGTGCTGGATCCAGACTGTCAGACCCCGCTCGATGGCGCAGTGATCGACGTGTGGCAAGCCGACGCCGAGGGCCGATACGACACAACCTCGGCGGACTATCGCCTGCGCGCGCTGCTCATGAGCGATGCCGACGGTCGCTTCGCCTTTACGAGCGTAAGGCCTGGCAATTATCCCGACGCGGGCGGCATGCGTCCCGCCCACGTACACTTCACCTTCAGTCGGCCCGGTTACACGCCGCTCACGACGCAACTCTACTTCGAAGGTGATCCGTTCCTTGCCCCGAACGACTCTTGCGGGGTCTGCAACTCGGATGAAGAGAGCCTGATCATCGCGCTCACCCCGGAGGGTCGCGACGGAGTGACGTGGTGGAAGGGCCACTTCCGCGTGGTGCTGCGGAGCTAGTGTCCCGTCCGAGGCGTGGCTTTCGCGGGGGACGAGTTGCGCCCATCGCTCGACTCGGGCAAGCATCTCGGTCGACCATGAAGACCGACGCACGTGCCAACCCCGTCTCCTGCGACAATGCGAAGGCCATCGAGCTGCACGAGCTCGCGCTGCGCCAGTACCAATCGTACGTCGGCGATGCGATCGCCACGCTCGATCTGGCGCTCGCGGAGCAGCCCGACTTCGTGCTCGCGCACGCGGTGAAGGCCGGCATCCTCATGACCTTTGGCGAGGCTCGATTCAGGAACATCGCCGCGGAGAGCGTCACCGAAGCGCAGAAGCTCCTCTCGCGCGCCAACGACCGAGAGAAGGGGCTGGTCGCCGCCGCGGAGCGGTTGGTGAGCGGTGCGTGGGACAAGGGCTGTGCGCTCTACGACGAGGTGCTCGTCGACTACCCGCGGGACATCTTCGCCGCGCAGACCGCGCACCTCGTCGACTTTCTCCGAGGTGACGCTCAGAACCTGCGGAATCGCGTCAGCCGAATCCTCCCGCACTGGAGCCCGAGTGTGCCCGGCTACTCCTACCTGCTCGGCATGTACGCCTTCGGCCTGGAGGAGTGTAACCAATACGCGGAGGCCGAGGCGACGGCGCTGAGGGCCCTGACGCTCGAGCCCAAGGATGGATGGGCGGTTCACGCGGCGGTCCACGTCTACGAGATGAGCGGCCGCGTGGAAGAAGGCATTCACTTTCTCGCTTCGAGAGAGAGGGACTGGGCCCCACACAACGCGCTGGCCTTCCACAACTGGTGGCACCTCGCGCTGTTTCAGTTCGATCGGGGTCAGTACGGCCAGGTGCTCGATCTCTACGACCGGGTGATCTACCCCGATCCCGCTCTCGACCTATCGATGACGATGGTCGACGCCACAACGCTGCTCTGGCGCCTCCAAATGGCGGGGGTGGACGTGGGATCCCGCTTCCAGACGATCGCGCGCGTGTGGGAGCAGAAGCTCGACAGCGAACGCGGCTTCTACGCTTTCAACGATCTGCATGCTCTCATCGCCTTCGTGGCCACAGGCCGGGAGGCGCCGATGGCCCGACTCATGGATGACATCAACCAAGCCGCTTCGGCCGTGACACTCAACGGCATGATGAGCCGAGAGGTCTCGAGGCCGCTCGCGCGAGGCTTTGCCGCGTTCGGCCAGGGCCGCTACATCGAGGCCGCTCAGGAGATCGTCGCCGCACGCGACGGCGCCTGGCGGTTCGGGGGGAGCCACGCGCAACGCGACATCATCAACCTCACGCTCATCGAAGCCGCGCTCCGATCGAAGCAGAACAACCTCGCACGTCACTACATCGCGGAGCGAACCGCCGCGCGACCCGCGAGCGCGCTGGGATGGAGACTGCACGGACGAGCGATCGAGCTCGCTCCCAAGTAGAACGGCTCAATCGACCCCGGCGGTTCGAGTTCAAAGTGGCCGAAGGGTGCCGTTCTCGACCACGAGCGGCTTCTTCTGTGGCAGTCCGAGCGGGAGCTCGCGAAGTACGAGCCCGGGCGGCGTCACGATCTCATAGCCGTTGGGGATGGCGCGCCCCGCCTGCACCGTGACGTGCGCGCCCAGCACCACGTCGTGCCCCAGACACACCCCTAGGAACGGAGATCCGGTGTCCTCGATCTTGCCCTCATGCTGCACCTTCACGTTCCCGTGAAACTTCGCGTCGACCAGCGCGACCGAGGCGGTGAGAAACGAACGCCGCCCAAAAACCGATAGCTGCACCTTGTAGTTCGAGAGGGTGGATTCGGGATACGCCACACAACCGAGCATGTACGTGTCGCGAAGGACCAGGCAGCGCTCTCCGATGACCGAGTGGTTGATGCACGCATCCTCGGTGATGACCGCGCCCTCTCCGATCATTGAGCTCCGGATCTTCGCGCCCGCGCCAATTCGCGCGTTTCGGCCGATGAAAGATCCGCGCACCTCCGCCGTTGGATGAATGCGCGCACCCTCCTCGATGACGTTTAGACCTCCGAACATTCGCGCGAGGATCCGGCGACGATCGAGGGAGCGGTCCCCGAAGAGCGTCGCAAAGAACGCGCGTATGAAATGGCGCCGAACTCGCCCGCGATTCTGGCGGATGTGGTCCCACAAAGAGACCCCGATCAGCATCTGGTTCAAGCGAAGCACGTGAACCCAGTGGCGCACGTGACCCACGACCCGCGCCGTGACCGGCACCTCCACCGCGTCCTGATCGGAGCCCGGCACCTTGGGCATGCGCAGCTTCTCCGTGATCTCTTGGCGCGGCACGATGAGCGGACGGCACGTGCTGTCGAGGCGCGTGCTCAACTCGGCGGCAGAGCTCGAGGCGGCCCCGTCCCCGTCCGCCACGTACCAGAGCCCGTAGAGCTCGAGCTTGCGGGAGAGGCCGTCGTCCACCTCTTCGACCCCCATGAGCGCAACCCGATTCGAGGGACCTCCGAGCTTCTCGAGCGCAAGTCGCGCGTTGCTTCCTCGTTCGTGTGCGAGCGCGACGAACTGCTCGAGCATCACGTAGGAGAGGTAAACGTCATCGAGCAGGACCAGGCTGGGTGTATCGAGTTTCTCCGGCAGTCGCTCGACGCGTTGAACCCTGGCGCCGATCGCGCGGAACACGAGGTCTTGCTGCTCCGCGAGGCTCCGGTTTCCTAGCCGGACCTCTCCGACCGTGTCCCCAAAGGGGGCGATTCGCCGACCGGTGGCGAGCACGTACGCGGTGAGTGATGGGACGTGGTCCAAGGTCCGGCGACGGTTGCGGATTCGGGCCACGTTCGGGATCTAACACGGCGCGGACCGTCTGCGCGAGCGTCAGGTCACCAGCCGAGGTGTTTGGAGGCGAGCTCCTTCATGATCTCCTCCGCCCCGCCGCCGATGGCGAGGACCTTCGTCTCGCGGTAGATGCGCTCCGACTTCGCGCCCCGAATGTACCCGGCGCCGCCGAGGATCTGAACCGCCTCCTTCGCGCAGTGCTCCAGGCACTGCGTGGCGTGGTTCTTGAGCATGCAGATCTCTGCGATCGGGGACTCGCCCTGCATCACTCGATACGCGGTGGCTTCGAGGAAACACCGGGTGGAGTGGATGTGCATCGCCATGTCCACGAGCTTGTGACGAATCACCTGGCGACTGAGGAGCGGTCTCCCAAAGGTCACACGCTCCCGAGCCCAGGCCACCGCCTCCTCGTAGCAGACGGCGGAGAAGGCATACGCGTTCGCCGCGATCGCGATGCGCTCGTGGTTGAAGTTGAGCATGAGCCCGAAGAAGCCTTGGTTCTCTTCCCCGATGAGGTTCGAGACCGGGACGCGGCACTCGTCGAAGTACAAGGTGGCAGTGTCGGAGGCCCACCACCCCATCTTCTCGAGCGGCGTGGCCGTGAAGCCCGGGGTGTCGCGATCGATGAGGAGCAGTGAGATCCCACCCATACCTTCGCCGCCCGTTCGAACCGCGACGGTGTAGAAGTCTGCGCGCATCCCGGAGGTGATGAACGTCTTGGAACCGCTCACGACGAAGTGCTCGCCTTCGCGGCGGGCCGTGGTCTGAAGGTTGGCCACGTCCGAGCCTCCGGAGGGTTCGGTGACCGCGAGCGCCGCGATCTTCTCCCCGCGGATCACCGTGGGCACAACCTTGGCCTTCAGGGCCGCGGATCCAAGCGCGACGATCGGCGGGATGGCGATGCCGTGAGAGAGAAGACCCGCGCTGACGCCGCCGCTGCCTGCCTTGGCCACCTCCTCACAGAGCACGATGGAGTAGAAGATGTCGGCCGGGGTGCCGCCGTACGCCTCCGGATAGCCGACCCCGAGCAGCCCCACCTCGCCCGCCTTCCGGTAGAGCGCGCGAGGGAAGCTCTTGGCCTCTTCCCAGGCCTCCACATGGGGGGTGACCTCGGTCTCGACGAATCGACGAACCAGCGCGCGGAAGGCCTGGTGCTCCTCGGTATAGGCAGGGTGCATCTCGGCTCCAGTATCATCCGAGATCCGGGATTGCCTAGGGTGCCCCTCTAGGTTACGGCTCCCGGGCCTCTCATGCGCATTCCTCCGTCGATGACCACGGAGATCGCGCCCACGCCGGAGCTCCTCCGGGAACGGCGCATCCGAACGCTGACCCTGGCCCAGGATGGTCAGGGTGTACCGCCGCGCGAGCTCGTCGCGGGCGAGACCTTCTTTGAACTCGAGGACAAGGGCACCCTGGTCTTCGGCCGCGAGCCAGGACCCGACGGCATCACCCTCGATGACGCGCGTGCGAGCCGCCAACATCTCGAAGTCGGGTTCGACAAACGCAGCGGGTGCTTCATCGCCAAAGACCTGGGCAGCAAGAACGGGAGCTTTCTCAACGGTCACAAGCTCGACCGGGCCGAACTCACGGCCGGGGCTGTGCTTCGCATCGGCGACACCATCCTCGTCTACTCCGAAATCGTCGTGCCCGATGGCCTCGCCACGCCCGAGCTGAGCCCGGGTGTCTCCCCGGCGCGAGCGCTCGCGGAGGCGGGCGCCGATCTCGCCGCCCCCACCGAGCTGCCCATTCTGATCATCGGTCCCACCGGCGCCGGCAAAGAGGTCATGTCCCATCGGATCCACGAGCGGAGCCGCCGCCCTGGCAAGCTGGTTGCGGTCAACTGCTCCACCTTCTCTCGCGAACTCATCGGCAGCGAGCTCTTTGGACACACCGCGGGCGCGTTCTCCGGGGCCAAGGCGGCGCGCTCTGGCCTGTTCGCGGCCGCAGATGGCGGCACACTCTTCCTCGACGAGATCGCGGAGCTCCCTCTCGAACAGCAACCGGCCCTCCTTAGAGCACTGCAAGAGGGAAAGGTGCGTCCGGTGGGATCCGATCGCGAGATCGAGGTCGACGTTCGGGTCATCGCCGCCACGCATCAAGCACTCGACCGGCTGGTGGAGCGGGGCTTGTTTCGCGAAGACCTCTACGCGCGGCTCGCGGGCTTCGTGCTCGATCTCCCCGCGCTCTCGGAGCGCCGCGAGGAGATCCTCCCGTTCTTTCGTCACTTCCTCGGCGTCGCCGCGAAGCCCCTCAGCACCGAAGCGGCGGAAGCGTTGCTGGTTCACGACTGGCCGCAAAACATCCGAGAGCTGAAACACGCCGCCGAACGAACCCGCCTCTTCGTTCAGAACCTCGACCGCGTGGGGCTCAACGCTCTGCCCCCGCACCTCAAACCCAAACCCACGAGTCAGAGCCCCGGCCCTCGACCCAGCAGCGCTCCGGTGCCGCCGAGCTCGGAGGTCGTCGTAGAAGAAGAGCCGCCCTCGCGCGAAGAGCTTGCCCTGCTGCTCCGTACGCACGGTGGAAACGTCGCGCAGGTCGCGCGAGCGCTGAATCGACACCGTCAACAGGTTTACCGATGGCTGAAACGCTTCGATCTCGACGCCGAGGCCTATCGTCCCGAAGAGAACTGAAGAGAGCGCCATGCCCAGAACTCATCTCAGCGATTCGTACCTGACCACACTCCAAGCTCGCCTCTCACCGGTGCACGAGGCCCTCGCGCTACGCTACCGCGGTGAGTCCGGAGCGCGGCAGCCGGTGCACACGGTGTACGGCGGAGCGCAGCTTTTCGAGGCCAACACCATCAAGAAGCTGGGCGAGCTCGCCCTCGCTCATCTCGAACGCTACGGTTCCGACTTCTGTACCTTCGCTCGCGCCATCGATCTCGAGGGCGCGGAGACGCTGCCCACGACCCGATCGAAGATCGAGTCGCTCACCAAGAGCTTGGAGTCCTCGAACGAGGCCATCGAAGCTGCACACCCGGCGGCTTGGCGCGCCCACCGCGTGTTCGAGCGCGTTCGGGCCAAGCTCGCTCGAGAGGCGGTGGAGGACTTCCGCATCGACTTCGAGGACGGTTTTGGGAGCCGCCCCGACACGGAAGAGGATCATCACGCCGAGCGAGCGGCCAAAGCCCTCGCAGAAGCCGTGACCTCCGGCGTCTCATCGCCGTTCTGTGGCATTCGCATCAAGCCGCTGACCCAAGGCCTGTGGCAGCGAAGCCTGCGCACCCTCGACCTGTTCGCGACCACCTATGCGAAAAGCGGCGGTCGATGGGACGGCTTCTTCGTCACCTTACCCAAGATCACACACGTCGAGCAGGTGCGGATCCTCGTCTCCGTGCTCTCGGAGCTCGAGCGAGGACTCGGGCTACCGCCCAAGACGTTGCGTTTCGAGGTCATGGTCGAGACCACGCAGTCCATCCTCGACTTCGACGGCCGCAGCATGATGCCTCAGTGGATCGACGCAGGTGAAGGTCGCCTCGCCGGCGCGCACTTTGGAACCTACGACTACACCGCCGGCTGCGGCGTGACCGCGAGCTATCAAGACATGGCGCACATGGCGTGTGATCACGCCAAACACGTCATGACCACGACCTTCGGGAGCACCGGCATCCCCATCTCGGACGGCGCGACCAATATCATGCCCGTGCCTCCTCACAGGGGAGAGCAGCTCAGCGCGCAAGAACAGGCCGAGAACCTTCGCGTGGTCCACGACGCGTGGCGCCTGCACGTGCGCCACATCCAGCATTCGCTGCGAAACGGCTACTACCAGGGCTGGGATCTGCATCCCGGGCAGCTCGCCACTCGATACGCCGCGGTCTTCGACTTCTTTCTCCGCGACCTGCCCGCGACCTCGATGCGTCTTCAGAACTTCATCAAGGTGGCGGCCCAAGCGACCTTGGTGGGGGATGTCTTCGACGACGCCGCGACCGGCCAGGGTCTACTCAATTACTTCCTGCGCGGAATATCCTGCGGCGCACTCCTCGAATCCGAGGCACTCGCCACCGGGCTGACCATGGAGGAGCTGCAGAGCCGCTCCTTTCCGACGATCGTCGAGAACCGGCGCAAGAAAGCATGAACGACGCCATCGACTGGCTGGCGCTCGTCTTTCGCTGGCTCCACTTCGTGTTTGGAGCGGCGTGGATCGGGACGTCGTTCTACTTCACGTGGCTCAACAACCACATCCGCGAGGAAGACGATCAGCCAAGTGAAGTCGCGGGCGGGTTGTGGTCGGTCCACGGCGGCGCCTTCTACCGGGTCATCAAGTACAAGGTCGCCCCCGAGAAGCTCCCAAAGATCCTGCACTGGTTCAAGTGGGAGGCCTACCTCACGTGGGTCACCGGCGTCTGTCTCCTCATCACCGTCTACTACTTGAACGCGAAGGTGTTCATGGTGGACCCGGGTGTCTCGAGCATCTCGCCTGTGGCGGCGGTCAGCGTCGGCGTCGCCGCGCTCATCCTCTCTTGGTTCGTGTACGACCTCTTGTGCCGAACCCCTCTGGTGGAGAAGGGCCTGGCCTTCTTCGCGCTCGGATTGGTGCTGGTCGCGGGCCTCGCCTACGGGCTCGAGCAAGTGCTCGGCCCGCGGGCCGCCTATCTTCACGTGGGCGCGTCGCTGGGCACCATCATGGCGGCCAACGTCTTCTTCGTCATCATCCCCAACCAACGGGTGATGGTGGACGCCATGCTCGCGGGCAGGGAGCCCGAAGCGAAGTTCGGCATCGGGGCCGCGCGGCGCTCTCTTCACAACAACTACTTCACGCTGCCGGTGCTGTTCATCATGATCAGCAACCACTTCCCCTTCACCTACGGCCATCCCATGGCCTGGGGGTTGTTGGTCGGCCTCTTTGTGTGCGGGGCGATGGCTCGCCACTACTTCAATCTCCATGGCCGGGGCATCAAAGCCCCCTGGCTGCTCCCGGCCGCCGCCGCCGGCATGATCGGGCTCGCGCTCGTGTCCTCGCCCCGTCCGCGGGTTGTCCGACCGACCGCGGCGGTGGGCTTCGCAGAGGCGCACGGCGTCATCACGCGTCGATGCCTCTTGTGTCACGCCCAGACTCCGGGCCATCCGGCCTTTGCCTCGGCGCCGCTCGGATTCGCCTTCGATCGCCCGGACGACATCGAACGGCACGCGCGCGCGATCTACGAGACCACCGCGCTCCATCGCGTCATGCCGCTCGCCAACCTCACCGGCATCACTGAGGAAGAGCGGGGCGTGATCGCGGCCTGGTACGAGGCCGGAGCCCAGGTGTTCAAGACCGAACCTCGAGCGCCTGTAGCGCCCCTGCCCACCAGCACGACCGCATCAGGCCCCAAAGCCATCTCCCCGCCGAAGAGCCACGCCGCGTGGGCCATCTACGAGTCTCGCTGCGCGTTGTGCCACGGAGCCTCGGGCCAGGGTGACGGCCCAGCCAGCGCGAGCCTCAACCCGCGCCCGCGCGCGTTTTCGGATCCAGGGTGGCAAGCGTCGGTCGACGACGCGGGGCTGAAGAAGGTTATCCTCGAAGGTGGCGTCCCGGTGGGCAAGAGCCCGCTCATGCCGGCGAACCCAGATCTCGCCACTCAGCCCGAGACCGTGGACGGGCTCGTTCAGATCGTTCGAAGCTTTCGACCCTAGGAGCTCAAGACCCCCGGTACGTGGAGTAGCCGAAAGGGCTCAGAAGCAGAGGCACGTGGTAGTGCTCCGCGGGCGCCTCGATCGTGAAGATGACGTGCACCTCGGGATAGAACGACTTATCGCCGTGGTTCGCAAAATACGCCCCCACATCGAAGGTGGCCCGATATTCACCGGCCGTGCTCTGGTTCGCAGAAAGTAGTTGCTTCACGCGCCCATCGTCATCCGTGACCGCGGAGGCGATGGGCGTGAAGCCGCTCAGCTCCTTGCGCTCGATGACGACCTTCACGCCGGCCGCGGGTCGGCCCTTTGCGGTGTCGAGAATGTGAGTGGATACCGTCATGCCAAAACCAGCCTCTCTAGTCGCAAGCGCGTAATCTTGCGCTGCTCTCCGGCGGCGATGCGCCGTTCTTCTTCCTTCGAGTTTCCGAGTCGCGACCGAACCGAGTCGACCATCTCGGCCGCTGAGCGCCCGCTGGCACACAGAATGAACGTGAAGCCGTACTTCTGGAAGTACCGCTCGTTCAGCTCGGCGAGCGTCCGCTTCGTATCGACCTCGGCATCCTCCACTCTGCTCTGCTCCGAAGCAGACCACGCGTTCGCAGTGTCGCTTTGATGCACGTTCTTCTTCTCACCGAGCCGAGGGTGCGACGCAAAGGCCTCCATCCAGTCCTCGGGCGTTAGCGCATCGAAGCTTCGGTCCGCGGCGGCGGTGAGCGCCCCGAAGGAGGCAAAAGGGCGCGCATCACCCATGAGCCGCGCCCACGCCTCCGAACCACAGCACTGTCGCAAGGCGGCTTGCGCCTCGCTCGGCGACAGGTGGTTGAGACGGTCTAGTCCGCTCATGCCGAGGCGACCCGGCCGAACACGCGGAGCCGGGCCACCCCTCCGTCCGGATGGATGCGCAGGCGCACGTGGGTTGCGGCCTGAGCTCTCGAGTCCACGCGAAACTCGTGTACGTTGTCGGGGATGAGCGGACGACGCGCGCTGAGCGGGGTCCAGAGTTCTTCACGACGGCCGAGATCATCGACGCTGGCGCTCGGGTCGGTGGCGAAGTCGAGATCACAGGACGCCGGTGCGTTGCCCTTGAAGTGGCTGGTGTCGACGACAACCCGCTCGATGACCCCGGGGTGTCCCAGCTTCACCACGACCCAGTCGTGTCCGGGGCCGCGGCGGCGCTTGGTCTCCCAGCCGTCGCCCATATGGGTGCTGAGTCCGGGCCGCAAGAGGTTGTTCCGGTCGGAGAAGAACATATCGCTGCAAGACAGCGCGACCCCACCGTTCTCGAGAGCGGCGAGATCGACCTGGCCCCGGGACGCGAGCTCCTTCCAGTCGGGTGCGGCTTCGCCGTGGACGCGAAGGCGCGCCACCCCGCCGTCGGGGAAGATGTTGAGCCGGAGATGGCTCACTCGGTGTGAACTCGAGACCTCGACCGCGTTCTTGCAGTCACCCTGAAGGTCGGTCCGCTGCACCATGTTCTGCCAGGGGGCTTCGTTCGCGAGCCACGAGAGCGATGGCACTTCGTCGACGAAACACGCATCGACCGAGCACTGCGCCGGGAAGTTGCCGCGAAAGAACGCGGTGTCCACGACGACGCGACGCACGAGCCCGGGGATCCCGAGCCGAACAACACACCAGTCGTGGCCGTCCTCCCGCCTGCGACGAGACTCCCAGCCATCCATCAGCTTGCCGCGGTCGGTGTAGGCATGCGGATCAAACACCGCGTCTGCCTCGCGGAGGAGATTCTCCTTGCCGGCGAAGAACTCGTCATTGGTGACGAGCGCGCGACCACCGACACGTGCGGACGCGAGGTCAATCCAGTGGGCGGGCATGGGCTTGTCGTTCATACGGAACCTCTGCGGCCGAGCAGCAGCTCACCGGCCGGTGGGCCGAGCAGCACGCCGTCTTCGAACACCGCACGACCTCGGACATACGTGGCGAACACCTTCCCGAGCAAGCGCTCTCCTTCATACGGGGTGATCGCGTGTCGATGGGAGAGGTCGGCGCCGCAGATCTGCACTTCGGCCTCCGGGTCCCAAACCACAAAGTCCGCGTCCTTGCCGACCGCGATGGCGCCCTTTTGGGTGAGCCCGGCGAGCCGTGCGGGATGCTCGCTCATCCACTGGGGCAGCCGCTCCATCCCGAGACCACGAGCCCGCAGGCCCGACCAGGTCACCGGCAAGGTGAGTTGCACGGACGAAATGCCCCCCCAGGCCTGGCCGAAGTCTCCGAGCTCGGGTTGCTTCAGGCTCGGCGTGCATGGCGAGTGGTCCGAGACGACACAGTCCAGCACTCCGGTCAGAAGCGCGCTCCAGAGGGCATCGCGGTGCGAAGACTCGCGAATCGGCGGGACGCACTTGTACTGCGTCGCGCCGTCCGGGATCTGCTCCGCCGCGAAGTGAAGGTAGTGAGGGCAGGTCTCGCCCGAGAGCCGGTGGCCATCGTTCTTCGCCGCTTCAAAGATTCCGAGACTTCCCGCGGAGGCTTGATGAACGACGTGCACACGAGCACCGGTCGCCGCCGCGAGTTCGGCCAGGAGCCGCACCGCTTGGTCTTCGGCCTCGGGCGGCCGGGAGGCGAGGAAGGTGGCGTAGCGGCGGAAGTCTTTGCCCTTCAGCTTCAGCGCGGCGAGTGCGATGGGTGGCTCGAGCTCCGCGTGCGCCAGAAGCGGTGCGCCCGTATCTTTGAGCACGAGCAGCGCCTCGCGGATGTCCGCTTCACCCGAGTGCTGAAACTCAGGCACCCCCGAGTCGATCATGAAGCACTTGAAGCCGAGCACACCTCGCTCGAGCAGTGGCACAAGGTCGCCTGCGTTGCCGGGCACCACGCCGCCCCAGAAACCCAGATCGACAAACACACGACCTCGGGCCGAGTCGAGCTTCTGCTCGAAGGCCGCAACCCGCGTGGTCGGGGGGATGGAATTGAGAGGCATGTCGACGAGTGTGGTGATGCCGCCGCGAGCGGCGGCGCGAGTCGCGGTCTCGAATCCCTCCCATTCCGTGCGTCCAGGTTGGTTGAGGTGAACGTGCGTGTCCACGAGCCCGGGCATCACCACGTGCGCGCCGAAGTCACGAAGCGGTCGATCGTGGACCGGCGTCGATGCGGACTCGATCGCCTCGATGCGACCATCGCGGACAAGGATGATCCGGGGGGCGAAAGCGCCACCCACGAAGACTCGATCGCTCCTCAGGGCCCACGGCTTCATGGGGAAGATCTAGCAGAAGGGCGCGCGGCGCGCATGGGCTCAGCCTCGAGGTTTCACTTCGGCCGGACCCTGACGCCGGCCCGAGGCGTACTCCGCGGCCAGAGCGGTGACGCGGGCATCTGGCACGAGCCAGAGCGCGAGACCGGCGAGCACAAAGCCACCCATGAAGCCCCCGATATGCGCCCACCAAGCCACGCCCCCTCCACCAATGAAGGCAGCGAACAGCTGGAACATCAGCCAGAACGGAAAGTAGAACAGGGCGCGGATGTGGAACTGCCGAAAGAGCGTCAGGAGCTGAGGCGCGATGCTGATGCGCGCGCCCCGTCCGCACGCTCGCTCGCTTCTCCGAGGTGAGCCGGCGGATGAGTTGAACCTCACCGCCGTCCAGCCAGAGGCCCTTGCAGGCCCGGCAGTGATCGAAGGTCACGGAGTGTGTCTCGTGGTGAAGCGTTCGAGCGTCCATGAGCGCGCAGGCGGCGGGACATTCGATGCGGGCATCGAATGGAACGTGCACCATGGGTGCGGCGGAGAGCGCTTCGAGATCCTTCCCGAAGGTCGAGACGGCTTCGCGGGCCGCGAGAAAGAGACCCCGGCATCGCCCGCACATCGAGGACTCGACGTTCGTGCTCTGCACCGACGCGAGGGGGATCTGACAGCGAGGACAATGATGGGCTCGACGCGCGCGCACCGCGCGAGCCTAGGACGGAGCGACCCTGGATGCGCCCGCTCCGCTGCCCGCAGCTCCGGATCGCTTACCCGCCGACCATCCTACAGTTGCGCTCAAAGACCTACCCGCAACTGCCCGGGTCTCATGGTGTTTGAGGCCCGGCACCCCGGATGACCGATGAAATATCGTCTCAACCTGGAGGAGGCTCGGACCCGGCTCGTGCGCACCAGAGAAAAGGGAGGGCTCCACTGATGCCCCATGGATGGATGTTCGCCGTCAGCACTCTGCTCACTTTGGGTTGGGTGAGCATCGCCGACGCCAAACCGGTCGGCCCAACGATCTTCTGCGAAGAATACCCTGCCGCGCCCGTGTGTCAGGGCGGAGCGCCGGCCTGCACCTTCTGCCACACCGCGCCGCCTGATCGAAACCCGTATGGTCAAACCATCGAGGCCTCGCTGCTCCCCGGCACGACGCGTCCGCTCTCGACGACCCAATACCGGAGCAACCTCCCCGCCGCGCTTCGAGCCGCGGAGCGGATCGACGCCGACGGCGATGGCTTCAACAGCGGCGACGAGATCGCGGCGGGCACCAAACCACACGATGGCCTGAGCTTTCCGAGCACCAGCGGATGTCCGCCGTTCCGTCGCAATCCGGACTACGACGTCTGCTTCTACGACCGAGCCTACGCGTTCCGAAAGGTGAACCTGGACTTCTGCGGTCGGTCCCCCACGTTCGAGGATCTCGAGCTGTTCCGCGCGCTCGGTGAGACGGAGCAGGAGACCGCGCTGCACGCACGCCTCGACGAGTGCCTGAAGTCGGAGAACTGGCGGGGCAAAGAAGGCGTGCTCTGGTCACTCGCTCACCGGAAGATCAAACCGCTCAAGGCCATCCGCTCGGGGAGCTACCCCGGCGATCCGGCTGGCGAGATCCCGCTGGCGAACTACTACGACGACTACGCCCTCTTCGTGTACACGCAGATCGACAACAACGACGCGCGCCACGCGCTGACCGGCGACTACTTCGTCGTCCGTCAGGGCGGCACGAGCGGCGAGCCCACCCGCTACGTGAAGCAGACCAACATCGGCTTCTCTCAATCGGTGCTTCAGAACCGCCGGGCCGGTCTCATCACCACCAAGTGGTACCTCGTACTCAACGTGATGTTCACGGACCTTCCGCGCACCGCGGCCGCTCAGGCCTACCGCGCGTTCCTCGGCATGGACATCGCGAAGCTCGAGGGGCTCCGGCCGGTCGACGACGAGCCGGTGGACTACGACGGCAAGGGCGTTCAGGCGCCCTTCTGCTCGCAGTGCCACTCGACCCTCGATCCTTTGACCTACCCCTTCGCCAAGTACCACGGCCTCACGAACTTCCCGTTTGGGTCCTATGACGCGAACCGACAGCGGAACGTCCCCGAGGCCGGGGTCGTGCTGGGGCAGCCGGTTCGAGATCTCGTCGAGTGGGCACAGGTCGCGGCGAACAGCGACGAGTTCGCCAAAGCCACGCTCATGGACTACTGGAAGCTCGTCATGGGGGAGGCACCCCGACCCGAAGAGCTCACGGAGTTCACCGCTCTGTGGCGCCGATTCAAGAACGAAAACAGCCACGGGGTCGAGCGCATGCTTCACGACCTCGTCCGATCGGAGGCCTACGGTGTTCCGTGATCAGCTCTATCTCCACGCTGCGCTCCTGACGGCGGCGCTCGGCATGGGGTGCCTCGCCGAACCCGTGGGCCCGGTGCCAGGCGCAGACGGGGGCACCGGCCTCGACGGCAGCCTCCTCGGGCCCGACGGCTCGATCGTGCTCCCAGATGGCGGCGTGGTGGAGAACCAAATCCCCGAGTCGGAGAAGGCTCGAGTCCAGTTCAAGCGGCAGCGCAGGCTGCGGGCGGACTTCGCGGCTGCGCTCGGCTTTTCTGCGGACGAGGTCTGCAAGGAGCTCGATCGCTTTGATTGCTTCGTGACCGTGCACAACATTTCGCTCGGCGGCGTGGATGCCTACAACCTAGGCATCTTCGAACCGCTGGAAGAGACCACCAAGACGACACCCATCGCGATGGAGCGCATTGCCCTCACCGGCTGTCGCAATCGCGTGGACTTGGATCTCGACACCCCCGAGAGCGCGCTCATCTTCAAGAACCTGGCGATGGACGCGAGCGGAGGCTTGGCGGACGTCAACGCTGCTTCGGTGGACGACGCCATCGACGCGCTCTACAAGAGGTTCGCGCTGCGCAGAGCCAACCCCGAGGAGATCGCGGAGCTCCGCGGCTTCTACGAGACGGTCACGGCGTCCGGCGACACCAAGGCCGCGCGCTCGTGGGCCATCCTCGCCTGTTTTATGGTCTCGACCAGCGTCGAGTCTCTTTTCTACTAGGAAGCGAGCACGTGATGAATAAGCTCGGAAGACTCAATCGCAGACAGCTCATGAAGAGCGTGGGTGTCGCCGCCGCCGGCGGCAGCCTCGGTCTCGGTTCCATGCTCGCGTCCAGGCGCGGCTTGGCTCAGAACCAAGAGAAGAAGCCGAGGTTCTTGATCGTGATCGCGGCTGGAGGGGGCGCGTCGATCATCGACAGCTTCCTCGCCATCCCGAGGTCCCTCTCGGCCAACCCGGGCACGATCCACACGCTGCCGGATGACGCGATCTTCAGCCCAGAGGGCTCACCCCTTCGAGCGGTCGACCAGAGCGGCAGCGAGGCCGGCGCCATCCCCATCGCGTGGAGCGCGAATCAGTCGAACTTCCTGCGCAAGAACGTGAACGACATCCTCGTCGCGACCTGCACCGGCACGAGCGTCAATCACAACGTGGCGCAGAGGCGCTCTCTGACCGGCAACGAGATCTGGAAGGGGCGCACGCTTCAGGAATGTGTCGCGGCCGAGTACGGCGCCACGTTTCCGGTGCCCAACGTCAACATGGCCGGGCAAGGTTACTCCGAGCGTGGTTACGACCGCGACCTGCCCGACTTCGCGGTCCATGAGCCGGTGGCCGGCGCCAGCGTCTGGCCGCTCGGTCTCGATGGAGCCCTGGGCATCAACGACCTGCCTTCCAAGGAGCTGATCGTCGCCGCCCGCGAGCTGAGGAATCAGAGGCTCGATCCCAACACCGCGTTCTATCGGACCTTCAAGGGCTCCAAGAACCTGGCCATCTGGGAGAAGCAGCGCACGGTCAACCAGTCGTCTTTGGAGGCAGGCGAGCTCATCAAGAAGCTCATCTTCCTCGAGGACAGCCAGAGCATCCCGCTCTCCGAGTATGGGCTCACCCCGTCTCCCGATGCGGCCGCGGTTCGCGAGAAGTTCCCGCGCTACGCCTCGGATCCGTTCCAGGCCCAAGCCGCGCTCGCGTTCTTGCTCCTCAAGAATCGCGTCACGACCACGGTCACGATCGGCCCCTCCTTCGATGTGTTGCTCTCGAACGGTCTGCAGGGGGAGATCTACAATCCCCCGCTGGCCTTCGATTACTCACACAACGCGCACCGCGCTTCTCAGGCCATCATGTGGAGCCGTTTGCTCGCGGCAGCGGACGGACTCATCGACCTCCTCAAGGCGCAGGAGTTCGATGCTTCGACCGGCGAGAGCTTCTGGGACCGCTCGATGATCTACATCGCGACCGAGTTTGGTCGCGACAAGACACGCGGCAACAACGCCAACGAGTTCGGCACCGGCCACCACCTGAACAACGGCTTCGCGATCATCTCACCGATGGTGCGCGGCAACCGCGTTTTGGGCGGAGTGAACTACAACACCGGTCTCACCTACGGCTGGAATCCGACCACCGGCGAACCCGTTCCGGAAGAGGAGATGGCGGAGCGCTACATCTTCTCCGGGATTCTGCACGCGCTGGGGGTCGACACCAGCGGGGCAGACCTCCCGAACGTCACCGCGTTCGTCTAGAGTTCAGCTCGCCTCGGGCAGGCGACCTTCGACCGCGTCGAGCCGTGCCTCCACGCGCTCGAGACGTTCGTTCATTCGGTTGGGAATCTCCTGCCGAATGGCGCGCACGTCCTTCTCCACGTTTTCGATTCGGTTCTCCACGGACTCGAAACGTTCGTCCATGCGCTCAAAGCGTTCGTCCATGCGCTCAAAGCGTTCGTCCATGCGCTCAAAGCGCTCGTCCATGCGCTCAAAACGCTCGTCCATGCGCTCAAAACGCTCGTCCATGCGTTCGAGCCGGAGCAGAGTCCCCTGGCTGAGGCGAACGAGAAACCTCAGGCTCTCGTTCGTCTCGCCGAGCTGGCGGTTGGTCTCATCGAGTCGTTGGTTGGTCTCTTCGATCCTTCGATTGGTCTCCGCCTGGCCTTCCTGAAGCCTGGCGAGTATCCGAGGGACCGCGTCCACGACGTTGCCGTCTTCACCGCGCTCGACCATGGCCCCATTCTGAACGGCCGGGATCGGATCGCGCAAGAGACCGAACTCTGGGAATCATTCCGAGGCCAAAGCCGCGATCACCCGCTCCCGAGACGACCCACCAGCGGAACGTGGTCGGAGAGTCCGTGCCACTTGCCGCCCACCTGGCCGAACGGGTGACTGTCCTCGAAGTCGACCGCATCGAGGCCAGCACCCAAGAACACGTGGTCGAGCCGCATGCGAAGATGCATGAAGCCGGCCGTCGGCCACTCCGCACGCAGCTCCAAAGGCGAGAGACCTGTCATGCCGGGAAACGGGTCACGCACGCGAAGCTGGTCGATCACCTGGCGATAGGCGGGAGAGCCGGGCAAGGCGTTGAAGTCGCCAAAGACCACGAAGCGCTCGCTCTCTCGACGATCATCGACGAAGTCGACGAGGCGACTCACCTCCTGGGCCTGGTTGGGTCCGTAGCCCATGTTGGGCTGCCCGCGCGTGAAGAAGCCTGGTGTGTCCTTCCAAGATGGAAGAGAGAGATGCGTGTTGAAGACGTCGATGCTCGGACCGCCCGGTGGGCGCACTCGAACGTGCGCGCAGATCCTCGACTGCTTGAGGCTCGGCATCGTGTTGCCGCGGTGGGTGATGTCGTGGGGGCTTCGTTCGTTGTGAAGCACCACCTCGAGGTCACGCGAGATGAGCATCCCGAGGCCGGTGGTGTAGATGGGTCGTGCGCCCGGCACTTGGTACACGTGCGCGGGGAAGTAGAGCCCGCTGTAACGCATCGGCCGCCCGGCCGCCTCGAGCGCGCCCTCGAGCTCCTCGAGCAGAACGTCAAACTGCGTCAGCTCTGGCCGGTCACGCGGGAGGCTGAAGTGAGAGCGCAGAGAGCGGGTCTCGACCTCTTGCAGCCCGACCAGATGCGGGGGCGGATCGAGCTGGGCGATCGTCGACGCGATGGTGCGCAGGCAGCCACGGGTAGAGCCCGCACCGCGAAGCGAGTGCGCGAAGTAGCGCACGTTATAGGACATCACCCGGAGCACGGCTCTACGGTCGATCGATTCGACGGCCATCGTAGCACAGCGCGCCGCGGTTGCCGCTACGAACGCTCCTTTGTAGGCTCGCCGGGTCATGGAAGCCGAAGCAGCCTCGCCCGCGATACTCGTGATGGGCCTCGGTGGCATCGGGGGAACCGTCGCCGGCTACCTGCTCGAGCAAGGACTCTCCGTCACTGCGGTCTCGACGAACGACCGAATCCGGGAGGCCGTTGACCGCTCGGGTTTTCTCCTTTCCGGAGAGGGTGAGACACGCGTTGTGCGCGGACCCGTGGTCGCGGCGCCGCCGCCGGGCGAGCGATTCGACTACGTCCTGCTCTCCACGCAGCCGCCGCAGGTCGAAGAAGCGGCGGAGAGTGCAAGAGCGAGCCTGGCGGAGGACGGTCGAATGGTCGTCTTCCAGAACGGGCTGTGCGAGGAGCGCGTCGCACGCATCATCGGCGCGAAACGAGTCATCGGTGCGGTGATCGCCTGGGGCGCGTCCATGGTGGGTCCAGGCATCTACGAGCGTACGTCCGCCGGAGGTTTCACGCTCGGCCGACTCGAAGGTTCGCCGGATGAAAAGCTCCGCCACCTCGCGTTGATGCTCGAGAGCCTCGGTCCGGTCGACCTCACCGAGAATCTTCGCGGCGCGCGATGGAGCAAGCTCGCCATCAACTGTGCCATCTCCTCGCTCGGCACCATCGGCGGCGATCGACTCGGGGCGCTGATCGTTCACCGCTTCGTTCGCAGACTCACCCTCGAGATCATGACCGAGGTGGTGGAGATCGCGCGCGCAGAGAATGTTCGGCTCGAGAAGGTCTCGGGCACGCTCGATTTGGATTGGATCGCCCTCAGCGAGGCCGATCGAAAGTCGGCCGGCTCGCCTTCGTTGCTGAGCAAACACACGCTGCTGCTCGCAGTGGGCGCTCGCTATCGGCGACTTCGATCATCCATGCTCTCAGCGATCGAACGAGGACGAACGCCAGCGGTGGACTTCTTGAACGGAGAGGTTGTCACGCGGGGCCAGCGGCTCGCTATCCCAACCCCCATGAATGAGCGTGTCGTCGAGACAATCCATGCGATCGCGAGAGGCGAGTTGCGGTCGAGCATGGAACTCCTGCGAAGGCTTTACGACGAAACCCGCTCTACGTAGGCGGAGGTTTCTTCTTTTTCTTCTTCTTCGGGTCGTCGTCCTCTGGACTCACCAAGTTCTTGAAGAACGAGATCGCAGACTCGGCCCGGGAAGGCTGCTTGACGGCCGATGCCGCCGCGCGGTTGGTCTTGATGCGCACCTCGGTCTGGGCTTCGACGTTGTCGGGCTCGAGTTCGAGGACGCGCTCGAACGCCTCTCCCGCCTCGGCCTTCTTGCGCGCAAACTTGTAGAGCCGGCCCATGAGCAAATGGGCTTCTGCCACGCGCTCGTTATCTCCCACGAGCTTGGCGATCTCTTTGATCGCGTTGCTCGCCGCCGTGATGCGGTCGTACTTGTCAGAGAGGGCCTTGTAGTACTCCTTGTACAGGCGGTACTGGAGGCGATCCGGACGAGCGTCGATGGCTTCATCGATCTTCTGAAGGCACAGCGCATAGTTGGCCTTGCGAGCGGCAGCTTCCGCCTCTTCGAAGAGCTCGACGGAGCTCTGGGCCTTGGCACCGGGAAAGATGCTCGGCATGCGCGCGGGAGCGCTGCCTTGGCTCACCGGACTGATGCGCGCAACGACGGTCGCCCCACGCTCGCGCTTCTCTTTGGTGGCGAGGGCCGCGAACGCCTTCTCGAGGAGCTCCGAGATCTTCGAACGAGCCTGCGTGAGCTGAGGAAGCTCCTTCGCCGCGGTGTCCTTCGTGTAGTGGTCCAGGAGATCGAGGTAGCGTTGCTTGACGTCGATGTCCGAAGACTCTGGCGTCACCCCCAACACCTCGAAGAAGCTCCCCTTCTGCCGAAGCAGAACGAGCTCGTTCTCGAGCTCCTGGGTCCGTCGAATCTGCGCTCGGGCAACCGGGCCAGGCCCGATCTGAACGAGGTCGCTCTCGATGCCTAGAAACACCGCTCGAAGGGCGGCCGCTTGTGCGTCCGCGCTCCCTTCGAGATCGGTGAGCAGCTCTGCCAACGTTTTCTCATCGTCGAGGCGAGAGAGCGCTGACTGCTCGGAGGGATAGAGTCGAAGGTCTTCGAAGCTCGCCTCGCCGCCCTTCTTGACGATGAGACTCCGCGCCATGACGCGCTCGAGGCGTTGGCCAAGCTGCTCCGGCGTGAAACCCACACGTACCGCCTCTTCGAGAGGCTTGAAGCGGTCGAGCCCTATCGAATGAAGCGGCGCAGGTACACGACCCTCGAGGAAATGACAGGCACCCGCAGTCCAGCCGGCGAGCTCGCCCAACGTTCGTTTGATCCACTCGGTCAGCTCGCGGTTGAGACGCGGGGCGTCGAGGGCACCCTGCCCAACGAGGCCCGACGCCAGGTCGTGGTAGTTTCCACCGAGCTCGGCCTGTGCGGCATCGAGGCTCGCCTCCGAACAGACCCCCCGTTCGAGCAGGAACTGCCGCAGAGAAAGCTCGGGGATGGTCGACCTCGCGCCCTCGATGATCCCTTGTCGGTAGTAGAGCTTGACCGTTCCCCGAGCATCCCGGAATCGAGCGATACCGCTGGAGCGAGAGAGCGCACAGCCATACAGAACTTTGAGACCTGACACCGCACCGAGTTCGAGCAGGCCAGCCTCGTCTCTTGCGAGCTCATCCGACACTTCGATCTCCGGTCGAGTGTCTTCGGGTGGCTCCGCCAAAGGCTTGGCTGCCTGAGCGTCCGACTTGGGCGCGGGCACCACCTGGGGCGTCGGACCAGGCGCGGGCGGGTCGGTGTCGAGGCCCAGGCCCATTTCGTCGGCCAGTCGGGCGAGCTCGGCGTCATCCGGTTCTTCTTCGCTCTCCTCCTCGGCCGCAGCGGCCGCGAGCTCATCGAGATCGGGGTCGTTCCGCCACGGGTTCGCGGGGGCGGCAGAGGGCGCCTCGGAGAGATCGTCTAGATCCGCCGCGAGTTCGGGTGGGTTGAGCTGCGACAGGTCGGGTGGGGCGACGTCCGGCATCTCGACGGCGTCCGTCGCGGGTTCCTCATGGTCGTCCGAGAGCGAATCGAAAACCGGCGCGAGCTCGACCAGCGGCTCGGAGGCAGCCGCATCGCGCAGAAGCTCCACGTCGTCATCAGAAAGCTCTTCTATGTCGGCGTCTTCCACCGTGGCGCGGAGATCGCTGGATCGGGCCCCAGGCTTCGATCCCGCCGGCCTTCCGGCCTTGCCGTTCTCTTCCGTCTCGTTTGGCATCACGCTCTAGCCGGGCGATGGTCGGCCCGTCCTGGCTTTGGGTCAAGCCTAGGCTTCTGCACATCTGCCTACCACGGGTCGCTAGATTCGGGGACGCCGTCCCCCAAAAACGAGGGCCAGAAGCGAGAGGACGACTTGGCCCAGACGCGCCACGAGTGCGATCCCAATCGCGCGTGCGGGCTCGTCCTGAAGGCCGAGGGCGGGGGCAAAGAGACGGTACGCACCCTCCGTCACCCCGACCGCATTCGGCACGAGGTCGCCCAGCCCCGCACCCACGAGGTGAATCGACTCTGCGATCCACGCCGACTGGAAAGTCAGCGTTCCTCCGACCGCGAGGAGAAGCAATCCGTACTGCATGGTCTGTACGAGGCGCCCCGTGAACGCGAGCGAGAGGGCCCGCAATGGGAGCACCGCACCTTCGCGCAGCGCGTCGTCGAGTCCGCCCGAGAGCCGCTGCAGAGCTGGAAACCGTCTCGCCAGAGACTCACCGATCCGGCTGTGCCGCGCGACCTGGAGGATCACGAATCCGAGCAGGCTTGTGCCTACTCCGTTGCCGATAACGAGCCACGTCAACGGAGATGACGCGCCCATCTCGAGCCCAACCGCGATGGCGCAAGGCAGAGACACGAGCCCGTTCGCGATGAGAACCGTGGCCTGAAAGCGCGCCGCTGCCGCGATGGAACGAGGACCCAGGTGCTCCATGAGGATCGCGGCACGCGTAGCTTCCGCGCCCGCGCGCCCGGCTGGCAGGAGCATCATGACGGCATAGGCCGTCACAGAGGACCGCCACCAGAGCGCGAGCGGTACGTGGTGTTTGGCTTCGCCCAGGCTCTCGCGATACGCGAGCGCATCACAAAGCCCCCAGCCAATCTCGAGCGCGAGGATGAAGCCCATCCACGGGGCGGCTCGAGCCAAGGTGGCTAGGACGGCATCGGTGCCCGCGTCTCGGATGAGGAAGACCAGGGCGGCAGCGCCCGCCGCAAACAGGAGCCAGCGCCCCCAGCGCCGAAGCCATCGGATCATCTCAGAAACTCAGCGCGGAGCGCCCACTTCGAAGAAGAGGTGTTCGGCCGCCCGGAAGTAGAAGACACGCCAACCCCAATCTGTGTCTTCAGGGGCATCATCGATCGACAGGCCCGCAGACTGAAGCTGTGCGTAGATGCGGTCCACCGCCGCCGGTGACTCGACTTCGAGCGTCACGAGTACGTCGTTCTCTTGGAGCACACCGACCGGTCGGTGATGCGCGACGGTGGAGCGCCCCATGTGAAAGGAGAGCAGCTCTCCGTTGTCGATCTCGATCTGACCCGAGACGATTTCACAGAAGCGCCTCAGGGCCATTCCGTCCTGTTTGAACAAGCAGATCTGAGCCAGCCGAGCCGCCATCGCCGCCCCCCTCTACCGCGGTTCTAGACCGGGTGACCATCCGAACCGACGCATGTGAGCGAACACATGAAAAAATGTAGGTGTACTTCCGACCCGTCAGTAGGTCCCAAAGCGGGGCTCGATTCGCGCACTTCCACGAAAACGACTGTGAAGTCGGTGATTTGTGAGCGATCACGGAAGGAAAAGAACATTGACCCCTCCATGGGGGAGCGGCAAAACACAGCGTACTGAGCCGCCATTCAGTTTCGACCGAAGGGCCGGAATGGCAGGCAAAAACCGAGAGGAATCGAAACGATGCAGACGCTCCTGGACGCCCTGAACCATGCCGAAAGTGTGTACCACCGAGGCTACCGTTTCTTGGGCAGCGATCTGAACGAAACCTACTACTCGTTCAACTCTCTCGTGCGCGAGGCGAAGTCGAGGGGCCGCCACATGCAGGCCATGGGCCTAAAGAAGGGTGACCGTCTCGCGATGGTCATTCCAGAAAGCGAAGACTTCGTACTGACCTTTCTCGGCGCCGTCAGCGTGGGCGTGGTTCCAGTCCCCATGTATCCGCCCCTCGCGCTCGGCAAGCTCGACGGCTACATCGACACCGCCGCCCGCATCCTCCAGGTCTCGGGCGCTCGCATGCTCGTCACAACCAAGAAGGCTTCACCCATTCTTTGGTCGCTCACGAGCCGGGTGGATACGCTCGAAGATCTCTTCACTGTGGAACGCTTCGCCACGGAGATGAAAGGCAAGGGCGAGCCGGTCGAGCTGTCACCGGAGGACTCGTGCTTCCTTCAATTCACCTCTGGTTCCACGAGTGATCCCAAGGGCGTCGTCGTCACGCACCGAAGCCTGATCGCCAACGCCAACGCCATCATGTTCGAGGGACTCGCCTCTCATGAAGATCGGGACGTGGGCCTGTCGTGGCTGCCGCTCTATCACGACATGGGGCTCATCGGTTTCGTGATCAGTCCGCTCGTCGCGCGGGTGCCCGTCGTGTTCGTACCCACGCTCACCTTCGTCAAACGTCCCACCGTCTGGATGGAGATGGTGAGCAAGTACAAGGCCACCATCACCTTCGCCCCCAACTTCGCCTTTGCGCTCGCGGCAAAACACGCGGCAAGGCAGATCAACAAAGAGAACTTCGACCTCTCGAGCCTGCGGGTCGTAGGCTGCGGCGCCGAACCGATCAACCCCCAGACCTTGCGCGGCTTCGTGGAGGCCTTCGCCCCCGCGAAGCTCAACCCAAACTCGATCATGCCCTGCTACGGGATGGCCGAGGCCACGCTGGCGATCAGCTTCGACACGCTGAAAGCCGATTTCAGCACCAAGACCATCGACCGAAACCGCTACGAGCACGAGCGCGTCGCGGTGCCCTACGAGGGTGATCGTTATGAGAACCGCTTCGACGTGGTCTCTTGTGGTCGCACCTTCCCCAATCACGAGGTTGGGATCATGGGTGATGAGGGTCAGCTCCTCGCGGATGGTCACGTCGGAGAGATCGTATTTCGTGGGCCGAGCGTGACCGCCGGCTACTTCGAGAACGAAGAGGCCAGCAAGAGCGCCTTCAAAGACGGCTGGCTCCACACGGGCGATCTGGGCTTCATGGCCGACGGAGAGGTCTTCATCTCCGGCCGCAAGAAGGACCTCATCATCCTCAACGGTCGCAACTACTATCCGCAGGCGCTCGAGTGGATCATGGAGAGCATCCCTGGCCTTCGCAAAGGCAACGTCGTGGCGTTCTCCGTCCCCGGGCCCACGAGCGAAGAGTTAGTCATGGTCGCAGAGACACGAAGCAACGGGACCACCGATCGCGCCGCGGTCGTAGAGGCGATGCGCGATGCTCTGAGCAACGACTTCGGTGTCATTGCCAAAGACATCGCCTTGGTCCCGGCCGGCTCTCTGCCGAAGACCTCCAGCGGCAAGCTGCAGAGGCAGAAGACCCGCCAGGAGTACCTGGATGGTACGCTCGGGGTGGGCAACCGAACCCTCGGCTCGTCGAGCGCAAAGACCGTGCTCGCGCGTCACATCACCAAGAGCGTCTTCGCTCAGATCCGTCACCGGGTTCGCAGGATGCAGCGCGGGATTCCCGTCGCTCTGCGTGGCGCGGTCAAGCGCGACCGTCTCCCTCGCGCCTAACACACTCCCTCTCACGAGGTCTCCCAGACATGTCTCACCAAAACCACGACGACAAAGACATCGCTATCATCGGCATGGGCTGCCGCTGGCCAGACGCGGAGGACGGAGAGTCGTTCTGGCAGAACATCGAGACCGGCAAGACCGCGTTTCGATCGGTTCCGAGCGACCGCTGGGACCACCGCGCCTTCTACAGCGCGAGCCAGCGAGACATCGACAAGACCTGGGCCCCGGGAGGGAGCTTCATCGACGACATCCGCTCCTTCGACGCACTTCACTTTGGCATTTCACCCCGTCAGCTCGAGGTCATGGATCCGCAGTTCCGACTCTTGCTCGAGGCCACGCGCGCCGCGATTCAGGACGCTGGCTACGAGACGCGAAGCCTCGACCGCGAGCGCATGGGCGTGTTCAGCGGTATCTCCACCTCCGAGTACAAGAACGTCATGGTGGGGCGCATCCGAGCGATGCAGCTCTTGTCCGGCTTCTTCGGCTCCGCCGCGGGCTCGCAGGAACTCCGAGACGCGGTCATCGAGATGACCAATCATTTGGTGCCCCTCCGCGCCTTCTCCATGTCCGGCGTCCTGCCAAACATGGCCGCGGCAACCATCTCGCAGACCTTCGACTTCCACGGACCCAGCTTCGCCGTTGATGCGGCTTGCGCTGCGGGCTCGGTCGCAATCCAACAGGCGGTACTCCACCTTCGGACGGGCCTCGTCGACACGGCGGTGGCGGGCGGCGTCTATCTGAACCTCACCCCCGACAACCTGATTGCGTTCACGCGCGTGGGCGCCATCAGCGCCAGCGGGAGCTGTAGACCCTTCGATCGCGACGCCGACGGCTTCGTGCAGAGCGACGGCGTGGGTATGTTCCTCTTGAAGCGATTGTCGGACGCTCGGCGCGATGGCGACGAGGTGCGAGCCGTCATCAAGGGCATCGGCTGCAACAATGACGGCCGCGGCGACGGCCCCATGGCCCCGCAGGTCCAAGGACAACTCGCGGTGTTTCGCGCCGCCTATCAAGACGCCGGCGTGTCGCCGGCGAGCATCTCCTACTTCGAGGCGCACGGCACCGGGACCGCGGTGGGTGATCCGGTCGAGATTCAGTCGCTCGGTCGGCTCCTCGCCGAGGCAGGAGTCGACAAGAGCGACGCCCGACTCGTCGGCTCCGTCAAAGGCAATATCGGTCACGCGATGAGCGCGGCGGGTGTGGCTGGTCTCGTCAAAGCGGTGAAGATCTTGGAACACGAGAAGGCGCCGCCCCAGGCCGGGTTCAAGGCCCCTCACCCCTCGCTCGAGATCGAGAAATGGCCCGTGCGCATCGAATCCTCGGTCTCTCTTCTCGAGAAGAAGGGCGATCATCCCCTCCGAGTTGCGGCGAGTTCGTTCGGCTTCGGCGGCACGAACTCCCACTTCGTCCTCGAACAGGCCCGCGAGCCGATGACGCGGTTTCGAGGGCGTCGGCCGACGTCTGCGGAGCTCCCCGAGGCCGTGATCGTCTCAGCCTCCACCCCGGCGCTTCTTGGGCGACATCTCCGCGAGATCCTCGAAGCCATCACCAGCGCCCGGGCCTCACATGAGTCTCTTGCCGACATCGCCTACACCTTGAACGCGGCTCGCAAGCACAAGCGATATCGCGCGGTGCTCGGTGCGCGATCGAAGGCCGAGCTGATCTCTGAGCTGCAAACCGCGGCTCTGGCGCTCGAGGGGCCAGATAAGGACGCTCGATTCCCTCTCAAGCTCAATGCCCAGTCCACGCTTCACGACGCCGGCGATGGGCCGACCGCTCCCAAGGTCTGCTTCCTGTTCCCGGGCCAGGGCGCACAAAAACTCGGTCTGCTCGAAGCGGTGCGAGCGCGAATGAGCGTCTTCCGCGAGACCCTCGACGCCCTCGAGACGAGTTGTGAGGAAGTGACCGGTCGTCGGCTCTCCTCGTTCCTCTACCCAGAGGTTCGAGATGAGGCGGCCGAACGCGCCCTCACTCAGACCGAGATCTGTCAGCCGGCCCTCGCGGCGCTCGGCTTGTCCCTCGCAAGGACGCTCGAGAGCCTCGGCGTCTCGGCCGATGTCTCCTTGGGTCACAGCCTCGGCGAGTTTACTGCGCTCGCCCACGCCGGGAGCATCGAGCCTGAGAAGGTGGTTCGACTGGTCGCAGAGCGCGGTCGGGCGATGCGTGACTTGAACCTCAGGGACGCGGGTGCCATGGCGGCGGTCGCGACGGATCGAGACGCGGTGAAGAATGCCATCGTCAGCATCGAAGGCGTAGTGGTCGCCAACGTGAACCACCCGAAACAGGTCTCGATCTCTGGAACGACGGAGGCCGTGCAGCGGGCCTCCGCACGCCTCGAGAGTCAGGGCTACAACGTGACTCCGCTCGCGGTTTCTCACGCCTTTCACTCGCCTCTTCTGGATGGAGTTCGTCCCACCATGGAGAAGCTCGTGTCGGAGCTCACGATCGCGACCCCGCGGCACGTGGTCGCGTCCTGCATTCAGAGCCAGCCCTATACCGATGATCTCGAGGCCACACGGCACACCCTCCGCGAGCACGCGACCGCGCCGGTCGAGTTCGCTCGAGGCCTTGAACAGGCGCAGGCGGCTGGCGCCACGCTCTTCGTGCAGGTGGGCGCCGGACGCATGCTCGCCGGCTTTGCTCGTTCGACGCTCGGCGAAAGCATCCACACCCTGAGCCTCGGTTCCGCGGAGAACGACGGCGGACTCGACTTCGTGGTGGCGCTGGCCACGCTGAGTATTCTCGGAGTGCCGGTGAACTTCCGGAAGCTCCACGAAGGACGCGACCCGCACTTGGTTGATCTGCCCCTCACCCCGCTCGACAAGCAGGTCTACTGGGCCGTGCGGAGCGACAAACAGCTCCTCGCGGAGATGAGCTCCCCCATACCTCGATCGGACGAGGGTTTTGGTCTCGTCGACGTGGCGACCAAAAGCACCAGCAGTCCCACCACGCCACCGAGTTCCGAACTGGTCGCCCTGTTTCAGCAGCAGAACGAGCTGCTGGCGGCGCAAGCCGAGATTCTGCGTAACCAGACACGCGCCCTGCTCGGCGAGAGCGTCGCCCCGACCGCGATCACGACGCCGCCGGTCCTGGCCCGCATCGAAGCCGCTCTCGCAGAGCCGGAGGAGGTGAGCACCGCACAGGACACGGTGGTTCAGCCGCCGGCCCCAGAACCGGATGGTTTCGATCTCGAGGCCACGCGCGAACGGGTCCTGGGCGTCATCGCAAAGGTGAGTGCGTTTCCGAAGAGCAGCCTCCGCGAGGGGCAAAAGCTCGTCGATGAGCTCGGGTTCGATTCGATCATGGTCGCCGACCTTGGGAAGTCGCTCGAGTCCGAGTTCCCGACCCTGGGAGGGCTGCCACAGACGCTCTTCTCCCAGCGCACCACGGTGGGCGACCTTACGAGTCATGTCGTGCGCACCCTCTCCTGTCCGCCTTCGGAGCCGGTCGGACTCGATGAGGTGATGCCGAAGGCCCTCACGAGCCATCGAGTGCGAGCGGTGCCCGTGCCCCCTGTTCACCTCGCCGGGCACGACGTCAGCGAGGAGCACTGGCTGCTCATCGAGGACGACTCCGCGCTTTCCACGCATGTTGCGTCCGACCTCGCCGCGCTCGGCGCCAAGGTCTACCGCATCGAGCTCACGCAGAACGACATCGCGGTCCCAGAGAAACTCGTCGCGGGCTCAAAGCAGCCATGGCCGGTGAGCAAACTCGCAGGTCTGGGCAAGGTGCTCGAGCGAAGTGGAGTGACCCTCGATGGGTTTGTCCACCTGGCGCCGGCGGCCCTCTCGGGCAAGAGCGGCTTCAAGAACCCGCTCGCCGCCTTGCACCCCTTTGCGCAGATCCTGAAGCCACGACGGTTTGCCACGGTCACTCGCTTGGGGGGCAAGCTCGGTCTGGAAAAGAGCGAAGCGCTGACGAAGAACGGCTCTCAGGCCGCGATTCTCGGTTACATGAAGTCGCTCGCGCGTGAGCGCCCGAAGCAGCTCATCAAGGTCATCGACATCGAGCCTGCAGCGGCTCCCAAGGAGAACGCGGAGTCGCTGGTGCGAGAACTCCTCTCCGCGGATGCCGCGGTCGAGGTGGGTCTTTTTCAGGGCCAGCGCTTCATGGCCGAGCTCGAGGCAGACACGCTCTTGCTCGACCCGCCCCAGAGGTCGGCGGTCAGCGCCCATGACATCGTCCTCATCAGTGGAGGCGCCGGTGACCTCGGGGCCATCGCGGCACGCGGCATCGCATCCTGCCACCCAAAGGCCATTGTTCTCCTGGGACGAAGGACGATAGACGCGAAGATCGAGGGACTGCTCGAGAGCCTTCGTAGCGACGGCACCTCCGCTCGATACGTCGCGGCAGATGTGACCGATGAAGCCAGCATGCGGCGAGCGGCGGAGGAGATCTCGCGAGAGGTGGGCAATGTCACGCTCGCCGTGCACGCTGCGGGCCTCATCGAAGATGCACCCGTCGACAAGAAGAGCATGGAGAGCATCCAGCGCGTCATGAACGTGAAGGTGCTCGGCTTGGGGTCGGTGCTCGGCATGTTCCCCGCGCTCGAGACGCTGGTTCTCTTCTCCTCGTGGGCGGGACGGTTTGGCAACGCGAGCCAAGCGGACTACGCCGCGGCCAACGAGATCGTCGATCGCGTCGCGGTCGTGGGCGCGGGCAAGACCCGGGTGTTGTCCATCGACTGGCCGCCATGGAGCTCGAGCGAGATGGTTCGAACCATCCCAGGGCCGATCCAGAAGGCCATGAAGGCCGGTGGGGTGACCTTCGTCGACGACGAGGAAGGCCGGGCTGCATTCCTCGGGCTGTTGGCCCAAGGTGCCGAGGGCATCCACGTCATTGCGAGAGAGCTGCCTCGTCGGGAGACCGCTTTGGTGGCGGAGGAGTCCATCAGCCTCGAGAGCCATCCCTATCTCGATCATCACCGCCTGAAGGGCCGCCCCATCGTGCCGCTGGCTTCGGCCGCGGACATGTTGGCGCGAGCCGCCATGGCTGCGGCAGGGATGGAGAACCACCCCGCGCTCACCGTCGAACACCTGGAGCTTCTCGCCGGCATCGACGCCACCGAACAGGTGGAGACCGTGATCGAGGTGGGCGGACGATTGGGCGACCCCAAGGAGCGGCCGCTGACCGCCACGCTGCTGACGCGAAACGGTGCCGAGCTCAGCCCAGCCTATCGCGCGTCGGTGCGTCCGGCGCTGGCGGCAGGCTCGCGGAAGGTCGAGGTGCGCGGAGCGGCCGAAGCCCTCCCCTTCGAGCTCGAGAGCTTCTACGAGCGCCATACATTTCACGGGCCGTTGCTCCGAGGGATCGAACATATCGAAAAGATGACCGCGACCGGCATTATCGGGGTCGTGCGCACCAACGCGCCTTCGGACTGGCTGCAGAGCGCGGATCGGGGATCCTGGCAACTCGATCCTCTCGCGGTGGACAGCAGCTTTCAGCTCGCGGGCTACTGGGCCTTTTCGCATCACGGCAAGGTCGGCTATCCGATCGGCTTTCAGCGATTCACCCGCTACACGGAGTTTGGAAGCGAGCCTCTACGCGTCCACGTACAGCTCGAGCGAGCGCAGGAAGACTCCTTCGTCGGCCACATCCGCTACGAGACGCTTGCGGGCGAGCTGGTCGCCGTCATGGAGGGGGTCGAAGGACGCTTCCAAGAGACCTCGATGAACGCCGCCACCGAGACGACGAGCGCCCAGGAGGGGAACGGGAGCGGGCAGGCCATCCCCGAGGAGAGCTACTTGGTCGGTAGCTTTCCGGAGGTCGAGGCACTCGAGCAGCGCCTGCAGATGGCGGAGCTGATCGGGCTCAAGAACCCGTACTTCCCGGTCCATGCCGGCACCGCGCGCAACCGCTCGGTCGTCGAAGGCCAGGAGATGATCAACTACTCGAGCTACAACTATCTGGGGTTCTCAGGGCACCCAGAGGTGGTCGAGGCGGCCCAGAAGGCGATTCGTGACTACGGGACCTCGGTGTCCGCCAGCCGCATCGCCTCGGGTGAGAGGCCGATCCATCGGCAGCTCGAGCGCGGAATCGCCGACCATGTGGGGGTCGAGGACTCGATTGTACTCGTGAGTGGCCACGCCACGAACGTGACGACGATCGGCACCCTCTTCAACAACCAGGACATCATCCTGCACGATGCGCTCATCCACGACAGCATCCTCGGCGGCATCAAGCTCTCGGGCGCCGTCCGACGACCCTTCGCGCACCAGGACTATGACGCCCTCGAGCGTACGCTGTCGCAGGTGCGAGGCAACTTCCGACGCGCCCTGATCGCGTCCGAAGGCATCTTTTCGATGGACGGAGACATCTGTGATCTTCCGCGCCTCATCGAGCTCAAGAAGAAGTACAAGTGCATGCTCCTCATCGACGAGGCGCACTCCATTGGTGTCTTGGGTCCGGATGGAAACGGAATCGCGCATCACTTCGAAGGGGTGGACCCGAACGATGTCGATATCTGGATGGGTACGCTGTCCAAGTCCTTCGCGAGCTGCGGTGGTTACATCGCGGGACGCGAGAAGCTCGTGCGGTACCTGAAGTACAGCGCGGGCGGATTTGTCTACTCGGCCGGTATCACGCCCCCAAATGCCGCGGCGGCCATGAAGGCCCTCGAGATCATGAAACGGGACCCCAGCGTGGTGGCTCGACTCAGAGCCAACTCAAAGCTGTTCCTGGACCTCGCGAAGAAGCGCGGGATCGACACCGGCCTAGCGGTCGGAGCGGCGGTCGTACCCGCGATTGTCGGAAACTCCATGGACGCCCTGAAGCTGTCGGCGGCACTTGCGAAACGGAAGATCAACGTGCAGCCGATTGTGTATCCGGCGGTCGAAGACGACGCCGCTCGCCTCCGGTTCTTCATCAGCTCCACGCACACCGAGGAGGAGATCGAACACACCATCGAGGTGCTCGGACAGGAGATGGACCGCATCCGCGGGGAGAGTGTGAGCAGCACCTCTGCCGCCTTCTGAGCCATCCGGGGACGATCACTCGTCGTCCCATCCGTACGAGGCGCCAGCGCCCGAGAGAGGCCAGGCCCCCCTCCCTGATGAAGCCCCGGCGCGGCTCCAGTTCGGCCTCGTCTTCCTAGGAGTCCTCGTCAGCTTTCTCGCCGAACTTCTGGTCACCGCCGGCGCCGCCATCGTGTACATCGGGGTGCTCTACTCGGATCTGCTCGCGCAGCCCGAGGTCATCTTCTGGCAGGTCATGGGGTCGCCATTTCTGCGCATGGTCAGCTCCCTCTCCGGTCTCCCGTCGACCATGCTTGGGAGCTACGTGACGGCCCGGAAGGTCATCGCGAGGCCTCGGGCCCACGCGGTGCTCGTCGCGGTGCTTTATGCGGCGATATTGACCATCGTCGCCCAGTTGTTCCTCTCGCGCAGCGCGGACTCCAGTGCCGACTACATCGCCTACGCCACCACCTTGAGCGGGACCGTGGTCGGCGGGCTGCTCGGTGGCGTGTTTGCCGCCCGTGGCCGACGCGGCTGAGGATGTGCTAGAGAACTGTCGAATCGAATGCGGATTCGACTGCTACCGCTGGACATCCCAGCTCTCTTGGCCCTTCTACCATCCAAGGAGAAGGCGCTCATCGCGGCCTGCAAGAAGGGCGATCTGGCGGGCATCGAGAAGGCGCTCCTGCGAGGGGCTTCGGCCAACATCAGCACCACCGGTGGATTCACGCCCTTGATGCTCGCGGCGATGAACGGTCACACCGAGGCGGTGCGCCTCCTGCTGCGTTCGGGCGCGAGCCCCAACTTCCGTCAGTCGGACGGCTCATCGCCGATACACGACGCCATCTTCGCTGGCGACCTCGAGATGATGAAGCTGCTCATGAAGGCGGGGGCAGATCCGAATCGCCCAGACGGCGGGGGCTACGCGCCGGTCATCCTCGCGGCTGCGCGCCCGGAGACCGAGTGCTTGGAGTTGTTGCTCGAGCGAGAAATCGACGTCAATGCCAAGACCCAGCATGGTCGGACGGCGGTGTTCGAGGCCTGCTACTGGGGGCGCATCCAGAACCTCCGCCTCTTGCTCGAGGCCGGCGCCGATCCCAACGTCAGACACACCGAGGACGGCCTCTATCCTCTCCTGGTCTACGTGGGCCACGTGCGAGCCTGGAATGAGGACAAAGAGCTCCGTCTGCCCGAGGGCTACCTCGGCACCCTCGACTTGCTCCTCGAGAAGGGCACGGACGTGAAGGTACTCGATCGAGATCGCGAGAACGTGATCGGCGCGGCGGTACGCCTAGGGCACGGGCTCGAGGTGGTGAAGCGCTTGCTCGAGGCCGGCGCCGACCCCAAGCACAAGGACAAAGAAGGAGAGTCGGCGGAGACCCACGCAGCACGACATCCCGATCCCAATGTGGCCGCGCTCTTCTCCGAGCCGACCTGAGCTAGTGTCCCGTCCGAGAAGTTCGATCATGTTCCCGCGAAGTATCTTTTGTCGCTGGTCGGCGCGCTACGAAGGGAGTTGGGTCGCCCCCAATGACCGAGGAGCCCGAAAGGGCGGCCGCAGGCCG
>WYAZ01000005.1 GCA_011526105.1 Deltaproteobacteria bacterium | reverse complement strand
GCGCCGGTGTATGTGCTCGGCGACCGCTCGCTCGTCGTCCTCCGTGACGCGCGCAGTCAGTGGATGAAACACCAGCGGGGCATCGTCCTCATCGGGCTTCGCGTCCTCGTACAGGCCGTCGGTGACGAGCACGTGGTAGTGGACGTGGAGGTTGAGAGTGCCGCCGAATCTTTGGATCACGGTGACGGCGCCACCTTTTGCGCCTCCTGGTGCACCGGTCTTTTCGGCGAGGAAGCGAAAGATACAATCCACGAGGATGGCGAGCACGGTCTTCACCAGCGCCGGGTCCACCGCGAGGCGCTGGCGAAGCGGCCAGGGGACGGTGAGGACAAACTGGCGCATCGGCACGTCGGGCAGCACCGCGCTGGCGAGATGCGCGGACTGCTCCGCCATACGCCGAGCCCCGCACGACGGACATACCGTGCGGCCTCCGCGAGAGAACGCGACCACACGGCTCGTACGACACGCATCGCATCGGACGCGCAAGAAGCCCTTCGCGAGGACTCCGCAGTCGATGAAGGCGCGGGCGATGCAGGCGCGCGTACCACTCGAGCTTGTACTCGTACTTGTCCGACTGAAGGTCTTGACCGTTCGGGGCGTACACATTCACCACGCGAACGCCCATGACTTCGAGCGCGACGACGCGCCGCTGTTGGTCTTTGCCTTCTTCCGGAAGCCCGAGGCTGATCGCGCTCGCCTCATCCTTGCACGCGATGGCGACCCCGCAGTAGCCGCCGTTGCCGTAGGTGTGCACATCGTAGCCGAGGTCTCCGAACTCGTCGATCGGGAACTCCTGGTCCGCGACCTTGGTTTCCTGCAGGCACACGACGTCGGGGTCGCTCGCCTCCATCCAGTCGAGGACCTGATCGAGCCGGGTCCGGATCGAGTTCACGTTCCAGGTGACGATCTTCACGGCGGGGCACAACTACGCCAGATGAATCACGCTGCCAAGATCACACTCGCCGCGCGCCGCATCCCGGCCAGCCTCGCGAGGCGTCACGAGAAGGCTTGCCCATCGAGCACGACGGGCCTCTCGGCCGAAGGGCGCGGCCTCCGGAGTTCGAACCGCATCCGTTCGTCGTGAGTTCGCAACACCCGCGCCGACGCGAACGCAGGCCGGGTTGCTTCCGCGTGCACCGACGAGAACCCGCCATGAGCCCCACGGATCCGGTGACGCTGGGACTTATGGGACATGGCGCCCGTTTCGCCCTCGAACGGACGCCGCACCATGCGGTGATGCACCCGCCCGGCCACGCACAGCTCGGCCGACTCGGTCACTCGCCCGAGGAGCGGGAGGAACCGCGGCCTCTCCGCCTCGTCGGTCTCTCCGGGCTCCGCCGCGCCGCAGACACCATCGAGCACGAGCACGGCCTGACCGGCGCCACACCGGTCGCGCAGCGCTGCTGGGCCGTGCGTAGAGCGGTCGCTCGAATCCACTTCGAGCGGGGACCGCCGAAGTGGACGTGAAGGTTGAGTGTGCTCCCGAAGTGCTGCGACCCCCCCCTTGGGCGCCTGGTGGGCTTGTCTTGGGCGCGTTCTGCGCGCTTCGCTTGCGTCAGCGGGTCTCGCTCGGAGTGAATCCACGCAGCGTCGATCCGCACGTGCCCGGTCTCTGAGGCCGGGTCATCTGGCGGAGTGCCCGACGTCCTGCTAGACTGCGCGAGTGCGGGCGTTCTGGTTCACCGCGCTTTCGATCTGCGCGGCGTGCGGCGACGGACCGTTGTTCGTGGAGGCGCCGCGGTCCGAGGTGAGCGGTACGGTGCTGCTCGTACACCAGAGCGACTCCGGGACGCTCCACGCCTCCGTTCACCGTCCGGATGCGGCGCTCTTCTTCCGCGAGCTCGCGCGCACTCCGCCGGGTTTTCTGTGGGTCGAGTTCGAGGACGAACCGCTGAGCCTCGGCCTCGACTACGGCCCGTTGACGTTGCCGGCGCCCGGTGAGGATTCGCGGGATCCTCCCGCGCCCGCGCGCGCTTTCGTCTCGCGGGATGGCGCGCCCTTTCTCCCCTTGAACCTGAACGAGCTGGCGGAAGACCCGCGCTGGAGTGCCCTCCGCCTGCCCGCCTTCAATCCGGTCTTCTGTCTGCGTCAGGGGGCCTGCCCGCGCGGCGGACGTTGCGATCCGGACTGCGTGCCCCCGGTGCGAGAGCTACCCCAACCCGATCGCCCGCGCCTGGGCTGCCCCGTAGGCTGGCGTCGAGGGTCGCTCGACGACCTCTCGGGGCACGAGCTCGAGCTCCTCCCGGAGCTCGCATCCTTCGAAGTGTGCCGCCCGAGCTGGCCCGAGCAGGAGTGCGGGCCCGGGAACGCGACGTTCGGGGATGAGCCAGCCTGTGAGCCGCTGGGAGACTGCGCTCTCGAGTGGCCGCTCGGACTGCCGGCGGAGACGATCTACGTCCGAGCGGATGCCCCATCCGGTGGCGACGGCTCGAGGGAGGCGCCGCTTCGCACACTGGGGGAGGCGCGCGACCTTCAGCCGAACGCCTCTCACCTCGCGCTCCACGGGCGGCTCGATCTCGACGTGGCGCTCGACTGGACACAGGGAGCGACGGTCAGCCTCTCCGGCGCCTGCGCATCGCGCGACCAGCTCGCTTGGCGCGCGCCGCATCGTTTGAGCGTCCCGGTCGGCGGAAAGCTGCGTGTATACGGGCTGCGCCTCGAGGTGCTGGGGAGGGGGGAGACCTGGGTGCCGTCGCTCGAGCTCGGTCCCGGCCAGCGGCTCGAACTCGAGGCGATGGAATTCGACGATTCGTCAGCGAGTCCGGGTGTGTATCTGAGGAGCGCCACGGCGAGTCTTCGCCGGGTTCGGCTCCGCGCTGCGCGGGGGGCCCCGCACGTCTTGTGGATCGAGGGTGAGAGCAGGGTCGAGGCCGAGCACGTGAGCGTGGAAGGCGGCGAGGTCAGCGCGCTCATGGCCTGGCGCAACGGGACCCCTGGCGTTCCGAGCCTCCGACTGTCCCATGTCACTCTCCGCGGGCGGAGTCTCGGTTTGCAGGCCACCGAGGCCGAGATCGAGGCCCATGCCCTGGGAATCGATGCGCCGGTGGGCGCGAGCTTGGTCGAGGTGGTGGGCGCGCTCGATCGGGTCTACGTGCGGTACGTCCCACCGTTGGACCCGGTCCCGGTCGGGCCCAGGTTCTTCGCGGGGGGGGCCATGGAGCTCGGCGGCCTGTTCGTCGAGTCCGCCGGGGACCGCGCCGCGAGGAGCGAGGCGGTCGTGTTCATCGCAGCGGGGACGATCAGGCTGAGCGACGCGGTGGTCGACGCTCGCGGCATGAAACACGGGCTCGCGTTCTCGAGTGGTCAGGCTCAGGCGGAGCGCGTCCTGATCATTGGAGGCGACACCGCTCTCAGCACGGAGTCGAGCGGGGTGGAGGTCTCCCACCTCACGGTCGTCACGGCGGGCGCGCAGGGGCTCTATCTCGACGTATCAGGGGAGTACTCGTCGCCGCCGCGGATCTCCGACGTCCTCGTCGCAGGCTTCAGCCGACTCGGGGTACGCGTCATCTCCCCAGGCTGGGGCTTGAGCCGCGTGGCCGTGCGCGACGGGGCCGGACACGGGATCTCGCTGCGCGACGAGGGAGCCACGATCGAGGACGTGCTCGTCAGTGACATCGCGGGCGGCGCCTTCGCACTCGGCGCAAAAGGCTCGGGCCTCGTCCTTGATGGGCACGCGGTCCAGGCCACGAACGTCTCGATCCGTCGCTGCGAGCTGGCGGGGGTCCTGCTCCTGGCCGGCGGGGTCCCGACCTTCCGCGGGCTGGACATCCGCGACGTCCCCACCGCCATCATCAGCGCGTTGCCTGCATCGGAGGCCGCCGGGGTCTGGGAGGCCTCCTTCGTCTGTGGCGCCGACCAACTCATGACCGACGTCGACGGATCACCTCTCGGGGGAGTCGCGGGCGGGGCTCCGCCTTGTCCGCCGGACCCGAGGCCGTGACCTCGCAGCGGCGGCGAGATGAGCAGCGCGAGGCGCCGAACGAAGAATGGCGCCCGAGTAGCGCCGGGAGGGAGGGGTTGGTACGGCTACAAGCACCCCTGATCTCGCGCAGGGCCCGCTGCACCCAACGTCTCTTGTTCGTATCGCCAGCGAAGAGCCATGGAACCGCGCTGCAGGCCAACTTGCTCGAGGATCAACTGATTCGAATCGTGCTGGTCTCCGTCCGGGAGCTCTCTCGGGGCTTGGTAGACCCGGTGAAGGTCGGTCTGCTCCGGGTGCCGCCGAAGGTACGAGTATCCTGCCTCCGAGACGTGGTCCACGAGCCCGGTGACGCACGAGGCTCACCAAGCCGGAGCCACTTCAGATCTCACCCCCGCACGTCCGATATCCGAACACGCTCCGGTTTCCGGAGAATCTGGCT
>WYAZ01000106.1 GCA_011526105.1 Deltaproteobacteria bacterium | reverse complement strand
TACGAAGGGAGTTGGGTCGCCCCCAATGACCGAGGAGCCCGAAAGGGCGGCCGCAGGCCGCGCGTCGGCCAGGGGCGAAAAGCACAAGCGCGAACGTGATCTGAACTTTTCGGACGGGACACTAGTCCCCTGGAAACGTGGAGGCTAGCGAAGTTCGGCGAGCAATCTTCGTGTCTGGTCGTCGCGCGAGGAGGGCGAGTACTCACTGTATTCAACCGACGAGAGCCAAAGGCGTCGCGGCGAGCAGCCGCGAAGAGGGCCGGCGGCATTTGCTAGCCTCCACGTTTCCAGGGGACTAGAGCTCATCAAAAAACACCCGACCGAGCGGGACGGCCGAGACGCAAGGCGCGCAAGGCGGGCCGACGAACGCGCTATCCTTCGATGACGCGAGGAGGACCAACACCGCGCACCGACGCGGATCGGCCAAAATCGCGACCGAGGGGGGGGAGATGAGCTCTAGTCTTCGAGGCAGGCCCGCAGGGCCGCCGCGCGCGACGGGTCCAGGAGACGCTCCGCGAAGACCTTGAGGCTCCGCTTTCCGTCGCCTTCCAGCGTGATCACCGCCGGAAACCCAGCGTCGAAAGCGAGCTTCCTCAGCTTGTCCGACTTAATGCTCGCCGGCCGTAGGTCGACCCGAAACCCCGCTCTTCGAAGCGCACGCGCGGTCTCGAGCGCGCTCGCGACCTGGCTCTCGTCCGTGAAGCCGAGCAGAACGTCTGAAGCGGCAGAGAGGTGCGCCGGGTACATGCCGCGCTCTTCCATCACGACGAGGATCCGCTCGAGGCCGATGGAGAAGCCGCAGGCCGGGACCTCTTTGCCGAGGAACATGCCGATGAGACCGTCGTAGCGTCCGCCACCGCCGAGCGAACCCGCAAGATCGGGCACCCGGATCTCGAAGATGGCACCGGTGTAGTAGCCGAGGCCGCGCGCCAAGGAGAGGTCGAAGCGCAAGTGACTCGCGGCGGGGGTCACACCCGCAAGGCCGAGCACCACGCGCAGGTCTGTGATGGCCGCGAGGCCGGCCGCGTGACCGCTCATCTCCCGTTCGAGCGCATCGAGGGACGAAGCCTCCGCCACCAAGGCGAGAAGCCGCTCTCGCGCGACCGCGCTGACACCTTTGGCTTCGAGCTCTGCGCCCACGACCTCGGGCGAGACCTTGTCGAGCTTGTCGATAGCGACGATGGCTTCGGCCTCGAGCCCCTTCGCGACCCCCGCGACCTCGCAGAGCGCGGTGAGGAGCCCACGGTGATTGAGGCGGATCTCGAACTCGGCAAAACCGAGGCGCTCGAGGCACTCGGCCACCGCGCCGATGACCTCGGCCTCGACCACGCGCGAGTCCGAGCCCACAACGTCCACGTCACACTGCCAGAACTCGCGGAATCGACCTTTGGAGGGGTTGTCAGCGCGCCACACGGGCTGCATCTGATACCGCTTCCACACGGCGGGGAGCTGCTTGTCTCGGTACTCCGCGTACACCCGCGCGAGCGGCACCGTGAGGTCGTAACGAAGCCCCAGGTCGGCGAGCATGCCCTCCGCGCCGGGCGCCGTCTCACCGCTGCGGCCGCGCACGATGTTCTGCTCGTCTTCGATGAAAGCCGCGGCGGCTCGGATGCCTTTCACGAGCGGTTCGCCGCGAAACAGGACCTTGAACACGAGTTGGTCGCCCTCGTCGCCGTACTTGCCGAGGAGCGTGTCGAGCCGTTCGAAGGTGGGCGTCTCGAGCGGTTGAAAGCCATGCGCCTCGTAGACCTCGCGGATGAGGCCGGTCACGTAGCTCCGCTTTCGGAGCTCCTCCGGAAGAAAGTCGCGTGTGCCTTTCGGAGGCTGAGTGAGGGCCTTGGCCATGGAGAACTCTGCTCGGCTACTGGATGATGCGAAGTCCGCCCGACGCCTTTTTGCCGGGCTCGCTCATGAGCGCCGCCTGCTTGGCGAGCTGCGTGGCGATGCGCACCGCCACCTGCTGAAGCGCTCGACCAGCGCGGCTGTCTGGATGTGAG
Source organism: Deltaproteobacteria bacterium (assembly GCA_011526105.1). Taxonomy (GTDB): domain Bacteria; phylum Myxococcota; class Kuafuiibacteriia; order Kuafuiibacteriales; family Kuafuiibacteriaceae; genus WYAZ01. The sequence goes on along the minus strand of WYAZ01000106.1, from coordinate 30,596 downwards.
AGGACCTCGGGCTTGCCCATATCGCCCGACTCTCGCACGCCGAGTTCGATGGGGATCTCGCCGAGCAGCGGAACACCCAGCTCGTTGGCGAGCCGCGCGGCGCCGCCGTGCGCAAAGATGTGGTGCGTGGTGCCGCAGTTTCCGCACTCGAACGAACTCATGTTCTCGACCACACCGAGCGTGGGGATGTCGACCTTGTCGAACATGGCCTTGCCGCGCACCACATCGGCGAGCGCCACGTCCTGCGGCGTAGAGACCAACACCGCCCCGGCGACTTTGACGTTCTGCGCGATGGTGAGCTGAACGTCGCCGGTGCCCGGCGGTAGATCCAAGATGAGATAGTCGAGGTCACCCCACTCCACGTCCTTGATGAACTGAAGCAACGCGCTGTTCAGCATGGGACCACGCCAAGTCATCGCCTCCTTCGGGTCGACGACGAAGCCGATGGACATGAGCTTCATGGCGTGCCGAAAGATCGGGGTCAGCTTGTGGCCACCCTCGGCCACCTTGGGCATCTCGCGCGTGCCCATCATGGTGGGAATGGATGGACCATAGATGTCCGCGTCGAGCAGGCCCACGTTGGCGCCCACGCTGGCGAGTGAGGCGGCCACGTTGGTGGCGATGGTCGACTTGCCCACCCCGCCTTTGCCCGAAGCAAAGAGGATGATGTTGCGCGCCCCCGGGACCAGGTTGGCCCCGCCCGGCGCCGCCGGACGAGCCGACTTCACGTTGCTTCCCCAAGCGATCTCGATCTTGCGATCGCCGACCTGCCCGGCGAGCACGCGGCGAATCTCTTGGTCGAGCAGTGGTCCGGCCTCCCAGGCGGGCGTGGGCAGCTCGAGCCCGATGCGAACGCGGTCGCCCTCCTCGCGCACGTCCACGACGAAGCCCGCGTCGACGATGCTCTTCTCGAGGATGGGGTCTTGGACCTGTTTCAGGAGTTCGTTTAGGTCCGTCTGCTTCTTGCCAAACATGATGCCCTCCCGGTCTCACGGATGAGGAGTGATCGCAATGATGGTGATCTCGCTCGGCCCAAGACCATAGTGCCAGAAGACCCGGTAGGCACCGGGCGTCCGATTCTCCGCGTAGGCTTCGAACACCTTCTCCCCGCTGGGACCCTTCAAGCTGCTGTACTCGTGTGTGTTCAGGCCCGGATGCCGCGGATTCGAGGCTAGGAGGCGAAGGCACTTGGCCACCGCCCTGAAGCGTTTGGCCTTGGACTTCTGGCGCGCGAGCAGAGCGAGTTGCGCGGCTGCCTCGGAGGTCTGCCGAAGGGAAAAGGGCATCAGTCGTCGGGGGGGAGGTCAGCAAGGTCCAAGGGCGTGGTCTCACCGCGCGCGGATTGCTCGAGTCCCCGCCGCACCTTCGCCATCGCCTTCTTGTTCTCCCAGAGCCAGCGTTCCCGCGCTGGGATTTCCATCATCGGCGTCAGAGTCACGGTGCCGTCGGACGCGAAGGACGCCTGGTAGCTACTCACACCTTTGGCCGCCTCCCCGAGGGTCACCCGGCCTCGTTCATCCGGGACGAGCTTCTTTTGGGCTGGGGGCACGGCAGCGAACTCCTCAAATGGGTATACCCATTCGGCGTGAATGGGGCAAGCCCGGAGGCTTGCCAAACACCCTGCGCTCTCGTAACCGGAGCCGATGGCCTCCCCCCTGGATAAGTTCAAGCAGGAATTTGCGAAGCAGGTCGCCGGCTCGCTGGGCCTTCCAGACTCCGAGATTCCCAGCATCTACGGCCAGGTCCGGGTGCCCGAGCGAGAGCACGGCGACTTGAGCATTTCTTTCTTCCAGCTCGGAAAGCAACTGAGTCGGCCTCCACTCGAGCTGGCCGCGCAGGCCGCAAAGAAGGTGCCCAACTCGACGCCGGTGGGTCCCCACCTCAACGCCACCATCGATCGCACTCGACTCGCCTCCGAGATCATTCCCGCCGCCCGCAACGCGGACTTCGGGGACAGCCAAGACGGCGAAGGACGAACCGTCGTCATCGACTTCTCCTCCCCCAACATCGCCAAGCCCCTCGCATTCCACCACATCCGTTCAACGGTCATCGGGGCCGCGGTCGGACGGCTCCATCGCTCGCAGGGCTGGCGGGTCGTCGGCATCAACTACCTCGGCGACTGGGGCAAGCAGTTCGGCCTCCTGGCGACCGGGTTTCGGCGCTACGGAGATCCGGCCAAACGCGCCGACGCAAAACACCTCATCGAGGTGTACGTGAAGGCCAACCAAGACGCGGACGTCGAGGGACTCCGCGCCAAGATGAACGGCCCCAGCGAGCTGCGTGCGCTGGTGACCGAACTCGAGACCGCTCGCCAGCTCGAGAAGACCGCCGCCGACGACAAAGAGACGAAGAAGCGAGAGAAGAAGACCAAGCAGCTCGAGAAGAAGCTGCGCGGTCTGCGCGGCCTCACGGATGACTCGGATCCGCTCGAGGGCTTGCTCGAGTTCATCGAGGAGAAGGACGCGGAGGCCGAACGCGCGACCAGCGCTCTCCCCGCGGCCGAGGCCAAAGATCAAGAGGCGCGCCTCTTCTTCAAGAAACTCGAAGAGAAAGACCCCGTCGCGCTCGCAGAGTGGCGGGAGTTCCGCGAGACCTCCATCGCGGAGTTCCAGCGCGTCTATCGCCGAATGGGTATCGAGTTCACGGCGATCGAAGGCGAGTCGTTCTACACGGACGTGCTCGAGGCTACGGTGGCTCGTGTCTCCGAGAAGCCCGGCACGGAGCGGGACCAGGGCGCGCTCATCGCCAAGCTGGAGCAGAAGCCCGGCGAGCCCCCGGTCCTGCTTCAGACCAAAGACGGCACCACCCTGTACATCACGCGCGACATCGCGGCCGCGATCGACCGGCACGAACGATTCCAGTTCAATCGCGCGCTGTACGTGGTAGCCCAGGATCAGGCGCTCCACTTCCAGCAGTTGTTCCGCTTGCTCGGCGCCATGGGATTCGACTTTGCCAAGGACATGCAGCACGTCGCCTTTGGCCGAGTGCATGGCATGAGCACACGGCGAGGGAGCGTCATCTTCCTCGACGAGGTGCTCGATGAGTCGGTCGCGAAGGCCCGCGAGATCTGCGAGGCCTCTGATCGCATCGACCGCGCGCATCTCGACGAGACGGTGGAGGCCATCGGCATCGGGGCGGTGGTCTTCGGTGATCTCAAGAACCTCCGGACCAGCGACTACACCTTCAAGTGGGAGGAGGTGCTCAACTTCGAAGGCTTCACCGGACCCTACGTGCAGTTCTCCCATGCACGCGCCTGCAGCATCCTCGAGAAGGGCGGCGGCGCTCCCGGATCTGCAGACCTCTCGCTGCTCGCGCTCCCCGAGGAGCGTGACCTCATCCTGGCTCTCGCGGCCTTTCCTGGCGCGGTGAAGGATGCGTGCGAGGCCTTCGAGCCTTCCTACGTGACCCGGGCGCTGCTCGAGGTGGCCCAGCGGACTGCCTCCTATTTCACCGCCGGCAACCGAGAGCGCGAGAAGCGCATTTTGGTGGACGGGAACCCGGCGCTGCAGGCGGCGCGACTTCAGCTCGTGGACGCGGTACGCTGCACGCTCGCAAAGGGGCTCTCCCTGCTCGGGGTCGCGGCCCCAAAGGCCATGTGAAGCGGACGCCGGACCTCGGCTTGACTCGAACCGCGCAACGTCCGAGGTCTCGGGCGTGAAACTTCTTCAGCGCGATGACCTCTATGCCTGGTCGGTTTTCGATGCCGCTCGCAACATCGACTTCAACAGCTACGCTTGGATTCGACCTGACGGAAACGTGCTCGTTGATCCGCTCGAGATGAGCACACACGATCGAGCTCACCTCGCGTCGCTCGGAGGCGCAAAGACCATCGTCATCACGAACTCGGATCACACCCGTTCGGCCGCCACGCTCGCCAAGGAACTCGGCGCCGAGCTGGTGGGCCCGGCGGCGGAGAAGGAAAGCTTCCCCTTCGTGTGTGACCGCTGGCTCTCTGACGGCCAGGAGGTCGTGCCGCACCTGCGGGCCTTCGAGCTCGCGGGCTCAAAGACCAAGGGAGAGCTGTGCTTGTTGCTCGAGGACCATCCGAATGAGCTGGTGCTCATCACCGGGGACCTCATTCGCGCCCATCGAGCGGGCGCGCTCACCTTGCTGCCGGACGCAAAGCTCAGCGACCGAGCCGCCGCGGTGACCTCGGTGAAGCGGCTCCTCGAGCACCGAAACATCCATGCGGTGCTCGTGGGTGATGGCTGGCCGGTCTTTCAGGATGGTCATCGGCAGCTCGCGCGCCTGGTGTAAAGCGCTGCGCCGCTAGGCCACGCGGCCCAGCGCTCGAATGCAGGTGCTGGCCCGGCCGCTCGCGACACGCAGGTATCGAATGCCGGCGTCACGACATAGCTCCGAAAGCAGCACATCCACGTTCTGCGACTGAAACCCGAGGGCCGCGAGCACGAACTCCACCCCGCGTTCGCGGATCTCGTCACGCAACGCGGAGAGCCGCTTCGGTTCTGCGATGCGTACGTCGATGGACTGCGTGCCCAGAAGGGACTGCAACTCGTCTTGCAGCGTTGGGTCCCTGCGATGGCCCACGAGCATGATCCGGCTGCCCACCGCCAGGCGGCGGGCCACATCGAGCGCCTGGGCTTCGATGCCGCCGGCGTGCGTGTCACCTCCGACATCGGTCCGCCCAAGCAGGCTCGACCAGGTCTCGCGCGGGATGTACCCAGACTGAAGCTCCTTGCCCACGATCGCGAGTTCGCTCTCTCGGCGGCTCGCCCACCACCTGAAGCGTCCCGCCAGACGCGACCACGGCTCCGGCTCGAGCTCGGCGAGACGCAACCAGCGGAGCATGCGTACCCAACGCCTGAAGGTCTCGGCGTCTGGCCAGCGGTTCTCGTCGTCGATCATGGCTCCACTGCCGAGAGGGCCGCTCTTCCGCTCGACCTCTTCCGTCAAGGTCCGAAGGACCTGCGCGGCATCGAGCGGCGGCGGGTGGCCGTCCGCACGGTCCGCCCAGCCGTGCACATCGCGACCGCGTCGATCGTCCTCCTGCTCGCGATCGCGAAGGGCCTGCTCGGCGAGGTCCGATGCCGCCGCCCAAGAACCGGCCACCGCACCGAGCATGGACTTGGGGAGGTCCTTGGGTTGGGTCTGAAGCTGAAGCGCGTTCACGGAGCCCGGCCAGTAGTTCTTGCCGATCTCGGTGAGCAACCTGGAGATCGCGGTGACTCGATCACGGACACGATCGTCGTCGTTGAAGCGCTCCCCGTGGGCCCTCGCCTCGGAGATCCAAGCCAAGATGGCGAGGCGCTGGCGCTCCGCGGAACAGAGACCCAGCTCCTCCCTCGAGTCGCGAATCCGCTCTTTGAGAATGTCGAGCACTTCGAGCGAACGGTCGGCGTTGCGGAAGCGCTCCGCGCCATCACCGTCCATGGGGGTCCAAGAACCCCGAGGTGAGCGATACGCGACGATCACATCGTTGGGCCCTGGGGCCGCGGTGGAGACCCGACGGGCCGGAGGCTTCGCGGCACCGGCGGCAATCAGGGCGGCCCGAGCGATCGACGTGGGGAACGCGATGTTGACGGCGGCCCTGAGCGCGGCCTCGGAGGTCTCGCCTCGCCCGACGAAGGTCTCGAGTTCGAAGCGGAGCGCACATTCGGCCCCGCCATCGACCGCTCGGTGAATGATCTCGGTCTCAAAGCCGAAGAGGAGCCGCTCGAGGAGGTTGCGCTCGAGGCTGTCGAGGGCGTCAGACATGGATCATCAGGGCGGGGTCGACGAAGTACGCGCCGCAGCCAAGCCCGGCGGTGCGAGGCTCGCCCGATCCTGGTCGTTCACGTAAATCTGATTGCGGCCCGACGCCTTGGCCTTGACGAGGGCCTCCTCGGCTCGACGCAGAAGATGCTCGAGCGGCTGGTTGTCGGTGGGCGAAAACGCCGCAATGCCGGTGCTGATCGTGACCACTCCAAACGGAGAGGCGGGGTTCGGGATGCCGAGCTTCTCCACCGCCGCTCGACGGCGCTCCGCCGCGATCAGCGCGCGTTCGAGCGGCTGCTCGGGGAGCACCACGAAGAACTGTGCGCCCGCGTAGCGATAGGCCATGTCTCCAGACCGACCAAACGACGCGATGGTGCGGGCGACCGAGCGCAGCGTGTCGTCTCCGGCCGCCATCCCGCAGGTGTCGTTGTACTTCTTCATGAAGTCGAGGTCAGAGAGCAGGACGGAGAAGGAGTGACCGTAACGTTTGGCGCGCCCGGCCAAGGCATCGAGGTCTTGCTCGAGGCGGAGTCGGTTGCCCACCTTCGTGAGTGAGTCCCGGCGGCCTTCCTCGTAGACGTCGTGATTGAGACGATCGAGATCGATCCGAGTCTCCTTCATGCGCCGGTGAATGGCGATGGAGCGCTCGGCGACGAGCAGGCGACCATCGAGCGCCTCGGGCGCGATGGGCTTGAGGAGGAAGTCATCGGCCCCGGCCTCGAGCGCGGGCCGGATGTGTTCGGCCCCGTCCACGGCCATGAGCACATAGACATATTGGTCCGTGCGCTTCGATCGGATGTGGCGGCACAGAGCGGCGCCATCGATGCGCGGCTTCTCGAGGTCGGTGATGACCAAGTCCGGCTTCATGTCCTCGAAGAGCTCGAGTGCCTCTTCGTTGTTCTCGACGTGAAGACAGTCGTGACCGAGCTGCTCGATGGGTCGTCGCAGCAGCTTCGAGCCTGGCTCGTCTTCGGCGATAAGGATCCGCAAACCTCGACCTCGCTTTGCCTCGAGGGTCCCCCCAAAGGCCAGGGGAGCGTAGCGTGTCCGGGTAGCCCCTGCTAGCCTCCCCCACCACTCAGGGAGAGGAGGGGCAGACTAAGCTCGGGGTTTTCGTGAACTTATGCTATGCCCCGGTCCCGAAGATGCCCCCCATCGAGCTGCGGCGTGAGGGAAGCCTCGCCCTGATCACCCTGGACGACGGCAAAGCCAACGCCATGAACGGCGTCTCTCTTTCCGCCTTGGAGTCTGCCCTGGACGAGGCGGAAGGCGCCGACGCCCTCGTTCTTCTCGGGCGCACCGGGTTCTTCTCCGGAGGGTTGGACATCAAGACCCTGCCCACCTTGGACCCCAAGGACCTGCAGACCGTCTTGGCCCAGTTCGGGCGGGTCATGCTGCGTCTGTTCATGCACCCGAGGCCGGTCGTGGCTGCGGTCAGCGGGCACGCCATCGCTGGCGGAGCGGTCCTGGCGCTGACTACTGACGCAGCGCTCGCGGCCGAGGGGCGCTTTCGGATCGGGCTCAACGAGACGCAGATCAACATCGGCCTGCCGCGGTTCGTCATCGACATGGCGCGCATTCGCATCGCACCACCCTCGCTGCACGCGGCGGTGGTCGAAGGCCGCCTCTTCGATCCCGACCAAGCGCGCGTCGCGGGCTTCGTGGAAGAGGTGGTTCCGCCCGCGGATATCGAGGCTCGAGCGATCGAAAGAGCACGGGCGCTCTCCCCGCTGCCCCAGGCCTTTGGCACAAACAAGCAGAAGCTCCGGGGTCGGCTGGCCAAAGCGGGCGCCGAGGCCTTTGAAGCGGAGCTTCAAGCCTTCACCGCGTTTGTTCAGGGCGTCGGCGGATGAGCGACCAGAGCTCACTCGGTCCACTCCCGGCCGAGTTCGTCGAAGATGCGCTCTATGGTTTGGACGGCCTCCTCATCGACGAGATCGTGACGGTGGACCCAGCGGAGAACCTCGTGCGTGTGCGCATGCCGGTGCATGAGGGCCTGCCGATCACGAACACGCAGAAGGTCCACCCCGAACGTCACCCCCGTCATGTCTCCGGCGGACTCATGGTGCACATGACCGGCGTCGTGGCCTTCGTGCACTTCTACTTCATCATGGGGCTGAGGCACCGAGACGGCTGGACCGGCTACGGCGTGCGCATGAAAGAGGCACGCTTCCACGCGCTCGCCGACATGAGCGCTCCGCTGATCCTCGAGTGTCGCTCGACCGACCGGCCGCGGGTGCGATCGAAGTTTCTGCAGCGATACGAGTTTCGATTCACGCAGGGCGAAAAGCTCGTCTACGAAGGCGACCAGACCGCGATCTGGATGAAGGTCTGAGGACTGGGTCGCGAGGCGCGGCTTGGATCGCGACGGATAGAGCCTCCTGTCTGAAATCATTTGACTAATATCGTAAGCGGCCTATGGTCTTCGAGTGGACGATTCGGTTCGAGCGTACCTCGCTCAGATCGGCGCGAAGGGTGGCCGAAGAAGCCGCCGTGCGCTCGGTGCGTCCGAGGCCAAGTCGATGGTACTCGTCCGCGAGGCTCGCCGCGCCTACCGAGAGTTTCAAGCCGAGTGCTTCTGGTCCTACGACCCAGGCTACGTGGTCGGACTCGCGGACGTGCCTTGGGTGATTGAGCAGCTCCAGAAACACGGGGGTCGCCGCGCTTGGGAGAAGGCGGCGCAGCTTTGCCGCTAACGGAGTTTCAGGCTGAGGTCGCACTGCGACTCTCCGATCAGCGGACGGAAGACAGCCACCTCGCGGGCGGGGCCGCGCTGCATCTCGAGCCCAACAGCGTCCGCTTCAGCAACGACCTCGACTACTTTCACGATTCGGAAGTCCGCGTCGCATCGGCTTTCGCGCAGGATCGACAGGCGCTCGAAGCCCACGGATACACGATCGAGATCGAGATGAATCAGCCCGGGTACATCCGAGCGGTCGTCTCGCGCGCCAAAGAACGCACCAAGATCGAGTGGGCTCACGACTCCGCTTGGCGCTTCATGCCGGTGGTCAAGGACCCACGCGTGGGCTTTCGGCTTCATCCCATCGATCTCGCGGTCAACAAGGTGCTGGCGCTCGCGGGGCGAGACGAGCCGCGAGACTTTCTCGACATCATGCACATCGACGAGACCATCCTGCCGCTCGGTGCGCTCTGCTGGGCAGCAGCCGGGAAGGATCCGGGCTTCACGCCGCGTTCGCTTCTCGAACTCCTGCGGCGCCGCGGACGTTATCGTCCGGAAGACTTCGCGAGGCTCAGAACCACCAAACCGGTGGACCTGCCGAGCCTGAAGACTCGCTGGCTGGCGATGCTCGAACGTGCCGAAGAATTCGTCACGCAGAGGCCGCCGGAAGAACTCGGCTGTCTGTACTGGTCCACCGTTCTAGGATGCTTCGTCGAACCGTCGCCGGGTGAGCCGGCAGCGCTCCACTACGGGCGCCCCGGCGGCGTCTTGCCGCGAACGGTCGAGAGTTAAAGCTCAGTCGCCCGCAAGGCCCGACGACAGCCCCTCGATCACGCCCGCGAGCGCGGCCTTGATTCGGAGGGCCAGGCCCGCCCGTTCTTCCACCGACACCAGCGGTCCGAGCTCATCTTCGACGAGTTCGTCGTCGATCGTATCGCGCGCAAGGGATAGCGCCGCGACGAGTTCTTCGAACGACATGCTCTTCTTCTTGCGGAGCTTCGGGAGGCGTGACTCGAAACGCGCCAGGCGACTGGAGAGAACCCCCTGATCGGGCTTCGCACCTGCCCGTGCGGACAGGAAGTACACGTCGTAGAGATCTCGAGCGATTCGCCGCTCGTTCCAGGCGGCGATCTTGTGGGCCAGCGCCACGTCTGGGGCCATGATGCGAACCACCCGAGAGGGCTGACCCACGCTGCGGGCGAACTCTCCGGTCGCCATGGGCACGGAGGGGCAATCGACCGCGACATTGGCTTCGATCTGAATCGCGGCCCCGTCGAAGCGGATGTCGGCACGGATCATCTTGGAGTGAACGTCCATCTTGATCCTGGCTCCTTCGAGCTCGCCAAGGACCTCTCGGATCTTGGCCGCAACGGCCTTCTTGGAGTCGTAGCGCACGAACACGTAGTCGATGTCGTTGGTGAAACGCGGGCTATCGAGGAGCCGAAGGGCCATGCCGCCCTTGATGATCGCCCGCTCGCGAAACACATCGGAAAAGCGGTGCATGACCCAGGCCATGAGCTCGTCGTTTGTCATGATGGCCCCTCCAGAATACGCCGAGCAAAGCTCACGAACCTCGCGTTGTTGTACCGCTCGAGATACGCCTCCCAACGCACGCGGTCGAGCTTGTTCACCGCGAGGTCTGAGTAGATGTCGAAGGGATAGCGGATGCCGCGAAGGTGATAGTAGAGCACGTCGAGCACCGCCTTCTCGCTGTCGGCATAGCGCACGCCGTCCCCGCCGACCTCGAACCCGAACATAGCGCTCGGCTGAGCACTGAAGTGTTCAATCTCTACCCCAAGCCGGGAGTAGCGCCGTGCCTTGCCGACCTTGACCGCGCGGACTCGACGCGCAGAGACAGTGCCGATGATCAGATTGCGCGCCAACACGGTTCCGAAGCTCACGTAGGAGTCGGGTGCGATGCGTTGGCTGAGGGTGGGGAGCTCGAAGCTCTCCGTCACGTACCAGCCTCGGGAGAAACGGCGGAGCACCCCTTCGCGTTCGAGCGAGCCAATCCTCCGGATGAGCGCAGCGTTGTGAAGCTCGGCAAAGGCCGATTGCAGATCAGACCGCGAGAAAACGCCCCGCTGCAAAGGAGCGAGCCGCTCGACGAGACGCTGGTCGCCGGCGACATTCATAATGCCATTTAGACTACATAAACATATCTTAAGTGTCTATATGAAATTGCGTGAGTCCATGACATGGTTCGACCAGCTCATGATGTGGGGGGGCGATTCCGCTTCGAGCGCTCAATCGTCTGGAAGCGCGGCGCGTTCGGCGTTCTTGTCGCCGCCGGACTGAAGCAAGAAGGCCTCCATGAAGCCGTCGAGATCGCCATCGAGGACCGCGTCCACGTTCGAGGCCTCGTGCCCAGTCCGGTGGTCCTTCACCATGCGATAAGGCTGGGTCACGTACGAGCGGATCTGCGAGCCCCACTCGATCTTGAGCTTGTCGCCCGAGAGCTTCTCGCGATCGGCGGCCTGCTCCTTCATGCGTAGGTCAAAGAGGCGCGCGGCGAGGATCTTTCGGCCGGTCGCGCGGTTCTTGTGCTGACTGCGCTCGGACTGAGACGTCACCACGATGCCGGTCTCGAGGTGGGTGAGGCGAATGGCGGACTCGGTCTTGTTGACGTGCTGTCCACCGGCGCCGCCCGAACGGAGCCGGTCTTCGCGCACGTCTTTGTCCCAGTCGATGTCCACATCCACCTCGTCATCGAGCTCGGGGAAGATGAACACCGCTGAGAAAGCGGTGTGGCGGCGCGCGTTCGAGTCGAAGGGAGAGATTCGAACCAAGCGGTGCACGCCGCTCTCGGCGCGGAGCCAGCCGTAGGCGTAGGGACCGCGCGCGATGATCGTGGCGCCCAAGATCCCGGCCTCTTCTCCCGCCTGGTAGTCGACCTCCTCGATCTTGAAGCCGTGGGCGTCGAGCCAGCGCGTGTACATGCGATAGAGCATGCCGGCCCAGTCTTGGGCGTCGGTGCCGCCGGCCCCAGCGTGGATCTCGATGATGGCGTCGTTGGCGTCGTACTGGCCGGACATCATCCGGCGGAGCTCCATCTCGCCGAGCTTGCTCTTCACGGTGTCGAGGAGCGCCTGAGCTTCGGCCTCCACGCTCGGGTCCCCGGCCTCGAGGCCGAGCTCGACCAGGACCTGCGCGTCTTCGACCCGCTTGTGCTCAGCCGTCCAGGTGTTGATGGTGGACTCGAGGGCGGCACGCTCGCGCCCGAGCTTCTGGGCGCGCTCTTGGTTGTCCCAAAACCCGGGGCGGCCGCTCTCGGCCTCTAGCGCGGCGAGTCGATTCGACTTTCCCTCGAGGTCAAAGATGCCCCCGAAGCGTCTCGAGTCTTTCGGCGAGCGCCTCTATATCGTCCTTTAGATCGGCCAGCGACATGAACCTTCGCCTCTAGCACGCGGCATCGTGCTCGTCACCCGTTCCAGCGCGCGCCCTGCCCGTGCTATCGTCCTCGAAGCCGGAACTCACCCATGCCGAACTACCGCCACGCCGTCTATGCCGGCTCCTTCGACCCCATCACCCTCGGTCACGTGGCGATCCTCGAACGAGCCGCCAAGCTCTTCGATCGGGTGACGGTGGGCATCGGCGTCAACGAGTCGAAGTCCGGGCTCTTCTCCGCCCCCGAACGCCGGGCCCTCGTCGATACCTCCGCACGGCGCTGGAAGCATGTGGAGGTCCAAACCTTCTCCGGTCTGCTCGTGACATTCGTGGAGCAAATCGGCGCTGGCGTCGTCATTCGAGGCCTGCGACTCGTGGCCGACTTCGAACACGAGTTCCAACTCGCGCTCGCCAACCGGCAGCTCGCCCCCGAGATCGAGACCGTGTTCTTGATGACGGAGTCGGAACAGCTCCACATCTCGAGCTCCCTCGTGAAGGAAATCGCCAAGAACGGCGGCAACTTGAGCCACTTCGTCTCGCCCGAGGTCGCGGCCGCCTTGTATCAGAAGCTCGGCGTCTCGGCGCCGGGCTGAGCGCTCCGGAACGCGGCGCACCGTCGACAAGTGCGGTTGCGGTCACCGCGGTGTCGGACTCGGAATTGCCCTGGCAATTTTACCGGGCGGGTAGGTCCAAGCTCACAGCCTGCGAGGTATAATGCCGGAGCGTGTCCGTCCTCGACACAAACGTGTTGGTACTCAATCGGCACTGGCAGCCGGTCAACGTCACCAGCGTGCGTCGCGCTTTTGCGCTGCTCTATGCGGGGGCGGCCAAGGCGATCGACCGCGAGTATCGCACCTTCGACTTCGAGTCCTGGGCGGCCCTCGCCGCCGGATTCGGGGACGGGGACGTGGTGCGCACGGTGAACGCAGTGCTGCGTGTGCCCCGAGTGATCATCCTCCAGGTCTTTGACCGCTTCCCCGGCTCGCGGGTGCGGTTCTCACGCCAGAACATCTACCTTCGCGACAACCTCACCTGTCAGTACTGCGCGGAGCGACGCTCCCGCTCGGATCTGAACCTCGACCACGTGATCCCCCGCTCCCAGGGTGGGAAGACCACGTGGGAGAATGTGGTATGCAGCTGCGTCACCTGCAACATGAAGAAGGGGGGCCGCACCCCCGAGCAGGCGGGCATGCGACTTCTCTCCGCCCCCATTCGGCCGCGCTGGGCCCCGCTCGCGAGGGAGTTCCACGGCACGCCGCACGAGGCCTGGCGCCCGTTCCTGAACCTCGTGGATGCATCCTACTGGAACGCTGAGCTGGTCGAGGACGGCTAGCGGCTGTGCCCATTGGCCGGTCTCTCGCTTGACAGCGCGCCCTTGCCGACCGAACGTCCGAGAATCGTGGGGACTTCCGAAGAGGAGCCGGCTACTGCCGAGCCCGAGAAAAAGCCCGAGAAAAAGCCCGAGAGCCCGAAGTCCGTCACCGGGGAGACCCGCGCGGAGCTCCGCGTCGACGAGAGCACCGTTTACGACGGCGGCTTCCTCAAACGGTATCGGGAGTCTCGCGGGGTGGAGCTCAAAGAGATCGCCGAGCGCACGCGCATCGGCGCGCGCAGCCTCCAAGCGGTCGAGGAAGAGCGCTTCGATGACCTCCCGGATGCCCGCGTGTACGTCCGCGGCTTCGTTCGGTGTCTCGCCGAGGAGATCGGCCTCGACCCCGACCTCGCCGCCAAGTCCTATCTTCAGCTGTGGGCGAGGTGGCACGAAGCGCGCGAGGAAGACCAACCCATGCGGTTGAGATGAAAGAAGGAGTCAGCTTTGGCCCAAATCGACACCAATGAGGCGGCAATGAGACTCGCAAGGGCCATCGCCAGCGACATCGCAGCCTACAACGAGGGAAAGGTCATCGAAGGCATCGAGAACGATACCCTCTTCGATGTCATCGCGGGCGAGATAGAAGAAGGTCGTCACCTCTACAAGAGCCGCGTCACGCCCCAGCTCTTCGAGACCACGAACTTCTACGAACGCGCGATCGTCGATGTATTGGTCAAGGGCAAGGCGCACATCAAGTCGAAGATCTGGTGAGCCCCACGCTCGGCGCCAACGCGGACGCGCCGCTCTCCGAGTGGACCGTCACGCCCGAAGAGGACGGCCAACGACTCGACCACTTCCTCGTCGCTCACGTCCTGGGTCAGTCCCGAAGCCAACTCCAGAAACACATCGAGCGCGGCGCGGTGCGGATCGACGGGCTCGAACCGCGCCGAGGCTCGAGAACCGTATTGAGCGCAGGAGCCCAGGTGGTCTACCAGAAGCCGCCACCCGAGCCTTCCACGCTCGAAGCCGAGGCCCTGCCGCTGTCCATCGTCTACGAAGACGAGGCGCTCCTCGTTGTGAACAAGGCCGCCCACATGGTCGTTCATCCGGCGGCCGGACATCGGCGCGGCACACTCGTCAACGCGCTCCTGCACCACATCGAGGGGCTCGAGGCCGGCGATGCCGCTCGGCCAGGCATCGTGCACCGCCTCGACAAGGGCACCACCGGACTGCTCGTCGTGGCCAAGACGACCGAGGTTCATGCCGCGCTCGTTGCGCTCTTCAAGGCTCGCGAGGTCGAGAAGATCTACTTGCTCTACACGCTCGGCGTACCGAAACCCGCCCGCGGGACTTTCGACACGCTGCATGGTCGTCACGGGCGTGATCGGCAACGCTTCACGACACGCGTTCAGACCGGACGGCGCGCGGTCACGCACTACCAGGTGCTCGAGACCTACCGGGGCGCCGCGAAGGCGGAGGCGCGCATCGAGACCGGGCGCACCCACCAGATCCGAGTTCATTTTAGCGAGAACGGCGCGCCTCTCATCGGAGACAAGCTGTACGGATCCAAAAGGACCGGTCGAGTCCTGGACCCGCGAATCTCCAAGATCGTCAGCGGCTTTGAGCGCCCTGCCCTGCATGCCCACCGCCTTCAGTTTCGGCACCCCACGAGCGGAGCGCTGCTCGACCTCACCGCGCCGATTCCCGAGGACCTGCTCACCCTCGAGGCTGCGCTGAAGGAGGCCTCATGCTCCTAAGGAGCACGAAGCTCGCCGCCCTCGCGGGGGTGCGCCACGCCTTCTCCACGCGGCTCGGCGGAGTCTCCGAAGGGCCCTACGCCACCTTGAACTTGGGCAGGAGCGTCGGAGATGTCGCGGAACGGGTCGAGGAGAATCAACGACGCTTCGAACGGCTCGCCGGACTCGACGCGCCGGTGCGCCAGAGCAGTCAGGTTCATGGAACAGCCGTGGTCGATGCTCTCGCTCACGGGAGCAGCGAAGCGCTCCGTCACATCGAAGCCGACGGGATCTATGTGTCGACCCCGAGGGTCGCGGTGGGCGTGCGGACCGCCGACTGCGCGCCCCTGCTGTTTGCGGCGACGCGCGGTGACGGCCTCGTGGGCGCGGTGTCGGCGGTGCATGCCGGCTGGCGCGGCGCCACGGGCGGCATCCTGCGCGAGACCCTCGCGCGCTTCCTCGAGCTGGGTTTCTCGGCGGCTTCGCTGACCGTCGCCATCGGTCCCACCATCGGCCCGGCGGCCTTCGAGGTCGGCCCCGAGGTGATCGCCGCGGCCACCGCATCCCTCTCCGGTCGAGCGCCTCCCGCGCACACGGGCCCGAGCGGTCGTCCGCACCTCGATCTTGCTGCGCTGCTTGTTTGGCAGCTCGAAGCGCTCGGTGTCCCCCCGCACGCCATCGAACAGGTCGGCGGATGCACGATGGAGAACGAGGCCATGTTCTTTTCCCACCGGCGGGACCGAGGCACGACCGGACGTCATCTCTCCGCCATCGCCTTTGGACACGCGCCGTGAGCCCCAAGCGGCCGCTCACTTTCGATCCCTGCTTCGGTAAGCTCGGTCGAGAGATCGTCCGCTTCGCCAACCACACGGAGCGGTTCGTGCGGGTCAGCCAGCAGAACCGAGGCGAGCTCGTCGCCGCCTCGGAGGCCGCCTCCGGCTTGGCGCCTCTCGATCACGCGCCCCAAGACCCGAAGGCGGCGCTGCGGCAGCTCGCCGAGTTCGCCACGACCCTCGGCAAGGACCAGACGAAGCTCGTGGGCAGCTACTTCGCCCACCACCACATCCGCAACCAGGCTGAACTCTCCCGCAGCTTGCTCCGCGAGAGCTTGAAGAGCGAGCCGGCCCAAAGGGTCGCGCACAGCTACGTCGTCAACGAGCGCGCGCACCAGACCCGCAGGCTGTGGGTCTCGGCGTTCATCGAGGTCATGATCGAGATCTCCGCCCCGGAGCTCTCCTCCGACAGCTACGCGGTGTTCAACGTCGGGGCGCTCACCGACCACGAAGACATCGACCTCGCCTTCGTGGTCTCCGGCGAGGACGCCCGCGAGTCTTTTGCCAAAGGCTTCGCCCCGCTGTCGAAGGCCTTCGTCCGCTACGCCTCCAAGATCCAGCTCTTCCTCGCGGACCAACTGCCAAACGGCTACGCGGGAAACACGATCGAGGAGTACGAACAGATCGTGGCAGAGCGCGTGGGCGTCGTGGTGCCGCTGCAGTTCCTCGGGGCGCAGTTTCTCGCCGGTTCGCCGGACCTGAGTCGACGGTTCATGGAGCGCATCACCCAGCGCTACTACGCGGAGTCGGGCGACCCAGCCGCCCACGAGGAGTTGCTCCGCGAGATCATGCTGGAGATGCGGCACTACCAGGTGATCGACCGCATCGGAGAGGTCCTCGCGCCCAAACGCGAGGTCTACATGCCGGCCAAGCTGGTGACCGCGGCCATGCGGACCATCCATGGCGTCTACGAGCCTCGCCCTTCCATGGCACTGGGTCTTTTGGCGGAGCGTGACCCGCAACGGCGCGAGGCCTACCTCACCCTCCGCGACGCCTTCGTGCAGAACGAGGTCCTTCGAGCGCTGCTCTTTCTCTACGTGTCGAAGAGCGCGGAGGCCGATCTGTTTGACCCGCTCACCCAGCGTTCTGCGCGCCGCGTCGCCGTCCTGCTCGGTTTGGGAGGTTCGGCCCGAAGATCGGCCGAGACCCGCTTGCTCGCCTACTTCCAAGACATCCGCGCGCGCGCACTCGGGAGCGTCTTCGAGCTCTCCTTCGACATCGGGCGTCACCTCAGGAGCATCTCGACCTTCAAGAGCTTGCTCGACGCTGGTCCCCGATTCGAGGACACCGACCGCAATCTCGCCTTGGGCCTGCTCGACACCCTCACCCGATATCCTCGTGGGATCTTCTGGGACGAGGTCGTCGAGCACCTGAGCTCGAGCGAAGCGCTCTTCGATCGCTTTCTCGACGATTTGGGCGAAGTGCCGCTCGTCGAACGTCGCGAGATCGCCAAGCGGTACGCCGCCATGATGTGTGGAGACGCCTCGTCTCTGGTCGAGTTCCTCATCTTGGTCTCCACGCACGAGTCGGAGCGCGGCGACGGGAGACTCGGCACCAACTTGGACCTGTTCTTCGACGCCATGCTCAACGCCTTGAGCGAGAGCGAGGAGCGGCTCTCGCGCTTCGTCTATCGGCTCGACGACGAGACCGAGACCGAGGCCCTGTTCCGTCTCGCCCACGCCCTCCCTCCGCGGCGGATCGCGGAGCTTGCCCATCTCATCGAGACCAAAGCGCCGGGCAGCTTGGGAGAGCGCGTCGTGCGTTCGCTGCGGTCGGTCATCGTGCTGGCGCATCACCACTCCGGTGGGCTCGGACGGGTGACGAATCGAGTGCTCGGCCGCACCCCCGAGTTCGTCCAAAGACTTGGTGACTTCGAACGACTGCGCTCCCTCGCACGCGATCTGCGCACACAGGCCCCCAGGGAGCTCAACCCGGAGGAGCGGATCGAACTCCTCGGGGATGCTTTTGATGCCGAGGTGCTGCGGATCGCCCTCGTCTCGGTCCTAGAAGCTGCACCGCCAGAACGCGATGCCGACTTCATACGCGCCTTCGATGCCTACGTGCGCGAGCTCTTCACGTCGAGCTACCAGAAGGTGAAGGAGCGCTCGCCGGTGCTCGCCGGCTACTCGCCGCAGACTGACTTCGCGCTCTTTGCCACCGGCGGTATTGGCCGCGAAGAGGCCTTCGCGGCGGATTGGGACTACCTCGCTGTGATCGGGAGCGAGGATGGAAAGCGCAAGAAGTTCCTCGGCAAGATCGTTCAGCGGCTGGAGGCCGCCCTCGTCCGCCGAGGCATCTCTCCCCACAACCGGCTCACTCCCGTCTTCAACGCCTACGTCGTGAGCATCTCGGAGCTGCGGTCCCTGCTCGAGGCGAGGGGACCGGAGGCCTTCATCGACCAGGCGGAGGTGCTCGAGGCCCGCTTCATGCTGGGGGACCCCGAGATTGAGGACCGGTTCGAGCACGAGCTGCGATCGATGGTGCGAAAGCGAGCCAAGCAGTTCGCCGAGGATGTGGTGTTCGAGATCAACGCCCACCGGACCGACGGGGCGCGCCCGCTCGACATCAAGCTCGGCGAAGGGGGCTTGCGGGAGATTCAGCTCCTGGGTCTCGCCGCCGGCGCTCACTTCGTAAAGAGCGGACGTGTGAGCCCAGAGACTCAGCTCGAGCTGGCAGCCGAACCAAGGATCGCCGCCTTTGCGGAGCTGACTCGATGCAGCGAGGTGCTCCGGCGGATCCGAGACCTCCACCGGCTGCTCGTCAGCTTCGACGACCCCCTGCAGCCGGAGGCCCTGCTCCGGCTCGCCTCCGATCTCCCGAGCCTTTCCGCCTTCGGACCCCCAGAGCACCTTGCAGAGGTGACCCGCGCCCACATGGCTCGAGCGGCGCGGGTGGTGAGCTCGATCAGTGCCGCCGTGCTCGAATACGGGGCCGACACGGCCTCGAGCGGGGAATCTCTCGCCGAGGGGTGACGGCCCCACCGGCTCTGGCTATGCTCCCGCCCATGGCGGACCTGCTCGCCGGTGTGAAGCTCGACGCCGCGCTCATGGCGCGTTTCAGCTTCGATGAGGCCGCGCTTCGGCGCGACGCCGCGGCCATCGCCGCCGGAACACTCGGCCCGAAGAGCGCGGTCATCGAAGACGAGATCACCCCGGTCGAGGACGTGGTGACCATCGATCCCGAGACCATGCGCATGGAACGCGAGGTCGGCGAGACCGCGCTTCAATGCGGACGCGTCGCGGTGGTGGTGCTGAACGGCGGCATGGCCACGCGGTTCGGCGGCGTCGTGAAGGGCGCGGTGCCGGTGTTCGAAGACCGATCGTTCCTCGCGCTCAAGGCCGAGGACAGCATACGTGCCGGAGCCGCATTCGGCCGCGGGGTGCCGTTCATCCTGATGAACAGCTTCGCCACCGAGGCGGCGACCATGCAGCATCTCGCGGAGCGCGACTTCCTCGGGCTCGCCGCCGAAGACTTGCTCTCCTTCAGTCAGACGATCTCGCTTCGCTTGCGTCCGGACGGAACGGTGTTCGTGGATGATCGGGGCGCCCCCAGCTACTACGCCCCCGGTCACGGCGACTTCTTCCCATGCCTCCGCAAGTCGGGACTGCTCGCCCACTTGAGGGCGCGCGGGGTTCAGACCATCTGGTTCTCGAACGTGGACAACTTGGGCGCGACGATCGATCCCACCATCCTCGGCGCCCACCTCGCCCACGGCGCCGACATCTCGGTCGAGGTGACGGCCAAGCGGCGTGGCCCCAACGGCGCGTGGGACAAGGGCGGCGCCCCCGCGCGAGTGGGCGGGGTCCCGCAGATCGTGGAAGGCTTCCGTCTGCCGCCCGACCTGCCCCCGGATTATCTGCCGGACTTCTCCACCAACACCTTCCTGTTCTCCCTCGAAGCGCTCGATCAGGAGCTGGCCCTCCCCCGCCACGTCGTCGAGAAAGAAGTGAACGGGCAGACCGTCCTGCAGCTCGAGTCCATCGCCTGCGAGGTGAGCGCCATTCGTGGCCCCACCGGCGCTCCGCTGTTGTCCCTGGGCGTCTTGCGCGTCCCACGAGATGGACCGCGCGGCCGCTTCTTCCCGGTCAAGGAGAAGGCCGACCTCGAGGCCATGCGCGAGGTGCTCCGAGAGCGACTCGAGCAGGGCTGGAAGGCACGCGACGCGCTTCGCATCGGGAGCATTCCGAACTGAGCAGCTCTAGATGAGCTCCAGCCCCAGCCGGTCCACGGTGCTGTTCGTCTTTGGCTTCCTCACGCTCGCGTGGGGAAGCACCTGGGCGGTCATTCGCGTCAGCCTCGAAGGCTTCCCTCCCTTTCTCGGCGTCTCACTGCGCTTCGCGCTCGCCGCGGTTGTGCTCTTCGTTGTCGGCCGAACACTCGGCGTGCGTTTTGGAACGACGCGTACAGAGCGATGGCTCTGGCTCAGCAACGCCCTCCTCTCGTTCTCCGTCTCCTACGGCGTGGTCTACTGGTCCGAGCAGCACATCCCATCAGGGCTGGCCGCGATCATCTTCGCCACCTTCCCCTTGTTCGTCGTGCTGCTCTCGCACTTCTTCCTCGAGGGCGAGCGAATGACGCGTCAAAGTAGCGTCGGCGTCATCCTCGGCTTCGGAGGCCTCTTGTGTATCTACTCGGACGACCTCGAGCGGCTCGGAGGGCCCCAGGTGGCCGCGGCCTCCGTCATCATGTTGATCTCGCCAGCGGTGTCCGCGGTCTCCAACGTGCTCGTGAAACGCTACGGCCACGACGTGCACCCCATCTCGATGGCCGCGATGCCCATGGGGCTCAGCGCACTCGTCATGGGCGCGGTCTCGGCGACCTTCGAGCGATCGGCCCCGGTCGACGCCGGGATCGGACCGGTGTTGGCGCTCGTCTATCTCGCGGTGGCGGGATCGGCGCTCACTTTCACGCTCTACTACTGGCTGCTTCGTCACTTGCCCGCCGTGAAGGTCTCCCTCATCGCGTATACGACCCCCGTCATCGCGGTGATCATCGGGGTCCTGGTTCTCGACGAACCCATGACACTTCGCATGTGGCTCGGGAGCGCCATCGTCGTCGGCGGAGTCGTGGTGACGACCCTGAAACGGCGCTGAGCGCTATCGGCGGTAAAGGCGAAGCACGGTCGTGACTTCCGTTGTGTTGGCCGACCACCCGATCACGAACTCGCGCCACCTCAGGAGCCCCCCATAAAAGAGCGAACCACCGCTCGGCTGCGTGGCGGGGCAGAGGCCGGCCTCAGGATGGAGTTCGGTCCACCCGCGGTCGGCGGCCACCAACAGGCTGTCCTGATGGGCCAAGACGCCGCTGAGTCGCCCGAGCTCGGCGTGAGGCAGAAGCGTCCACACCTCGGAGGACTCGACCTTGGCCAACCGGCCCGCGAGGTTTCCGGCGACGAGTCCCAGCCCCTCGCTCCAGCCCAGCACTCGAACCGCAGAAACAAACTCCGACAGCGGTGGGACGTACACGACGGGCACGAGGCCCGGCCGAGTGTGGATGATCGCGCTCGAGTTATGCACCGCGGCTGCGACCTCACCGGGTCCGATCCACGCCATCGAGCGCTGCTGCCGACCCCCGCCGCCCGCGATGACGAGCGTCTCGTCCTGCAGCACCGTCCAGCCGGCCGAGTCATCGAAGGCGAGCAGTCGGCCGCTGTCGGTCATGAGGTAGAGCTCGAGCGTCTCGCCCTCGCCGGTGAGGAGCGCGTCAGGGACGTCCCCGCGCAGAGGCACCGGTGGCAGAGGCAGCATGCGGCCAGCGACATCGAACTCCAGGACTTCATAGCCGCCCGCGGTCGTGCTGGACGCCGCGGCGAAGACACGTCCATCGGCGGTGGCGGCGGCGCCAAAGTAGCTGCGACCTGAGGACCCGGCGACCTCGATCAGCGTGTGTCCCTCGAGATTGAAGCGGGAGGCACTCGCTCGCGAGAGGATTGGAAAAACGAAGACATCGTCGCCCGCGAGTACGACCCAACCTTGGGCCTGAAAGGTGAGTTCTTCGAGGAACTGCCAGTCCCCACAAGGACAGGGAGTTCGATAACTCGCGCTCGAGATCCAAGGGGGGCGCGGCGAGGCAAGCGGCTGCCACTCCCCGAGCGCCTCTGGCTCGAGCTCCAGCTCGAATCCATCGGCCGCCGCCAGGAGCGGCACCGAGAGGCACTCGCCCGAACCGGCGAAGGGCACTGGCCCCGGCGTGACGCCCAGATCCTCGGGGCCCACTCGATGAGTCAGCACCGCGACTCGCGTCGGACGCGAGTCCTCACCGAGGTCGATCTCGAGCGCGGGCAGACCGTCCACCGACAGATCGTAGAGTTCGAGCGAGCTGGACGCCGACGGCGGGCTGACGAATACGAACGCGGACTCGGTGTCGGCGGGTAGCTCGGGCCAGGCCAGGTAGTCACCCGGGCTCGAGCAACCGAGGCCGCACAGGAGCGAAAATCCGGCCGCCCGAGACCGCATCGGACAAAGTCTAACACGATCGCTAGGGTTCGGCCGGTCTGGAGCTCATCTCAAAACCCCTGCCGAGCGAGACGATCGAGACGCGAGGTGCGCAAGGCGGGCCAACGAAGGCGCTATCCTGCGATAACGCGAGGAGGCCCAACACCGCGCACCGATGCGTATCGGCCTGGAACGCGACCAAAGGGGTCTCGAGATGAGCTCTAGGTTCCAATGGCGCGGCCGGACGTGGTAGCCGAGCTTTGTGAACACCTCATCCGTCGCCGCAAACTCGATGTCCTTCGTCCATGAGACCTGGGAGGAGTCGATCGTCCCTGCGCTCACCGAGTACATCCGGATCCCGAACAAGTCTCCGATGTTCGATGCCGAGTGGCGTGCCGCCGGACACATGCAGAAGGCGACCAAGCTCATCGCAGCCTGGTGCCGCGCGCAGAAGATCCCTGGACTCACGGTAGAAGTCGTTGAGCACGGCGAGCGGACGCCGATCATCTTCATGGAGATCCCGCCCACGCGCGCCGGTGACACCGACACCGTGCTGCTCTATGGGCACCTGGACAAACAGCCCGAGATGGTGGGCTGGTCCGAAGGGCTCGGGCCCTGGACCCCCGTCCGGCGCGGCGACAAGCTCTATGGCCGCGGCGGCGCGGATGACGGCTACGCGGCCTTCGCCTCTCTCACCGCGGTCCTCGCGCTGCAAAGGCAAAACGCGCCCCATGCGCGGCTCGTCGTGATCATCGAGGCGAGCGAAGAATCCGGCAGCCCCGACCTTCCGCACTACATCGACGCCCTCGCCTCCCGCATCGGCGAACCGAGCCTCGTGGTGTGTCTCGACTCCGGCTGCGGCAACTACGAGCAGCTGTGGACCACGACCTCGCTGCGCGGCTTGGTGGGCGGCACCCTCAGCGTCTCGGTCTTGAGCGAAGGTGTTCACTCCGGCGACGCCAGCGGCATCGTTCCGTCCAGCTTCCGCATCGCGCGCATGCTGCTCTCTCGGCTCGAAGACGAGGCGACCGGGCAGATCAAGCTGCCGGCCTTGTGCGGCGAGGTCCCGGCCCAGCGGCTCGAGCAGGCGAAGGCCTCAGCTCAGATCCTCGGCCGCGAGGTCTACAGCAAGTTCCCGCTCGTGCCCGGCATGAAGCCGGTGAGCGAGGATGTCGGCGAGCTCATCCTGAATCGAACTTGGAGACCGGCTCTCTCGGTGACGGGTGCGGCCGGTCTGCCTCCGCTCGAGAGCGCGGGCAACGTCCTGCGACCCGGCACCGAGTTGAAACTCAGCTTGCGCCTCCCTCCAAACGTCCACGCGGAGCGAGCGATGGCCTTGGTGAAAGAGACGCTGGAGAAGGATCCGCCCTACGGGGCCAAGGTTCACTTCGAAGCCGAGGGTGCTGGAGGATGGAATGCGCCTCTGGCCGAAGAGTGGCTGCTCGACTCCACATCGCAAGCCTCACAAGGTGCGTTCGGAAAACCGGCGGCGTTCATGGGTGAGGGTGGCTCTATCCCGTTTATGGGTATGCTCGGCGAGAAGTTCCCGAAGGCGCAGTTCCTCATCACTGGGGTGCTCGGTCCTCAGTCGAACGCACACGGCCCCAACGAGTTCCTGCACCTCCCCACCGGAGAGAAGATCACCGCTTGTGTGGCGCAGGTCTTGGCCCAGCACCATCAGCGCAAACGCTAGAGCTCAGGGCGGGTTCGGGCAGGCCGCGTCCGGCATGGGCCCGTTCGGATGGTTGAGGCCGCGGGGCGCGCACCAGCGCCCGCCCAGGCTTTCGCTGCCCAAGGTGCGAACGCGACCATCGAGGCGATCGTCGGTCGCGTAGTTCTGCAGGTAGTCTGCGCGGTTGTCGTTGTTGGTGTCGACCGCGCGGCCCAGCTGGTCGAACTCGATCACGTTCCAGCCCACCGCGACTCCAAACACCTGGTCGACGGTGTTGCCGATGAGGTCTTCACAGCCAGACTCAATGAGCTGTTGATAGACGAAGTTGCTCGTGAGTCGAGCTGCGAGGCCGGGGCAGTCAAACGCGCCCAGCAGCGCGGCGTGCAACGTTCGATACTGACCGTTCGTCACCGCGTTGGTGACCGCGTCGATGACCAGAAGCACCAGGCCGCCCACGTCGATGTCGGCCTCACGACGAGGATTCGAGAACTCGAAGTCCGCGGCGCCAAGGCCCTCTTGCTGCGTCCCCACGAACGGTGACACCGCTTGAATCCGGACCTGGAGCGGCCGAGGGGTGTTCGGATTCGAAGGAGGCGGCGGCGTTTGGGCGACCGCATCGATGCCCAGCAGGTCGCAACCGGTCGTTCGCACCTGGGTGGGGGTGTAGTTCGAGGGACACTGCTGAATCAGGTGCACGTAGAGCTTCGACCAGGCATCCGACCCCGCGAGCGCACGCGTGCGTGTGGCGGCATCCACCGCTCCATGGGTGATCGTGAGCGCACCCTTGACCTCCACGTTCTCGAAGAACGTGGCCAGAACGTCGATGATATCGAGCAACGGCAGCAGCCACGGCACGTCCTGCTCGAGCTGCTGCACGAAGTTGCTGATGGTGTTCGACGGTATGGCGGCGGCGATGATGATCGCGACCGCGGCGTCGAGACCGAGCTCGTCTTCGAGCACTCCGCGAAGGTTTCCGCGCAGCGCGGCCAAGATCGTTCGCACTGGACCGGCGAGGTTGTTGATGCCGAAGAGCGCGTTCGACCAGTCGAACTGATAGTAGACGTCGTGCGTGCCCTGGATATCGATGAACACGGGAGGCGGCCCCGAGTCCACGACGCCCGAGTCCGGCGGATCAGCGCCGAGATCGGGAGCGCCGAGGTCGAGCGTGCCCGCATCTGCCGCTGGCACCCCGGCGTCGTCGGGGTCGGCGATCCCGGTGTCCGTGCGAACACCCAGATCGAGACGACCGCTCACGTTGCAGTAGCGATCGTCCTCCTCGCAGGTGGGCGGGACCGGTCGGTTGGTCGGCGCGATCGTGTCGTCTTCACATCCAGTGTAAAGAGGCGCGGCCGCGACGAGCGCGATGAGAAGGCCCATCCTCGGGCCGAATGTTCGGATGTTCATTCCTTTGAACCCCAAGGCAGTGTGGATGATATCAACCCAACAGGCTCTACGCCGAATCACCGAGCGGCTAGGGTAGGCAGCCCACCTACCATGGCGCGGGGAAACGAGATGTCTGTGGTCCCAAGCCCCTAGATCTTCCGGAGAATTGCCTCGGATACCGCCGACAGGGCAGCGGCTCGGTCCCGTCCCACTAGGTCTTCCGTGAGGGGCGCTCCATCTGAAAGCACGCTCCGGACCGCCCGGTCGATGGCCTCGCCCGCCGCCACGCAGCCCGCGTCAGCCTTCTTTTGGCCGAGCCATTTGAGGGCCTCAGCCGCCGCCATCGTCATCGCCATGGGGTTGGCGCGATCGAGTCCGGCGAGGGGCGGCGCCGAGCCGTGGATCGGTTCGAACATCGCGTGCGCATCGCCCACGTTCATTCCCACGGCCATTCCCATGCCGCCTTGGAGCACCGCCGCGAGGTCGGTGACGATGTCACCAAACATGTTGGTGGTCACGCAGACGTCGTATCGCTCGGGCTCGGTGACCAGCCATTGCGTAAAGGCGTCGACGATCGCGGTGTCTTTCTCCACGTCCGGATACTCCTGGCCGACCTCGAGAAAGATCTCGTGAAAGAGTCGGCAGCCGTCGAGCACGTTGTTCTTGACGATGGCGGTGACGCGCTTCTTGCCATCGCGCGGCGCACCCGTTCTCGCGCGCGCGAACTCGAACGCGCGACGGATGATTCGGAGTGAAGCCTCACGCGTGATGACCCGTGTATCGATCGCCACCTTTCGCACGCCCCCGGGCGCGAGCACCCCGCGAATGCCGGCGTAGAGGCCCTCCGTGTTCTCGCGAAAGATGACCATGTCGACGTTCTTGGTCGCCCAGACGGTCTTCACTTCACCCGAGATCCGGTGCTGCACCCCCGGGTACAGCTTCACCGGACGGATGTTGGCGTAGAGATCGAGCCGAGTGCGGTTGCCGATCACTGGGTTGTAGCCCGCCATGTTGCCGTCGCTCATGGTGACCGGACCACCGCCACCCGGGCTCGGCCAGCCGACCGCGCCGAGCAGGATCACGTCCGCCGCGCGGCATCGCTCTTCGCTGCCTTCGGGCCAGTCGCGACCGTGCTCCAGGTAGTACTTGCCGCCGCATGGGATCTCGTCGATCTCGAACGAGAGCCCCTGCTTGTCGCCGGCGAGGCGCACCGCACGGAGGGCCTCGCGCATGACTTCGGGGCCGATGCCGTCACCCGGCAGGGCCACCACTCGATGAGCGCTCATGCGGTCTCATCCCTTTGGGCGGCGTCCGGGTCAAGAATGGGCCACCCGTCCCACCGGGGTGCGGATTGACTCTCTGGGAGGGCCCGGTCGATGTTCCCCGCCATGAACGCCCGTACCTGGCCCGTAGTAGCCTTTTCTGCGCTGCTCCTCCCTGCCTGCGGAGGGGGGGAATCCGGGCCCAGCTATTACCAGGATGTACAGCCCATTCTGGCGGGCCGCTGCATCAACTGCCACCGAAGCGGGGGCATCGCGCCCTTTGCCCTCGACTCCTACGAGCTGGCGAAGGACGCCGCCGCCGCAATCAAACCGGCGGTGGTCTCGAGGAGAATGCCGCCGTGGAGCGCCGCAGCCGCCGATGCTGCCTACCAACACGACCCCTCGCTCACGGACGCACAGATCGATCTGATCGCGCATTGGGCAGACGCCCAGGCCCCCGAGGGCGACCCGGACGCTCCCGGTCCAGCGCTCGATCCTGTCGGTGGCGGACTCGATCGCATCGACCGAGAGATCGTCATGGCCGAGCCCTACCGCCCCAAGACCTCGCCGGACGACTATCACTGCTTCGCCATCGAGTGGGGCGCGGAAGAAGACACCTACGTCACCGGCTTCAACGCGGTGCCGGGCAACCCGGAGATCGTGCATCACATCGCGGTGTACCTCATCACCCCGGCGAATCTTCCCGAGATGCGGAAGTGGGAGGACAGCGAGGAAGGCAACGGCTGGACGTGCTTTGGGGGACCCATGGCCGAGGGCGGCGCGAACGTCCCCATCGCGCTCCTCTCCGCTTGGATTCCTGGCTACAGCGGATCCTCGTTCCCGGAGGGGCACGGAATCAAGGTTCCCAAGGGCTCGTACATGGTCCTGCAGGTTCACTACAACACGCTGTCAGGCAACGAAGACCCCGATCAAACCAAGCTCCAGTTCCGCGTGGCCAACGAGGTCTCGACCCCGCTCTCCTACGCGCCGTTCTTGAATGCGGGCTGGGTGCTCGGAACCATGGACATCCCGGCCAATCAGAAGGACGTCGAGCACAGCTACATCGCCGACCCCCGAGGGCTGCTCGAGCTCTTCGTGGAGCTCGATCTCACGAGAGGTTTCAAGATCCACGCGGTCATGTTCCACATGCACAAGCTCGGCGACCGCGGGCGCTTCGCGCTGCTGAAGCCGGGGGTGCCGGCCCGGACGCTCCTCAACATCGAGAAGTGGGACTTCGATTGGCAGCGGGAGTACTTCTTCGAGGACCCGCCGGTGTTTGAGAACGGCGATCAGCTCTCCCTGAAGTGCGTCTTCGACAACACCAAGGCCAAGCAGATCTGCTCGGGCGGGACCTGCCGAGAACCCGAGGACACCAACTGGGGCGAGGGTTCCACCGAAGAGATGTGTGTCGCCAACATGCTCGTGAGTCCCTTGTAGTCGGCTGAGCCGGGTGGATTCCCCGGCCTGTGCCGCAGATCACACACATCCGCGCCTACTTTCCTATTGATCCCTACAGTCTCCTACCCCAAACGGTTCCGGGGAAGATTAAAGGGGGCGCCGCGTAAGGAACAGCGCGGAGGTCGGAGGGCGACGCTGTTGTCGGTCCCGACGCACCCACCAGGAGGACTTGGGTATGCAGAGCAGGACATGGAGCTGGATCGGGATTATCGCCACGGGACTTCTCACCGCCTGTGGACCCGAGCTCAACACGAGCGAGCCCCACGAGGTCGCGAAGGTCGAGGCCGAAGAGCGTATCGACTACGAGAACGACCCGAACCGCTTTCAACTCTCGATGACGCGCAAGATCGCCGAGCTCCCCGCGGCGGGTGAGTCGGAGCGCAAGCCCTTCCCCAGCAACTGGTGGCCCATGCGCAACGGCGGCCTGTCGTGGCGATGGCTGGGCTCGACCGTGCCTTCGCCGGCCGAGAAATGGGACACCCTCACCAACCGCGCCAGCATTCGTCCGATCCAGATGACCCTCGCCAAGAAGAACTACAAGGACGAGCCGGTCAACGAGGACGCCCAGCCGGAGAACTTTGAGATCGGCGCCACCGCGGAGTGGGAGCACAAGAACCACGGTCGCTACGGGACCAGGGACGTGGAGAGCTGGTACGGCCACTGCAACGGCTGGGCTTCCTACGTCATCAACGAGGACGAGCCGACGAGGCCGGTCTCAGTTCGCTACGACGCCGCCACTCGCCGCGTCACCGAGTGCGCCGACCCCGCCGCCGACGGATGCACCAAGTTCGAGCTCGGCGACATCAACGCGCTCGGCGCGGAGCTCTACTGGTCGGACGCCGCGCGCATGCTCGGACGCCGATGTGAAGAGGCAGAGAGCGACTTCACCTTCGACGCGCACGGACGCGTGGACAAGGTGGAGTGCCGAGACGGAAACGCTGGTTCCTTCCATATCGTCGTCACCAACATGCTCGGGCGCTTGAACCGACCCTTCGTGGTCGATCTCACCGCCGATCGCGAGGTCTGGAACTTCCCGGTCTACAAGTACGAGGTCACGAAGAACGAAGAGATCGCGCTCGCGGACGCGCTTCGCGAGATGGGCGTCGCCGAGGCCGAGATCCCGAACACCCAGAAGTGGACCTGGAACGTCGATGCGGTGAAGCTGATGCGCGTCAGCACTCGGCTTTGGATCGTCGAGGACTCCATCCCTCCGAGCACCGAGCCGGCCGGCCACATGCTCGAGCGCTACACCACCATCGAGAACTACGACTACATCCTCGAGCTGGACGCTCAGGGCGGCATCATCGGCGGCGAGTGGGTCGGTCGTTCCAAGACCAAGCACCCCGACTTCCTGTGGTACTCGTTCTCGAACACCCCCTACGGGTCCAACACCGACGACCTCAGCGACCGCGACAACCCGAACGTGCGCTTCTCGGTGTGGAAGCAGATCCTGACCCTGTCGCAGAACCCGCCGGCGCCGCCCGAGGGTGTCGTGCGCAAGCAGCTCGAGCCCAAGCTCGACATCCCGGACGCCAACCAGTCCGGCATCGTGAGCACTCTGTCGCTCACCGAGACCTTCAACGCCAAGAGCGTTACCGCTCGCGTGCGCATCAGCCACACCTACCGCGGCGACCTGCGCGTGGTGCTCACCCACAACGGGACGTCGGTCACCTTGCACGCCCAAGAAGGCGGGAGCCAGGACAACCTAGACATCGCGATCGCGATCCCGGAGTTCGCGGGACGCGCCGTCACCGGCGACTGGTCGCTCGCGGTCTACGACCTAGCCAGCTCGGACACGGGTCGCCTGGAGAGCTGGGGGCTGGACTTCCTCCCCGATGACGGCGGCAACAACGGCGGCGGCGAGGACTCGGTCGTCGAGCGCACCGCCACCCCTGCCCTCGCGATCCCAGACAACAACACCACCGGGGTTCAGAGCGCGATCGAGATCACCGACGAGTTCACGCCGACCCGCGTGCGGGTCAGCGTGGACATCACGCACACCTATCGCGGCGACCTGCAGGTCGTGCTCGAGAAGGACGGGAAGACGTACGTCCTGCACGACAAGCAGGGCGGCAGCGCCGACGACCTCAAGGCCACCTTCGATGTGGCGGGGTTTGCGGGCACCGCTCGCGGGCGCTACACCCTCACGGTGCGCGATACCGCGCGAGCGGACGTCGGCATGCTGAACGCGTGGACCTTGGAGCTCACGAAACGCTCCGATGACGGGCAAAACGGGGGCGGCCAGACCGTCACTCGCGAGCTCGCCGCCAGCCCGAACCTGGCCATCCCGGACAACAGCCCGGCCGGCATCGAGGTTCGCCTCGAGGGGACGGAAGGCCTCACCCTCGCGGACCTGAAGGTCGAGCTCGTCATCGTGCACCCGTACATCGGAGACCTCCGAGTCGAACTCGAGAAGGACGGCGTGAAGCACGTGCTGCACGACAAGCAGGGCGGCAGCGCCGACGACATCCGTCGCACCTTCGACACGCGCGGCTTCGCGAGCATGAACCTCCGAGGGACTTGGATCCTTCGGGTCTCGGATCATGCCTCACGGGACGTGGGTCGCATCGAGAGCGTGAAGTTGATCGCGACCGGCACTCTCTAGTGTCCCGTCCGAGAAGTTCGATCATGTTCCCGCGAAGTATCTTTCGTCGCTGGTCGGCGCGCTACGAAGGGAGTTGGGTCGCCCCCAATGACCGAGGAGCCCGAAAGGGCGGCCGCAGG
>WYAZ01000105.1 GCA_011526105.1 Deltaproteobacteria bacterium | reverse complement strand
GCTCGGGCGAGCGACGACCTACGACGCGCCGCGAAGGCGGCCTGGCTGCGCACGAAGAACCTCAGCATGAAACGCCTGTTTCGGAAGTGCGGCTGGCACTATCAACCCACGTGATCCGTGCTGTAGATCGGGACTTGATTAGTCTGAATTTGTTGTACTCCTCTTGACTCATACAGACGGCGGACCGAGCGTCGGGACGTGCTGTCGGAATTCGCCCCTCCTCCCCCCCCCCCCCCGCTAGAAGCAAACGCTCCAGATAGCGTTGCTCGAATCGTCATCGCCCTGAGCCTACTCGCGCCATTGGTGGCCGCATGCGGCTCCGAGCCTGAGGCCTCCCGGATGGCTCCCCGAGACCGAGCGCAAGTGAGTCAGCCTCTAGCCGATGACGCGGCCCCCGCCGCGGAGGGCACCGACGCGGCTGCCGCGCGCGAATCGAACCTCGATGGACAACGATCTTCCATGAGGGCCAGCGCGGCGACGGCCTTCGATGCGTTGCGCGCTCGGATGCCGGGAGATTTGGTCGCGTACTCGTCGAGCACCGGGCCGAGTCAGGTGTTGGCAAGCGCAGAGGGTGATCTTCTTCCGGAACCATGTCGCTCGCACGTCGCTGGCGCGAACCCTGACTTCGAGAGCGCGGTTCGGTGCTTTCTCGTCGAGCAATCAGCGTTGATGCTGGACAGCGCTGACGCCGATCGGGGGACGGCGCCGGAGATCTCCGTCACGCACAACACGCCTGGTCTCCTCCCCGGTCCGCCGGAGCAGTACCTGCGAATCGAGCAGACGCATCGCGGCTACCTCGTGGACGAGCGCTCGATGGCCTTCGTCTTCATCAACGGTCGCTTGGCAAGCGCGAGCGGACGCTTCGCGGGCACGGCTCGATTCCAGGCCCCGAGGGTGGACCGGGCGTTTCTCGAGGCCGAAGTCGACCGACGGTTTGGAGATGGGGCGCAGACCGAAGGACTGATCTACAACCCGAACTCAGGTGAGCTCGAACTCCGAGTGATCGATGGGGAACGAGAGCATCGGCTCAACGCACTCGATGGAGCCTGGCGGTCAAGCCGCTCGCGAGGACACGCGCTCGAAGTGACGAAGAATGTGAACGTGTACCAGTTTCCGTCCACCGTGTATCTCGGGGTCGCCCAGTCGACTGGTCTCATTCCTTCGGCCGTCAGCTGCGGCAACGGTGCGCCTGGCACCTGTGACGTGTCTGGTACGGGGACTTGCCGCTACTCCCCCCGACAGGATGTGTACAACACCGACCGGGTCATCGGTGTTGACACCATCAACAGCGCGGGGACGATCACGAGCAACATCTACGAAGACGATCCCTGCGGTTCGACGGCCGTCTTCAACCAATCACCTTGGACCAGCCAGTATGACCTCCGCCACTACGCCGCTTCGGCGCGGCGGATTCTCGACGAAGCCGCCGACGTGCTCAACCACTCGGAGAGCTTCTTCTGGGCCTACCCGCGCACCCCCTCGCATTTCCGGCTTCGAGTGAGTGCGCAGCCCACGACAAACGGGGGCGACTACTTCAACGGGAGCCCGAAGGTGCTCAGGCTCTACCAGGACCCATCCCCGAATGGCAGGAACAACGCCCGAGCGCTTAGCACGATCGCCCACGAGTTCGGGCACTACGTTCACGACACAACATCGCAGTTGCAGGGCCAGTCGCATGTCGTAGAAGCCTGGGCAGCTACCTACGCCCTGCGCATGGCAGCTCATCGACGCTTCGTGTCGCTGGCGTGGCCAAGCGTGAACTACGAGACCGATCTGCTTGTGAGCGGCTTTACCTGGCAGCTGCAAAGCGTTCTGCGAAAAGGCGAGTACATTCTGGACATGTATCCGACGCCCGCAAACTGCGAGCGGTGGGGGATTCCGAGCTTTGGTTGCCCGGATTGGATCTACTACGGCAACGATTTCGTCTGCCCGGACAACAGCTACGAGTGTGGGGCCCCGATGTGGACGGTCTACTGGATCCTCGTCCACGACACCTGCCGCCTCTCGTTCCTCAACGCCTGCACGGCCGGGCAGGACATCATCCAGCACAACGGCGGGTATCAGAACTCGGCCTGGCGCCTGGCGAACTCGACCTACGCCTACGCGATAGCGAATGCGTCCGGATCAATGAACCTTCAGGCGTTCATGGCTCTGGTTGCCAGCCGCTACGCGTACTTTCGAACCCAGGGCTACCTGAGCACGGCCGACGAGAACCGCGTGCTTGCGGTCATGGCTTCTCAGTGCCTCGGTCCGTCTCAGGCCTGCTTCGGGTCGAACCACAAGCTGCCGGGTTCACCGCTACCGTCGTCCCAAACCAAGAAGCATGACGACCTGTTTCGAGAAGCGGAGTTCGGGCAGGAGTGGTATAGCGCGACGGAGGTAACCTCCACCAACACGGCGTCGGGGAACAAATACGTGTCCTTCGGAACGACGGGGTGGTTGAGCATCAACTTCAACATCACTCAAGTGGGGACGTATCGGGTCCATCTCGTGATGAAGCCGTTCTCTGCCCAATGGGACGAAGTCCGCCTCTTCGACCCAGTTTCCCAGGTATGGAAGGTGATGGGTCCGCTCACGGTCGGCGGCGGATACGTGCAGAGTTGGGACTGGCGCACCGAGACCAACGGGGATGCCGACATCACATTCACGTCGACAGGGCTGAAGACGGTTTGGTTCTCGGCACAACCCGGGGAGAACGGGTTCCATCTAGATGCCGTGTGGCTGGAGAAGCTATGAGACGCGTTGCATTTGCCCTCGCTCTACTCCTTGGACTTGCTGTGATCGGATGCGGCCTTGACAGCACGGTGGGTGCGGACTCTGGCCTTGCGGACGCTCCCGGTGACCCTGACCTCTCCGTTGTGTCGTGTCGAAGCTACTTGGACTGTTCGGAAGGTGAGTTCTGCGCCCAGGTCAATGACCTAGACCGCGTAAGAACCCAATGTCTGGAGGGAAGCCGAGTGGCCTGTGTTCCCAATCAGCGCGGGTGCGTTTGCGTCGTCGGCCCTCCCGATCCGGGTACCACAATCCCGCCGGGAACAGCAGGGATCATGTGCTTCGATTGATGCGGCCCTCTGCGGTCCAGCGGAAAGAGACGCGCAGGCCGCGGTGTGCCCAGAGTTTGGGCCACCTTTTTCCGTCCTCAGCTCGGCTCAGCCGCGCTCATCCACGATTGGAATCTGGTCCCCAAGGCTCGAGTGCGCCCCAAGCCCAGTGATCGACCGGATTGGAGATGAACTCCATCCAGAGCTCGACGGCGCGGTACGACAACATCAGACACGGGCCGGCGCGGTGTGGACGCGCCGTTCGTCGATGAGATCCTTGAGGAGCCGCGAGAGCTTATCGACCGCTCGGGCATGAAGCCTCGAGGTCCACGACTTCGAGAGCTGCAGATGTTTGCCAACCTCTTCGAGCGAGAGCTCTTTGTAATAGTAGAGCTCGATCAGCATCTTCTCTTTTTCGGGAAGCTTCTCCACCGCCTGCTTCACCAGCTCTTGAGACTGAAGCT
>WYAZ01000104.1 GCA_011526105.1 Deltaproteobacteria bacterium | reverse complement strand
GCGCTCGGGCTGTGCGAGCGCGTGTGCAGGGTGGCCCACGCCACGGCCACCTCAGCGAGCGGCGTGCCAACGAGCGAAGCAGCGAAATGCGTGATCAAGGGGCGTGGCGACACTGGCGAACCGCCGGGGCCGTTGCGTTTCTCCCCCACGTTTCCGCGACCTTCGACGCTCCGCGAGCACGACGCGCGCGTGGACAGCGTTCGCGCAGAGAGCGCCGCGGGCGTGAAGGAGCGCGTGTCGACGGCGATCTGGACGGCGTTCGCGCTCTCTCTTCTGGCCCGCGGGGAGAGAGGAACCGAGAGCGCTTAACAGCGGGGCCCGTTTTCGCGGGACGGAGCCGCTGACGTTTAACTGGCCACGGCATCGGTGAGGTGGTCGCCACGCCCTCGGCTTGAGCCCGCGTCGGTGCGCGTGACCTCAGCCGTCGATCGGCCACTACGCGGTGCTGTTCGCCGGCTGCACGATCCCGAACGATACTCATAGGCTGTAGACCGATAGGCATCATGGCGAGAACATGCACGCCGTGAGCCAGACGGACCTCCAGCGCTTCGGCAGCCGGGTGCGCGCAGAGCGCGAACGGCTCGGCGTGTCGCAGGAGGAACTCGCGGACCGTGCCGGGATGCACCGGACGTACCTCGGGGGCGTCGAGCGCGGCGAACGAAACGTCGGCCTGCTGAACCTCATCCGCATCGCAAGAGCGCTGTGTGTGTCGCCGGCGGTGCTGCTCAAGGACTTCGAATCGAGGAGCACCCGATGACCGTCGCGGTACGCAAGGTCGAGCTGTGGTGTGACAGCTTCCATGAGGGAGCCTGGGCCGCAGAGGGAATTCTCAAGCAGTGGCCGAAGGCCGTCGTGACGCGAAGCCATCGACTCGGCTTCATCCCCCAGTACTCGGTGCAGCTCGGTCAGGTTCGCCTCGAGCTCGAAGTCTTCGGAGGATACGGGAACTGGAGTGCCCTGCCGAAGAAGATCCGCGAGCTGCTCGACTGGGGGAAGCCGGACATCGTCGGATACGACCGCTCAGAGGACACCGTGCTGTTCGCCGTAGAGGAGACCGCTGCGGTTCCGACGGGCAACCAAGCCTTGCAGCGCTGCGAAAGAATGCACGGCGCCGGCACGATGAAGGTCCCGTTCTGGTACCTCTTGAGTCAGTTCGGTACCCACGTCGATGAAGGAACCCGCCAAGCGTCTCCGTGGCCTGCGCTGATGGCGGTCGCGCTTACGGCGACCTTTCGAACGCCGAACATCGTCCTCTTGTACTCGTCGGAGGCATCGCCTGAGGACTACGCGGCAGGCGAAGGTATGGTGCAGCTCTTCCGCATGCTCGCCATGATGCTGGAGAACTACGCAACCACGGCGAAGTTGCTCGATGGGCTGGACGACGAACTCAGCGCTCACTTCGCGTCGATGTTGCGCTTCGTTGGCGACACCTACGCCAACGTTACCGACTTCCTCCCGCACGCGGAGTTGCTGGCCGACCCGGCGACAGCCTCA
The DNA here is from genome assembly GCA_011526105.1 of Deltaproteobacteria bacterium. Lineage (GTDB taxonomy): Bacteria > Myxococcota > Kuafuiibacteriia > Kuafuiibacteriales > Kuafuiibacteriaceae > WYAZ01. The sequence goes on along the minus strand of WYAZ01000104.1, from coordinate 6,195 downwards.
AGGCTGGCGAAGATCGCGTCGGGGTCGGACGGGGGCAAGACGTCGTTCCCGTTGCTGGATTGGCCCAAGTTCAAGGACCTCCCAGCTGCGTTTCGGAAGAACCAAGGCCAGGGAACCTTCATCAAGGTCGATCCCTTCCTTTCCCGGCTGGAGGCCGGCAGAGCAACGGGACACGTTTATACGCTTTCTGGAAACGCAGGATCGCGACCGCAACCCGAGGACGATCTGAAATCGTGGATCGACCAGCAGCGCAAACTCCACTCTGGCGCACAGGCGCTTAACCCGCCGGCCGACTTCAAGCTCAAGCTCGACGACTTTCCAGAGAGCAATTCGGGCCTCCGCCACGTGACGACGGCGAAGAACATTCTCTACCTCGCCGACTCCGCACAGTTCGTGTTTGAGGCGCTTGAAGGCGTCTTTCCTCGGCTCTCCAAGAAGTTTTCAGGCACGAGTGACAACGCGGCGATCGTGTACGTCAGCAACAGCGTGAAGCCGGGAAGGATCTTCGGCGACCCCTACACGGGGCAGTTCGCCGCGTTCTCGTGGATCTTCGGCGGCACAGCGCAAGCGCCCCGAATTCGCATCGCGTACTTTCCTCATCATTCTCACGGTGTGCTCAATCCAGAGCGAACGAGTCGCAACAAGGGCCAACTGATCTTCCTCAGCCGTGCCGACTACCTGGTGTTCCACTCTGGAGCTGTGTACTCCGCGAAGGACAAGCGATGGCTGTGAGATCTCAGATCCCCTATAGGATGACTGAGGAGGTTGTCCGGTGGCGCTTCGAGCTTCAACTCCGAAGTTCCAAGGACTGGTGGATTGCCTTCACGAATCCCACTGCGGGCCCGTGGAAGAGACTCATGGGCCGCAACAATGCTGGCCTGGAGGGCGAAGTCTATCGATTCCCGCGGGATGATGACCGGCCGGACGTTGTTGCCGTTTGCGATGCGCGGAAGATCGTAATGATCGTTGAGGCGAAGGATACCGCGCCAAGGCTCGGGGCCACGGACCAGGTACGGAAGTCGTCCGAGGTGGTGACTAGCCTGACTACGGCACTTGCTGCGCTCGGCTCACACCCTTTCTGGGGTTCTCGCTCGAAGTACAACGTCGTTGCTGGTCTGCTTTGGGGACGCCCCTTCCCCGACGAAGCCATCGACGTCGCCTCGCTCTTCGCGCTCTATCGGAAGCAGCTTCGTGACGTGCCTCTCGTCGGCTTCGAGACGCGCCAGAAGGCGGACGGGAATCTCAGCATCGAGGAGTTCGCCGAGAAGACGCCTCGGCCCGGTGCGTCGTCGCTGTTGGTGTAGGCGACGACGCACAAGGGTGTCAGTGCTCAGTCAGCCCAAGCGAGCTCAGCTTAGAACAGCGACATCTGGCCAGCCGGCTTCACGCGCCCGAGTTGCTCGGCCGGGGCGCCGCTCGGCGCGTCGTCGGCGCGCGCAAGAACAAGCCCTTCCCGAACTTCGAAACGCCTCTCGAGCACCTCCCTGAGACGAGGAGCAGAAAGCACCCCAAGCTGCGCGTGCCTCCTGTGCAGCTCTGCGGCTACAGACGCGATCGTCACCGGACCGGTCTGGGACAACATCTCTGCCACGAGCGCAAGAGCGACATCCGCAAACGAGTCTACCGGTGTATCGGACTCCTGCTCCGGAATGGGAAGGCCCCTCGCCTCCGCGATGATTCGCGGCAGGCGCTCGAGGAGCGCTGCGTCCACGTTCGCACGGAGGAACTCGGTAACCGCCACCCGCTGGAGCGCATCGTCGTCCAGGGTGGTTCCCTTGTGTGAAAGCAGAGCACGCTGAATCGCCGTCGAGATCGCCCCAGTCTCCACGGAAGGCGGCTCAGCGGATGGCGAGAACACGCAGTACACGTCCCCAACGTAACTTCCGTCCTGCGCCAACTGAGCCTTCGCAGAAACGACGGCGGGGTGCTGATAGAAGGCGCCTTCGCAGCGGAAGCCGGCTTGCTGCAGCGCAGACAGAAGCGCTCTCCAGGCGCGCGCATCCTTGTTGTTGAACGTGACGATGACTCGCCCGTCATCCTTCATCGCCGGCCTCAGTGCCGCGATGATTCTCGCAAGGCCTAGCTCGTAGTTTTCCCAGGTACCGTCCCCTCGCGAGCGATTGCTAACGGCGATGTCGAGCCCGGGGTCTGGCACGGCCCTCAAGAAGCTGTTCCACATTGCCGAGAACTCGAGGTACGGGACGGAGTCCCCGTATGGTGGGTCCAAGAAGGCGACCGTCACGCGGGAGCTGATAGGCAGTCCTTGACCGAGCAGGACTGCCGAGTCGCCCTGGTGCACGACGTGCTGGGGACCGCGGCCAGCGAGACCTCGTAGATGCTTGAGCCCCTTGTAGGTCCGCTGGAGCCGCGCACGAATGTGGGCAAGCGGGTTGGTTTCGAGATGCAGAGGTGGCACCCAAAATCCAGGGACAGTCCACGCCGGCCCTCCCGTCGTCAGATCGTTTCGGTAGGCAATCAATCGCGAGCACTGCGCGACCGAGGCCGTGAGCGTCAACTGGGCAGCTGAGCGAATGTCCTCGGGAAGGACACTGATTCGCTCGGCGAAGGCAGTGAGCACTTCGAAGTTGCGGGCAGTGAAGAGGTGCCGCGTGCGCATGCCTCGGAAGGCAAGAATGCGGCCGTTGTGAGGAAACTCGTGGTCAAACGGGGACGACGTCTCGTCCCCACGATGTACCAAATGCTCGTCTTCGGCGACCGTCTCAGTGCCATCATCGAACACGACTCGGAGCTGCCGCGTTGCGACGAGGTTCTCGAGGTTGAAGTAGAGGCGCGCGCTGCATTTTGGACAGACGTAAGTGCGGCCTCGTTTTGGAGACACGTCAGCGGAGACGCGCAGCCCACAGGCACCGCAGTTCACGACCGTTGCGTGAACAGCGTACCGGATCGACCGACCCGCAACCTGGTATCGCGCGGCGAACTCGCGCTCAAGATGATCCAGTGCATTGTTGACTGCGCTTCGGTAGGCATCGGGGTCAGGCGGGTTGAGCGTCGCCCTCGTTAGTTCAACAGCGACGGGGTTGACATCGAGTCCGATGCAAGTCGCTCCAAGCGCAGCAGCTTCGCTCAGAGGAACCCCGCTCCCACAGAACGGATCGAGCACGACGGTTCCCGGAGCGACGCCGCAGGCCTCGAGCGCTTTCCTCACGACGTTGTGCGGCTTTCGAGCCCAGTACTTGTGAAAGGAGTACCCCGGCGGATGAGTCTCCGCGGTCACCGCGATTAGGGAAAAGTCGTCCCTGCTCATTTGCTACGCTTCGGCTTGGTGAAGAGGAGGATGAAGTCATTGAGAGTGACTCCGACCTTGTCGCCAGTGCGCCTTTGACTCGCGACCCACGATGCCTCGGTATACTGAGGCACTCGAAGCACCACCCGATCAAGCCGGAGGCGAGCGCCAGCCTGCTCGATGGCCTGCAGCAACTGCCTCGTGACGTCGATGTAGCTCTCGCGAATAATCGTGTCGCCCATCATGAGCGCCAGTACGCCGCCCTCCTCGAGTTGTTCCGAGATGGCCGCGACGGCCGAGGCCAAGTCCTCGACATATTCCGTGACCTTCTCAGGCTTCCCGATCTTGAATGCCTCTCGAATTTCGTCGGCGCGAACCTCCTTGTGGGCGACGCCGAGCCAAGCAAGTTCAAGAGAGTTCACAGAAGAATACTTGTAGTTGTTGAAATACGGCGGATGGGTGATCGCGAGTCGAAAGCGGCGAGATGTGCTGCCCTTCGAACGAGCGTCGAGCTGCTCGATCTGGAGTTGCGTCCCCTTACGTTCTCGCGGAAGGGCGGCAACTGCAGATGCATATTTATCAAAGCGCTCACAGAAGGTCGGCCATGCGTCCGGCTTCGCCTTCTCGACGTCGAGGAACAGGCGACCTTGCTGAGTGGTCGCCTTCGAGACTCGCCGAACCGTGGAGGTGAATGCCGTCAGCAGCAGCTCGCGAACCGGCGTGTCAGATTCAGGCTCAATCGCAGCGCGAATGCGCCCGAGGCTCGCGATGGTTTCGGGCAGGAACCAGTGCGCTGCGTTCCTCAGACCAATGGGAGTCGGGAGTGGCGTAGTTGCCGGAGAACCGACGAGCTTCGCCACACGATCGAATGCTCGCCTCGAATCCGTCTCGGCAACATGGGTCGTCTTCACCCGGCACAAAAGCGTCGACAGTGGCGAGACGTCTCGCACGACGACGTTGCGGCCCATATCGAGGGCCTCGACGGCTGTCGTACCCGAACCCATCATTGGGTCCAGAACCCAATCCCCGCGCTCCGTAAACTCAGTGATGAGATGCCTCGCGATGGGTGGCGGGAACTTTCCAAAGAAGCGAAATACTCCGTGCGTGGAGTACGACAGTTGCTTGTTTGTCCCTGTGACTTTCCACGCTTCGATCGGCGCGATGTCGTCCAGGTGCGCTTGACTGAGAAGCTGGCGCTCAGGAGCCGACAGGTCGCCAGCGGCTCTGACCTCGACGCCGACGGTTGCCGGCGGCGCGGTGCGTCCAGTTCCAAAAAATGCGAGCTGATTCGTGGTCATAGGGCCTTCCGTTGCAGAGACGGCTCGAGAAGACCTAGCGACTCGGCGATGTGTTCGATTCTCCGGCGCTGCGCTCGGACGGGTCGATGCCTAGCGTTCTCCCAGTTGCTCAACGTCCCGACCGTCACATCGAGCTCCCGTGCGAGTTCTTCCTGCGTGAGTTGTCGACGTTCACGGATCTGCCTGAGGAGCAGGGCGAAGTGGGAGGCTTCCATTGGGGTCACCCTCAAAGTTGCCGGTCAGGTTGAAAGCTACCTTATCGGTGCACCTGAACGCAAGAGCAGATTTGGGGATCAATGCTCTTCCACGCCCCCCGCTGCTCCAGCCAGCTCCCGGCGTGCGCCACCGCCCGCAGGGCCCGCTCGCTCATGGGCTCGGCGCCGACGACAGCTTCGAGGGCCAGCACGGCTTGCTGGAGGTCGGGCGCCAGGAGCAGCAGGTCGAGCAGCTGCGTCACCCGCGCCCGCGTCAGCCCGAGCTTGCGCGCCACGGCGGCCCGGTCGGCCACGAGGCCGCGGTCGATGGCGCTGTGCAGGTGGTGCGCGAGGGCGAGCATCCGGGCCACCTTGGCGGGCCGGCGCACGGGCTCGGGCTTCGGGGGTGGCGGCGTCTCGCTCAGCGTCACGCGCGAGCTGCGCCTGCGGAACAGCGTGCCGGTCAGGATGTGGCGGTCCTTGGGCGCGTCCTCCGTCGGTGCCGACTGCTGCTGATCGAGGGTCATGCGGCCTCCTTCGAGCCCGCGTCGGCGGCGAAGTTCACCAGCTCGACCTCGACGACACCGGTCTCCTCTTTCACGCGGACGGCGGCGACGAGCGCGCGCAGGAGGCGCCCCTGGTTCTCGGGCGTCATCAGTTTCCACACGCGCGCGAAGTCGCGGAGGGCGGCGCCGATCCACTCGGCCTCCCTGTCGGCGACCTCGAGGTCGAGCCGGTCGCGCTCCGTCTCCGCGAGCTGGCGCTCCGCGGCCACGAGTCGGTCGGTCTCGGCGCGGAGCTTCGCCTCGACGAGCTCGCGCGCGCGGCCCTCGAACTTCCCGAGGTCCTCGGTGTACTTCGACGCGGCGACCGAGGCGCTCGCTACCCTGCCCGGGAGGTCGGCGCGGATCTTCTCGATCGCCTCGCGCTTGCCGGCGATGCGGGCCTTGAGGGAGGCGTCGACGTGCGCGGCGAGCGAGCCATCCGCCGTCGCCGCGGTGATGCGCTGTGCGACGAAGTCCTCGAGGGCGCCCGCGGGCAGCGGCCTCGCGCGGCACGCCTCCTTGCCGTGCTTGTCGCGCTTCGAACAGCGGTAGAATCGATACGTCTTCCCGTTCTTCTTTGTCGTCGAGCCCGGGCACATCGCCTCGCCGCAGAGCGCAGGAGCCCGCGGAGCACGTAGTCGGGGTTCGTCCCGGTGAGGCGCAGCTCGCGGCTCGTGCCCGCGAGGATGCGCTCGGCGTGGCGGAACGTGGACTCGTCGATGAGGCGCGGGTGCTCGCCGGGGTGCAGCTCGTCGCCGTACATCATGAAGCCCGCGTAGAGCGGGTTGGCGCGTAGGGCAAACGAACTGCCAAATTCCACCGAGTCCAAGGGTACGCGGCGTCGATGGTCGGGTCGAGTGCTGCCCGCGAACCCCGCGGGACGGCCGGCAGGCGTGATTCGGCGGAGATTGTCG
>WYAZ01000103.1 GCA_011526105.1 Deltaproteobacteria bacterium | reverse complement strand
GTCTGGTCGTCGCGCGAGGAGGGCGAATACTCTCTGTATTCAACCGACGAGAGCCAAAGGCGTCGCGGCGAGCAGCCGCGAAGAGGGCCGGCGACATTTGCTAGCCTCCACGTTTCCAGGGGACTAGGTTCATCTCGAGCCCCCAGCCCGATCTCGGTTCTACACGCCGCGCGGACGGGCGAGCTTCGTTTGAAACGGCGGCTTCTCTCTTCGAAGCCGCGCCCAATCTTCTTGGCCAATCTGAAGGGCGGCCGTCACAACGCGCGGATCGAACTGCGTACCCGCGTGCCGTTCGATCTCGTCGAGGGCATGCTCGATGGTCTGGCCCCGTCGGTACGGTCGATCCGTGGTGATGGCGTCAAATGTATCCGCAATCGCGAAGATGCGAGCGCCGAGCGGAATCTCCTCGCCGCGCAATCCACGAGGGTAGCCTTTGCCATCCCAGCGTTCTTGGTGGGCGAGCACGATCTCGGCGGCCGGTTCGAGGAACGCGATGCCACTCAGGATTCGAGCCCCGACTTCGGGGTGCCTGCGCATCTCGACCCATTCGTCGTCCGTGAGCTGAGATGGCTTGAGCAAGATCTGGTCTGGGACGCCGATCTTTCCGATGTCGTGCAGAAGCGCGCCTCGGGCGAGATCGTCCATGTCGCGCGCGTCGAGGTCTAGCTTCTCTCCGATGGCGAGCGAGAAGCGCACGACGCGCTGAGAGTGGTAGCCGGTCTCGCACTCCCGGGCATCGAGCGCGGTGACCAAGGCCTCGAGCGTAATTCGGTAGGTTTCGGAGATCTCCTCGTAGGCCACCGCGAGTTCTTGGGTCTTCGCTTGGACGACGCCCTCGAGTCCGCGCTGATAGGCGCGATTCTCGAGCTCGAGTCGGCGCCGATCGAGCGCACGAAGAACGCTGGTGAAGAGTTGGTTCGCTCGGATGGGTTTGGTGAGATAGTCGGTTGCGCCCAGCCTCAGCGCTTCGACCGCGGTGTCGACCTGGCCGTAGCCCGTCATCATCACGATGGCCGTGTCAGGGAACTCGCGCCGCAGCTCTCTCAGAAACCAGAGGCCGTCGCGATTGGGCATCTTGAGGTCCGTGATGACCAGCGGAAAGCACCGCTCGCGCATCTGGGCGATGCCCTCTTCGGCCCCGGCTGCGGTGGTAGGTTCGTATCCTTCCTCGGTGAGCAGCTCCGCAACGATGCGTCGCACGGAGTCGTCATCGTCGACGATGAGCAGACGCCGGTCGACAAGGGTGAGTCTGACGTCGTCCAGCGCCACGCTCGCCAGCGTTTGGGAGCTCCCCGGGCTGATGGAATCGGCCGACGACACCTTGCCCGAACATGCCAAGCCCGGACGAAAACATCCACCACAGAGGCAAAAACTGCGGGTGGTCCCGGAGGCCTGGGCAGCCTAGCGGGGACGGCAGGGCCATGCATCGATTCGCATGCCCGGTCTTGTAGCAGGGCCCGTGCCAACCCGACGGCTTTGCCCCGGGTGCCGGATTCGAGGCTCCCCGGGCCGATCGTGCCGATCGTACCTCGGGACACCGTGCTGGAAGCGCACGCTAGAGACCCGAAGGGGTGCTGGTCTTTGCCGGCTCGATCCGAGGGCTCGGGACGGGGCCGGGGTCGTCGACCGAGGGCCAACGGTCCTTGGGGGTGAGGGCTTCCTGCGCCAAGACAAAAACCACGACCGCGGCCCGGTCGCGTTCGCTGAGACGCGTGGAGAAGATCGGCATGTCGTTCGCCTGGTCGTAGAGGTGTTGCGCATCGGCTTGATCCACCACCGAGCGCACCCAGCTCTCGGAGAGATATCCGAACAGGCTGGGGCCATCCAGCCCGAAGGCTTCCTCGAAGTCGTGGCAGTTCCCGCACTCGTGTTCCTCGACGAGCGCGGCCGCTTTTGTGTCTTCGACCGGCGGTGCGTCGGGCACTCGGCGCGAGTAGACGAGTTCCACGAGCGCCTCGAGGTCGGTGCTGGACAAGTGCGCGTATGCGTCCATGCCAGAGACCTTGGTCTTCCCAAAGAGCCTGGGGCTGTCCGGGTCACGCAAGACCTGACGGATCCAAGCACGGCTGCCATAGCCGGTGAGCTCGGGTCCCTTGATCTCTTCGGGGACCTCGTCGCCGAGCGGGTGGCACGTCGCGCACTCTTGGCGGAAGACACGTGCGCCTCGAGTCAACGGATCGGCGGAGAGCATGTGCGTGGGTCCTTCCACCGGGACCCCGAGCGCTGCCAACTCCTTCGCCCTCGCCGCTTCCGTCGCCGCGATGACCCTCTGGGCCGCGATCATCGGATCTCTGTTGTCCGAACGCACAGCGAGTGCGGTCAGTCCGGCCATACCTACGAGGCCGAGGCCCATCGCGGCGATCCACGGCTTGCGATCACGGAGTCGACGCGACGGCCCCGAATCGAGGAAAGGCAAGAGCAGAAGGAACGTGGTGGCGAGCCCGGGCAGGATGACCGTGCCCATTATCTGAAGAGGACCCTCGAAGTACTTAAGGAGCTGAAAGAGGAAGAGGAAGTACCACTCGGGGCGCGCGATGAAGTTGGACGCCGGGTCCGCTGGCGCTTCGAGAGGCGCGCCCAGCGTCAGCGAGAGCATCGAGATGGCAGCGACGACGACCGTCGCGAACATCGCGTCATACGCCAGCTGCGTGGGCCAGAGCTGTTCGATCTTGGACAGCGCCTCCGGACTTTTGGCCGGCGAAGGCGTCACCCCGTGTCTTCGGAACAGGGCCAGGTGAGCGCCGATGAGAACGAGCGTGAGGAGCGGCAGCAAGATCACGTGCAGCGCATAGAAGCGCGTGAGGGTCAGATGACCGTAGTCGTTACCTCCTTGCGCGATGCGCTGAACGAGGTCGCCCACGACCGGGAGCGTCCCCGCGATGCTCGTGGCCACCTTGGTGGCCCAGTAGCCCGTTTGATCCCAAGGCAGCAGGTATCCGGTGAGCGCGAAGGCGAGAACGAGGCCGAGCAGACCCAGCCCGGAGAGCCAGTTTGCCTCTCGTGGCGCCTTGTAGGCTCCGAAGAGCACGACCTGGAGCAGATGGAGGCCGACGATGATGACCATCGCGCTCGCCGCGTGATGGTGCATGCCTCGCACGAACGCACCAAATGGAATTGCCCGCTCCAAATACGCCACCGATGCCCAGGCGTCGGTGGCCGATGGGCTGTAGTAGGTCGCGAGCAAGAGCCCAGTCGCGAGCTGGATGAAGAAGAGGATGAGCGCCGAACTCCCGAAGACATACGCCCATGACGCCCCTCCCGGAATCTCCTCCTTCAGCGCGAGGTCGAGCAGCCGACGATGCCCGATGCGCCGATCGACGGCGTCGAGCAGACCGTGAAGGCCGTCCATGATCAGACTTCGACCTTCCGCGCGGTGCCGGTCTTGAAACGCATGAACTCGACTTCGATCTGACCGCCCACCACGCGGGTGCCGAGATCGTCCATGCCTCGGGGCGACGGTCCGCTGGTCACCTGCCCGTCCAGGCCAAAGACGCTCTCGTGGCAGGGGCAAACGAAGTGCTGCCTGGAAGGCTGGTAGTCGATGCGGCAGCCGAGATGCGGACACACGGTCGTGAAGGCCAAAATGCCCTGTTCCCCCGGAAGGCGACGCAGATAGACCGCCCCCACCTCGGTGGGCGGGAGTCGAGACCAGGCATCTTCGGGGGCTTCAACCACCACCGGAATGCCGACAGGGGTTCCGTCGAGAGGAAGCGCCTCGAGAGCCAGCACCGGCACGAATCCACGAGCTCCCTTGACGGTGACACGCACCGCGGGCGCGGTCAGAGCGCCCAGAACCGGGACGCCGATCGCAGCCGCGCAACCGGTTCCGAGCACACCGGACAACACCTTTAGAACGGTTCTTCGATCTTCGGGCATGGGCCCCTCCTTATCCGAGACACGAGGTTTCGGCCAGCAAGGTCCGGGGTCCGGACCCGAGCGGGGGTGTTGGAAGAGACCCTCGACTGGTACAGATCACGGCGTGCGCGCGAGGGCCTCGATCGATCTTCCGCTCAGGACGCTCGTCCGCGCTCTGGTCTCGGCCGCGCCAGCACACCTGGGTCGCGTCGACCCGGAGCGCGTCCTCGTCATCGCGGCCGCCGCACGCAAGGACGCCCACGCGTCCATCAGAGCGCTGAGCTTTGGCGGTCATCCGCCCAGATACGCTTCCGAGGGCGGCCGGTTACAGAAGCCCGAGATCATGATCGACGGCGTGGAGATGCTCTTCGAGATCGCACTCCGTCCGCGGTTCTTTCTCGACACCACCACGATGGAACGGGTCTCGATCCTCGCTCACGAGCTCTACCACATCGATCCCGATCTCGTGGGGCGACTCTCGGAGGCACGGCGTCATGCACACTCGACGCCAGGAGAGCTCGAACACGCCACCAAGTGCATCGTCGAGGCCTGGCAGGAACGAGGTTCGATCGGACGGGAGGCAGTCGAGGATTCGGGCGAAGTGACGCTGAGTGCATGGAGAGTCCGGCCGCCCTCGCGCATGCTACCTTCGGAGCAGGGGCCGCAACGCTACACTGAGCAGCACCTCTATCCGGCGATCGTGCGTTTCGGGCCTTGAGCTCAGACGTTGCTACCGAAGCGTTTCTTGAGCCAACGCCAGACGCCCGACTTCTCCGACATCCCGTCTTCGGAGGTCGCGGTCATGTCGCCCGTCTCGGCGCCAGCCTCGACCCCGGCCTTATCCGCCCACGCCGCAAAGTCCGGAGCAGATGACTCCATCGTGTGTTCCTCGCCTTCGGGGGTGGGGCTCGGTGTCTCGAGAAAGCCGGCCGAGAGCGGGCTCTCAGCGGTCTCGTCGAGCGTGATTTCCTGCTCGAGTGCTTGGCCGATCTCTTCTGCATCGTTCGTCACCTTGACGGTGGGAACACGATCACTCTCGGTCTCTTCATCGCTCTCCACCGGCGCTGCGGGCGCCGGCGCAGGCAGAGAATCAACGGTCACATGCTGCTCCATCGGCGCGCGCGGTGATTCACCGGGCGGCGGAGGGAGCGTGGAGCGGGAGAGGATCTCATCGACCCGGGTCTGACTCGGTGCGTCCCACTGAACCTCGCAAGAGACCCCGCGAACGCCCTGGGCGGCGGCTTCGCCCACCCAGGTCACATTCCCCTCGCCGGTCAGAAACAGGCTGCGGTCCGCGAGCAGGATCTCGACCGTGACCCTGTCCCCGGATTGGAACTTTTTGGGGACCTTCAGGAAGACCCCGCTTGGGCTCAGGTTCGCTTTGAAGGAAAGCGCCACCTGATCGAGGCTCTCGGCCGGAAGCCTGACCCGCAGGCGGCGCACCTTGGCGGCTTCGTGAGCGGACCCCATGGACCAGCGTCCTATATCACTCGGCCGAGATCTTTTGCAGCCACAGGGGCTCTTCGAGATCACCACCGGAGAGGCTCAGCCTTTCACCTTCCATCTCCGCAGCATACGCGATGACCTCACCCGCATCGGTGGTCAGACTGAGGAGACCGGAGTCGTAGACCCAGCGGCCGCGGTGGTCCTCGAGTGTGAATCGGCCCGAGCCCTCGAGCAGCAGCTCCAAGGTGCCACCGGGGATGGTCGCTCTCCATCGGCCCGCGAGCGGCGACTGGACCTTCGCGCTCGATGCCGGGGGGCTTCCGCGCCGGTACACCGCCGGAGCTTTGAGGCGCTCCGAGTGGAGGTAGAGCTGCTCGTCACGCAGCTCGTATCGAAACGTCTGTGGTGCCTTGCCGTCGATCATCAGCGAGAGGGTTTCGCCCTGGAGCAGGTAGCGGCCCTTCGCCGACCCCAACTCGAAGACCCCGTTCGGATCGAGACGGAACGGCAGGCCGGCTTGATTCAGCCACGCCCCGAGAACGCGTGCGTCTGGCGCTGCGCTGGGAGCGGTCTCGGTGGCGAGACGCGCCGAGCTGGTCGCGAAGCTCGCGAGCAGCGCACGGAGCTCGGGTTCGGCGCGCCGATAGACCGCGCGCGTCGAAGCAGAGACATGCAGGTGGTAGCGATGCCCGGCGCTCTCGAGGAAGTACGAGCGAGCGTGGGTGGCATTGGCGTCGGCTTTGTTCTTCGCGGACTCGAACGCGATCACTACCGCCGGATGACCCCCGACGCTGCCCTTCGTTCTCGAACGACGCACAAGGCCCTGCTCGAGCACCCAGCCCTCGAGCTCGGAGACGAAGGCCTCGAAGAGATCGGTCTCGACCGGGTCCACGTGCACGGTCACGCTGACCCGACCACCTGCGAGCTCGCGTTGAAACCGCATCCCGAAGGTGTCGCCGTAGGCGGGGAGCAGCCGCCACCCCACCGGAAGCTCGAGCTGAAAACGCTCCTTCGTGTCGACGTAGGGTGCGCCGGCGATCAGCGCGGCGAGAGAGACGCAGAGCGCGATACTCACTCGCGGGATCTAAACACAGCGGGCAAGAGGCAGATAGACGCGGGATCCCACCTTCGCTCACACGCAGTGCGGCCTTGCACGCCGATCACGAACCGGTAGAGTGCGCGAAATCGATGGTTCATACCTCCATCGCGCTCCCTCGGGACCCGATCCAACCAGAGCTTCGTGACGGCGGTCTCACGACCGAAGCTCGCTTCCGCCTGCGCATCGCGGCAGAGACCCTGCTTCGCCGAAGGCCCCTCGACGGTGCGGGCGGCATCGCTCGGTCGCTGCGCCAGGCCTCCATCGACCTGAACCCGCACCAGGTTGGCGCTGCGGTGGCCGGGCTTCGGGCGCTGAAACAACGCGGACTCGTGCTGGCGGACGAGGTGGGCCTCGGCAAGACGGTGGAGGCGGGCCTCGTCCTCGCACAACTCCATCAGGAAGCGCGCCCTCACCTCCTCGTGCTCTGCCCAGCCTCACTCAGGCGACAATGGGCGAACGAGCTGGGGGAGAAGCTCGGCCTCGAGTCCGAGGTCGTGGATGGACCCCTGGAACAACGCGAGCGGCGAGCCGGCCGCAGCACGTCCGTCTTCTCGCGACCGGGTCGGGTGGTGATCGCCTCCCATCAGTACGCGGGACGAAAGGCCACCGAGCTCGCGCGCATCGCGTGGGACGCCATCATCATCGACGAAGCCCATCGTCTTCGAGGCGCCCATCGGGGCAGCAAGATCGCCCAGGCCCTGCGGGCAGCCTTGTCGGGCCGACCCAAGCTGCTCTTGACCGCTACCCCACTTCAGAACGGCCTTTCGGAGCTCTATGGCATCTTGAGCTTCCTCGACGAGGACCTGCTCGGGAGCTTCGAAGACTTCCGCCGCATGTACCCCGACCGTGCGGCGCTGGAGGCCACCGACGCTCTGCGTGAGCGCATCGGTCCGTTCATCCAGCGCACGCTCCGAAGTCAAGTTCGAGAGTACGTTCGCTACCCGGACCGAAAAAGCGTGGTCACGGAGTTCACCCCCTCGCCCGAGGAGGCCGCGCTCTACGACGAGGTCACGCGCTATCTCGAAGATCCCGAGACCATCGCCATCGACCCCGCGCGACGCCACCTCATGGTGCTCGTCTACCGGAAGCTCCTCGCCTCCTCTCCATCCGCCATCGGCGCGGCGTTGTCTCGTCTCGCGGACGGGCTCGCGGCACGGCTGGAAGACGGGCTCTTCGAAGAAGAGGAGGACGAAGATGTGCAGCGACTCTTGTCCGACCTCGAAGACGAAGGGCTGGGTGATGCTCCGCTCTCGCCGGAAGAGCGCCGTCGACCGGTCACCCCGGGACGCCTGAAGAAGGAGGTCGAAGACCTGCGCCGCCTCGCCGCGCTCGCCTCGAGCATTCGAATCTCCTCGAAGACCCGGGCGCTGCTGACGGCGCTCGAGCGCGCCTTCCTCGACTTCACTGGTCGGGGCTGGCCGGAGAAAGCGGTGGTGTTCACCGAGTCTCGTCGCACACAAGACACGCTCGAGGCGGTGCTCTCCGAACGCGGCTACCAGGTGGCCACACTCAACGGACAGTCGGGTGACGCAGACGCGCGCGCGGCCATCGTCGAGGACTTCAGAGGGCGCGCTCAGGTGCTCATCCTCACGGAGGCCGGGGCCGAAGGTCTGAATCTTCAATTCGCCAACCTGGTGGTGAACTACGATCTCCCCTGGAATCCGCAGCGGATCGAACAACGCATCGGCCGATGTCATCGCTATGGTCAGACACGCGACGTCGTGGTGCTCAACTTCTTGGCCTCCGACAACGCGGCGGAGGCCCGGCTCTACGAGCTCCTCGCGGAGAAGTTGCGCCTCTTCGACGGGGTCTTTGGGACCACCGACGAGCCTCTGGGCGCGCTCGGAGACGGCTCCGAGTTCGAGCGGCGTGTGCACGAGATATTCTCGAGCTGTCGGAGCGAACGGGCGATCGAGGACGCTTTCGCGAACCTTCGATCGGAGGTCGAGGAACGCATCGAAGCCAAGATGGCCGATGCGCGCGCGCAGATATGCGAGCACTTCGACGACGAGGTCCGCGCGAGGCTCAGGCTGATCGAGAGCGAGACCAACGAGGCACTCGCCGAGGATGAGGCCGCCCTCCTTCGGTTGGTGCAGGGGTCCACGCGTGGCGCCGAGCTGGACGAACGTGGCCATCTCCATCTGCCCGCAACCTTGGGCGGGCACGTGCTCGAGACTTCGAGAAAAGGAAGCTCCGCGGAGCGCCGTGACCTCCTCACCGTGGACCACCCGGTCGCCAAAGGCCTCATCCAAGCGCTGCGCGCGGAGCCGGCCAACGAGATTCGGTACGTTCTGTTCGAGTACACGGCCAACCGCCATCGTATCTCGCGACTCGCGCCGCTGCTCGGCAGCGAAGGCTGGTGGCTCGTGTATCGGGTGTCCTTCGACGGGATCTTGGGTGAGGACCACCTCGTGCATGTGGTCCTCGCAAAGACGAGCGAGGGAGAGACCATCGCTCTGGACGACGCCCAGATCGAGTCCCTGCTCTCGGTGCGTACGCGCGACATCGAACGACGTCCGCGACTGCGCGCGGCGACGCTCGCTTCCACGGAGGGAGATCGAGCACTCGAGTCGAAGATCGAGCTTTTGGAGCAAGGCGGACGACAGCGCGCCGAGGCGGAGCGGTCTCGAGGGCTGGCCCACGTCGAGTGGGTCTTCGAGGACCGCCTCGAGGCCCTCAGGCGCACGACCACGGACGCACAAGCCGTCTGGCGCGATGCCCGCCTGAGCGCTGCAGCCGGCGAGGCCCGACGCACCTTCCGCGACCTGGAGCGCGCCATGAGCCGGGAGGCCGAGGGCCGGGTCCAAGCGCTCGAGCGGCGGCGCCAATCCCTCGCCGAAATCGAGGCGAAGAGTCAGCTCGATGTGACGCGGACTCTGGTCGCCACGGCCTATTTCTGGCTAGAGTAGCTTCGCATGGCGAAGGACGACGCAGGGGCGCCGACCAAAGTCTGGGAGGCGCTTCCGCCGGAGCTCGAACGGAAAGAGGTCACGGATCTACGGACCTCGGGCGCGCAGATCTCGGTGAGACGTCCGGGCGTTCCCGAGGTGCGGATCACGCTCGATCGGTCCGAGTTCGTCATCGGGCGTCAGCCCACCGAGGTCGACCTCGTCCTCGATGACGAATGGGTTTCCCGGAGGCACGCCCGGCTCTGGCTGGACGAGAAGGGCTACTTCCGACTCGAAGACCTGGGCTCACAGAACGGCATCGACTTCGCGGGGAGGCCTGTGCGTCGATTGAACCTGGTCGACGGAGACGTGTTTGGAATTGGTCGGACCGAGTTCACGTTCCATGCGGACATGAGCCGGCGAGGCGCCCCGCCCGCCTCGATCCCCCCACCTCGCGCCCCCTCGCAAGTGGCGGAGCCTCCCGAGCCCGACTCGGCTTTGATCCGGGCGATCGAGGGGGAGGAAGAATCTGAAGATTGAATGCCGTGAATAGGCTCGGGCTTTCGCGCGTTTCCCTGCCAATGGTGCCGACGATGCAGAAATCACTGACCTTTGGACTGCTCACCCTCTTCCTCGGCGTCCAGGCTCCCTCCCTCGCCGAAGCGGGTGTCCCGCTTGACTCGGACGCGGTCGCGGACATGGCCGAGCGAGTGACCCCCGCGGTCGTCAACATCACCACCGAACGGCGAGCCGAGGTGGTGCGCTCGCCCTTCGAGGGTCATCCGTTCTTTCCGGATCTCGGACAGGGCGGCCCCGGGGGGCGCTCGCGTCGCGAGATGGGCGCCGGCTCGGGTGTGGTCATCAGCGATGATGGATACATCGTGACCAACAACCACGTCATCGAGGGCGCGGACCGAATCATGGTCGTCTTCTCCAACAAAACCGAACTCGATGCGGAGCTGGTGGGCACCGACAAGCCCTCGGACATCGCGCTGATCAAGGTCAAGGCGGCCAACCTCCCGCACATCGCCTTCGGGGACTCGAGCAAGATGAGACTCGGCGAGTTCGTGCTGGCGATCGGCAATCCCTTTGGCGTCGGCCAGACGCTCACCATGGGCATCGTCTCCGCGAAGGGGCGAGCCAACATCGGCATCGTCGAGTACGAGGACTTCATCCAGACCGACGCCGCGATCAACCCCGGGAACTCGGGCGGAGCCCTCGTGAACATGAAGGGCGAGCTGGTGGGCATCAACACCGCCATACTCTCCAAGAGCGGTGGGGCCCACGGTATCGGCTTCGCAGTTCCGAGCAACATGGTTCGGCCCATCCTCGACCAGGTGAAGAAACACGGGCGTGTACGGCGCGGATGGCTCGGGGTCGGCATCCAAGACCTCACGGCCGACCTCGCCGCTTCGCTCGAGATCAGCGGCACCGAGGGTGTGCTCATCACCGACGTGATGGATGGAGGTCCCGCTGCGAAGGCCAAGTTGCAGGCGGGCGACGTGATCACTTCGCTGAACGGGAAGAGACTGAACTCCACCGCCCATCTAAGGAATCAGGTCGCCCTGCTCGGGCCAGGCAGGAACGCCCAGCTTGGCATTCTCCGTGACGGGAAGAGCCTGAGCGTCAGCGTGAACCTCGACGAGAAGGAAGAGAAGGCCGAGGTCGCCGCAAAGAGCTCGAGCGAGAGCTCCCTGCTCGGTGGTCTGCGCCTGGAGAACCTCACTCCAGATCTTCGACGCCGCCTCGAGGCGCCACCAGACCTCGAGGGCGTTCTGGTCACCGAGGTCGACCCCGAGGGCGGGGCAGCGGCCGCCGGACTTCGACCAGGAGACGTGATCACCCGGGTCGACAAGAAGCGGGTCAAGCAGCTCTCGGACCTCGGTGCTTCCGAGTTCAAAGGAAAGAAACGAGTTCTGCTCCGCGTCTGGCGACGTGGCTCTTTCGTGTTCTTGGTGGTGAGAGACTGACCGCCCGTGGCGCGTCGCCCGGCTTCAGCTCATGCGCGAGCGAAGCATCGACCGAAGGCCCACCATGGCCTCGTAGGTCTCGAGCCGAGAACGGCCGACTTCCTCGAGTTCATCGTCGCCTTCCTGTTCCGCGATTTCGAAGGCTTCTGCGTTCGCAAAGAGCAGAAAGAAGGTCTCGATACCGAGCCGAGCCAGGTCGAGCAAATGGGCGTGATGCATGAACTCGCTCGAGGCCGCCGTGGCCCCCGAAGCGCGGAGGCGTTCGCCGACCCGTTCGACCTCGTACTGGAGGCCCGGATGGGCATCGATGATCTCCGCCATCGACAGTCGCAACATACGGACCGATGAGCCGAGCTCGGCGTCTTCGATGGGATCTCCGTCGAAGACCCGGCATCCAGGCTCGTCCACCCGAGCGTCGACCACCAAGAGGCAGCGCTCGATCTCCTCGAGGAGGATCTCCACGAGGTCCGTCGAGAGTTCCTCCGGACTGGTCGGGTTGGTACGCGGCTCGTGCCGCTCCCGTTTGGACTCGATCGTCATCGTCCTGGGCGACTCTGGACGGGGCCTCAGAACACGTCAAGGGGCCGAATGACCGCCCCGAAGGACTCTCACCTAGAGAGCCGAACCGCCAAACGCCGAGTTCAGCGGCGAGGATGGGTCCGGTCGTAGGTGCTCCTGAGGTGCTGGTCGTCCACGTGCGTATAGATCTCGGTCGTCCGAAGGTCGGCATGGCCGAGCATGAGCTGCACCGACCGGAGGTCGGCCCCGCCTCGAACCAGGTGGGTTGCGAAAGAATGACGCAGCTTGTGAGGGGAGATGTCTCGTGCGACGCCCGCGCCGGCGGCGAGGCGGCGAATGATCTTAAAGACCGCCTGACGGGTCAGGGGGCGGGCCGGGTTCCGCCCCGGAAAGACCAGGTCTGTCGCGAGCCCCTTGAGATACCGTCGCCGACCGTCACGCAGGTAGTGCTCGACGACCTGCAGCACCGGAGGCCCCACCGGGACCACACGCTCCTTATTCCCTTTGCCCGTCACACGGAGGAGCCCACCGAGCAGATCGATGTCGCCCATCATGAGACCGGCGACTTCGCTGACGCGGAGGCCGGCGCCGTAGAGGAGGATGACGAGTGTGCGGTCGCGCAACGCTTCTTCGCCGGTCGCCTCGCGCATCATGGCGAGGATGTCGTCCACCGAGAGGTAGACGGGCAGAGAACGTGACTGCTTCGGCAGATCGAGCGCGCGCACCGGGTCTTCGCTCAAGCGACCCTCGCGGACGAGCTGGCGAAAGAACCCGCGCACGGACACGAGCATGCGAGCCTGGGAACGGGCCTTGAGCCCAGCGGTGGAGAGAGAACGAACCCAGTCGATCACGCGCTCGACGTCGACGTCTTCAGAGCGCGCCACCCCCCGCTCCACCATGAAGTCGACGAAGTCGCCGAGGTCCCGTGCGTAGGCGGAGAGGGTATTGGCGGCAAGATTCCGCTCGACCTTTAGAAACGCGAGGTATCCGTCGATGGCGGCATCCAGCTCTGTCGCGCTTCGCGCCTCAATGTCCATGAACGGCATCTCCGAACGCCCCCGCCATGAGCAGACGCAGGTCCGGGTCGACGTCCTGAAGGCGTAGGCCGAACAGGTCCACGATCGACATCATCAGCTTGAGCACCGCTTGCGGCTTGGCCTTCTGCAGGGTGTTGAGATCGCGACGAGAGAGCTCGAGCACTCGAGCGGGCGACTCGGCGATCGCCGAGCACATGCGAGGCCCGGAGCGGAGCACCGAGGCCTCACCCAGAGACTCACCCGGCCCGAGGAACATCAGAAACTGCTCCCGGCCATCCGTACCTCGACGCGCGACTCGCACGCGACCGTCCACGATCAGATAGAGCGCATCGCCGAGCATGTTCTCGACGAACAAGGGCGTTCCTGCCGGCAGAGACTTCTGCTGGGCCACCGCGAGCAGAATCTGAAGTCCGGTGTCGGTGAAACCTCGGAAGAGCTCGGTGCCACGCAAGAACTCCATGAGGGCCGCGTGGGCTGTCGCTGCGGAGGCACCGTCCGACATGCGCCCAGTATCCCCGGGTGGCGGAGAATCGCAAGGAAGCGGCCGTGCGGGCGTCAACCCTCAGGAGTGGCCCTGGCCCCAACCCAATCGACCTGCGTAGATACGCGCCACCTCCACGTAGTGGCTGGCGCTCACGAGCATCTGACTGAGCTCCTCTTCGGTCAGGGGCCTCTTCACGCGCGCCGGAGAGCCCAAGACCAAAGACCCCGCGGGCACGATTGTGCCCTCGGTCACGAGCGCCCCAGCCCCAACCATGGAGCCGGCACCGATAACCGCGCGGTCCATGACAATGGCCCCCATGCCGATGAGGCAGCGGTCCTCGACCGTGCAGCCGT
This sequence comes from Deltaproteobacteria bacterium, assembly GCA_011526105.1. GTDB lineage: Bacteria > Myxococcota > Kuafuiibacteriia > Kuafuiibacteriales > Kuafuiibacteriaceae > WYAZ01. The sequence goes on along the minus strand of WYAZ01000103.1, from coordinate 5,074 downwards.
GCAGGATGGCACGATGTCCGATGGTGACATCTTCGCCGATGATCGTCGCATTCGTGTCCGTGGTGACGTGGATGACGGAGTTGTCCTGAACGTTGGTCCTCGCACCGATGCGAATGGGAAAGACGTCGCCCCGGATCACGGTGCCAAACCAGACGCTCGAGCCCGCGCCCAGCTCTACGTCCCCTGCGACCGTCGCGTGAGGAGCAATAAACACATCCTCGGCGATTCGAGGCCACATGTCCCCGTAGGGATAGACCGGCATGACTTCAGACCCCCTCGGCCACGTGGGCTCGCCCGAGCAACGAGTGCTTGAGGGCCTCGGTGATCTCGACCGCCAGCACCGTCCCCGCAGGAAGGCTACCGTCGATGTGGACGACCAGGTTGGTTCCGGTTCGACCCGAGGAACGAGCGGGGTTGGACTTGGACGGTCCCTCGATCAGCACCGGGTGAACCTCGCCCACCTTCGCCAAGAGCTGCTGCTCCGTGATCCGATCTTGAAGATCTTGAAGGACCCGGAGCCGCCGGAAACGCTCCTCGATGGGGACGGATGGCTCGAGGTCCACTGCCTTGGTGCCCGTGCGCTCGCTGTAAGTGAACGAGAACGCGCCCTGGAACCGCACCTCTTCGAAGAGCGAGAGCGTCTCTTCGAACTCGGCCTCGGTCTCGCTGGGGAAGCCGACGATGACGTCGGTGGTGAGGGAGGCAGAGGGAACCGTCTCGCGAAAGCGACGCACGACGTCGAGGAAAGCCTCGCGCGTGTAGCCTCGCTTCATGGCACGGAGCACGCGAGAGCTCCCGGATTGAACGGGCAGGTGCATGTGCGGGCAGAGCTTATCGAGCTCTCCAAAGGCTGTGATCTGAGCGTCGCTGAAGTCAGCGGGATGAGGCGAGGTGAAACGGATGCGCTCGAGCCCCGACACCTCGTTCACCATCGAGAGCAGCTCGTGAAACGGCACCTGCCCTTGACGGGGAAGCCGCCCGTAGCTGTTCACGGTCTGGCCGAGCAGAACGATCTCTTTCGTGCCCTTGTCGACGAGCCGACGAACCTCGTCGAGGATCTCACTCGCGGTTCGACTCACCTCCCGACCTCGGGTGGAGGGCACGATGCAGTACGTGCAGTACTTGTCGCAGCCCTTCATCACCGAGACGTAGGCGGAGACCTCCACCGGCGCCTGATCCGAAAGCTCGGGGAACTTGTAGTCCTCGCGTTCGTAAAACTCCGTCTGACAGATACGGACTCGCCCGCTTCGAGCTTTGCGAACCATCTCTGGAAGCGCGCCGATGTGGTCGGGGCCAAAGACGATGTCCGCGTGGTGAACACGTTCGAGCAATCGCTTTCCCTCTTGAGCGGCTACGCACCCTGCCAACGCGAACACGACCTTCCTGCCGTTCTGCTTGTACGCGCGCATCTTCCCCGCCTCGGAGCGAAGCTTCTGCTCCGCCTTCTCGCGGATGCTGCACGAGTTGAGGATGATGAGGTCGGCATCGTCGGGGGTGAAGGTCTGTGCGTAGCCCTCGCCCGCCATGAGGGAGACCATTCGCTGCGAGTCGTGCTCGTTCATCTGGCAGCCAAAGGTGTCGATGTACAGTCGGTACGGAAAGACCGAGGCCACGAAGTCGTCACGCCGCTCGGGCTCCCGGGCCGCAGGTGAGGGCTCCGGCTGGAGGATGGGCAGCGGCGACATGAGCGGCGGAATCTACTGAACCTGTGCCGAGGGGGCCAAGCGGAGAGTGGCGCGCCCGGTCGGGACGCTGAGCCGACCGATCGCTGCTCTAAACCCTCAGAAACACGCCGAGAACCTCGCCATGCGGGGTGTGGGGGTAGAAGTCGAAGAGACGAACCGAGCGGAGGAGGAGTCCGTGCTCACGGAGCCGGGCCACGTCTCGGGCGAAGGTCCCCACGTCGCAAGAGACGTAGAGGAGCCGGTCCGTGAGCCGAGCGAGTGATTTCAGCACGGAGGCTGACATGCCGGCGCGAGGCGGATCCGAAAGCGCGAGATCGAAGCGGAGGCCAGCTCGAGCGAGCCCCTCCACCGCCGCCTCGACCGGTTCGGCGCGATGATCGACCTTTGGGAGCGCCGCACGAGCGAGCGCGCTGGCAGGTTCGTCTCCCTCGATCGCCACGACCCTCGAGGCATGTTTGGCGAGCACCCGCGTGAAGTTCCCGTGGCCGGCGTAGAGCTCGAGCGCGTCCTCGATGGGTCGCTCACCGAGCTGAAGCTCGATGTCCGCAAGCAGCGCGAGATTGCCCTCGAGGTTGCTCTGGCTGAACGAGCTCGCTGCGTAGTGCAGCACCCCGAAGCCGTCATCATGAGCGACGGCCCCGGCGTCGGCGACGAGCACCGCTTCGCCCACGGCGAGGATCTCCACATCCAGAATGCCCCGCCCGGCGTGGCGCGAGAGGTCCGAGATCTTCGCGTTGAGGGCCGGAACAAGGACTGGGCAGTGGCTCACCTGAACGACGCCGTGGCTCTGAGCGCGCCGGAAGCCCACCGTACCGTCCGGGGCCACCGCGAACCGAGCGCGAGACCGATAGGCGTACTGAGGCCCAACCCATGGGTCTCGCAGCAGACCCTCGGTGCTCTCGAGTTTGGCGACTCGCGCGAGGGCGTCGCGGAGCGCCTGGGTCTTGCTGGCGACCTGTTCGGGGTACTCGACGTGTTGCGTCGCGCAGCCCCCGCACTCGCCGAAGATGGGGCACTTGGGCTCGGCGCGGGTTGGGCCGGGCTGCAGCACGCGCACGGTCTCCGCTTCGAGGAACCTACCCTTCTCTCGAACGACCTCGGCTTCGACTTCCTCGTCCGGCGCCGCTCCGCGCACGAAGACCACGCGGCCATCTGCATGACGGGCGACCGCCGCACCGCTAGAAGCGAGGTGTGCTGAAGTTCGGAGAACGATAGTCAAGAGAGCTCTGGATTCTCGCCGACGTCCTCACCCTCGACCGAGTGCACAAACGCGAGGATCTGGTCTTTGACATCGCCGGAGAACTCGACGAACTCGATGCCCATACCGGCGGGACGCTGCTCGGCGTTGTCGTGGACCTCGACCCATCGAACGACACCATCGAGCGCGAAAGGGAGCTCGTGACCGGGCAGCGTCACGCGGAGACGGACCTTCTCTCCCACCGGAAGCGGGATGGAGGTTTTTACGAATACGCCGCCCTGAGAGATGTTCGCGGAGTAGTCGGTGATGAAGCTACCGACGGTTCGGTAGTCGACTTTCACGTCCGCCGGCGGACGAGCGGCTCGTCGCTTGTCTTCACTCATCGGTCCCGTTCCCCCGGGGCGCAGTGTGCCACAAGCTCGTACAGGAGGGAAGAAGGGCGGGGGCCGGCCTCGCGTTGATTTATCGCGAGCCGGGTGTTACCGCCCTCGCATGGACAAGGTCCTCGAGGCCGCCGACGAAGCCATCCGCGACGTCACAGACGGCGCCACAATCATGTCCGGAGGCTTCGGCCTCTGCGGGAATCCCGAAAACCTCATTCGCGCGCTACACCAAAAGGGCGTGAAGAACCTGACCGTCGTCTCCAACAACTGTGGCACGACCGAACACGGGCTCGGCATCCTGCTCCAGAGCCGTCAGATCAAGAAGATGATCTCCAGCTACGTGGGGGAGAACAAGGAGTTCGAGCGGCAGTTCCTCTCCGGCGAGCTCGAGGTCGAGCTCTGCCCGCAAGGCACCCTCGCCGAACGCATTCGTGCCGGCGGCGCCGGCATCGGCGGGTTCTTCAGCCCCACCGGCTTCGGCACCAAGGCGGCGGAGGGCAAAGAGACACGGGAGATCGCCGGCAAGATGTACGTGCTCGAGACCCCGATCCTCGCCGACTTCGCGTTCGTGCGGGCCTACAAGGCCGACCGCTGGGGCAACTGCGTCTTCCGGAAGACCGCCCGCAACTTCTCCCCCATGATGTGCACGGCTGCCCGCACTACGATCGTGGAGGCCGAACACATCGTACCGCTCGGCGCCTTGGACCCGGACGAGATTCACGTGCCCGGGGTCTTCGTGAAGCGTGTCGTGCAGGGACGCGACTACGCAAAATGGATCGAACAGCGCACCGTGCGTCCCGCACCTCGAGGCTAAAAGGATGAAATCGCTCGGATACGCATTGCTCTTCTCTGGGTTGCTCGGGGGCGCCATCGTCCTCACCAACGTCATTACTCGTAAGTCGATTCAGGAGTGTGAGCGGCAGTGCCCCGAGAATCCATCCGCCCTCAAGACCGCTTTCCAGGTGGGCCCCATGTTGCTGCAGCTCTGTAACTGCGGCGACGTGAGCCCCCAGCGGGGAGAATGATCATGCTGACGCGCGAACAAATCCTGGAACGTGTTGCCCTCGAGTTCGAGGACGGCATGTTCATCAACCTCGGTATCGGCATGCCCACGCTCGCCGCGAACTTCATCCCGGCCGAGATGGAGGTCGTGCTTCACTCCGAGAACGGCATGCTCGGAGTAGGCCCGTTCCCTTTTGAAGGAGAGGAAGACGCCGACCTCATCAACGCCGGCAAGCAGACGGTGAGCGAGCTGCCGGGCGCGAGCTTCTTCGACAGCGCCACCAGCTTCGCGATGGTACGCGGCGGACACATCGACATGACCGTGCTCGGAGCGCTGCAGGTCTCGGAACGAGGAGATCTCGCCAACTGGATGGTGCCCGGCAAGATGGTGAAGGGCATGGGAGGCGCCATGGACCTCGTGGCCGGCGCCAAGCGCGTGATCATCGCGATGGAACACGTGACCAAAGACGGGGGACCCAAGATCCTGCCCGAGTGTACGCTCCCGCTCACCGGTCTGCGTTGCGTGCACACCATCGTCACCGACCTGTGCCTAATGAACGTCGTCGATGGCGCGTTGGTCCTCGAAGAACTGGCCCCTGGGGTCGAAGAGGCCGAGGTGCGCGCCAAGACCTCCGCGCGCTTCACGGTCTCGCCCAAGCTTCGGACGATGCCCTTTGCTTCCTAGTGTCCCGTCCGAGAAGTTCGATCATGTTCCCGCGAAGTATCTTTCGTCGCTGGTCGGCGCGCTACGAAGGGAGTTGGGTCGCCCCCAATGACCGAGGAGCCCGAAAGGGCGGCCGCAGGCC
>WYAZ01000102.1 GCA_011526105.1 Deltaproteobacteria bacterium | reverse complement strand
GGCCTGCGGCCGCCCTTTCGGGCTCCTCGGTCATTGGGGGCGACCCAACTCCCTTCGTAGCGCGCCGACCAGCGACGAAAGATACTTCGCGGGAACATGATCGAACTTCTCGGACGGGACACTAGGACGCTCGGCTTGTGATGTCGAGTCAGCACCTCGGCCCATGAGCCTCAGGGAAGTTCGACCTCGAGCAGCAATCCGGCATCACCACCAAACAGCAAGCGGCGCCCCGATCGCGCGATCCGATGCAGTCGAGCTGCTTGGGGTCTCGCTTGATACCGGCGCGCATCAAACTCCACGTGCTCACCACATCGGTCTCCATCGACCGGACGGAGCAGCACCGCTGGACACCCCCGCGTGACGTACGCGAGGCGATCATCTGCGGCCGAGCTCAGGTGCTCGACACCGAGGCCCGGCGCGAGCTGCGCGCGACCGCAACGCCGCTCTGCTGAAGTGCAGGACAAGAGACTATCCGCGTGCCACGAACGCCGCTCGACCCAGGCTTCACCACTTCGCTCGAAGATCGTCGGGTGACTACACACCGCAAAGAGCCTTTCTGCGGCGGCACCTTCAGACCAGTGGAGCCCATCGCAGTAGTCCTCAACGGACCCGGTGCGCGGGGTCGGGTGCTGAAGAGGCCTCGTCGTCGGAGGAAGCGAGATCTCAAAGAACCCGGCCGGAACCGTGGACCAGTAGAGGTCTCCGCCTTCCTCGTCGGGGGAGAGCGCGACCGCCTCCGCAGAGAAACCTCTCTCGACCGGAACGCTGAGCATCTGCTCTCCGTCCCAGTAGCGCACCCGACCTCCTTGCGCGAGCGCGAAGCGATCTTTGGCACCGAGCGCGAGTCCGCCCACAGACTCGAAGCCTCGCGGCTCCTGGTAGAGCAATCGAGGTGTACCGAAGAACCGTCCCTCGACCGGAAGCTCGACGATGCTGAAGCCTGCGTCTTCGCCCGAGCCCTCGACGAGATGGTTGAGAAGCACAACGAAGACCGCCTCGAGACCGGGTGGCGTCTGTCGTCTCTTCTCAAAGCGAGAGACTCGAGTCTCGATGCCGGGGGACGGCAAGAGAGCGCGTGATGGATCGGCAAGGTCGATGATCGTGCCCTCGGCCAAGCCCTCTCCGCGGCCGAGGAGCACGAGGCTTCGCTGAAAACCCACGAGCGCGAGATCCGGATTCACGTAGGCCAAGTCCACCACCTGGATGAACACGAAGGCGTCTTCACTATCGATGGTGATTGAGCCGATATGGCCACCCGCGTCCACGAGCGGGGACGCCTGGGCAAACGGTTGGACCTCGGAGACGGAATCAGCGCAGGCATGGGCCGGCGCACGTAGAGCCAAACCGTCCAGAACCGTCGGCCAGTCCTCGACCGGGATCGCCTGCCCATCCTCGACCAGGAGGACCTCAGCCACGCCTCGAAGCGGGTACTCGATGCTCGATGCGCGTCCCTCCGAGACCAGAAAGCCCTCGGGGCACGCCGAGAGGTCTTGCGTCACCTCCACGATCGAGAGCTCCGCGATCCGCGCTTCATCCACGGCCGAGTGCTGCTCGAGCAAGGCGCCGGCTGGGACCTGGACGATGAGGGCCTGGGTCTCAGGGTCATCGACCCACCCGACGCCGCCGCCCTCGCCTCCGAGGTCAAATCGCCGGATGATCGCTCCGTCGCGGACGTAGACCAGCACCGCGGGCCCATCGACCTCGGGCCACTGAACGCGACGTCCGGGATCCAAGCAAGCGGCAGAAACGACGCCGCAAACGAGCACACACACGAAGGCCCTCACGCAACCGCGACCCTACCTCGCCACTCTCGGGATGGGAATCGCGCCGGAGGCGTCCGACACTTCGCGCTTGGCTGCGGGTCGCGGACCAGACCATGCTGCGCCGATGCTTGCTCGGTCGGCTCATCTCGCGCTCGTGCTCATGACTCTCAGCGCCTGTGAGGCGCGCATCGAGAGCACTCCCGATGCCGCCCTCGGAGCGGACCTCACGAGGACCGACGCTTCCGAACTTGATCTGGGCTTCGGCGTGGACGCCCTGGGGCCCGAGCGCGCGGATCCAGACGCGGGGACCTCGGATTCCACCCCCGCGGATGCCGGCGAGCCCGACTGCCAGAGCCTCGCGTCCTCGGGATCGGATCACGCGCTCTACGACGAGTTGCTCGACTGCCTGACACGTTCGGAGCTCACCGACGAAGACAAAGACCAGCTCGTGCGCGAGTTCATCGACCGGGTCGAGGCGCAAGACGGCTTTCCCATTCGGCGTCCGGGGGGCGGCTTCATCTTTGCCTATCTTCGAACACCTGAGCTCGACGCCGAAGACGACCGTGAGGCCCAAGAGGATTTCGACCCGACGCATCGCCTCGAGCCCATCCGAGTGGCATTCGATCTCACAGACTTGAACGCCAACGCGGAAGCCCTCGAGCCGCGACATCGGGACTTCTATAGCGCGGAGGTCTCGTTGCCGTCTCCGGAGGGCCAGCGTTATCGCTTCGTCGCAAAGGACGACCAAGGCCGCGACTGGTTCTACTCGGACCCGCTCTCGCGTCGATTCGAGTTCGATCTCAACGGGCGCTTTTCGCTCGTCCGGGGAGCAGGAGACGTCGCCCACCTCGAGTGGATTCGCCGTGTACATGCCGCGCAGTTGAACGTCGACCGCAGCATCTATGTCTACGTGCCCCCTGGTTACGACCTAGGAACCGACGCCTACTCCGTCCTGTACATGCACGACGGGAACAATCTCTTTGATCCGGCCCTCCCCAGAAGCGCTCCGGCCGGAACGTGGAACGTGCACGGGGTCATGAGCCAGCAGCTTCAGGGAGGCCACGTCCGCCCCGGACTCATCGTGGGCATACCCAACACCGATGCTCGCTTCGACGAGTACACCCACGTTCCGGACGACATCGGAGAGGTGGTGGGCGGACGCGCAGACGAGTACGCCGACTTCATCGTCAGTGACCTGAAGCCGATGATCGACGCGCGCTACCGCACGAGGCCCGACCGCGTGAACACCGGCGTCATGGGCTCGAGCTTGGGAGGGCTTGTGTCTTTCCATATCGGTCTGCGCCACCCAACGGTGTTCGGGTTCGTGGGTGGCCTGAGTTCGACCTTCATCTGGGGACGAGTTGGACTCGCGAACGAGACGATGCTCGAACGCTATCGAGCGACCTCAGGCCTCGCCGCCCAGAACCAGATCTTCTATCTCGACTCGGGTGGGGGTCCGAACCCGACCTGTCCTGACGGTCGCGACAACTACTGCGAGGCGCTCGAGATGCGAGATCTCCTCGTCGCCGCGGGCATCGATCGCTTTCCGCTCGATCCGGACGCCTCGCCGCTTTCGGCGAACACGAACATCATGCACTGGTGGACGCCCAACGCGCCCCACAACGAAGGCGCCTGGAGCGCGAGGGTCCACCGACCGCTGCGGCTGTTCTTCAGACCGGAGTGACCGCTTCAGCGCGAAGCTTCACTCCATGACCGTGACGTCACGGGGTTCGGGCGGAGGCTGCAGATCTGCACAGTCGTCACGCGACTGGCAGAGGTCCGCTTCCAAGACACGCCCGCCACTCCTCATGTAGCGACCCGCCATGTTGAAGAGGAAGTGGCCGATGTCATACCGACGCGCGGTGTTGCAGCCGCACGGGTTCTCGCCTTCGGTCACGGTGCAGGCGTTTCGACAAGCCCGCCGAGCCTTGTCGGTCATTTCGCCCGGGGGCGAGAAGCCGTGTTCGCCGGTCTCGTTCCCCATGGGGAAGATCGCGGCGGACTTTCCGCCCAAGCGGTCGAGCTGGTTCATGCCGATGTGAAGCGGCGTGGCCAGACGAGGGTAGTCCGGTCCCCATTGATCGGTGCCTTGGCCAAAGTTTTCGACGTCCAGATGGACCCCGACCCCACTTCCGGTCGGCGAGACATAACGCTTCAAAGTGTTCACCGCCTCGTTCACGTGGGTCTCGATCAGCATCCGGTTCAGTGACTTCCCGTAGCGACGATCGTTCTCGAGATACGGGATGAGGCCGGCGGCGCGCCCCACCATCGTTCCACCGCTGGCGGGCACGCCCATATCACCGATCGTGGTCATGATGAGGGCGTGGGCCCCGGTGGTGTGCCCAGTGCCCGGGAACGTCAGCCGCTCCTGCTGGATGTGCCGAGCCCAGGACGCGGGATCCGCGGGGTCGAACACGAGCTGGGCGAAGCCAGCGAGCCGCCGGAAAGACGGGTGTGCTCGCCGCAGGCCCAGACCTTCGCACATCGCGAGCATGGGGGAGCCGGCCGCGTAGGTCTCCCCCTGAAACTCGATCTCCTCCTCGAAGGTGTTCACCACCAGCTTGGGGGTGACGCCGTCTTGGAGAGAGCACTCCTCGTCGCCGAGCAGCGCGAGACCGGAGAAGACCTGGAGGTCGATTCGGTCGCCGAGATTGGCCGCCACCCCTGCGCGGAACTTCCCGTCCGCACCGACAACGCCGCAGCCACGCTCGCCGTTGTTCAGGTTCTCGACGACGATGGTGTCGCCGGCGACCACGCCTTCGATCTTGCCGAGCTTCAGCGTGGCGTCGTCGTTGAGGTCCGGTACGATCGTCTCGAGCAGCATCATGCCGTCCGTCTCGATCGTCCCGACGATCATCGGCCCCAGCACGCGCATGATGAAGCCCTCCCTCACTCCGCCCTGGCGGGATCGAAGTCCGATGCTCCCGAGCTTACCGCCCCCCGAGATCGGGACCGCGATGGTCACCTCGGGCTCGAGACCCGCCAAGATGGTGGCCATCATGCCGCCCAAGGAGCCACCCACCGCGGAGAGCGTGCTCAAGGCGCCGATGTCGACCACGCCGTCTCCGTCGAAGTCGCCCGCCAGCTCGGTCTGCCCATCACCGTTGACATCGAAGCTCCAGCGCTGAACGCCGTCGAAGCTGCGGATCACGCGCACGAGCTGCATGTAGTCGAGCGCGAACTGACGGACCATGTCCCGGGTGTGGAACAAGTACGAGGTCCAGAAGTCCGCGCCGGAGTCCGTCGCGCCGTCGTTGTTCTGGTCGTGGGCGCGGTCTACGAGCACCGCCTCCGTGAACGGGCGAAGGCCATAGTCGGCGAGCAGGCCCAGCGCGAGCTCACGCTCGGTCGCCGTGAGCGGCAGACCATGCGAGGGGCCGTCGATGGCGATGGTGGCGAGGCCATGCCGCGCGAGCACCCCCGCGAAGTTGATCGCGTCGAAGCGATTGCCCGTGTAGCCGTGGCCGAGGATCACCACGTCGGCCGGCTTGCCGTCTTTACGCTTCGAGATCTCCTTACGCGGCACCGCCAGGGTGAAGTAGATGGTCTCGCTGCGCGCCCGCGCGGGAACCCGGTCGAGGTCCTCGGGCCAGGACTGGTCGTCGAAGGGGAGCCATTTCCCGGTCTCGTCCTCGCGGTCGAAGAGCTGCGGAGACTCGAACTGCCCCACCACGAAGTAGTCCACGTACTGGAGCTGCTCACGGGTCACCCGCAAGAACTCGCTGTCTTCCTTTTGGCCCAAGAGCTGCTGGGCGATGGTCGGAAACGCCTCACGCCAGGTCTCTGCGTAGGCGATGAAGTGGTTCTTCATCGCGGGGAACTCTCGGCGGTCACGCAAAGGGAAGAGCTTCGTCACCTCGGCGGGGAAATCGGTCGCGAGGTGCGCCTGCACGCCGTGGCCGTAGAGGCCGTCGCGCAACGCGACCATCGGCGCTTCGATGGACTGCGTCGTGAAGGCGAAGGCAAAGGCCACGTCCTCGAGCGCGAGCCCATCAGGGAGGACATCGGGCAGCGCCTCGAGCGCCTTGGTCTGGCCGGCGTGATTCACGAACTCGAATGGCGAACCCACCGGCTCGCCATTCGCGTCGAGCAGACGCCGCGTCACCACCACCGCGTAGGTGGTGCGCTCATCGAGCGGAACCAAGGTGTTGGCGATGAGCGTGTTGGTCGCCCGCTCGTAGAAGGTCATCAGGGCATCGGCGCGACCCGCGAGGTCGTCCCGGGCCGGCATCAAACCGGGCAGATAGTTGGGTTTGTCGAGGAGGCCATCGCTGTCGGTGTCTTCACCCGGGTCGAGAATGCCGTTGCCGTTTAGGTCCTCGTCCTCCTCTTCGAAGATGAGGCTGATGGTCTGGCCGCGAGTATCGTTCTTCCAGTAGCCGTCGATCTCCTCGAGCACGAGGGGGTAGTTGCCTTCCCCCATGTCCAGGTGAGCGATACGTCCGAACTTGGGGGACTTCCGATCGACGTTGATGACGTAGATGACGTCGTTCGACAGGTCGTAGTTCTCGTCCCGGTGGCCGGCCAGGATCGAAGCCACATCCAGGGGGCCGGTGAAAGGGATGGTGATGGGCTGCATGGTGCCCCAACCATCCAGCTGATCGATGTGCCGACGGAGCCGGGCCTCCATCTGCGTGGGCGCGATCATGGAGGCGTTGATCCTGAGCTTCGTCGCCGAGGCGGGGTCGAACCGAGTGGCGATGTCGTTGGGGAGCGGGATCTCGGGGAGCGGCCGGTGAAACAGATCAAAGGCGACCGTGGTCGCGGCGGGTTGCGCCGGCGCCAGACCGTCCGGCATCTCCGAGAAACAGCCGAGAGCAGGAGCGACGAGCAAGAGTCCAAGTGCTTTTGAGTTACGCATGTTCATCAACCTCACAACCTGAGCCCGAGCATCAGCCGAGCGCCGAACACCGGATCCATGGAGCCATCGTTCTGCGCCGCGAGCGCCGAACCGGGAATCAGTAGACCACCTTCGAGCCCGGCCATGAGCTCACTGGTCTCGAGCACGGTCTCGTAACGGAGACCGAGGTCGAACTCGGTGCCGAGGAAGCGGCCAGGCGTTCCGCCGAGCGCGTTTCGCGGGCTGCCGCCCACGATGCGGGTGTTGAGCGGATCCGCCGGCTCGACCTCTGCGAGGGCCACGAGCACCCCGCCGTAGGCCTCGAAGCCGCTGAAGACGCGCCAGAAGGCCTTGGGAAAGAACGCGATGGTGTTCGAAGCCGAGCCACGCGTGGGGTAGCGCTCGAGCCCAGTGCTGGGCACACCCACCAGATCCGGGTCGCCCGCGACGGCGACCGCACGTCCGCTCTGCGCACCGAGCACTTGGCGGAAGAGGAGCAGACCCATCTCGTAGTTGGGGTCCGCCTTGAATCCGTTCTGCTTGCCGTCATCGAAATTGCGATCGCCGGTGGCATAGAGGAAGTCGAGCACGCCGCCCCAAGCCCCAAAGTCGATGGTGGCGCGCGCCGCGGCCCCGAGCTGAGTGATGTCTTGAATGGGGATCTCGCGGCTTCCGGTGAGGTCGGTCTCGCCCACGATGACCGCGACCTCCCCTTCGAGCGTGAGCTGTATCTTGCGCTGAAGCTTGATCTTGGTCTGCGCGGTGGCATCGAAAGCCCAGATGCCGAAGGTGCGTCCGTCCGTGGCCTCTTGATCACGGCGCACGACGTAGAAGCCACCGTTGGTCTTCTTGCCCTCGCCGAACTTGACCGCGCCGATGAATTGCACCGCGTCGTCCTCGGGCAAGCCGATGTCGTCGCCGAGCACCGAATCGACAGCGAAGGCCACGAGCATGTTCGAGGAGGTGATGGGCCCGGTGGCCACTTGCCCGCGAATCACGCGGTCTCCGCTACGCGAGTCGCGAAACTGCGCCGAGCCCGGGGTCCAGCTGTGAGAGCCGTCGTTCGCGAGCAGGCCCATACCCCAGTGGCTCGTGGTCACGCCGCCCTGGAGGTGAAGATAGGTACCGAGGCTCGCACGCAGGAAGAGCTTCCTCAGCTCTTGCTCGAGCTCCTGCGAGTTGGGCAACAGCGCACCGCCGAGATCCGGACGCCCCGCCGCGGTGCCGGTGAGCAGGTCGTGCTCATACTCGAGGTGCAGGTGCAACGGGAGCAAGAGCCCCTTGCTGGTCAGGAGCGCACCGATGCGCACCTGGGGCAGCACCTGGGCGCCGCCCAGCTCATTGCCGTCCCGATCGACCGGGAACATGCTCACCGCTTCTCCGCGACCGCGAAGGCTCAGCGGAATCTCGAGCTTGATGCTCTGTTCCTCGTCGTAGCGCACGATCGGCTGATACACCGCGCGCTCGCTCTCCTCGGCCTGTGCCCATGAAGGCATGAGAAGTGTGAGTAGGAAGAATGGGCTCTTATTGAGTCGACGGATCTGCATGGACCCCTCCTGGAGGCGCGCAGAAAACACGATTGGTCCGGGAACGGCAATCGGAGAATCAGCCGGTGGGATATGGAGAGCCACGTGATTTCAAATAGATGCCGCCTGGTCATCGGCGTGCGAGAAGGTGCGACACATACGTGACGCGGTCCAGCATGCGGGCTAGGGGTCCTGTATGCGACGTATGCTCGGACTCACGCTCTTCCTCTTCGCCTGCAAGGACCAGACGCCCGAACCGCCGGTGGCGGCGACCACCAAGCCAGTGGCACCGGCCGCTCGAAAAGGGGTGCCCCGATCCGACTGGAACCGCATCGCCCAAGAACTCGATCTGCCGTTCTTTTGGGCGAGCGACACCAACACCGACGGCACAGTCGACGAACCCGAAGTCTCTCTGTTGTGGGGCATGACGGACTCCGCGAGCGCAACGCTGAAGCAGCTCGACGACGTCCACGCTCGCATCGCGGCGGTCCACGAGAAGGGACACGCGGCGGCCGATCTACCCGAGCGAGAGGCCAAGCGGCGAAAGCTCGTGCTCGAGGAGCTCGCGCAGGGTCGCGCCACCTTGGTGGCCCACGACTTCACGAAGGATCCCGACCAAGACAAGGCGATCGTGAAGCACCTGGCGAAGGCGGCGGCGCTCATCGAGCGGCTCCACGCAAGACAGCTCGGCACCTTCGCGCTCATGCAGGAGCTTCAGACGACCGACCATGCGGCGAGCAAGGCCCTTTTCGCGCGGAATCAAGGACCCTGGTGCGAAGCACCAGCCACCGAGAGCAACCCGGATTGCAGCGCGCTGCCGAGCTTTCCCCCGAAGGTCTCGGGGCTCTATCCCGCGGCGATGCAGCGCGAAGGCTTCTGCGAATCCATGGCCAAAGACAAAGAGGGTTCGAAGTGGCTCGCCGATCACTTCTCTGTGATCGTGGAGAACGACGGGAAGTATCAGAATGTGCCGTACACCGTGGCCTACAAGGAAGACATGGAGGCCGTCGCGGTTCAGCTCGAGTCCGCCGCGGTCGCGATTCGCGTCGTGGAGGAGGCGCCGTTTCAGGAGTACCTGCGCGCGGCGGCGAAGGCCTTCCGCAACAACGATTGGCCGAGCGCGGATGAAGCTTGGTCGAAGATGAACGTGAACAACTCGAGATGGTATCTGCGCGTCGGCCCGGACGAGGTGTACTTCGAGCCTTGCGGGGCAAAGGCAGGCTTTCACATGAGCTTTGGCCTCATCGACAAGGGCTCACTGAAGTGGCAGTCCACGCTCGATCCACTGAAACAAGAGATGGAGGACGTGCTCGCGAAGCTCGCCGGCCCGCCGTACAAGGCACGCAAGGTCGACTTTCACCTGCCCGACTTCGTGGACATCGTGCTCAACGCCGGTGATTCGCGCAGCGCCCACGGCGCGACCATTGGGCAGAGCCTGCCGAACTGGGGTCCCGTCGCGAACGAGGGTCGCGGACGCACCGTGGCCATGACCGGCTTCTACATCGACGCCGACAGCCGAGCCGATCAAGAGACGCAGGCCAAGTCGCTCTTTTGTGCCGAGACCATGAAGAGCTTCACCACCGACCCCGGCCCCCAACTCATGAGCACCGTCCTTCACGAGGCCGCCCACAACCTGGGCCCAGCCCATGACTACAAGGCCGGTGGCAAGACCGCACCGCAGGTGTTTGGTGGCCCCCTCGCGAGCACGATGGAGGAGCTGAAGGCGCAGACCTCCGCCTTGTTCTTCACGGATTGGTTGGTGGGCAAAGGCTCGATCAAGGACGAGGAGCGAAGGCGCGCGCACGTGCGCGATCTCTTCTGGGCCTTCGGTCACATCTCACGCGGCATGTACACCGCCGACAACAAGCCGAAGTCGTACAGCCAGCTCGCGGCCATTCAGCTTCGGAACTTCCTGGCCGCCGGTGCGGTGACTTGGAAGGCCGATGAGAAGGCGGGCAATGGGACCGACGTGGGTTGCTTCGAGGTTGATCACGCGAAGCTCCCAAGCGCCATCGAAGACCTCATGCTCCGCGTCGCGCGCATCAAAGGGCGCGGCGACAAGAAGGGCGCCGAGGCGCTCGTCAAGGAGTTCGTGGACGCCGAGGACGAGGGCAAGAAGCTGATGGCGGTGATCACCGAGCGTGTGCTGCGGGCCCCCAAGGCGAGCTTCGTCTACTCGGTCAAGTACTGAGCCGGTGGCCTTTGCGGCCACCGCGCGTCAGCGCGTTCTCGCCGAGGCTGCTCTCGATCATCACACTCGCCATCTCAGCGCATCGCCGAACCAGCGCGGCGGAGCCCTCGTGCAGCACCGCCGAGCTTTGGACGTGGGACTGGTTCTGCTCCATGTCCTCCGCGCTCCAGCCGCGCGAGTGGGCGATGTACGGGAACTGCGGAAACTGGCACCCGATCTCCGCGAAGAAGCCGAGCATCTGCCCCGCGACCGCCTGCACGTTGTCTTGACCGCCGGTGATGATGAAGCCCGCCACCTTGTTTCGAAGCAGGTGCTTGTTCGCGATGGTCTCTTGGTTCTGGATGCAGTTCATCCGCTCGACCATCTTGTAGTAAAGGCTGCTCGCCCCACCCCACCGGATGGGGGTGGAGACGATGATCACGTCCGCCCAGTGAACGATGCCCTCGTAGACTTGATCCATCTCGTCCTTCGGATCGATCTGGGTGATGGAGCAAGGCCAGGTGCATGCTCGCGCCGACTTCGAGTAGAAGCCTTCACACGCCCTGAAGCTGAGATCGCGGACCTGAATGAGCCGCGTGTCACAAGCGCCCTTCTCGGCCGCCGACTCGAGGCCGTGACGCAGAAGATCGTCGGAGGTGCTGTAGCGCGGGTGGTCGGCGGTCATCACCGTGGTCGAGAGGCCGAGCACACGAATCGGTCCGGGCTCTCGGTTCGGCGTGCGCGCGAGCGGATGCGGCGCGTGCGGGCTCTTGTGACGCTTCGTGCTGGGCGCCTCGCGCACGAGCACCCGACCCGCCTCGACCTTGACCTCGTGCACCGGGATGCGATCGTCCTCGAAGCCCGGTTCACCCTCGCCCGTCCGGCAGTGAAACTTCCAGTAGTGCCAGGGACACACCACGTAGTCTCCATCGAGGCGGCCTTCGCCGAGCGGTCCCCCCACGTGATTACACGCCCCGGACACCGCGCTGAACTGACCGTCCTTGTAGACGAGGGCGATCTTCTTGGTGGCGACGAGGACCTGCTGCAAGGCCTTCTGGCTGAGCTCATCGGAGGCGCCGACATCGATCCAAGATTCATCGTTCATGAAGCTCCTCTAACACGGAGTGGCCCTTCGACTCCTCACTCCTGTGTGCCCGCTGCCAACACGTGCGGAAGAATCGCGGCGGCCCGCTCCCGCACGGTCTCCGCCGGATCTGCCTGGATGATCCGCTCGAGCAAAGGAGCGAACTCGGGCCAACAGCGATAAACCATCGCGTCAACGGCGGCTTCGCGGAGCAGCGCGTCCGGGGCGTCCACGCTGAAAGCGCGAAAGATCTCGAAGGCCTCCGCATCGAACTCATGGAAGGTGACCGCGATGCGATAAAGGGCGCGAACCCGATCATCATGGACCGAAGCGCTGCTCGCGAGGGCAAGGCACTCCGCCCGCGAATAGGTCGGGATCCGGGCGTGCAGTTCGGTCGCAAGCGCTTCCACGTCTTCGCCACGAATCGCCAGATAGACCTTGTTCACGAGCGGGCACGCGACGACGGCCACAACCTGCGTCTCGTCCGGCGCGACCCAAATCTCCTCGTGCGCGATGCGCTGCCCGTCGCCCTCCAGGGTTCCATCCCATTCGAGGCCCAGGTCTTCCAGCGCCTCCTCGACCTGTTCGGGCGAGAGGTCGGGGCGAAGTACGAGAAAGCTCTGCTTCATCGCAGCGTGTTTACAGAAGCCAGGTTCGGGGCGTCAAGCAAGCGGCTTGGGTATCCGTACAGACGGGTCGTCGGCCCTCCGGAGCGGAGCAGAGGTCGTGTGTCGGCGCCCGCCGAGGTCCAAGGCGAGCGCGGGGCGGGACGGCGGACTGCGTCGCACTGATGTTTCGGGCCCGCTCCCGAGCCAGAGGAAGCACGTGAGCGGGGCGCTCAGCGAGCACGAAGCGCGACCACGTAGACCTCACGCTGGAGTGAAAGCCACCTTGCGAGCCCTCGTCCGGCGCGCCACAACAAAGCACGTACGGATTCAGAGACCCGGTGCACCACAGATCCCTCTGCGAGACGTTTCCGCGGAAGCACTTTGCCCAGTACCATCACCTCGAAGCCGCTGCGTGCGAGTCGGTTCGAGAGCGTAGCCTCGGAGTAGTACACGTAGTGCTGAGCGCCGAGGTCATCGGGCCGGTAGTAGCGATACGTGGTTCGGCGCTTGTCGCCTTTCCAGTAGTCGACGTTCGGCACCGCGAGCACCACGACGCCTCCAGGTCTGAGCACGCGGCAGACTTCTTCGAGCGCTCGCTCGGGCTCGGGCGTGTGTTCGAGCACGTGCTTCATCACCACGACGTCGAAGCGCGCGTCCGAAAATGGCAGCCGCTCGAGCGTACCCACCTCGGCCTCGAAGCCGAGCTCTCGGCAGCGCGTGACCGCGTGCTCCGAGATGTCGAGGCCGACGCTTTTGAGGCCGAGGCGCCGACCGGCCTCGAGCACGTAGCCAAGTGAGCAACCCACATCGAGCACTGTCTGGGCCGAGGTGAAGTTCAGCGCATCCGCGATCTCACCCATGGCCTTTCTCACCCGGCGCTCAAAGCGCTGATCCCGACCCGAGGGGCGCCCCTCGAAGTAGCCTTGTTCGTAAAACCCCGCCGGCAGAAGATCTCGCTGCTCGCGGGACTTGTAGACGGTGGCGCAGGCCTCGCACTGCACAAAGCTGAGGGCGGGAAAGTCGACATACGCCCTGCGAGGACGGTCTCCGCAGACCGGGCAGCGTGCCCACTCGAGGAACGCGACCTGGGACTCGGCACTCGCGCTCATTACGGGTCGGATAACACGAAGCGCCGTACTGTGGCGACGACCGCAAACTCGAGCAGGGGCCGGAGCGTAGGGCGCTCAGTCGCGCCCTCAACCCGCCGATCTAGAGCGCGCTGGGGTTGGGGCACCGGGGCCCGTCGCGTTCAAGAGCAGCCGATATCCACCGGGCGACTGCGCTGCGGCGCGCCACGTGCCCCGCAGCGACACCCGCGTCCCGACGGCGGGGTCCAAGCAGGAGGGCGGGTAGCCGCTACAGCCCGAAGCGCTGTCCGCGTTGACCAACCGCATGCACGCGGCGATGAAGTTCGGCGCACCGACCTGGTCGCGAAGCTCGACGCAGGAGTACTGGCTGCTGTCGCTGGTCTGGTCGGGGAGGCGACGGGTGACGTGGACATTGTCGAGGTTGATGGGCTGATCGAGGAGCGCTGCGCGCTGTTGCCACAGGTGGGCTACGGTATCGTAGGGCGAGCCGTTGGCCGACCAGCCGCGCATCGCGGTCTTGAGGGATGACAGAGAGGTCGCGCCCACGCCCACGAAGCCAGAGAACTCCGAGAGCCGAGTCCACGCCGAGGTGCGGAATCCGCAGCTACCGTTGGGCGCACAATCGTAGGCGACGCGTCGCCCGGCGTCGACGAGCGCCCCCATCTCGGAGTATCGAGCGCGGTTCAAGAACTGGACGGCCTGGCACTCTTCGGTCGCCGAGTAGGCGATGCCGTCGAAGGAGCCGCCTCGGAGCGCTGCGCAGTCGACGACGGCCGGCGTGGGCGGCGTGGGCGACGTGGGTGCGCCGGCGAAGCCGTCGAAGTGGGCCCAGCGCCCATGGGGGTCCATCAACTGACCGGCATCATCCCGCAGCGTTTCGGTGGCTTCGATCGTGTAGTCGAGGCCCGGCTCCTGCGCCTCGGTCTCGAGCGTCACGACCGCGCCTTGAACGCTGACGAGGGACAGCGAGAGACCGCCCGCGTCGGGCTCACCGATGAAGATGCTGAAGGCGGACGCACGCGTCGCGGGATCGATCGCTCGGTTGAAGGTGACGACGACGTGCGTGCTGTCGCGGGCCACCGCCGACGAGATCCGCGCTGGATTCCTCACGGAGATTGGAGCTGGTTCGACTTGCGGGTGGGCGAGCACGTAGTCACGCAGCCGGGCGATCGCCGAGCTCCCGACATAGCTGGCTGCGGCCACCGCTTGAATGTCCGCCAGCGGACGAGCGGCCACGATCGCGGTCGCGGCGCGAGTATCGAGACCCACGTCATCATCGAGGACCGCGTGGCTTGCGGTGTTGCAGAGCGCTACGATCTGTACGGCCAGCGAGGTGGAGAGGCTCACCCCCTCGATGACGAGGTCGTTGGGGGCGTTGCGCGCGGCGAGATACGCGTCGATCGCTTTGATGGTCGCGGGTCCGACCTGCGGAACGGCGTCGAGCTCCTCGATGCTGTCGAATGGGTTGTCGTCCCGAGTGCCGAGGCGACCGTCGCGACCGCGCACATGGGCGACGATGTTGGTCGCAGCCGTGGCGCGCACGCCGAGCTCTTGGGTGAGCGTCTCGACGGTGCACTCGGGCCCGTTGAGGAACGAGAGCACCGTGTAGACGTCGAGTCCCCGCACGTCGAGGGACTCGAGCTCGCCCATCGGCGAAGGCCCGCAGGCAAGAACGGTGAGGCTGAGGAAGGAAGGAGTGACAAACCTGGCAAATGTACGCATGAAGCCCCCGGCAGGATGAAAGGTGAGCGGATGTAGCAGTCCGCTTTTGGGGTGGTCAATCGAGATGCACGGGGCAGGACGCGCGTCCTGGGGCGAGGGTCTAGGTCTTTGAGGCGACGAGGACACCGCCAAACTCACGGTGATTCGTTTCTACCGAAAGTATCACCCAGGTCGGCGACGCTCGGTGAACGGCGATCCCGAGCGTCGAGGGTCGGGCGGGCTACGCAAGCATTTGGATCTCTGAGCCGAATCGAGCTCAGTGGATGTGCGACGGGACGCCCCGCCCGTCGTGGGACCTCAAGGTGGTTCGGGGACTGCCACACCCCGCGAAGCTTAGCGTAGAAAGGGTGCCGCACGCGTTGAAGCGACCTGGCGTTCGGAGCTCGCGCTCAACCCGAGGCTGAGGAGGCTGGTCGCGGCTTGGCGGCCCGCTCGAGATGCACGGTCTCTTCCGCCAGCCTCGAGCACGGGAGCACGTGTTCGCCCTCTTCGTTGCGGATCACGACCGCGACGGCGCCGTAGCGCACCACGGTGCCGCTGACGCCATCCACCTCAATCTTGTTGTTGATGATCGCCAGAGAGCGCGTGTTTTTGGACCGGATGGTCTGATCAGACCTCTCTAGCCTGGGAATTCGCCTCGGTCTCTTGGGCGTGCGATGAGCTCTCTTTCGTAGAAAGAAACAGCGAG
>WYAZ01000101.1 GCA_011526105.1 Deltaproteobacteria bacterium | reverse complement strand
TGGCGTACTCGTCGAGGCCGACCGTGTGCAATCGCGAGCGCCACAGAAAGTGGATGGCCTCCTACATTTGTGGCTCGCGAAACTGGCATCCGGTCCAAAAAACCGCGCTTCTTCATGAGCGCCAACAAAAACCAAGCGCGGTCCTCAGGCGCTACGTCGGCGTGGTGCAGCAGCACGTCGGGCGGCACGCGGAAGCGACGCTTCCTCCACGCAGCCGGGAGCGTGAGGTGGACCTGGGACGGCAGCACGTCGGAGAGGCCGTGCAGCGACAGCGCCGTCTGGTGCGAGATCACCCCAGCCTGCTCGGACCAGAGCCAGGCGGTGACCAGCTCCTCGTGCTCGGTGGCCGGGAAATGTACGAGCCGGTAGATCCCCCGCTGAGGCCGCGTCACGCGGCCGCCGTGGATGTGCTTCCGGAGCAGGTGGGTAGAGTAGCCCGCCTCGGCGGCCTGTTTCGTCGTGACGTACCCGGACTGCCCGGCAGCGGTCTCGAACAGCCGGTCCCAGTTCGGCCCGTAGGATCCCGGCTGCGGCATACACAAAACGTAACCCATGGTTCCGTTTTGTGCAAAGTGGTGGGGTCGACGCTCACGCTTAGGAACCGTGGGTTCCCTTTCTTGCGCCCGCCGTCCCTCGTTCGCCTCGTCCCGGGCTTTGTCCCCCGAGGAGGCAGCGCATGGCAGACACCATCACATTCCCAAGATGCCTATCGGCCTCAGGGCT
This sequence comes from Deltaproteobacteria bacterium, assembly GCA_011526105.1. GTDB lineage: Bacteria > Myxococcota > Kuafuiibacteriia > Kuafuiibacteriales > Kuafuiibacteriaceae > WYAZ01. The sequence goes on along the minus strand of WYAZ01000101.1, from coordinate 37,049 downwards.
CCGTACGTCGAAGAACGGCCAGGAGCCCGGGTCGCAGGTACTGCATGGTCCGGGCGTCTTCGAGCATGTAGCTCGAGACGGCCTGCAAGCGGCTCTCTGGCAGCGAGCTGAGAAGCTCGAACGCGCGAGCGTAGTTCTCGGGATGGATCCGTCCTTCGAGCACCAGGCCAGCGATTCGGTCGCGGCCTTTGAGGCTCATGCTGCCGTCGCCTGCGGCCTTGAGGGCCATCGTTTGTACCGCTCTCGTGCGGTCCGAGACCAGCTGAAGAAGGACGGGCTCCGATTCCCGCGTGAGCACGTGCCGCTGCGCCAGGCCAGCGGCGGATCGAACCTCAGGCATGGGGCTCTCGGCGAAGCTTCGAAGGAGGGAGACCGGCAGCGCGACTCTTGCGTTGCCGAGGGCCCGGAGTAGGACGCTCTGACTCCGCCCGGACTTGACGGCAGACAACTGCGTGACCAGCCGATTCTTCATCTGCAGGCTGAGCCCCGGGTGATGCTCGCTCGAGTGATGGGCGACCCCGCCTACACCAAGCAGGAGCGATACCTGCGCTTCAGACTTGATCTCCTCAGAAGCCCGACGCCTCCATAGGTCCAGAACGAACTCGCCCAGCGCCTTCGAGGGACGGTGAACGTAGGTCAGACGCGCCCAGTCCGAGGCGAGCTGATCGGCCGAACTCCTAGATTCCGTCGCGGAGAGAAACCGGACGAGGGCGCCTTGGCTCTCCGGCGTCCCTGCCGCGGCCAGGAGATCGAGGATGTACGGGCGGACCACCGTGTGTCGCTCGTGAGCGAACAGCGTTGCCTCGAGATCGGGCACGACCTCGGGTGACAGCTCGATCCGAGCCGCGGAGCGAAAGAATATCTCCCGTTGATCGCTCCGAAAACCAGCCACCGCCATCTCCTGCAGTAAGGTGAGTATCCGCGAACTGGACATGCCCGTCGCGTGCTGCTCGAGTAGGAGTCGGCGGGTGGCGGAGTCGGTCCCGATCCTTCCCGGCTCCACGAAACGCACCGACTCCCCGGACGGGAGGGGGAGGGGCAATTCCACCTCGGCCCGCTGCGGCTCGATCCGTGTGAGCACCAGGGTCATGTTTCGGTTCTCCACCGCCCCGGTGGAGCGATGAACCGAGAGCTGTTCCGAGCCCTCCGCCCGAACGAGCCGCCCGTCCATCCCCAACTCCAGGTCGAAGGCATGTCGAAGCTCGTGGCGTTCCTTGGCCTCCTCGAACTCGGACGGTCCGATAGGCCGCAGCTCGTCGTAGGATCTCCGAACCCTTCTGATCTTGGCATGGGCCGCGTTCCCAGAATCGGTCCGATACTCGACCGCCCCGCGACCGGATGAGCTCGGCACGGACTCAACGGTCCAAGACAAAGCGGGCGCAGGTTTATCCGCCAGGATGCGCGGGTGCGCGCTCTCGAGGACGATCAACTCGTAGATGAGGCGTGAGATCGGTCCCTGCTCGTCGGAGAAGCCGAAGCCCGCTGGCGCTCCTTCGGTATTCAGGCGAAGGAGCACCGGCGCCGAGAGGATCGCGGCCCCCACGTCCTGCGGCGCTGAAGCCGCGGTACCGGTGACGACGACGGTTGCTCGGTCGAGCTCGACGAACCCAACCCTGACTTCGTTTGGCCGGACGGGCTCCACGCGCCAAGTTCCCTCGAGCTCGAGCTTGCTCTTGACCACGAGCATCCCGTGCCGCCGGCTCTCCGTGTCGAGCACCAGGGAGACCGCGTAGCTCGTCCCGTCGGCGCTGCGCGAGTCGGTGGAGTGAGGCTTCCCACGACACCCAGCGAAGGCGCCACTGGCGAGGAGAAGGAGCAGCACGCCCCAAGCTTTCGCGCTCATTCGTCCCCGTCCTTCGTGTCCGACGGCGTGTTGATGTGCTCAGGAACGTTCGCTTGGCCATGGTCGTTTCTGCCCCAGCAAACCACCCGTCGGTCGAGTGTGAGGCCGCAGATGTGCCGGCCGATCGAGACGTGGTCGAACTGTTCCTGCGCGGGGACGTCGGTGACGTTGCCGTGCTGATCCCCGCCCACACAGATGACCGTTTGCTCCTCCACCCGCCGATAGCAGACGTTGTACCAGCCCGCGAAGACGCGATCGAAACGACCGGGAGGCGGCGCGCGTCCCGAGGTCTGTCCCCAGCACACGGGCGCGCCATCCTCCAGCAGAGCACAGCCAAAGTTGTGCCCGAGCGCGAAGTCCAGCACTCGGGCGGAAGGGGCACCGCCCCCGAAGTACTCGTAGCCGTGGCCCCAGCAATGGAGGAGCTGCTCCGAGCTGAGAGCACAGGCATGAACTCCGTCGTAAGAGTCGAGCCGGGTCCAGCCTTCTCCCGCCGGAACGCCATCCAGGATCTTCTGGAGCGCGACCCGATTGTACTCGGCCCAGATCCCGGACGCGATGCGCTCGACGTACGTCTGAGCGGCCTGACAGGCCACCCCGCCCGGATATCGATGCCAGCATACGACCGGAACCGAGCCGAGGCTGAGGTGCGTACCGAGGTTGTCCAGCTCGCCTTCGGTCCAGTCGGGACCCCAGCATACGACGCGCCTCGAGTCGCGCTCGATCGCGCATCCGGTGGTCCTTGCGAAGGCCAGGTACTCGGCGCGGAGCGACTCGGGACGCATCGCCACCTCGGGGTCCTCGAGCTTGCCCCAGCACTCGACCTCGCCATCCATCCGGACCACACAGCTAGAGTAGTCCGTTCGGGATACGACCACCTGCTTGATCTGGGGGTCCCCGGGCGGTGGAAGCTCCGAGGTATCTCCACAGCCGAACTGCACCCCCGTCAAAGCCGCGATCAACACGCTCACAACGTTTCCATACGCGCGCGGAGGCCAGTCTCCAAGCCGCGTCATGGCCAGCACTCGGACTGATCGACCCACCCGGGGAAGACGTTGATCGACTCGTGACAGAGCGCACGGCCGTTCGTGAAGACACCGTGGCTCTCGTGTTCCGACGCAACGTGACGGATCCCGTCCCAGCTGAAGAGCTCGATCGAAACCTTGATGAAGACGATGCGAACGAAGACCGAGACCTTGCCGGCAAGAAGCTCCGTCACCGCCCTCTGGGTGAGCTCGTCGCGAATCTCGAACAGTTTGTCCTGGACCTCCGTGTTCGAGAAGCTGAGGAGGTCCGGGCACGCAGCCTCAAGGTCGAGCTGCACGTCCGACCCGTCGAAGTACTGCGCGAGCATGCCGAAGTCGCATCCGAGGTCGCCTCGGAAGAAGTTGAGCACATCGAGCGGGGTCTCGATGCCCGTAGCGACGCACACGCCATTCGTGTCTCGCTCCCTACACAATCGTTCGGGTGTGATGCGCTCGAGGAAGCCCGAGAACTCCCACTCCGTCCCAGCGTCCAGGACCCTGAGCCGCCCTTCCACCCCCGCGCCAAGGAGGAGAGGAACGCCGAGCTCGATCGCCGCGAACGCATCGACCCCACCCTTGAAGCCTGCATCCGCGTGCACCGCCCGCATGACCGGGTTCGTGATGAGGCAGAGATCATCGAACTCATCTCCGACCTCGAATTCGGCGTGCGCCTGTATCGACATGGCCCCACCGACACTCAGCGTCACCGTAAAGGGACCCGTGATCGGCACGATGAGCACCGGCAGCTCGAAGCCCGCCCCGAGGCTGGCACGCAGGAAGTTCGGCCCCTGGGTGACGTTGATGTCCAGGCCGAACCCAAGCTGGATGTCGACCGGCGGTCCGTAGTCGCGCCGAGTTACGTCTAGAAACGTGCTGAGGATCGGTGCTGCCGAGGCGGTCCTCGTCAAGATCCCTCCTTTCAGCTCTTTCTCGTCCGTGAGCGTCAGCCCACACTTGCACAAGAGCGAGAACCATGCCGCTGGCTCTTCGAGGACCTCGATCGCGAAGATGTTCTCATCGATGTCGATGTTCCCCTCTCCGTCCCGCGTGCAGTCGATGCCCTTTCTGCTTTGCTCGCGATAGGACGTCGCCACGTACTTGCTTCGATGTGCACGACCGAAACCGTCCTGGTGGACGGTCGTTGCTCTGTTGTCGCCGTCCTTGCGCAGCCCCTGGTAAGTATGGCGGACCAGCTTCTCGAGCCCTACGATGGCGGCGCGGTACGCCATGTCCCGGAACGCGACGAGGTCCCAGAACAGATTGTGCATTTCGGTCACGGTCGAGCCGTAGTCGGTGGTCTGCATCACCAGCAGGTTCGTCACGTCGTTCGACTCGAAGTTCGCGGTGGACGTCACCGTGAACAGGCGGTTCAAATCGTCGAAGTCGTCGTTCGTCTCGCGTCGGCAGCGGTTCTCGAGCGCGAGCCGTAGGCCTCCGAAGTGGCGGTCGAGCCGCTCCAAGAGCGTGCTCGGCGCCCACATGCACTTCTCGAGCGGGTCACACAAGGGCTCGAGGAGAGCGTACTGCTCCTCGATGAGGTTGATGAGCAGCTGCTGCGTAGCGCGGATGTGGTCGAGTCTCTCGATGAAGTACTCGTACCGTAGGCTGAAATTCGACGAGGAAAACGGACTCTCCAGGAGCGGGTCGTCCGGATCGTCGCCCTCGTCGCACTCGGACTCCGCCGGGGGGCCCTCCCAGTAGTCGCGGTCGTCGGGGAGAGGTCTCGCGGGCGGGCTGGTCGGCATGCCTGGGAGCCCACCCATCGGGTCCCAGTCACCGCCCATGTGCCTGGCGGCGAGAGAAAGGGCTTCCTGTTGCCCGAAGAACCCGAACGGAGGCTGCGATGTGCCGAGATGTTGAATGTCCAGGTCGGTCAGCCAACCGGGCTGGATCTGCCCGGGTGGGCTACCGAGCAGGCCCTCGAAGCGGCGCCACCGGCAAGACAGCGGATGGAGGTTGTCTGAGAGGTCCTGCGCGCGGAACCGCAGGTCGACCAGCTTCCAGGCGTCCGGCACGTCCGCCGCAGAGTACCGCATCTCGTCCTCGAGCACGGTCCGCATCGCCTCAAACTCGAGCTGGTTGTACCGAAAGATGAGGTGGCTCAGCACCCCGAGTTCGGTGCGCAGGGCCTCGAGCTCGTCCGCGGACCAACCTTCCTGTACCGCCTCCGTATACCGCTCATACTGGAGCGTCCAGCTCTCCTCGATGCGGACGGGGTCTGGCTCGGGGCGATGCGCGATGGGATCCCAAAGGTCCAGGACGGTTCGCGGCATCGATTGGAGGAACAGAGGCGTCCCGAGGATGACCTGCGGCAGCGCCACGTCGTCGGAGTCCTTGCCCTCGAAGGTGACATCGAGCGTTTCGCCGCTCCCCGTCACGGCGACGAAGGAGACCGGTCCGTCGAAGATGGACTCCACCGCCGCGAGGCCGGTCTTCGGGTTGTGCCGCAGATGGTCCTTCCAGTTCGAGTAGTCCTCGACCGCCTGATAGCCGTACTCGAAACAGGACTCTACACGCGCCCCGTTGAGGTCGGTCATCTGAGCATCGGTCAGGCTCGGCGGCTCCACCGACTGCACGTCGTAGACCCAATGTCCGACGTAGACGTCCTCGGATGAGTCGTAGAGGACCTTCGTGCCTAGGACTGTCTGAAGGAACGTCTCCTCGGGCTGGCCCTCCTCGTCGATGATCAGCTTCGGCTGCACGATGACCGTGTCCGACAGGGAAAGCGGGCTCATGACGCTCGCGGCCACGAAGTCCTGAAGCTCGCCCGCGCACACCCACTCAGCGTCCGTAGCCGACACGCGCGTCTCGATCAAGCCGCAGTCGGACTCGAAGTATCCCTCTCCTTCGCACCGAGAGGGATCGTCAAATCGACACGTCGAGAGGCTCGCCGGGCCTCCAACCGTCACGGGTCCGAGCGCGGCAAGGAGCTCTCCATCTCCGCCGCGCGCGAGCAGCCAGTAGTGGTCGCTCTGCTCGCCCTCCTCGTCTATGTAATCGTAGAGGTACGGCCCGCCCTCCGGCGGAACGATCGTGATGAGCTCCATCAGGAGCGGCAGCTCAGATGAGCGGTAGAGTTCGAAGTCGGTCACGCCGGTCTCGTCGGTCGAGCGCCACTTGACCTGAACGCCTTCAGTCACGGCCTGTGCGCTCAGCTCGTAGACCTGCTCGATCCTGCACACTTCGTCGCATCCGTCGCCCGCCTGTGTGTCCCCGTCGTCGCAGGCCTCCTCGCCGTCGACGGTGCCGTTGCCGCAGAACGGCGTGTACAGCCCGAGGTCGGCCGCAGCCTCCCGGTGCTGCCCCAACGTCGGCTCCTCGTCCCACTTGATGCCGACCGCGACGATCTGCATCCCGCTGCTGGACGCTCCTGTGTGGCTCCCGAGGACTCCGAAGCTGCCCGTCGCGCCGAGGTCGGTGATCGCGGCCGTTCCCTCGCTCAACCCGCTGTCTTCGCCGTTGCGCAGACGGCGGATGGTCGCGACGCCCTCGGTACCGGCGTCGAAGGAGTAGATGGTGTCGCGGAGCTCCCAGTCGCTCGAAGCGACGCCCATCCCCGAGGGCTGGACCGCGTGAATCGTCGTCCCACGGATCTCGTGGCGGTTGGCTCCGTTCGTGGGATGCAGCATTCGCCAGCCCCAGTACCGCGTGCTGCCGTTGACGTAGCGATAGGGGTAGTAGCCGGAGTACAGGTCGTCGACCTTCCGCGTGAGCGTCCGGACCCAGATCTTCGACGTCGCGCCGGTGCTCCAGCCCGAGCCGAGGGCGTAGCCATCCGACTCTCCGGCCGCGACCGCATACTTCGTGTGAGCGCCCAGCGCGGATGGAGGGAGCCCGGCGCCCGAGACGTTGGAGACGCTCGCGCTCGCCCCAACAGCGGCTAGGGTGCGGCCGGTGACGAAGCCGTGCGCCGGCCAGCTCGAGCCATTGATATCCTTCGCGCTATAGATCAGGTCGAACCCTTCTCGAGAGAAGACGTCGTCGTCCGGCTCGTAGACCCCGAGATCGGCCGCGTCTTCCTGGTGCTGCGCGAAGCTCGGCTCGGCGTCCCACTTGATGGCGACGGCGATGACCTGCATGTTTGGGCTGGACGCGCCGCTGTGGCTCCCGAGTACTCCGAAGCCGCCACTCGCCCCCAGGTCGGTGATGGCGGCCTCGCCCTCGCTCACCCCACCATGCACCCCGTTGCGCATGTGCTTGATGATCGCGACCCCGCCGCCGCCCTCGTCGAAGGCGAAGACGGTGTCGCGGAGCTCCCACACATCCAGCGCGACGCCACTTCCTGACGGGATCACTGCGTGGATGGTCGTTCCGCGGATCTCCTGGCGGTTGTTGCCGTTCGTGGGGTGGAGCATTCGCCAGCCCCAATATTTCGTGCTGCCGTTGAGGTACCGATAGGGGTAGTAGCCAGAGAAGAGATCTCCGGTCCTCCGCGTGAGGGTGCGCACCCAGACCTTCGAGGTACCGTTTGTTGTCCAACCGCTGGCCACCCGATAGCCATCTGTGTCCCCGGCCGCGACGGCATAGTTCGTATGTTCGCCGAGCGCGGAGAGGGTCAGTTCAGAGCTCGAGACGCTGCTCACCGACGCGTCGTCGCCTGCCGCCGTGAGCGTCCGACCGGAGGGCTCGCCTTCTGCCGGCCAATCTGACCCGTCAATGTCCTTCGCGCTGTAGAGGAGGTTGAAGCTGTGTCGGGTGAAAATGTCGGGCCCAGATAGAGGAGCTGGCGAGCCTAGGGTAACCACCCCCCCCGATCCAATGGAGGGGCTTTTGGGGCGTCGCAGCCAGGAACCGCAAAGAAAGAGAGAAGTGCCACTGCCGGAAGAACCTGACTCTGACTCACGATGTTTCTACCCCCGAATTTCCTTATAGACGTGAATATCTGTGTGCATCAAGAACGCGATGTACGTGAGTGGTGGTTGATCGGCGCAGGGCGAACAGCGATCGCCAAGGCGGACTCGGATTCAGAAACTCAGGCGGCCCCGGATGTCGGCGGTTCCTCGAGCGCTGAGCCGAATCTCGTCGCCGTCTGGTTCGTCCACGAGGCCCATAGGGCATCTTCAAGGGGGCGGCGACGACGGCGATCGCACTGAAGGACTCGGAGCTGTCGGTCTCTTACGAGCGGCTGGTGGCGGCGGGCACCGAGCCGAATCTGGCGAAGCTCACGATCGCTCGAAAGATCGCCGCCACGTCGCTCTCGATGTGTAAGCGGAAGGAGGTCTACGACCCGACGAAGTCGAATCCGAAGAAGTCATAGCGCGCCTCTCGAGGTCGGCCCTTGACGACGCATCATGCGCTCGAGGTTCAGGGTGGCAGGGGTTCGAGAGGCGAGAACGGTTCGAGGGGAAGCATCCATTGGATTTCTGGCCGCGGCGCTCCGCGTCGCAGGTCCCACCGATAGGCTATGCCCCCTCGGAGCACCGAAGGAAGCGATGGCCCAAGAAGGTCCTGGTAGAAGGATGGTCTCCGTCTACGAATACGACGGAAGCACGAACACGCTTTGACTTCGCCGAGAACGCCACCCGAGACGACGATGCACATGAGCTTTGGCTGAAGGGACAGCGATCTGGTCGCGTCATGACGGTCAACGACGTCACGCCCCACGCAGATCGCAACGCGAGTTGCAGACGCGATGCGGCGTACTCCGGATGCCAGCGAGTGAGTTTGGCGCCGAAGGGAGAAGTCCGTCTTGACCTCCCATTCCGTAGAAGGGACCTTCAAGTCCGCCGACGAAGCATGACGACGAGCCCCGCTCCGAGTAGCCACAGCGCGGCGCCCAGAACGCCACCGCGTGGCGGGGCGCCCATACAGCCGCAGCCGCCCGTGTCTGCCGGGGGGCCCGAGCCCGGCGCGCGCGTCAGCACGAGATCCGCGCACTGATAGTAGATGTCGTTCCCAGGCAGCGTGTACGGCGGCTTGTCGTACATGACTTGAATCACCTGCAGCGTGCAGTTGTCGCACTCGATGTCCGGCAGCGTGACGTTCACGCGACTCTCGCCGCCTCGGGTGTCGGGGATGTTGTCGAGCAGCACGTTTGCGTTCGAGTTGAACTCGATGGTCGGCCGCGTCGTGTCGCAGCCCGAGAGACAGACCGGGTCGACGAGGTCATCGACCCCGTCCGCGTCGAAGGCGATGCGAAAGTGCCCGGGATGATCGATGTACTCGTTCCAGCGCACCTCGATCGTCTCGCCCGGGCGAAAGGTCGTGACGTTGGCGCTTCGGGGGTCGCCGCTCCGCCCGCACGGACCGTCCTTGAGCACGTTTTGGCCATGACGGCTCTCCGGGGCGTCGAGGCCCAGGTGGGCTCGTGCCAGCGCCGGGGCGAGAATCACCGGCAGAGCGAGAAGGAGGCCGAATCGCGGGGTGGACATCCCGCGATACTACACGCGGAACGCGAAGCCGCTCAAGGCGACGATTTTACGCCCAGCTCGATCAGCGCCGCGTCGAGCTCCGGATCGTTCGCTTGGATCGCTCCGTAGCGCTCAAACGCGATGCGACCCTCGCGATCGATCAGAAACGTCGCGGGCAATGCGGTGACCTTGAAGATCTGCGAGACGCGATCATCCGGATCACGCCAGACCTGAAACGGCAACTGCTCGCGGGCCACGAGTTCCCGTACGCGTTCATCATTCTCGGCCTCATCCACGCTGACCGCGATCACCTTCAAGCTCGGATGAGTCTTGGCGAGTCGAATCAGCTCCGGCGTCTCGCGACGACATGGACCACACCAGGTCGCCCATAGGTTGAGCAGCACAACTTGGCCGCGCCGCTCGGCCAGCGAGACTCGGGCCCCGTCGAGCGTGCGCGCCGAATAGGGCGGCGCGTTCGGACCGAGCTTCTGGGTGGCCACTTTACGGGTGTCGTGTCCGCGCGCCACGGAGGGGACTGCGATCTTCTGACCCCGAATGGAGGAGGGGGGCCCGATTTGGGTCCAAAAGAACACCAGGTCGTCGCCGCTTCTCACCATGCGCGAAAAGCCGCTGGCCCGCGCGGGGCTCGTCCGCGCGACCGTGTGTGGAGGACCACGTGCTCCCTCGAAGCCGATGTGCCGGTAGAGGATGCGTGCAGTAGCCTCGTCATCGCCGACGAGATAGGACACGATCGCGCCGTCCTCCACCAAGACCACGTCGACGCGGCCGAGCGGGCTCGCCTCTGGGTCATCGTGGACCTCGTGGGTTACAAAGCTGTTCGCGGAGTCGTTCGAGAACGCGATGCGCACGTGCCCAAGATCGGCGCCGGTGAACCAAGCGACGACCGCTCTTTTGCCCTTCGCATCCGCCGCGGGTCCGTTCACCGGACAGCCGGGCATCTTCCATTTGTCGTCGTGAACGAGGCTCGGCTTGGACCAGCCGGACGTTGTCTTCCGCACGATCGCGATGTTTCGGATCTCTTCGGGGCTGCGATCGCGATACACGATGAACGGTCCGGCCTCGGTGATGGCCGCGCTGGTTTGACAGCACTCACAGACACGCTCGTCGAGCACCTCGGACGGCTGCACTTTGCCGCCTCGGAGCAGCGCGCTCCTGAGCTGCATCGGTCCGTCCTGGGCCATCATGCGGCCGTCGAGCCAGAAGAGGCGAAAGCCGTCCCGCTCGGCGAGAATGGACGCGAAGCCGTGCTCCGTGGGCGTGCCGTCGTCGTGACTCGCGCCGATGCGTGCGAAGCGAGTGCCGTCCTTCGAGAGCGCCAGCTCCACGTCGTAGGCATACTTCTCGGTGCCCGAGCCCTCGGGGAAGTGCAGGAGCGTCTGTCTCCCGTTCCGCAGCAGCGAGGGGAAGTCGGCCCAGTTCGCGACCAGCTTGTCGCTCTCGGCGATGGTGATGGGCTTCGACCAGCGGTCATGTTCGAGTCGTGCGAGCCGGACCTTGGTGCCTTCAATCCAGGTCAAGGCGACTTGCCCGTTCGTGACCGTGGCGTTTGGGGCTATCGCGCCGGGCTCTGCCGGGGGATCCATCGTTTGGACCACGAGAAGAAGCGCGAGCGTGACCCACACGGGGTCATTCGATTCCCACCGCCGTCAGCGCGAGTCAATCGGCTCCCCTCGGGCGCGGCTTCGTCCGAGCGCGACCACGGCCCTCTCGACGATGTCGAATCGGGTCAGCGTCCGCCGATGCGCCGCCCGCAGTCGTCCGCTGCGCGCAGCGCCTGGGCCAGCACGGTCAGAGTGGGGTGACGATCGCCCGAGGTGGGCATCGTCGATGCGTCTGCCACCCAGACGTTCGTCAGCGCCCTCAAGCGTCCCTGCGGCGTGCACGGCGCGGGCGCCTCGAGGCCCATGGCGCAGGTGCCCGCCTCGTGGCCCGCTCCGGCGGTCTGTGGGTCGGCGAACTTGATCAGCTTGCTGCCTGGAATCGCCAACGCATCACTCAGCTGCGCGCAGGCCTGCTTCATGTCCTCTGCCATCGCCTCCTCCTCTGGCGTCCACGCCACGTGAATGCGAGGCGCTGCACTTCCCGTGACGTCGGTCAGCGATGGGTCGAGCGTGACGAAGCGGCCGGCGTGCGGGAAACATTCGCCCAGCGCGTGAAGCTGCGTCGCGCTCCACCGCTCTTCTTCGCCGCCGGGCACCATGCGCTCCAGGCCCAGCGCCGACACCGGCACCGGCCCCGCCAGCTCGATGGAGAAGCCGCCGCGGTAAGGTCGCGCGGTTTGATCGTCCAGATTGACGAAGCTCTCGACCAGGGCCGAGGCGTGCAGATCGTCGGCGCCGCGAGGTGCGGGCGTGGGCTCGAGCAGCACGTAGCTGGCGACCATGTGGTCCACCAGGCCATGGCCCACGTCGCGGCCGAGCGGCCCGAGTGCAGAGGCCAAGAGCAGCCGCGCCGTCTCGATGGGCGAGGCCGCCAACACTACCGCTCGGCACGGCACCGTCACCGGGCGCTCTCGCCGCAGGTCCCAGGCGACGACGGCCTGCACCCGTCCGCGCGAATGTTCGAGGCGCGTCGCTGGAAGGTGTTGTCGCGCGCGCCGCGCCACGGGCAACAAACGGGGCGTCCACACCGCACCGCCTCGCAGGCGCGCGCCGGCTTTGGGCACCATCGTGAGCTCCAGCGCGGTCGCCACCGCTTCAAACCGGGGCGATAACACGCCGCGCTTCAGCCCGATCTGCGCTTCGGCCGCGGCGTAGTGTCGGTCCAGCGCGCGCCGGCCGAAGGGCCAGCCGCCGCGGCGAAACACGTTGTCGGGGAAGCGGTGGGACCAACTGCCCCACAGGTGCGCGCGGCCGCCAACGGCCCGGACGCGGTACCAATCGAAGCCGTCGCCTTCTACTGAGAATGGCCAGATGCGGCGGTCGACCTCGGGGGCGCGCGTCTTCGCGGGGAGACGAGGGCCCGCGTCCAGCAAAGTGACGGCGAGACCGCGCTCTTCGAGTCGTTGTGCGGTCAGGCACCCCGCGGGGCCAGCGCCGACGACGACGACGTCAGCAACATCCGGCATCAGACGTTCCTCTCGAGGAAGCGGCGCACCGCTCCTTCGAGAGGCCAACGCTTTCGAAAGCTACTGACGAATGACACCGCAGCAGCGAATGACACCGCAGCAGCGAATGACGCCGCAGCAGCGAACCTCACCCTTGCGTGACTTCTTTTCGACCTTCACGTTCTTGAGCTTCTTGGTCTGCAGTAGTTTCATGATTACCTCCGACGTGGTCCCGCGAACGCCCGTCCCAATCCGCTTTGGACGCGGCCACCTAGCCACGGACCAAGTGGACGGTCAACCTGCATCCCCGCGCGGCGCCGAGAATTAGCGCCGTTCTTCGGAAGTCAGCAAATCGCAGAATTCAAAGGGGCCCGAGCGCATCGGCTCCGTTTGGACGCGAGCGCCACAGGCGGGGAAAGGTCAGCAGCGCCACAAGGATGGCCGCGCCATCGACGAGAGCGGTGACGACGAACAAGCGCCCAAATCCTCCGGCGCCTGTCGCGAGCAGCGGCCCGGCGAGGAACGCGCCCGCCGCCCAGGTCGCGGACTGCACCAGCACGGCCAGCGCGGCCACCGCTGAGCCGTCGCCCCGGGGCGAGACCGCTTGGCCCAGGTGCTGAAGTAACGCCGCCGAGACGCGACCCGAAGCCGCGCGGCCGACGAAGCCGACCGCGGCCCAGGTGAGCCCGGGCGCCCAGGCCATCAGCGCGTAGCAGGGCAGCGCCAGCACGAGCGCACCGACGGCGCTCGGCCACAGGCCGAAGCGGGCGGCCACCCGGGGCGCCGCCAGGTACCCGAGCAGCGCCACCGTCATGCTGGCAGCATAGAGTCCCGCGATGCCCGCGGGCGCCACCCCCCAGGCCATCTTAAAGTAGAGCTGAAAGAAGGGCACGGTGATGCCGCCCGCCAGGCCCAGCAAGGCGAAGACGGCCACCACGGCCGCGGCGCGCCCCGGCGCTGCCAGTCGCCGCTTGGGCAGCGCGTCGGACTCGGGCGCGCGCACCCACCACAGCGGCAAGGTCGCGGCGAGGCTCAGCGCGGCGCCCAGGCTCAAGGCCAGCGTTTGCGTGTGCCGCTCGCCGTCCGAGGAAAGGGACACCACGCCGATGCACACCGCCGCCAGCAGGCCGGCCAGCGGGAACAGCGCTACGTTCCATGCCGAGAAGGCCCCCGCGAGGTGCCGGGGCGGAGTCGCTTGGCTCAGCCACGCCGGGGCCACCGCGGTCTGCAGCTGAATGCCCAGGCCGGCCACGGCCGCGCCCACCAGCAGCAGCTGCGCGTCGTCGACGAACGCCACCTGCATCGCGAAGCCCGCGGCCTGGATGATGCCGCACAGACGCAACAGCGCGACCGAGGTGACGCGGCTGGCCACCAGGGCCGCGAGGAAGCCGGCGGCGATGCCCGCGAGCGCACCGACGCCCTGCACCGGGGCGACTTGGTGGGGAAGGTAGCCGTGCTCGACCAGCCAAGGATTGCGAGCGACGACGAAGAGCTGCTGCCCCAGGCCCAGCAACGCCGTTGCGGCGAGGAAGCGGCCGAGGTGCGGCGGGTCAGAGAGAAGAGAGAATCGCACGGAGTGACCGCATCACCGAGGCTGTTCGGAGCCGCAGTGCTCGACGCAGGCGTAGCATTCGACGGCGGACATCAGCACAACCGGAGTCGTCCACTCGAGCCTGCGAGCGTCCTCCACGGGTGCCATCGGTAAAGCGGCCGCCGCTGTCAAGACCGAGCTCCGACCGACGCAGCGGAAGTCGGCCCAGTCTTCACCCGAGCGCGTCGGCGTAGACGTTGAAATTCTAGCCCGTGGTCCCTGGGCGGCGGCGCCAAGCTGAACGAGCCTCATCGAAGATCTCAACTTGGGCCGCTCCTGTTTGTGGTCATTCTGACGTCGGTCGGTGGCTGCGGAAGAAGCGAAGTCGCGCGAGCTTCAGTTCCAACCGGCGTCGATGGCGCACAGCCTATCGACGCCGGACCGACCGATGGAGCGTCAGTCGACGCAGAGCCCACCGATGCGGGGATGACTTGTCGTGCGAGCCCATGCTTGGGCGGGTCGCAGCTGTTTGAGACGGGTGAAAGTCCGCGCTCAGTGGCCGCCGGGGATGTGAACGGAGACGGACAGCTCGACTTGGTCACGGCGAACGATACAAACGCTACCCTCAGCGTGCTCATGAACGACGGTGCCGGAACCATTGCGACCAAGGCGGATAACGCGGCGAGCGCGCGTTCGGTCGCAGTCGTGGACGTCAACGGAGATGACCGGCTCGATATGGTCGCCGTGGGGGACACCACCCGTGTGCTGATCAACGACGGCACCGGAGTCTTTACGGCGAGCGCGAACTACATCATCCCAGGTGACACGCCGGGTTCGGTGGCACTTGGACATCTCAATGGCGACAGCAGGCTCGACCTCGTGGCGACCAAGTGGACTTCGAACGGCGCGAGTGTGCTTCTGGCGCCGTGCTCTCCGTGGGGAGCGAGATCCGGGCATCCGTGAGCGGCGGGCCCGAACGTCGCCAGGGTTGAATGCACACGATCCGCATACAGCTCCGTCACGCGAAGCCGAATCACCCAAAGCCAACTCGAAGTATGGGGCCGGGACGATGTGACGCCCATACGCGACCGAAATCGCGCCTGGGTGGAGGCTCAGTCCACGGTCTTCGGCGTGACCATGATCTCGGTCATCATGCCGAGTTCGGCGTGCTCGAGGATGTGGCAGTGCGCCATCCAGCGGCCCGGGTTGTCCAGATAGGTGACGATGCGCATCGTCGACCCCCCGCGCAAAAGGACGGTGTCCTTCAGCCCCGGCTCGGCGTCGCCGACGATCTCGAAGAACTGCCCGTGCAGGTGGAAGGGGTGCTCGGGGCCCGCCTGGTTGACGAGCTCGATCTCGACCGTGGCGCCCTCTTCCCAGGTGAACAGCGGCTCGTGCGAGTGGGCCAGGCCGTTGATGGTCCACTCGATGCCGTACTCGCCACCCGAGCGCGCGTTGAACAGCATCTGGGCCGAGAGGGTGCTCGGCCGCTCGGTGCGCGCGGGGAGCTCGGGCCATACGATCTCTCTTTGGGTCCACTCTCGCTCTGCGACCGCGACCGAGTACACCGGGATGGCGCCTTCGACCACGTTTCCGGCTTCGTCGAGCACCGGGACGTGGCTCGAGAGTACGACCTGACCCGCGCTCACAAGATGCACCTCGAGATCGTAGCGCTGCCCCACGGGGATGGTCAGGCGTCCGGTCTGAAAAGGGGTGTGAAGACGCCCGCCGTCGGTGCCCACGACGCGCCACTCGGCGCCCTCGATGGACACGGACATTGTGCGTGCGTTGGCGGTGTTCACGAGGCGCCATCGCTCGACCGCGCCCTGGTCTTGCTCGACGACGATGTCTTCGGCGGTGCCGTTGGTCAGGAGCAAGTTGCCGGAGCGTCCGTGCATCAGCTCCATGTGCGAGACCATGAACGGCGCGAGGTTCGAGCCGCTCAGATAGATGTCGTCGAGCACGATGTAGCGCTCGGCGTCGAACTCGGGCTCGTCCTTGTCGTGGACGATGATGGTGCCGTAGAGGCCCTTTTCGACCTGCTCGTGGGCGCGCACGTGCGGGTGGTACCAGAAAGTGCCGGCGTCTTTCACCACGAAGCGATAGTCAAAGCGCTCCCCCGGCTGAACTGGGTTTTGGATGAGCGGACTGCCGTCCATGTCAGCTGGGATTCGAAGCCCGTGCCAGTGTACGGTCGTGGCCTCCGGCAGGTTGTTCGAGAAGTGAACGATGACCTCATCCCCGACCTTGGCCTGCAGGATGGGTCCGGGAAAGCTGCCGTTATAGCCGTACATCTCGATCTCGAGACCCTCCTCGAGCCGCACGCGGTAGGGTGCCGCCTCGAGGTTCACCTCGACGACGTTCGGGTCGGGGTTCAGGTCGACGAAGGGCACCTGGCCGAGGATATCGGGGGCTTTCCACTCGGGCTCGGGCGGGATCGCGGGCTCCGTGACCGGGGGCTCGACCGGCGGCTCTGTGATGGGCTCCTGGATATCGGGCTCGATCGGGTCGGGGTCGGCATGGCACGCCCCCGCCGCGATGGTGAGCGAACAGACCGCAAGGGTAAATCGGCGCATGACCGTTCAGACCAGAGTAGGCCGGGACGGTCAATGCGAAAGAGTTTCATCCGAGATGAGCGCGACTCTGGCCTCGAAACCCGCGCGAAAGGGGAGACATGGGCCTTGAATCGTTTGAGCTCACCGGCGGGAACGGGCGGCGCGCGGCGCGCCGACATGCGCGTGGGGTTCTCGTGGCGCCCGCTCTGGAGGACCTCGAAGTGTCGATGCGGTCCGGTCGCGAGACCGGTGGAGCCCACTCAGCCGATGATCTGCTTCTGCGAGACACACATGCCGGTGCGAATGCCCGCTCCCAAGTTGTGCAGGTGCGCGTTGCGGGTCTCGAGGCCGTTGGCGTGCCCTAGGTGGCAGAAATCAGCACAACCCGAGTCGTCCACTCGAGCGATCTCCACGAGTGCCATCGGTCAAGCGGCCGCCGCTGTCGAGACTGAGCTCCGATGGGCGCAGGGGGCGTCGGCCCTCGGCACCGCCCGCGGCTTCATCCGAGCGCGCCGGCGTACACGTTGAGGTTCTCTCCGCGCACGAAGCCAAAGAGGTTCATGCTCGAGGCCCGGGCGAGCTCGACCGCGAGGCTCGATGGGGCGGACACCGACACCACGGTGCGGACGCGTGCAACGAGCGCCTTCTCGACGATGTCGAAGCCGGCTCGCCCCGACACGGTGAGGATACACTCGGACATCGGCCACCGATCGGCGAGGAAGCGCTCTCCGATGCACTTGTCGACCGCGTTGTGGCGACCGATGTCCTCGCGAACGAGCCACGCGTCGCCAGCCGGGTCGAAGATGCCTGCGCCGTGCAGGCCCCCGGTGGCGCGGAACACCTCTTGGGCCTCGAGCAGGCGAACCGGGAGGCTCGTGAGCAGCGCCGCTGTGTACCTCGGCGGCTCGCCTTCGAAGGCGGGGGCGCGACTCTTCGCCTGCTCGAGGGTTCGTCGTCCGCAGACCCCGCAGCTCGAAGAGACCACCGTGCCTCGCTCGCGGTCGCGGCTCATTCGGAGCTCGGAGAGCCCCGGCGCCAGGTGCGCTTCCACGACGTTGTCGCCGTGCTCGATCTCGGGGCAGTGGGTGAGCACGCTCAGCTCGTCGGGTGTTCTCAGGATGGACTCCGCGACCAAGAAGCCCGCAGCGAGCTCGAGATCGTGACCCGGAGTTCGCATGATCACCGCGAGCGGGGCGCCGCCCACGCGGATCTCGAGGGGCTCCTCGACCGCCACCAGATCGTCACGGGGATTCGAGCGCCCTCCCTGATGAGCGGTGAGCTCGAAGCTGCGTGCGCGCTCGACAACCACGGTGGTTCTCACGCTATGCTAGCTCGGCCATGATGAACAAGGGCGACGCGCTTTGCCTCCTCGTGGGGTGCCTTTGGGCCACGGCTTGTGCGAGCGCCCAGATCCCCTACGACCTAGGCCGCCTCGAGGCCGCCCAGCGAGCTCGCCACCCCCTGCGCGTCGCCGTGCTGCCGCTCGTGGACGAAAGGACAGAGGAGGAGAGGAACGAGGAAGATGGCCTCTACACCTATTCCGGCGTCGACTATGAGCCCACCGAGCTGAGTCAGCTCCCCGCTCCGGCCGGCGTGGTGATCGCCGAGCTGCTCGCGCGGCACCTGGTCCGTGCGGGGAGCTTTCGCGAGGTGGTCCTGGTTCGCAGCGCGGCGGATGCGCCGGACGCAGACCTCTACTTGCGAGGCAGGATTCAGCGCGCGCGGGGGTACGTCGAGGCCGATGGTCAGCGCGGCTCCCTCGAACCAGAACCGCCCGTTCGCCGCGTGATCGCCGAGGTCTTTTTATCCGATGTGGAGCTGATGGAGCCCGGACTGTCCGGCCGGCGGTTGTTTCACGCCGATCTCGGCTGGTCGATCCTCGAGGAACGATCAGCGACTCCAGCGCCTCCGAGTCCATGGCAAGTGCTCGGCGACGCGCTCTTCGAGAGCCATCGTCAGCTCACAGTGCTGCTCGAGGACGCGGTCTTGGATGGTAGCTATGTCGCCGAAGATGAAGCGCGGATGGCTGAACTCGTGGTCTCCTCGAGCAGCGTGAGCTCCAGCCTGCAGTTGCTCTCATCCTCTACGCCCAAAGGGTGGTCCTTCGGGGCCGAGTCTCTGCGCAGCGCGCCCTCGGGTTGGCGCGGCGATGAACGCTGCGAGGGGGCGCGATACTCCGCGCGGCAGACGCAGCGCTTTCATCGCGCCCTCGGTCCCTATCAGCCGTTGGTACGGGTCTGGCTCTGTCCAGCCGAGCTTTCGTTCGAGCTCGATCACCGCGCCGAGTTTCCCGCGACGTACCTCGGAGACACCGGCGCCGGGCAGCACGCGTTCGTCTGGCGGCTGGGCGCTTCGAGCTGGAAGCAGGCCGAAGGAGATCTTCGTGCTGCGCTTGGCGTGATGCCTCCGAAGAGCAAGTACACGTTTCGGATCGAAGCGGCGAAGGACCTCAGCCCGCCGCAATGAACGCGGCCTAGTCGTGCACGAAGCGCTCCTGGCGGGAGGCCAAGGCCGCGCCGAGTGGATGCGACCGTTGAGGCAAGTCCCGCGTCCCCCGCCGAGCCGGCCCCAGATCGCCGCGTGACCGGTCCGATTCCCGCGTGTTACGTCTGCGGGATGTCGAAGAAGGGTCAGAAGGCGCCCGAATTCGCGCTCGTCGACCAGGCCGGCGAGACCGTTCGCCTGAGCCAGTTCCGCGGCTCGAGAAACGTGGTCTTGTACTTCTACCCGCGCGACGAGACCCCGATCTGTACCGCCGAGTCGCGCTGCTTCCGAGACGCGCATCCTCAGTTCGAGGCGGCGGAGGCGGAGGTTCTTGGGATCAGTGCCGACGGCGAGGCCTCCCACCGTGCGTTCGCCGAGGCGCATGGGCTCCCGTTTCGACTGCTCTCGGATCCGGGGCACCAAGTCGCCAAACGGTACGGGGCCATGAAGGCCTTCGGGCTCCTGGCCGGACGGCTCACCTTCGTCATCGACCGCGCGGGGGTGATTCGCCACGTGACAGACGCCCCGTTTGGAGCTTCGGTCCATGTCGAGGAGGCTCAGGCCGCGCTCGCGCTCATCGCTTCGCGCGACTGAGGCGAGCCTTGTCCACGGTGATGGCCTCGCCGTTCTTCACCTCCACCGACAGCCGATAGCGGCGGCGTTTGTGCTGAACCTCGATCTCGTGGCTGCCCTCGTCGGCCTCGAGTCGGAGCGGGATCCGGTTCTTCTGCCACTCGCCGTCGAGGCGGACTCGCGCGCCTTTTGGATAGACGAAGGTCAGGACCCCCGGCACGGGTACGGGCTCGGGCTCGGGTTCGGGCTCGGGTTCGGCTTGCGCGACGGCCTCTTCGAGCACCTCCGTCGGCGGCGGCTCTGGCGGCGTGGGCACGATGAGCTCGGTCGCTGTCTCCAAGGCTGGCTCCGGGGCAATCGCGGAGAAAGTGGGGGTGGATCTCGCCTTCATGAACCGCGTCACCACGACGCCGGAGATCGCACCGATGGCGAAGATGAGCGCGACCGCCGAGAGCAGCGGCGCCTCGCGACCGAGGATCTTCACGACCCCAGTCTTCTGAGGACGCTCGAGCGGTAGCGGCTGCACCGAGACCGAGGGCCGGCCTCTTCCGCGCTCCACCGGGGTGTCCGCGCGAGGTTCGGCCGGATCCTTGGGCATCGTCACCCGAAGCACCGCGCTCGAAGGTCTTCTGGACAGGGCGCTCGGGGTCTCAGGCGCGGTGGGTGTGGGCTCGGGCGCCATCGGCGCCGCGATCTCGGTGGCGTGACCGTCCGAGAGCGGGCTCACCGCGCCGAGGTGGAGGGTCACTTCCTCGCCTTCGAGCACCGTGGCCTGGCGGTCGGGTGCATCTCGTGGCGGCTCATCTCGTTCGCGCACGATCATCGTGTCGATGCGCGCCTGACCGAGACGCTCGTCGGTGCTCTCATCGAAGCTAGGGGTCATGCTCGGATCGCGGACGGTCTCGTCGCGGGCGGCGGCGGGCTCGTAGATCGGGTTCTCCGCCTCGACCGCCGTCGGTCGCTCCGCGGTTTGCTCCCAGGGCTCCTCCATGCCCGTGAAGAGCTCGGTCACGAAGGCGCCGAGCGCCTCGTTCGACACGAGGCCGCCCATCGAATCGAGCGCGTGCTGTAGCATTTGAGCCATTTGTCTCGCGCTCGCGTGACGAAAAGAGGGATCACGCGCGATGCCTCGCTCGAGCACAGGGATGAGGGCGGTCGCCTCGTCCGGCAGGAGCTCGTTCAGACCGGGCCGCAGCCCCTGAACGATCGCCTCCAGGGTCTTGGTCACCACGGCGCGCTCGAACAATGGGACCCCGGACAGCATCTCGACCCCCACGCAGCTCGCGGAGAAGACGTCCGAGCGCGGGGTCGCGCGTTCACCGAGGATCTGCTCTGGTGAGAGGTAGCGGGCCTTGCCTTTGACGATGCCCGCGGTGGTCGAGAAGCCCGCGGTCTTCCCCTTCGCGATGCCGAAGTCGGTGAGCTTCACGTCGCCGGTGAAGCTCACGAGGATGTTCCCGGGCGTCACGTCTCGGTGGACCAGCTCGAGCGAGCTGCCGTCGCTGAGCTTGACCTCGTGCGCGTGCTGCAGCGCCTCGAGCACGTGGAGGAGCACTTTGGCGGCCAGGGGGGCAGGCATCTTTCGGTCGGCCTCGAACAGGCGCTCCATGATCTTCGCGAGGCTCCGGCCTCTTACGTACTCGAGCGCGATGCACGGCACGCCATCGATCAGAGGCAGGTCGACCATCGCCACAATGTTGGGGTGCGACAGCCGCGTGAGGACCTCCGCCTCGAAGCGGAACATCTCGCGGTACTCTTTGTTCTCGCGGAGCTCCGACAAGAGGCGCTTGATGATCACCTTGCGTGGCCCGCTCCGCCCCTCGGCGTGGGCCAAAAAGACCTCACCCATTCCGCCTTTGGCGATGCCGAACACGAGGCGGTAGCTGGCCTCATGGCGTCCGTGCCCGGTGGATCCGACCGAGAGCTCGCGCATGGGGCTGCGGCCCATGCTCTCCTTGGGCGTGGCGGCCAGCGGGGCCTGGGGCTCCGCGTCGCCCGCTTCCGGTAGAGACCCCTCTTTGCCGGCCATGGCGCGCCATCCTACATGCCGGGGTTCCTGTCCGCGAGGGGCGGAATGCCCGTTTCTCTTTGATCTTTTTGCCCTCGCGCGCTTAGCTCGGCCGCACATGCGCGCCATCGACAAGGAAATCGTCTTTCTCTCCGCCAAGCGAACCGCCTTTGGCACTTACGGCGGAAGCCTCGCCAAGCAGTCGGCGACGGACCTGGGGGTCCATGCGGCGGAGGCCGCCATCGCCGCTTCGAAGGTCGACAAGAAGCTCTTCGACCACGTGGTCTTTGGCAACGTCCTGCAGACCTCCGCGGATGCGATCTATCTCGCGCGTCACGTGGGTCTGCGCAGCGGACTGCCCGAGAGCGTGCCCGCGCTGACCGTGAACCGCCTCTGCGGGTCGGGCTTTCAGTCGATCATCAACGCGGCGGAGCTCATGCTCACCGAGCAGGCCGAATTGGTGCTCGCCGGTGGCACGGAGTCCATGAGCCAGGCCCCCCATGTCATCTGGGGCGCGCGCTTCGGTCTCCCGCTTGGCCAAGGCAAGATGGTCGACTTGTTGTGGGAGTGCCTGACGGATTCGTACACGGGCCTGCCCATGGCGATGACCGCCGAGAACCTGGCCGTCGAGTACAAGATCAGCCAGGACGAGGTCGACGCGTACGCGGTGCAGTCGCAGAAGCGCTTCGCGGCCGCCCAAGAGGCCGGGCACTTCAACCAAGAGATCTCGCCCGTCACCCTCAAGTCTAAAAAGGGTGAGACTCAGTTTGCCAAAGACGAACACGGACGCGCCGACACCACGCTCGAGAGCCTGAAGAAGCTCCCCAAGGTGTTCAAGAAGGACGGCGTCATCCACGCCGGCGCCGCCTCGGGCATCTGTGACGGAGCGGGCGCGGTGGTCATGGCGACCCGAGCCTTCGCGGACAAACATGGTCTCGCGCCCATCGCGCGGCTCACAAACTGGGGGGTCTCGGGCTGTGACCCCAAGGTGATGGGCATCGGCCCGGTGCCGGCCATCAAGCGCCTCTTCGAACGCACCGGGGCCAAGGTGGCGGACTTCGATCTCATCGAGGTCAACGAGGCCTTTGCTCCGCAGGCGCTCGCGGTCATCAAGGCGCTCGATCTGCCCATGGCCAAGACCAACGTCAATGGCGGGGCGCTCGCGGTGGGTCACCCGCTCGCGGCCTCGGGCACACGCATCGTCGCCCACCTCATCCACGAGCTGCGTCGAACCGGACAGAAGCGCGGCCTGGGCTCGGCGTGTATCGGCGGCGGGCAGGGCATCGCGGTGGCGGTCGAAGCGCTCTAGCCAGGAGGAGGAACAGCCCCATGAAAGACCAGTCTCCGAGTGACCTGATTTACGACTGGAACGAGATCAAGAAGAAGGGTCCCCTCACCACCAAGACCATCGAGTTCGACGACGAGACCCTGCGCGACGGCATTCAGTCGCCCTCGGTCGCGGATCCCACCATCGAGGACAAGCTCGAGATCCTGCATCTTCAGGCGAAGCTCGGCATCACCACCAGCGACATCGGGTTGCCGGGGGCAGGGCCTCGCGCCTTCGAGGACGTGCTGCGGCTCGCAAGAGAGATCGCGGACCAGAAGCTCCCCATTCAAGCCAACTGCGCGGGTCGAACGATGGTGCAAGACATCCGGCCCATGGTGGAGGTCAGCCAAAAAGCAGGGCTCCCCATCGAGGTCTACTGCTTCATCGGCTCGTCGCCGATTCGGCAGTACGCCGAGAGCTGGGACCTCGACCACATCCTCAAGACCAGCGAGGAGGCCATCTCCTTCGCGGTCAAGGAAGGCATGGACGTCGCGTACGTCACCGAAGACACCACACGTTCGCGTCCGGACCATCTCGATCGGTTGTTCCGTCACGCCATTGGGCTCGGGGTGAAGCGACTGGTCGTCTGCGACACCGTGGGTCACTCCACGCCAGACGGCATCTTCAACCTCCTCGGGTGGGTGCGGAACCTGATTGATGGCTCTGGCCAGGACGTCAAGATCGACTGGCATGGGCACAACGACCGCGGGCTCGGGGTCACCAACGTGCTGCACGCCATCGAGGCCGGGGCGGACCGCGTTCACGGCACTTGCCTGGGCATCGGCGAGCGCGTCGGCAACGCGGCGATCGACCAGGTGCTCATGAACCTGAAGCTGCTCGGCGCCATCGACAACGACCTCACGCACCTCGTGAAGTACTGCGAGACCGTCTCTCGCGCCTGTCACTGGCCCATCCCCAAGAACTATCCATTGGCGGGCGAGGACGCCTTCCGCACCGCCACCGGGGTGCATGCCGCCGCGATCGTGAAGGCCTACGACCGAAACGATCGCGAGCTCGCCGACCGCGTCTACTCGGGCGTTCCGGCCGGGCTCTTCGGCAAACGCCAGGTGATCGAGATTGGCCCGATGAGTGGCATGTCGAACGTGCGCTTCTGGCTCAAGCAGCACCACATCGATGTCTCGGACGATGTGAAGCAGGCCATCCTTCAGCGAGCCAAGACCTCGAATCGGACCTTGCTCGAGGGCGAGATCTACGAAGTCATCGAGGCGGCGCCCGCGGGCCCGGCCTGACTCGGAGCCCGGTGGGTCGCGCACAGAGCCTCCCTCTCGCGCTCGTGCTTCTCTTCGGGGTGCGTGTGGTCGAGGCCTACGAGTGCACACCCGTGAGTGATGCCGACTACGCGTCCATTCGTTGGAGCGTACGGGCGCTCCGCTTCTCGCTCGAAGCTCCGGGCTCGCGAACGATGGATCCTCTGCTCGCGCAGGAGGCCGTCGCTCGAAGTTTTGCACGGTGGTCGGTCCCCGACTGCACCGATCTCAGCTTCGAGTTCACCGGGGTCGTGCCCGCGGGGACTCCGCCTGCGGAATCCAACCCGGTCATCTTCCTCGACCGCGACTGGCCCCACGACGCGGCCGCGGTCGGTCTCACGACGATGACCTATCGAACGCAGACCGGCATCATCGAGTACGGAAAGATGGAGCTCAACGAGCAACACTTCCGCTTCTCTGACGTGGACACCGAATGCCTCGACGACGGTCGGACCTACGACCTCGAGGCGGTGGTGACCCACGAAGCCGGTCACTTCATTGGTCTTGCGCATCCTCGGCCCGAGGCGCTCGAAGGGGTGGCGGCCCCCCCCACGATGTCCCCGGCGATAGGGGTTTGTGACGCCAGCTTTCGCAGCCTCGAGGCGGACGACGAGGCCGGCCTCTGCTTCATCTATCCACTCGGCGAAGCGGCTCGCCAATGTCCGGCTCTGCCGGCACAGACCGAGCCGCTCGTTGGAAATCGCGCCTTCGGCTGCTCCGGCGCCCTTGGGGGCGACGACGAGGTGGCCCCCGTTTGGGCCCTGCTCGCGCTCGGACTTTGGGTGAGGCGTTTTTGGCGGACCGAGGTCAAAGCGGCTTGCCCTCCGCCCCGCAGTGCGTAATAACCCCCCCAGTTTGCTCGGACATCTGCTCGCACTCGAGGTGTCTCAGATCGCGGTCGAGGAGGCCGTTCGGCTCGGTGCGTCGTTCGCGGATGCGCGACTCGAGGTTCACCAGCGCGAAGACCTCGTCGTGCGCAACGGCCAGGTCAAGCAAGCCGGGATCAAGAAAGATCGAGGCCTTGGACTTCGCGTTCTCGTGAACGGGGCCTGGGGCTTTGCGGCGGTGAGCCAGCCCAGCCGTCACGACGCGGTGGTGTTGGCGCGGCGCGCGGTCGATATCGCGCGCGGGGCGGCCATCGTTCAGCCGCATCCGGTCATCCTCGCTTTCGAAGGACCCCACTCGTCGGTCTACCGAACTCCGATCGAACGTGACCCACTGGGGGTGCCCATCGAGGACAAGCTCGATCTTCTCCTAAAGATCGACGAGCGCCTTCGCAAGAATCCCAAGATCAGCCTCTCCATCGCGGGTCTTGTGGCGCACCGAGTCCGAAAGCTCTACGTCAACTCCGATGGCTCGGAGATCGATCAAGATCTGGTGTACACCGGGGTCGGCTATCAAGCGGGGGCCACGGATGGCAACGAGCTGCAGGTGCGCTCATTCCCAGACAGCGCCGGCGGAGGTTTCGCGGCGCGCGGCTGGGAGTATGTCGAGTCGCTCCCGCTGCTCGATCGCGCGGAGTCCATCGCGGCCGAAGCGGTCGAGCTCTTGTCCGCTGATCCCTGCCCGGCCAAGGTCACCGATTTGATCCTCGGCGGCCGTCAGATGGCGCTGCAGATCCATGAATCTTGTGGCCACCCGACCGAGCTGGACCGCGTGCTCGGCCAAGAACGGAACTTCGCCGGCACCTCGTTTCTCACCCCGGACCAGCTGGGCACCCTTCAGTATGGCAGCCCGCTCGTGAACCTCTACGCCGACGCTCGCGAAAACGGAGCGGTGGGTTCGTTTGGATTCGATGATGAAGGGGTCGAAGCTCAGAGCGTCGATCTCGTCTCCGAGGGACGATTCGTCGGTTACTTGTCGAGCCGCGACACCGCCAAGCGTGTCGGCCTCGCCCGATCCTCGGGCGCCATGCGCGCCTCGAGCTGGGCCCACGTACCCATCGTGCGCATGACCAATGTCAGCCTCGCCCCCGGTAAGGGCGGCAGCCTCGACGACCTCATCGCGGACACGAAGGACGGCGTCTACATGGACGTGAACCGAAGCTGGTCGATCGATGACCGCCGGATGAACTTCCAGTTCGGCTGTGAAGAGGCCTGGGAAGTGAAGGACGGCAAGAAGACCCGTCGCCTGAAGAACCCCACCTACCAGGGGGTCACGCCTTCTTTTTGGGGCTCCTGTGACGCCATCGGCGGGGAGGCCTCTTGGCACATGTACGGCCTTCAGTTCTGCGGCAAGGGTCAGCCCCTGCAGCTCATCACGGTCGGACACGGCACTGCCCCGGCCCGTTTCAAGAACGTGAGCTTGGGCGCATCCGCGACACAGGCGCTCCCCGAAGTGAGTGAGCGCGATCGCATCCCGTTCATCGATCACCCTGCGGCCCGCGAAGAGGGCAAGATCGAGGGCGGAAAGCGTCGTTCGCGTTCGCGGCGGCGCCGAGAGGACTGACGTCGTGTCTCTTCGCGTGGTCGCGCTGACCGCAATGGCCTTGGGCCTCGTTCCCGGCCCGGCCCCGGCCAGCGACGCAGGGGCAGAGCAGCGCCGTGGAGGGCGCGCAAACATCCCGGCCGAGGCGACGGAAGGACCGAGAGACATCCCCGCGCTCGACCTCGAACTCAGCCGCCTCGTGCGCGCGCAGCCCTTCGGCAAGCCCTGGGCTGAGATCGTGAAGACCGAGCCCCCACCGCGCGATCGTCGTGGCTTGGCCGAGGCCGAGACGCACCGATCTCTGTCGCGCGACAAGATGGAGATCCAAGAGCAGGCGCAGTTCCTCGACGACACCGGCGTCTCGGTGCGATTCGGCTTTGTCAGCATCCAGGTGCTCCGCGTCTATCGTTATGGCCGCCTCACTTCGCTGCAGCTCGTGCTCGAGCGCGCCGGGCGAGGACCCGATTCGGAGAAGCGCTTTCCCGAAGACCTCATGGCCCTCGCGAAGGGGTGGGGCGAGCTCGTGAAGCGATGGGGCTTGGACAAGACCCATCAGACCACCCGCAACGATCTCGAGAAGGCGAGGGCGGCCGGCGGTGCCCCCTCCAGCGCGCCGCTTCGGATCGAACTCGAACCCAGGAGTGAGCCTCGATGAGAACCGAAGACGAAAGCATGCGAACGCTCGAGGCTGTGCTCAAGCTTGCCTCGCAAGGGATGGATGCGGCGGAGGTGAGCCTCTCGGGCGGAAAGATCGGCCTCACGCGCTTCGCGGACGACGAGGTCCATCAGGCCGCCGAGCTCAGCCGCGAGAGCATCGGGATCCGCGTTCAGAGTGAGGGCCGACTCGCCCGCATCGAGATCGGAGACTTCAGCCTAGAGGCGGTTCAGTCCGCGGTTCGTCAGGTGAAACAGATGGTGCAGTACATGCCTCATCCGGACACGCCCACGGAGTTGCCCGGGCCGCAGAAGTATCTACCCACCGAGGCCTTCGACCCCGAGACCGAAAAAGTCGGCGCGCTCGACCGAATGGCGGTGGTGGGCCGCGTCCTCAAGAGCGCCGCCCAGAAGGGCGTGAAGGCCTCTGGCTATCTCGTCACCGCGAGCGGCACCCTGGACGACGGCGCGGACGGAGATGCGCCCTTTGCGATCGCCAACAGCAAGGGGCTCGTGGCCTACCACCCCTGCACCCGCGCGACTCTTTCCATCACGATGCAGGGTCCGGACGGCAGCGGTTGGGCGGAGGGCAGTGGATTCTCGGCCTCCATGGTCGACGCAGACACGATTGCGAACGTTGCGACACAGAAGGCCCTCGGTCAGAAGCGTCTCCGCTCCATCGGGCCGGGGCGGTACACCGTCGTGCTCGAGCCGGCGGCCGTCGCGTCGCTCTTCGAGTTCCTCGCCGCCGGGTGCGGGGCCGAAGACGTCGAACGCGGCAGCTCCTTCATGAGCGGCCGGGCCGGGGAGAAGGTCGCCGACGAATCGGTCACCATCCACGACGATCACGGCCACGAGCTCCATCGAGGTGTGCCCTTCGACGTGGAGGGCGTGGCTCGTCGCCGGGTGACCCTCATCGAGAACGGCGTCATTCGGGATCCGGTCATCGGGCTCGCCAGCGCGGCGCGCCTGAAGGTCGACGCCACCGGCCACCAGGTGCGCAGTGCCCTCTTCGGGGAGGTCGAGCGCCCTCAGCACCTGGTCATGGCCGGGGGTGAGGGCTCCCTGGGCCGCATCATCGAGAGCACGACCAACGGGGTCTTGGTTTCGCGCCTCTGGTACGTTCGTCTCCTCGACCCGCGCACCCTCACGCTGACCGGCATGACCCGCGACGGCACTTTCCTCATCGAGCAGGGTCGCGTGACCACGGCGGTTCGCAACCTGAGGTTCAACGTCAGCTTGCTCGACATGCTGAGCAACGTCGAAGCGCTCGGTCGGCCGACGCTGAGCTGCGGCATGGTCGTGCCTCCCCTGAAGGTTCGAGGCTTCGCCTTTACCTCGGGCGAGGGCGCCTGATCGCGCCTTGTTCCGGCCCGAGCATCTCGCCCTGGTCCTCGTGCTCCTCTGGAGCGTGGTCTTCTTCAGGGCGCGTCGCGGCATCGCGCGAACTCCGGTGGCTCGTCCAGCGGTCGGGGACGCGGAGCCCACCTGTGCTTTTGTGCCCGCACGGGACGAAGCGCCGGTCATCGAAAAGTGTTTGAGAGCCCTGGCGATTCAGGACGGTCTGACTCGGATGGTGGTCGTCGATGATCAGTCCACCGACGAGACGCCGCGCATCTTGGAGCGCCTCGGACCCGAGCTGCCCTCACTTCGCGTGTTGACGGGACGGGGGCCTCCGCCAGGAGCCTGCGGAAAGCCAGCGGCGCTCGAGGGGGCGGTTCGAGCGGAGCAGTCCGACGCGCCATGGCTGCTCTTTTTGGACGCGGACGTGGTGCTCGAGCCCGGCGCGCTGGCGGGCCTCTTCGAGCTGCAGCGAAGCTCGAACGCAGACCTCATCTCGGTTCTACCCAAGCTCGAGCTGCACAGTCTTCTGGAGGAGATCGTCATGCCCGCGGTGGCGGCCATCATCACCGCGCGCTTTCGCCCCGAGTGGGTGAATACGCCGGAGCATCCCACCGCGTTTGCGAACGGACAGCTCATTCTCGTGCGGCGCGAGGTTTACGAGTCGATCGGCGGCCACGCCTCGGTGCGGAGCGAAGTGCTCGAGGATGTTCGTCTCGCGGAGCGTGTGAAGGCGGCCGGTCATCGGTTGCTCATCGCGGACGGTCGGCTCGTGGCGAGCACACGCATGTACGATTCCTTCGCCGAGATGCGCGAAGGCTGGTCGAAGAACCTCTACCTCCTCGTCGGTTCCAAGCTCTCGGCCGCGCTGTCTTGGTCGCTCTTGGCGGTGGTGCTCGGGACCGCTCCACTCGTGGCTCTGGTGTGCGGTGGGTTCCCGGTGGGGCTCTTCGCGTATGGCCTCATCTTGGGCTTTCAGATCTACCTTCGACACCTAGGAGGGGCGCGCGCCCGGGCGGCGGTGCTCGCGCCGGTGGGGGCGATCATCGCGGCGTATCTGCTCCTTCGGAGCGCGTGGATCCATGTGGGCCGTCGCGGGATTGAGTGGAAGGGCCGTAGCTACAACTGAACCGCGTACACGGAGCCCCCTCGGACGATGTCCCCGACCGACCCGTCGTGCGCGGATTCCTCGCGCTCTGCGCTCGTGCTCTAATCGGCGCGTGAGCCGCTGGATCTGGCTACCGTCCCTGGTGACGATCTTCTCCGCCGCCTGCGAGGTCGCGGACGTGATTGCACTCTCGGCGCCCGTCCTCGAGACCGCTCCCGGCTCGGAAGAACATGATCCTCGCTTCATTGGGCGGTGGGTCCTCGATGAGCCCTGGCGCGTGCCCTACGAAGCGACTCGGTACAACTTCACAGAGAACGGCCTCGTGCGCGTGGAGAAAACAATCACCAACGGTAGCGCAGCGCCCATGGTCGAGCTTCAGGTTGGCCAGGTCTGTCAGAGCTGCCCCGGTCACGACGACGACGACGCCTGCTGCATCGAAGACGGACCGCGGTGTCAGTTCGGGGCGCGGTGGCGGAGCGATGGGCCGCGTGTGCTCGGCGTGGACGGGCTCTGCACCGACGATGTGGCCAGAGAGATACGACTCGACTTCGACGCGCCCGTGGAGTGGGACCACGCCCCCGGCCAGTCGGTGGACGTGCTCAGCGTCGGCGGGGAGGGGGGCTGGATTCACGCCTCGCGGCAGTGGCGATTTCTGAAATGTCCCGCGGAGCTCGTCGGTCGATTCTGCGATGACCCTTGAGAGACTCTGCCTGCGGTCGCTGTTACAACTGAGCCGCGCCGAACGCATCCCGGGTGAGGTTCTCGACCCCCTGCGCGCGCACCACCACGTTGTCCTCGATGCGAATCCCACCGAAAGGCTTCAGCGCGTCGACCTTGCTCCAATCGACGAGCTCTTTGTGCGGTCCGCTCCTCACCGGACCCAGAAGGCTCTCGATGAAATATAGGCCCGGCTCGATGGTAAAGACCTGGCCGGGAGCGATGGTTCGAGTGTTGCGCAAGAACGGGTTCCACTCGGCCGGCGGCGTGCGCCGGCAGCCGACGTCGTGGGTCTGGATCCCGAGGGAGTGACCGAGTCCGTGCGGATAGAACGCACGCGTCACGCGCGATTCGACGAGGGCCTCCGCGCTCGTCCCCTTCTTGGCGATGCCGGACTCGAGCAGCAGACCCGCGAGGCGTTCATGCGAGTTGTCGTGCAGCCCCTCGAATGGCTCACCCACTCGAATCGAGGCGATCAGCGCCTGCTGGCCGCGCTCGAGTCCCCGTACCAAGGCCGCGAACTCATCGGCCGCGCCGTCTCCGCCCTGAACGTGGGTGCGCGTGATGTCCGAAGCGTAGCCTTCGTGCGTGGCCCCGGCGTCGAGGAGGAACGAGCGCGCGCCCGACTTCGCCGCCGCCTGATACTGGATGTAGTGCAGCGTGGCCGCGGCTTCACCGAGCGCGACGATGTTCTGATACGGCGTGTCGAAGGCGTCCTGGTTGCTGGCGCCCAGATACACGAGGTGCAGCGCCAGCTCGGAGCGCTCGCCGGCCATGAACGCCTTCTCTGCCGCGCGATGACCTTCGACCGCTCTTTGCGTGGCGACGCGAAGCGCCGCGATCTCGAACTCCGTCTTCTCCACGCGGGCATCTTCGAGCCGCTCGAGGAGGATCGCGGGATTCGGTTCCCCGAGGTCGAGGGCCGCGCTCAGGGCGACGTCTTGACCGACAAATGCGGCTCGGCCCGGAGGGAGCAGACCGCGTGCGGCCTCACGGGACTTCAGAGGCTCCGGCTCGAGAAGCCTCTCGAGACGCGACAAGTCCGGTCGGAACGAGGCCTCCCAAAAAGACTCTCGCTCGACGTAGCCGAGGCGAGTGCGCGCCCCTTGCGACAGGACCAAGAAGGCATCGGGAGACGGCCAGTGAATGAAGTGATTGAAGGCCGGCACCGGTCGCAGGGGCCAGTCTTGATCGTCGAAGGTCGAGCGAAGCACGTGGGACCCCGAGTGGATGACGACGGTGTCGAAGCCGCTCGCTGCCAGCGCGTCATGTGCGCGCGTCTCAATCTCTCGAAAGTGTGCCTCGTAGCTGGCGTCGACATCGATCGGCATGCTGGCCAGCCTCGGAAGCGCGCTGCCACGCGTCAAGTCATCGCTTGATCGGAATGCTAGGAAAGACCTCGGTCTCCTCGACCAGATCCGCGACCAAGGAGCCGCGACGTGGCTTGGCGGGTGCGCCCGTCGGAGCAGGCACTCCCACCGGATCCAGCCTCGACGTCACTTCTTCGGCGCCGAATCGTAGCTCCTCGACCGGAACCTCGAAGGCGTCCTCGAGATCCACCTCCACCTCCTCCGGCGGTCGGGCGCGCGAGGCCGGCGCCCGGGCTGGGGGATCTTCGAGGCCGTAATAGGTCGCTTGGCTGCTCCCTCGGGCCGGTGGCTTTCCAGCCCCAAAGGCCGGGCTGTCGGGCGCAAAGCCACCGCTCGAGACGTTCCGCGGGTTCTCGGCCATGAACCCCCCGGTCGAGACGTGCCTCAGGTTGTGGGCCTGGAATCCGCCATCGGACTCGGGCGACATCGTCTGTTCTTCGTCCGGTAGGACTCCCATCGTCGCTTCGTCCTCGACGAGAAGTTCGCCATCGAGCGCGGGCTCTTCACCGAGCTGCTCGGCCACACGCATGATCGCCTCCACCTCGTCGGTGGTGGCGAGTTGCGTGTTGGTGACTCGGCGGAGTCTCGCGTTGATGGGTCCGACGGGATCGGCGGCGACCGAGGCCTGAGCTCGTGCGCTCGGTGCGGCTGACTCGGCGCCGACGGTCGACTCATCCTCGCTTGCATCGAAGACGAAGGCGGGCGCACTCTCCTGGGTCCTCCGATCCGCCCCCGGATCATCGGTCACCTCGACGAAGTCGTCATCGGTGAGCACCATCGTGCCGGTGGTGGGCTCGGTGTGCGTGGCTTCCTCGAAGGGCTCATCGCGCGGGAGGACCGGCGCCTGAAGTTTGGAGGTGGCGCGACTCACGGGGCGCGCCGCGGCGACAGGTGGGGCGGAGTCTGCGATCGGTTTGATCCGAGCGAGCTGGCGTCTCAGCTCCCCGGAAGGGGAGGAGTCGCTGGCACGTGGCCGGGACCTCGGGCGATCTCGCAGGCCTTGCAGGCGTTTTTCGAGCGCGGCTGCTTCGGCAGAGCGGCCGCTCTCGTGCAGCGACTTCGCGCCGATCCCGAGGGCTTCTTCGTCATCGGGGTCGAGCTTGAGGATCGCAAGTACGGCGCGATCACACTCTGCTCTCAGCCCGGTCTCGGCCGCGAGTCGCAGTACGATCCGCCAGGTCTCTTTGGACGACCCTGCCTCACCGAAGAGCGAGTAGGCGTGGGCCGCGACCTCGAGGGCCTGTGCATGACGGGGCGCGACCTGAACGAGCTCGGCGACGTCGTGCAGGCCCTGAGGGCGTTGGTTGAGGCGAATGCGCGCCTTGATCAGCTCGATCCGCGCCGGGATGATCTTGTCCATCGCGCCGATGGCCGACAACGCGGTGAGCAGGGTCTCGAGGACCGGGATGTGCTCGGGGCGCTCCTCGTAGTGGGGCACCAGCATGTTCAGCGCCTCGCGCGCGTGACCATTGGCCACCGCGAACTTTGCGACCTCCACCGCCAGCTCGAGCTGCGGGGCGGCCACGACGGCGGCCCGCGCGAGGAGTCGCGCGAAGTCGGGTGAAGCGGAGTCGAAGCAGCTCGCCACCTGCTTGTACAGATGAACCGCCTCTCCGAGCCGCTCGGCCTCCCCGAGCGTCTCGGCGTACTGCTCCGCGAGATGCACGTCCTCCGGAAACATCTGGGTGAGTTCTTCCAAGGCCCAGAGCCGCCGGCGGTCGCCCTTCGAGCGTGCGGCCTGCACCAGGGCCAAGAGGGGCTCTCGCATGGCGTCCGACCGACCGAGCGACTTAAGGCATTCGGCGGTCCGAAACAGGATGTCAGGCTCGTTGGGCGACACCCCGTTGGCGCTTTGGAGCATCGAGAGGGCGCGCTCGATGGCCGAGCGGTTCATGTAGAGGGTCGCGGCCCTGTGGAAGTGGTGAAAGGCGCGCTCCCGGTTGCCCGACCGGAAGTAGGCGTCTGCCAAGGCCGCACGCACGTCCGCGTTGTCCGGATCCGCGGAGAGCACCGAGCGATAAACGTCGATGGCCCGCGCGAAATCCGCTCGGCGCACGTAGTTGGCGGCCTCCTCGAGCTGAGAGTGCCGATGCACGTCGTGTTGAGCTTAGGGGCTTCTGCGAGGGCGCAGCAAGTTCCTGCGTGGGAGGTCCGCATCCGGTCCGGGTTTAGCGGGTGTCGTCCAAGGTGGTCGAGAGTGGGCATTTGACCTGCTGCATTCGGGCCGGTTCCGGTCTAGCGTCTCGCGGGCATGGAGTTGATCCCGCGAGGCCGACCCTCCCGCCGCCGACGCCTGGCCCGGCGCTTGGTCTCGAACGACCTCCGCACGCGCATGGCGAGGATGACCGCCGAGCTCGGCGAGCTGGGGGTGGACCCCTTCGGTTTCGACCCGGAGACCGTGAAATACGCGGCGGTCCCCCTCGAGGTGCTCTATCGCCACTACTTCCGAGTCCTGACCTACGGGATCGAGAACGTGCCGTCGGGCCGAGCGCTTCTCGTGAGCAACCACAGCGGTCAGCTCCCCTTCGATGGGATGATGATCGGCGCTGCGCTGGTCTTCGATCGCGATCCACCTCGAGTCGTGCGCTCGATGGTGGAGAAGTTCGTGCCCCGTCTCCCGTTCCTGTCGGTGTTCTTTGCTCGAGTTGGGCAGGTCGTCGGCACGCCCGACAACTGCCGGCGTCTCCTCGAGCGAGACGAGGCGATTCTCGTCTTTCCGGAGGGCGCTCGAGGTATCTCCAAGACGATCGATCGACGTTACCAGCTCGAGCGCTTCGGCGGCGGTTTCATGCGGCTCGCCCTCGAGACCAAGACGCCCATCGTACCCATCGGCGTGGTCGGCGCGGAGGAGCAGTCTCCGGCCTTCTACAACATCAAACCCCTGGCCAAGCTGCTGCACACCCCTTCGTTCCCCGTGACCCCGACCTTCCCGCTGCTCGGACCGCTCGGCCTCGCGCCCTTGCCCACGCGCTATCGCATCTACTTCGGAACGCCGATGACTTTCGATGGGGATGGGGACGAGGAGGATGCGTTCATTCAGGAGCGGGTGGAGCAGGTACGCGAGGCCATCACCGCGTTGCTCGAGCGCGGCCTGTCCGAGCGAGAGGGGATCTTTCGGTGAGCGCATGAGCCTCTCCGCGCGACCCTCTAGACCGATCGAAGAACGGATCCCGGTTGTTCTGGCCACGGGCGCCGCCGGCCGCTTTGGTCGTTTCTTTGTGCAGTCCCTTCACCGCGAACACCGAGTGGTCGCGGTCGATCGTCGTCCTGTTCGCGGCCTTCCCAAAGACGTCACGCATGTTCGCACCGATCTGCGTCTCCGCCCCGTCGAGGACCTGTTCCGCCGCTACGACGTCCGCGCGGTCGTGCACCTGGGCATCGTGCACAACCCGAGAGCGAGCGAGGAGGGCTACCGCTTCAACGTGGTGGGGACGCAGCGTCTCCTCGAGTTGGTCGCGAAGCACCAGGTTCCAAAGCTCGTGTTCCTGTCGAGCGCCAACATCTACGGGCCGCACCCCGACAACTCGCACTTCCTCACCGAGGACGCGCCGTTGCTCGGCGCCGACGGCTTTCCCAACATTCGAGATCTGGTGGCGGTCGATCAGCTCGCCCAGAGCTTCTTCTACAAGCAGCCCGGGATTGAGACCGTGCTGCTACGGCCCGTTCACATCGTGGGGCCGCGCGTGAAGAACGCGCCGTCGAACTACCTTCGGCTCGAACGACCTTGGGTGATCTCGGGCTTCGATCCCATGATCCAGCTCATCCACGAATCCGACGCGGTCGCCGCCTTGATGCGTGCCCTGGCGCCCGGCATCCGGGGGGTGTTCAACGTGGTGGGGCCGGAGGCGGCGCCGCTGTCTCGAGTCCTGCAGGTCCTGGGCAGGAAAACCCGGTCTGTCCCCGGTCCGGTGGCGCGAGCGCTCTTGGATCGGGCTTTTCGCTTCCACGCGACCGGTTTTCCGGCGCCCGAGATCCGCCACATCCAGTTCAACTGCGTGGTCGACGGGTCGTTAGCTCGACGAGTCCTTGGGTTCGAGCCACAATACGGTCTCGTTGAGACGATCCGGTCGGTCCTTGGACACCGGGAATGACGATGGTCGGAGACACACGATGCAGAAACGTCGAATTGGCCTGAGCTTGGGCCTCATCTGTTCACTCGCTTTCCTGATGGCCAGCCCGGCCGCGGAGGCACGCGATCTCGAAGACTGCATGCTCAAGTGGCATCGGGCGGTCGCGAGCTACCTGACTCAGAACCGCACATCCTACGGTCAAGACGAGAACATGGGTCAGTTCGAGAGCGCCTGTCAGATCGAGCAACGCGGCGACAAGAAGGCGGCGCGGATCGACGCGGTCATGGTCGGCGTACGCGCGCTCATGAAGCTCGACCCTCGCGGATGCCAGCGCTTCATGGAGTTCTACGTGGGGGCGACCGATCCCGAAGCCGCGTGTAACGCCGCGCAGGAGCCCAACGAGAAGCTCCGCAAAGTCATCGAAGACAGCATTCCGGCCAAGCACTGACACTCACCGGATCCAGGCCAGGGTTCTCATCCAGGGAACCTCCCAAATCGACTTGAGCCGGCGGGCCCAAACTCGCTAGCCTGCGCGTGGTGACGAAGACCATCGTGGCGTTCGAGCTCAACGGCGACCCGGTCGAGGTCGCGGCCCCCGCACATTGGACCCTCCTCGAGGGGCTCCGCTACGAGCAGCGCCTCACCGGCACCAAACAAGGCTGCGACAAAGGCGACTGCGGCGCGTGCACGGTGCTCGTCGATGGAGAACCCAAGCTGTCTTGTCTGACGCTCCTGGTCGCGGCGCGTGGTCGGCGCGTCACGACGATCGAAGGCCTCGGTGCCGCCGGCGTGCTCGATCCGGTTCAGGACGCCTTTGATGAGTGCGGTGCACTTCAGTGCGGCTTCTGTCAGAGCGGGATGATGCTCTCGGCGCGCGCGCTGCTCGACGAGAAGCCCGACGCCACGCTCGAGGACACCAAGCTCGCGCTCTCCGGAAACCTCTGCCGCTGCACCGGCTACACGAAGATCTTCGAGGCAGTGGAGAGAGCGCAGTCGCTTCAGCGAGAAGCGAACGCGGCGACGAAGAAGACGGGCTGAGCTCTAGCGCTCATCTCAAAACCCCCGACCGAGCGAGACGGCCAAGACGCGAGGCCCGCAAGGCGGGCCGACGAATGCGCTATCCTGCGATAACGCGAGGAGGCCCAACAGGGCGGGCCGCCGCGTATCGGCCCAAATCGCGACCGTGGGGGTTTTGAGATGCGCGATAGAGCTCCGGCTCTTCGCCGGAGTCGAGCATCACCTTGGCCATATCCCCCTCGATGGTCATCGAGACGGAGGTTGGATCCGAGTCCGCGCCGAACACCTCCCCGACCGCCTGCGAGGTCGCGTCG
>WYAZ01000100.1 GCA_011526105.1 Deltaproteobacteria bacterium | reverse complement strand
TTTCGGGCTCCTCGGTCATTGGGGGCGACCCAACTCCCTTCGTAGCGCGCCGACCAGCGACGAAAGATACTTCGCGGGAACATGATCGAACTTCTCGGACGGGACACTAGAGCTCATCTCGAGACCCCCGACCGAGCGAGACGGCCAAGACGCGAGGCCCGCAAGGCGGGCCGACGAATGCGCTATCCTGCGACAACGCGAGGAGGCCCAAGACGGCGGGCCGACGCGAATTGGCCGAAATCGCGACCGAGGAGGTTTTGAGATGAGCTCTAGAACTCGTCT
Organism: Deltaproteobacteria bacterium; assembly: GCA_011526105.1. GTDB lineage: Bacteria > Myxococcota > Kuafuiibacteriia > Kuafuiibacteriales > Kuafuiibacteriaceae > WYAZ01. The sequence continues at coordinate 108,823 of WYAZ01000100.1, read as the reverse complement.
CGCTACTCTTCCGGGGTGCCGCTCAAGAAGTCGAGGAGCCGGCCTCGAATCTGCTGGAACCCGAAGTCGATGAGCGCGCGGCTCCCGGTCTGCGCCAAGAAGCCTTTCTCGCTCTCCTCCGGGACGATGCTGTTCAAGACCACATAGGCCGGCTCCGAGAGCGGCAAACCGGCGAGGTAGACGTCGTCCGACAGATCACCCTGCGCGCCGAAGACCCCGAAGGCCGCATCGCTGAAGTCCGTGTTGCTCGATTGGTCCGAATTGGCGGCGACGATGATCATCACGGGATATCTACCGCAGACCGCGCGCGAACGCAGCTTGGTCGTCGCAAAGACAATCCCGTCGAACAGCACCGAGGGCCCGGAGTGGACGTTGAACAGCGAATCCAGTGCGGTGATCGCAAAGGTCGAGCTCTGAGTCGGCGCGAGCACCTCGCGGACGGTGCTGTTCTCGCCGAAAGACACGAGGCTGAACTGCGTGGAGAGCGGCAAGTTGGGTTGCTTCAGGATGTGGTCGCGCAGACCGTCGAAGTGGGCTTTGTCGGAGTCCGACAGCGCGGCCTGCAATGAAGTATCGAGCGCGATGAGCACGTCGAGGCTCGACCAAGGGACGTCGTCGCACTTGGGCAGCGCGCGCAGCTCCACCTTGATGTCGATGGGACCCTCTTCGGTGAGCTCGGTGGCCACGCAGCCGCGTGAGATCAGGTTCGACGCGCCATCGAAGCCAGCAACCTCGAGCGCGAGCGGCCGACCGAGTGGCAGCGCCGCGAGGACGTCATCGTTCGGATTCACCGGGAACTTGTTCTCGAACTCGGCGATGATGTCTTCTTCGGCTCCGGGCGTCTCGAAGACCCGGGATAGGGCCGGCGAGCAAACGCCGGTGCCCCCGATGGCGCGAATGATGACGGTCCGGGTGGGCGCCGCAACCACTTCGTCGGCGTAGAAGACGTCGAGGTTGTGAATGCTCTCTCCGCAGGCCAGGAGCCCGGGGGCGAGGAGGGCGAAGAATGCGACGAGCTTCCTCATGCGTACTCCATTCTACTGCCGAGGACGCTGACTGAGCGAAGTTCGGTCTTCTCCCACCAGGAATGCCAGCGTTCCGTCGGTGCGAGTCGAGACATACACGTGTTCATCCGCATGGATACGACCCTCCAGGATGCGGGCCGCGATGGGCGCCTCCACGATCCGGGACAGCACATGACGCATGGGCCGAGCCCCGAGACGGGTGTCGTAGCCCCCTTGCTCGACCAGAAAATCCACCGCGCCCTCGTCCAGGGAGTACCCGATGCCCCGCTCTCCGAGGAGCCGCCGGCTCGAGGCTTCGGCGAGGCGCCTCGTGACCTCGCGGACCTCGGTCTTGGCCAGCGGGTGAAAGACCAGGCGCTCCTCGATCCGCCCCCACAGCTCCGGGGCCAGCTCACGCTTCGCGCGCTCGAGCACGCGCTCTTCGAGCTCTTTGTGAGCCTCTGCGGCGCCCTTCTCGAACCCGATTCTGCGGTTCGCATACAGGTCGGCGCCGACGTTGGAGGTCATGATCACGATGCACTCCGCGAAGCTCACCGTGCGTCCGTGGCCGTCCGTCACGCGCCCGTCGTCGAGGATCTGCAAGAAGACTTGCAAGACCTCGCGGTGCGCCTTCTCCACCTCGTCAAAGAGGAGCACACAGGCGGGGCGCTTGCGGACCAGCTCGGTGAGTTGACCACCGGCGTCATGGCCCACGTAGCCGGGTGGGGCGCCGAGCAGACGCGCCACCGAGTGACCTTCGCTGAATTCCGAGAGGTCGAAGCGCACGAGGGCATCGACGCTGCCGTGAAGCAGTGTGGCGAGCGCCTTTGCGGTCTCGGTCTTACCGACGCCGGTGGGACCGAGGAACAAGAACGAGCCTTGCGGGCGGTGCGACCCAAAGCCGGCCGCGTTCCGACGCACCACGTTGGCGATGCGCGTGACGGAGTCTCGGTGACCCACCACCAGATCGGCGAGCTCCGTCTCGAGATTGAGCAGACGTTCGCGATCGGAGGACAGCACACGCTCGACCGGAATGCCGGCGCGCTCGGCGACCAGTCGACCGATGTGTTCTTCGGTCACGCGACGATCGCCCGCCCGCGCAGCGCGAGAGCCCGCGAGATCGAGCAGCGCCACCGCCTTGTCCGGCAGGTGGCGGTCCACGATGAAGCGCGCCGAAAGAGAGACCGCGTGCTCGAGCGCCTCTTTGCTGTACTCCACTCCGTGATGGGCAGCGTAGGCAGGGGCGATCTTTACAAGCATCCGCAAGGCCTCGGGCCCCGAGGGCTCCTTGACCATGACCGGTTGGAAGCGTCGCTTGAGCGCCGAGTCGGGCTCGATGTGCTTGCGCCATTCTTCGAGCGTGGTCGCGCCGATGCACGGGAACTCACCGCGTGCGAAGGCGGCCTTGAGCTCGTTCGCGGCGTCCATGGCGCCATCGCCGGCGGCGCCGGCCCCCACCAAGGTGTGGAGCTCATCGAAGAAGATGATGACGCGCCCGCCGGAGTCTCGCACTTCTTCCTTGAGGCCCTGGAGCTTCTCGCTGAACGAGCCGCGCAAGTGCGTGCCGATGAGCAGTGAACCCACGTCGAGCTCGATGATGATGCGGTTGGCCAGTGATGGCGCGGGCGGGCGATGCACGAGGCGCCACGCGAGGCTCTCGACCACCGCGGTCTTGCCCACGCCGGGCTCTCCGAGCAGGCAGGGGTTGTTGGTGCGGCGCTTTCCCAGAACGTCGATGAGCTCGGCGATCTCTTGGTCCCGACCCTCGAGGTCTTCGAGCTGACCGCGAGCGGCTTCGGCGCTCAGGTTCCGGCCCAGGCTCGTGAGCCACGGGAAGTCCTCTGCCGGCAAGAGATACGGGGCCGCCGGGTTCGAGCCTCCAGGAGCGGGCGCCTTCGGCTCGAGCACGAGCTCGGGAACCGGAGCGGTCGTGGCCTTGGCCTTCGCGGGCTGAGAGACGGCGATGGGCCGCGGCTTCTTCGTGGGATCGAGCAGGCCGATGGGCTTGCGGATGGGCGGCGTGCGTCGGTCCGGTCGCTGCACGATGGGGGGTGTCCACTCGATGGCCGACGACATGCCCGGCCGAGGCAGGTCTGAGCGCACCGACTTGCGCGCGGGTCGGCTCGCGCGCCGCACCTGAGAGACGGCGCTCTCGAGTTGGCTGGGTTCTTCTTCGGCGCTCCACCTCGGGATGGCCCCGGTGAGGATCGAGAGCGCGTGGCTTCGAACCTTGGCGATGGGCTCTCCGGTCTCGGCGAGGAGCAGGAGCGCACAGGAGCTGCGCGCGCGAGTCATGGCGACCAAGGCGTGCAAGCAGTCGACGACGCGTGCGCCGCATCCGGCGGCGATGCGCTCCGCCCGGTCCAGGGTCTCGGTGAGGCAGGTCTCGGGTTCTTCGAGCGGCGGCTCCACGAGATCGAGCAGTCGATCTTCGTCGATGTCGTGTTCTCGCAGCATCTGTTCGGCGCGGTTCTTTGCGGTGAAGAACGCGAGGAGCAGATGGGCCGTCGTCAGCGGCTGCTCCGTCGCCTCTGCGATGTCTTTGGCCTCTTGGAGGGCGTGAGCGAGATCGTTCGACTGAGGGATCTGCATCATCGTTGAGCCAGGCTCGCCTCCTTGTATCACTTTGTGGATCGGATGCGAGCCCGCCCGGGGCAAAATCACCGCGCCTTGGCCGCGATTTTGGGCCGGGGGGATCCCGAGCCGGCCGCTCGACGATCCGGATACGCGGTCACTACCATCTCGGCATGTCGGTGCTCACTCTCACCGCCGCGTTTGTTCTGGTCGCGGCGCCCGAGCCAACGGTCACGCAGGCGGAGTCCGCAGACTACGCCACGTCGTCCAGGCACTCGCTCCTCTTTGGTCACCCGGTGGCGCGCGAAGGCTTTCACCTCCAGGTGGCCTTCGGCCTCGGCGGCGGGCCATCGAACGAAGGCCTCTTTCACGCGATGGAGATCGGCGGCAGCTTCGACAACGGCTTCACGCTCGCGCTGCTTCACACCTTCGTTCAGAACAAAGGCGTGCTCGGCCCAGAGCGCGGGCCCGACCTGCTCGGTGGGTGGATGGCTCAGCTCAAGATCCCGATCTTCTACCCGGAGTTCGAGCTGAAGGTGGCCGCGGGGCTCGGAGGTCTACATGACCAGAGCGACGGCATCAAACTCATCGGTGGCTTCGGCTGGTCCTATGGGATCGATCTGCATCTGCCGTGGTACGAGAACTCCGGGCTCACGCTCGGGTTCTCGGTGATACAGGTGGTGGTGGAGAGTGGGCACTATCTCGCGGTGGCGAGTGGGCTCGGCTACATGGAAAAGGGGACAGGCACCTTTCTTCCTCGATCGTGACTCCCAGGGCGGCTCGGGCAACGCACCAGACGCTGCTTGCCGAGCCAGTCTCGAGGCCGGCTGAGATGACGTTCTCACCGCGCCGAGCGGGCGATGAGGCTTCACCCGGTTAGCCCGCGGTAGAAGAGCTGCGACAACGCAGGCCCGAAGAGCATGTATGCGAGGGCGCCGAGCGAGAGGACAGGGAAAAGGGGACAGAGGACAGGGAAAAGGGGACAGGCACCTTTTCCCTACGGAAAGGGGACAGGCACCTTTCTCCCGCGATCGTGATTCAACAGGCGGTTCCTCCTTCGGACGCGAGGTGCCAAGGGACGAAGTTCGCCCGTCCGAGGACTCTCTCGCCACGTGCTCTGCCGGTGGAGGGGCGGGACTCGTAGATCGGGATGGGTGAAAGCGGGCGTCCGACGTCGTTCGTTGCGAGCCAGCATCGTCGGTCAGCGGGAATGGTGCCTGTCCCCATTTCCCTGTCCCCATTTCCGTCCCCGGACCAAGGTGCCTGTCGCTCTTCCGTCCGCCCGTGGTTGCACGACGGCAAAAAACGAGGTGGCTTCTCAGCCACCGCGTGCCACGCCGACACAACCGTCGCTGTCCGACCGCGGGGGGCGGCGCGGTAGTACAAGTGAAGCCCTGCGCGCGGCATCAGGACCCGACGAATCACCTTGTTCCGCTTCGTGGTCACCACCGCACCCGACAGGGCGTGCTCGGCGATGAAGTTGAGCGCGTTCGAGATCGCCATCAAACGCCGAAGGCGCCTTGTCTCGGTGTTCGAGCCACCAGGCACGCGCCGCCTCGAGGGTACGCTTTGCTCGCGTGCTAATGCGTACGCTTCTTCGAGCGACCACCGGATGACCCAGACCTGAGCAGCTTCAGGAACTCAAACGCATCCGTTGTTTCGCCTCGATCCGCTTCGGTGAGACCGGCAATGATCTCCGCTTCCACTTCCGGCGAAAGAGCCTCGCTGGGCACTATCTCTACGAGTTCCCCCTCGGCGAATGCCTCGGGGGTCTCAGGCACGATCACGCCACCCTTGAAGCGGCCCATCCGGCGCTGGTGCATGTGGAGTACTTTACCGCACTTGAATCGACTTAGGGAGACGGGCCGCCGGAAAAGGTGCCTGTCCCCTTTTCCGCTACTTCGCGGTGGAGTGCTTCCGCGCTCGCGCCGCCTCGAACTGATTACGAATGAGCGGGGACTTCGTCGGCGCACCACCCATCGGCACCGCGCGTCCATCCTCAAAACCCACGCCCCACGGCGCCAGCGTTGCCGACACCGCGGTGACCAGCTCTTCCGCCGGTCGGTCGTGCAGCGCGATGTGCTCCGCGATGTACTGATTCACGATGCGCGCGAGCGCGGGCGGCACCGCGTCGGGCGAGTCGACTTGACCGAAGTACACGGACGCATCGGTCCACTTGCCGGACTCGAGGGTGCCGGCCAAGAAATTCGTCAGCGTGTCGCTCGAGAGTTGATAGATGAGCTCCATGGGTAGCTTGGCGCGCGACTCGAGGTAGTTCGCTCGCCAGTGCCGAAAGGCCTGGGTCTCGGGGATGACGCCGTCGAGAAAGGGCGGGGCCCATTCGGGCGCGAAGGCGGCGCAGATATCGTAGAAGCGTTGGGCGTCCGCGATCTGCGCCTCGTCATAACCGGCGCTTCGATACAGCGGCGCGAGCTCGAGCGTGAGCCCGTGCATGCGCGCGAGGATGAACGTGGAGCTGGGTCCGTGCTGCGACTGGACCGCCATCTTCGCGACCTCTCGCTCGACCCCCGCCTCATCGAGATCGGGCCGGCTCGCACGCACCAGCGCCCCCGAGGAGGCAAGCATCTCCTCGTCGCCGAAGGCGACCATGGTGTGCGCGATCAGCATTTGGTCGCCGGGGTTGTATTGCGCGAGATCTGCGACGCGACTGAACACCTCGCCGGTCTCCACCGATCGGAGCGGCGGGTTGAGCTTGGCCTCGGGGTCCATGGGCACGACCTTCACGGAGTCGGCGAGGGCCTGCGCGAAGGCGCGGATGACGTCTTTGGTGTCTTCGAGCGTATAGGCGAAGAGGTCTTCGAGGTTGCCGGTGTTCGCGGGGTTCCTTCCGCGCTCGCCCAGTCGAATGAGGTGCTCCTCGATGACCTCGACCTGCGCGTCGTTCATCATCCCGCGCGCTCGGAACTCGCGCAGATGCTCGGAGAACCGCTGCACCCCCTCTTGGTGGGCGTTCGAGAGCGCACGCAGACGTTGCTGCGCCGCCGCTGCCATGGGCTGGGGCTTTGCCATGAAGGGCTGCCTGCGAGGCTAGCTCGACCCTCCGCCTCTGTCGACGAACCGGCCGTGATTGCACGGGGATAGAGCCAAATTTGATGAGCTGGATCACAAGGCGCCCCCCGATCCTCGGACTCACCCTGTTGGTTCTTGGGGCCGGCGGGAAATCGGCGTGTTAGCGTCCTCGGCGTGGGCGCCACGCAGCGGGTCTTGCTCGGCGTGTCTGGGAGCATCGCGGTCTACAAGGCCGCGGATCTCGCTCGACGCCTGATGGATCGGGACCTCGACGTGCAGGTCGCGATGACCCACTCGGCCCAGCGCTTCGTGACGCCCCTGACCTTTCGTGCGCTCACCGGTCGCCCGGTGCTCACCTCTCTTTGGAGCGAGAGCCAGGAGATTGAGCACGTCGAGCGTGGATACGACGCCGACGTGCTGCTCATGGCCCCGGCGAGCGCAAACCTCATCGCGCGACTCGCAAACGGACTCGCGGACGACGTCCTCACCACCACCGCGCTCTCGAGCCAGGCGCCGCTGCTCATCGCGCCGGCGATGGAGACGAACATGTGGCTCCATCCCGCCACCCGCACCAACGTGAGCACGCTGAAGAGCCGCGGGGTGGTGGTGATCGAGCCGACCTCGGGCGCGCTCGCCTCCGGGCGCTCGGGCCTCGGGCGCTTTCCTGAGACGCAGGACATCGTGCAAGCGACTCTGGCGGCGCTCGGGACGCGGAGCAGTTGGAGCGGGGTGGTGCTGCTCGTGACCGCCGGCCCGACCTTCGAGCCGCTCGATCCGGTGCGAGGGCTCACCAACCGATCGACCGGCGCGATGGGCATCGCCATCGCCGATGCCGCGCACGCCCGAGGGGCTGAGGTTCATCTCGTGCTCGGTCCCACCGCGCTGTCCCCGCGCTCGGGTGTCCATCTGTATCGCGTCGAGACCGCGGCCGAGATGCTCGCCGCGTCCGAGGCGATCGTGGATCGCGCGGATGTCATCGTTGCGAGTGCGGCGGTGAGCGACTTCAGGCCCGCTTCACCGAGCGTCCAAAAGGTAAAGAAGACCTCGGCGGGTGCCGACACGCTCCCGCTCGAGCTCAACCCCGACATCTTGACCGCGCTCGCCGCGCGTCGCCGGGCCGCCCCTGGAGGCGCGCGCGCCACGATCGTGGGCTTTGCGGCCGAGACCTCGGCGCTGGAAAAGCACGCGAAGGCGAAGCTCGCTCAAAAGGGCTGTGACTTCGTCGTGGCCAATCTCGTGGGTCCAGATCGGGGTTTTGGACCGCAAGAGACCGAGGTCCTCCTCGTCTCCAAGCAGGGGCCCTCGGAGCCTCACGGACCGGCCCGCAAGGCTGAGGTCGCGGAGTTCCTGCTTGATCGCCTTCGTCCTAAAGAGGACAAGCGGTCGTAGGATGCAGCGCTCCGAAGATCTCCACGAGCTCGTACGCCAGCTTCGGGCCGAGCTCGCTTGGGCACGGCGGACCGGGCTCGAAGACGCACCCATGGAGGCCAACGACGTTCCGGTCTCGGCGCCCTCTTCATCCTCAGCGGTGAAGATCGCGGCTCGAGGATTGCCCGAGATTCAGACCGAGCTCGGCGACTGTCGCCGCTGCAAGCTGGCCGAAGGTCGCACAAACATCGTCTTTGGCGTGGGCAACCCCAACGCGGAGATCATGTTCATTGGCGAAGGGCCGGGCGCAGACGAGGATCAGATGGGCGAGCCCTTCGTGGGCAAGTCCGGTCAGCTTCTCACCAAGATCATCGAAGGCATGGGCCTACAGCGTTCGGACGTGTACATCGCAAACGTCGTGAAGTGCCGCCCACCCAACAACCGCGATCCCGAACCGGATGAGGTCGAGGCCTGCGAGCCCTTCTTGCGCGCGCAGATCGAATCCATTCGGCCCAAGGTCATCGTGACCCTCGGCAAGTGGGCCTCGCAAACCATCCTGCAAGACTCCACCCCCATCACGCGGATGCGCGGCAACTGGTCCCGCTACGGGGACACGCCGGTCATGCCCACGTACCATCCGGCCTATCTGCTCCACAACCCGGCCGAGAAGCGACCGGTCTGGGAAGACATGAAAGCCGTGCTCGCCTTCTTGGGCCGCTCGGTCCCGCAACGAGGTCAGTCATGAAGCGCCCCTCCCCCCTTTTGCTCGCCCTGGGGCTCTCGATGTACTTCGCCGGCGCGAACGCGCCGGTCTTTGCGCAGTTTCCGCTGCCGCTCTTCGGCAACGACGAGAAAGAGAAGAAGCCCAAGAAGAAGTCTGAAGAAGCGGAGAAGGACGAGACCCCGGCCATCGACCCCAACAAGGTCTATACCAAGCCCGAGCCTCCGGTGCTGCCCGAGGGCGAAGCGCGCAAGCTGAGTGGGCACATCCTGCTCCTCGGCTTCGACGGCATGGTCAACCCCGGCATGGGTGAGTACGTCATCGCGGGCATCGATCGCGCGGCCAAAGATGGCGCGCAGCTCGTGCTCATCGAGATGAACACCCCGGGCGGGTTGGTCTCCACCACCCAAAAGATGGTGCAGTCCATCATGGCTTCGAAGGTGCCGGTGGTGGTCTTCGTGACCCCCAGCGGTTCACACGCCGCGAGCGCGGGCACCTTCATCACCTTGGCCGCGCACGTGGCCGCGATGTCCCCCGCTACGCGGATTGGCGCCGCCCACCCCGTCACCGGCGGCGGCAAAGACCCCGAAGAAGAGGGCGGGGTGCACATGGGCCGCAAGGTCGAAAACGATCTCGTGGCCATGGTCGAAGGTATCGCCAAGGAGCGCGGCCGCAACATCGAGTGGGCCATCGACGCGGTGCGGCTCTCGGTCTCCATCGACGCCGAGAAGGCGCAAGAGATCGGCGTGGTCGAGCTCATCGCGCAAGATCGAAAGGCCCTGCTCGAGAAGCTCGAAGGCTACGAGCTCGTGATCTCGGGCGAGAAGGTCGCGCTCGCTCCGGCCGGGGTCGAAGTGGTCAAACACGAGCTCTCGCTGCGCGAGAAGGTCTTAAACCTGCTCGCGAGCCCCGGCATCGCCATGATCCTCGGCATGCTCGGGGTGCTCGGCATCCTGGCCGAGGTCTACCACCCCGGGCTCATCATCCCCGGCGTCATCGGCGTGCTGTGTCTCTTGCTCTCGCTCATCTCGATGGAACAACTCCCCATCGATCTGGGCGGGGTGTTGCTCATTCTCGCCGGCATCGCACTGATGGTGGGTGAGATGTACACGAGCACCTATGGGGCCCTCGGCGCCCTGGGGGTCGTGGGTCTCGCTTTCGGCGCGGTGCTGCTCATCGACCTCGAGAACCCAGACTTCTCCGTCGATCCGAGCTTCGCGCTCTCGTGGATCGATGTCATGCCGCTCGTCTTGGTCTTTGCCGGCTTCATCGGGCTCCTCGGGTGGATGCTCACGAAGAACCGCAAGCGGACTCCGACCACCGGGACCGAAGGGCTCGTGGGCAGCACCGGCATCGTGCTGAAACCGGTGAGCCGAGACGGGGGGATGGTCTTCGTCGGGGGTGAGTACTGGAAGGCTCGCGCCGAAGAACCGCTCGCCGAGAACGAGGACATCGAGGTCGTGGCCATGGACGGCTTGGTGTTGGTCGTGAAGCTTCGCGAAAAGAGCGGTGGAGCGGCAGCTTGAACAACACCACGAGGGGAGGCGTCACCGCCGCTCTTCTTTGTGCCGCGCTCAGCGCTTGCGGCGACTCCGAGCCCGAACCCCCCGTTCAAACCACCACCGTCGAGCTCGACGAGCTGTGCGCGGTCCTCGCCAAAGCCGAGTGTGATCGTCTCGCCGCTTGCGGCGCGCTGACCGCGCCAGTGGATGCCGCGGCCTGCCTCGTGCGCGAGCGCGACGTGCTCTGCGGTCGGCGTCTCGTGGAGGCACGGCGTCTCATCGCGGCGGCAGAGGTCGAGTTTGATCGCGAAGCGGCGGCGCGCTGCCGAGATGCCATCACCGCGACCGACTGCGGTTCGGGCCTGCGCCCCTCCGCCCTCACGGCTTCGGCGTGTCAGCAGTTGTGGCGAGGACAGAGCGCCGAAGGTGCGGGCTGCAGCTCGAGCTACTCTTGCGCCGCCGGTCTTTCCTGCGTCGTCACGAACGAGTGTCCCGGCACGTGCAAGAAGCCGCACACCGTCAACGAGGCTTGCGACTTCGATGAGCTCTGCGACGCGAGCACGTACTGCAGCCTCACCGCGATGCGCTGCCGTGAACGAGTCGCGCGAGATCAGACCTGCGAAGGCGCGCTTCACGGCAACGCCTGCGAAGATGGGAGTTGGTGTGATGCTCAACAGCTCGGCGGTCCGCGGTGTATGGCGGCCGGCGGCCGCGGATTCGGCTGTCTCACGCCCTATCAGTGTGCGTCCGGACTCGCGTGCGTCGACGGCAAGTGCTCCGACGGTCTCGAGGGCGATGGCTGCCGAGGCTTCGCGGACTGCAAGGACGACCGCTATTGCCGAATGGGTCGCTGCCGCGCGGCGGTAGGCCGGGGTGAAGCCTGTGTACCCGCCGAAGCCGCGTGTGCGGAAGGCTCCGTCTGCCGCGGTGAGCCCGATGCCACCACCTGCGAGGCGCTCTCGGCGCTGAACTCAGGCTGCGGCGAGAGTTCGGATTGTTACTTGGGCCGCTGTGAAGCGGGCCGCTGCGCACCGGCGGCCGCCGATGGCGCCGAGTGCGAGACCGAGGCCGATTGTCTCCCCGGCCGTTCCTGCGACGCCATGATCTGCCGCGTGACCGACGTCTGCTTTCTCTGAGTCATGTCCGCATCGAGTCAGCTCTTTACCCGAGACTTCGGGCTGGTGGTGGCCTGCAACTTTCTGCAGGGCCTCGCCGCGTCGTCGATGCTCACAGTTCCGCTCTATCTCGATCACCTCGGCGCCAATCGCGCCGAGATCGGTCTCATCATGGCCAGCGGGGCGGTCGGGGGGCTCCTCGCCCGGCCGGTCGTAGGCTGGGCGCTCGAGGTCAAAGGGCGAAAGCCCACGCTCGCGGTCGGCACCCTTCTCCTTCTGCTCGCGATGTTCCTCTTTGGGCAGGTCGTCGAGATCTCGGCGCTCGTGTTCGTGGCGCGAATCACCGCCGGCATCTCGGTCGGGGCGCTCTTCTCCGGCTACCTCGCGCTCGCCTCGGACATCGTGCCCCCCGATCGCCGAACCGAGGGCATCGCGCTCTACGGAGTGTCGGGTCTGCTCGGCTTCCTCGTGAACCCGCTGATCGGCGAGCTTCACCTCGACCCGGCAGATCTGCGTTTTGTCTTTCCTGCTCTCATCGTGCCGGCCGCGCTCTCGCTGCTCAGCCTCTACGCGATTCGCGGGCGCGATCACGAGCGTGTCGATCGCGAAAGACCCACGGTCCGCAGCCTCATCCAGGCCGCCGCGCAGCCTTCGCTTTGGTCGGTGTGGTGGGCCGCCATGACCTTCTCGGGTCTCGTGGGGCTCTTCGCCACCTTCGCCGGGGTGGCGGCCGAGAACCGCGGCATCCCTCGTCCGTCCGCGATCTGGGCCATGTACTCATTGGGTGCGGTCCTCATTCGCGTGGCCGGCGCGCGCATCCCAGACCTCGTGGGTCCTGCGCGCCTCGTGCCGCCCGCCATCATCACCTACGCGGCGGCGGCGGTGGTGCTCTCAGCGGCATCGACGACCTCGGGCTTCTTGTGGGCCGGATTGCTCGCGGGCATCAGCCACGGCATCGCTTTTCCGATTCTCGTGAGCCTCGTGACTGCGCGTGTGTCCGATCATCAGCACGGGGTCACGCTCACCGCGTATACCGGCATCTGGGAGTTCACCGCGCTCGTGGGCCCGCCGCTGTTCGGGGTGGTGGCGGACGCGTTTGGCTTTGAGCTGACGTTTCGTGCGGCGGCCATCTTCTCACTCGTGGCGCTCATCCTGTGGTGGCCGATCGAGCGCGTTTCGGCGCGGGCGGTTCGTCTGGGGTAAAGCGGAGACCGCTTCCCGTCTGCGGCTGCTTCAGTTCCGTAAACTCGCGGACACGACCTCGTCGCCGAAGCGCTCCACGTTCACGAGCCACGCGGCGGCGTTCTTCACATAGCGTGCGCTGCCGGCGGTGTCCCAGCTGCAGTAGAGCCGAGTGAAACCGCCGTCCAAGATCGCTCGTTTGCCGTTCTTCTCATACACCGCGGTCACGAGGTTTCCGGCGGAGCCGTAGAGCAGCGGGGTGAGCGCGTTGTTCGGCTGAATCGTCGCGATGGTGATGCCTTCGAAGAGCTGCTGGATGCCGGTGGTGAGCAAGTGGTTGGGAAGGATTCCGCTCTTGTTGGCTTTGGTCTTGATGCCGACGGTCTCATTGCCCATCAGGTTGCCGTTCATCTCCGCGCCGAAGAGGGCCTTGGCGAGAACGTTCGCGTCCGCGTAGTAGGGGTCGTTGTCGCCCCAGATGTAGACTCCGTGTCCTTGGTCGAAGTAGCGCTTGATGAGGCGCACGTGTTCGTCGGTGAGTTGGCGTGTCGTGCCCGAGACGACCCAGAGCTGCACGGACTTCTTCAGCGCCTTCTCGAGCTCTTCGGGCGTGGGGGGCGCACCGTACCAGCGATAGACGCTGAAGCCCTTCTCTTTGAGCGCGGCCTTCGGGAGGCTGAAGTCGAACTCGGTGCAGAGCTGGATGACGGCGACGGTCTGGCCTTCGAAGGCGCCATCCACCGCGAGGTCGAACTGATTGCCCTGCGCGTTACCGAAGCGGTCGGCCTCGGGCGTGACCTCGACCTCTCTCTGTCCGATGACCCGGCCCGTCTTGTCGCGAACGTCTACGGACCTCTTCTCGCGGGGCGCATTCTGGCCGGCGGCCGGGGTGTATTGCGCAGAAGCAGAAGCGCCAGCGAGCATGGTGAGAGTGAGCACAGAGAGAGAAAGCGTAGTGGTGTGATTCATGGGGTCTCCAGGTTGGTTGCCGATACCAACGCCGAAGACCGCGAATCGGCCTCCAAGGAGCTGTAAAAAGACTGCAGGCCCCGGCTAAGTGGCAGTTAGCACTCGGGTTCTAGAATTCGAGTTCGAGCCCATCGCAGAGGAACTTCATGAGGGGCTTGGCCGTCAGACCGGCCGAGGCCACCTGCTTCATGAAGTCGGGCGAGCATGCCTGCTTGTCGGTGAAGTTCATCACCGCGATGAAGTCTTTGCGCTTCAGGTCTTCGATGCGCGGGTGCTCGGGATCAAACCCGCGCGGGGGTCGCTTCAGCGACTCGCCGGACAGAGCGAAGCACTTCGAAAACGCCGCGCCGGTGATCGCGCGGGTCCATGCCTTCGTGTCGGCCGCGATGGCGTCACGGATGCGATTGGCCACCGCGGGTTCGGGTCGATAGATCCCCGCGCCAATGAACACGTTGCCGGGTTCGAGATGAAGATAAAGACCGGGACCGTGTACGTCCTTGCCGGAGTCGTGTCTGAACTGCGCGGCGGCGACCGTCTTGTACGGCTGCTTGTCCTTTGAGAAGCGCGTGTCTCGGTAGATCCTGAACATGGATCCGCCGGTGGGCCTAGGGTCCGCCACGAGGTGCGGACTCAGCTTTCGAAGTGGGCCGGCGAAGTCACCGATGAACGAGAGCAGCGGCTCTTTGACGTCGCGCTCGTATTTGAGCTTGTTCGCTTGAAACCACACGCGGTCGTTGTTCTTCGCGAGTTGCTTCAGGAATTGAAAGAGCCTGGGGCTGAAGTGAGCGTAGCCGGCCATGAGTTGCCCATAACACGAGACGGCGCCAGCCTGATCGCCTTGCGTGCGTTCGCCTCGCTCCTGCTCGCACGTCTCCTTCTCGGCGGCTGCGACACGAGAGCTCATCTCAAAACCCCCTCGGTCGCGATTTCGGCCGATCCGCGTCGGCCCGCCGTGTTGGGCCTCGCGTCTTGGCCGTCTCGCTCGGTCGGGGGTTTTGAGATGAGCTCTAGCGAGGATTTCGCGCCCGACGCCAGGTCGGTCTTCGATCCCGGACGCCGCTTCGCGCGAGTGTTCTGATCTCGGCCTCGCGATGGATGTTGGTTCTTTCGTTTTGGATCGAGCGATGTGGACCGCGCTGCGAACCGTCACCGAGTGGCCGAACCACGACCTCTTCGATCGCTTGCCCTGACTCGCTCGACGCGACGATCGATGCACGTCGAACCGCGGGGAAGGTTCGTTTAAGGTGCTCGTATATGGGGCAACACGGGCCACACCGGCCCAGCCGTGCCCAACAGGCACCCAAAGGGGATGAAACATGGGATTTTTCGACAGCCTCAAGCGCAAGCCTCTCAAGGTTGATGATCAGCAGCTTCTTCTCGAGGCCATGCTCTGCGTGGCGTTCGCCGACGGCGACGACCAGTACGAGGAGACTCAGTTGGTTCGTGCGTTCGCCGCCACTCTGCCCGAGTTCAAGAACGCAGACACCTACGAGATCTACGAGAAGGCGGAGAAGTCCGTGAAGCTCCACGGCGCGCTTCACCGCGTGAAGGAGCTCGGGAGCCTGAGCTCTCCCACCCTCAAGGAGAAGGCCTTCCTCCTCGCGATGGACATCGCGCTGTCGAGCGGCGAGATCGACGATGGTGAAGAGGCCGTGCTCTCCGACATGGCCCAGACCCTTCAGATCTCGGAAGAGACCGCAGATCGCATCGCGAGCGTCCTGATGATGAAGTACGCATCCTGAGCTCGAGCCGCAGATTCAGCGGCCGGAAACACCCAGGTGCGCCCGAGCGGCACACCTGGGTTCAGGTCAATTTCACTTCCCCCCGCCGCCGACTCCTGCGACGATCGCGCAGTCTTGGTTGATCCATCGTACTTCCTCGTCGTCGCCGCGCTCGCGGTCTTCACGCTCGGCATTCTGCTGTTTACGCGATCCCACGGCTTCTACTCGGATCCGGCCACGCGTCTGCCCAAACGCCTCGATCTCCGCCCGGTCGCCTTCGAGCGCTTGCCGGTGGGCGTCGCGCGCCTCGGCCAGGCCCTCGGTGAGAAGCTCGTCCGCTGCGGCTACGAGCCGGTGACCGAGGTTTGGAAGCTCGCCCGGGGCCCTCGCTTAACCCACGGGGTTTACCTCTTTCCCTTCGTCCACTCGAGTGAATCGGCGCTGTTCGTCATGTCGGTCGCGAGCACTTGGGCGGCCCGCCCCGAGCTCATGCTGCACATCATCACCCCGCTCGAAGGCGAGCGCCGCGTCGAGACCTCAACGCTTCTCGCGCTGCGAGAACTTCGCGCGCCGCCGCTGGTGGACCTCCGAGTGGTCGTGGACGCGAACACCGTCGAGGAGGTCTGGAGCCACCACAGACGCGCTCTCTTCGGATACCAGCGGCAGGAGCGGGAGCGGGTCGATGAGTCCACTTGGCGGACGCTCTTTGAGGCCAGCTACCGGGCCTGGCTGGAAGCCGCGGTCCGCGCGCAGCGGCTGCAGTTCGCCGGGAGCGACCAGATCTATCGTATCCGCGAGCGCTGGGAGTGGTGAGTCCGCTTGCTTGACGCGTTGCGTTAGCGCTTCGGGCTTTTGTCGAGACTCCCCCGGGGACCTTTGCTAGGACAGGCTCTTGGCCCTCCCCATGAGCCCGGACGCGCCCTCCACCTCGCTGCCTCCGCTTTCCCCCAGCGAGCTCCTCGCGGGAAAGAACATCCTTCTGCTCGGAACCACGGGCTTTCTGGCCAAGGTGATGCTCTCGATGATGCTCGAGCGCTTCGCGCTCGGGAAGATCTACTGCCTCGTTCGCTCGCAGCGCAGCAAGACCGCCCGGGAGCGCTTCTTCGACGAGGTGGCTGGCTCCGAGATGATGGAGCCTCTGCGTCGCGCCTTCGGGCCAAGCTTCGACGTCTACCTCCAAGAAAAGATCCGCGTCGTCGACGGGGACGCCTCCAAGCCCAACCTCGGCGTCACCGGCGATGCGCTCACCGAGCTTCAACGCGAGGTCGATATCATCGTGAACTCGGCCGGGCTCGTGACCTTCAATCCCCCGCTCGACGACGCCCTCGAGATCAACAGCGTGGGGGCGCGCGAGATCGGAAACTTCGCCACTCAAACTCGCGGCAAACGAGTGGTCCACATCTCGACCTGCTTCGTGGCCGGCAATCGGTCGGGCCACATCCGCGAGGACGAACCGGTCGTCGGCTTCTTCCCCAAGAAGGACGAGATGCCCGAGATCGAGTTCGACTGGGCGCGCGAGGTCAGAGACCTCGAGCGGCGCATCAAGGAGACCAAAGACCGGGTCGAAGACGCCGCTCTCGAGTCCCTCTTCAAGACCGAGGCACTCGCCCGTCTGAAGGCGGAGGGCCGGGACCCCCAGCCACGAACGCTGCGCGCGGCCATCACGAATCAGCGCCGACGTTGGGTCGCGGAGGAGTTGATCCGCATCGGTCTCGAGCGCGCCGCGCACTGGGGCTGGCCCAACATCTACACGTACACGAAGGCGCTCGGTGAACAGGCGCTCGCGTCCACACCGGGGATCGAGTGGAGCATCCTGCGCCCGTCGATCGTCGAGAGCTCGCTCACCTATCCGTTTCCCGGCTGGAACGAGGGCATGAACACGAGCGCGCCTCTCGCGTACCTCGGTCTCAACGGACAGACCGCGTTTCCCTCGGGCAAGGATTTGATCCTCGACGTCATCCCGGTCGACCTCGTGAGCTCCGCCACGCTGGCGGTCTGCGCCTCGCTGATGAACGGTGAGAGCGGCAAGGTCTATCAAGCGGCGGTCGGCGACATCTCGCCGGTCACCATGGACCGAACGATCACCTTGGTGGGCCTCTCCCGCCGTCGTCGTGCGCGCCGAGACGAGGACAACAAAGAGATCTCATGGCTCACTGCCCGTTTCCGCGAGCAGACCGAGCCTTTGCCGGTGCCGCAGCCACGTTTCGACAACCGGAGTGCGCCCTTTTTGAGGCGACTGACCACACGCGCGCGCAAGGTGCTCGAGGGCATGCAGCCCGAGCGTTATGGGCCCATGGGCGGGCTCGTCTCGGATGCACAGCGTATCGCCCAAGAGACGGAGACCAAGCTCAAGAAGATTGAGGATATCTTCGTCATGTTTCGGCCCTTCATCTGGGAGAACAAGTACGTCTTTCGCACCGAGCAGACCCGGCAGCTCTTTCGGCGCATGAACGCGACCGACCAAGCGCTCCTGCCCTACGCTCCAGACCAGATCGACTGGCGTCACTACTGGCTCGATGTCCACATCCCTGGCCTCGAGAAGTGGGTGTTCCCGAAGCTCGACGACGCGGCGGGTCCGAAGCGCATGCCCATTCCGCGCACGCATCGAGACCTCGCGGAGATGTTCGAGTCCAAGACGGAAGAGCACGCGCGTCGGATCGCGTTTCGCATTCTTCGCCAGGACGACGTCGCGGACAGCTACAGCTATCGCGACGTTCGCCGGGCCGCCTCTGCGGTCGCGGAGTTCCTGCGCCAGCGCGGGTTTGAAAAGGGCGGCCGCGTGCTGCTGGCCTCCGAGAGTCGTCCCGAATGGGGCATCAGCTACTTCGGCATTCTGCTCGCCGGAGGTACGGCGGTGCCCATCGACATCGACCTATCCGAGCGAGAGATCCAGAACATCGCCGGGGCGTCCAAGGCGGTGGGGGTCATCGCGAGCGAGAAGCAAAAGGCCCGACTCCAGGCCCACGTCTCGTTGCCGCTTTGGGACTACGACGAGGTCTTCGAGCACGCCCACGACCTCCCGGATGAGCTCATGGCGCCGGTCAGCCGCTCTCCGGACGACGTCGCCTCCATCATCTTTACCAGCGGCACCACGGGACGCCCCAAGGGCGTGATGCTCACCGACCGGAACTTCACCGCGCTCACCGCGCGTGTCTCGGCGCTGTTTCACTTGAACTCGGGCGACAGCCTGCTGAGCGTGCTTCCGCTGCATCACACCTTCGAGTTCTCCACCGGACTCATGATGCCTCTGTCGGCCGGAGCTTCGGTGACCTATCTCGAGGAGCGCACGCCCGAGCTGCTCGCCCGCGCGTTTCGCGAGACCCCGCCCACGAGCATGGTGGGGGTGCCCGCGGTCTGGGAGGCGCTTCACCGGAAGATCGATGGGCAGCTGACTGACCTGGTGAAGCCGGCGGAGCTGCTCGTGCGCATGATGATGCGCGGCAATCGCTGGTTGCGCGAGCACAGCCCCTGGAACGTGGGCCGCTGGGTGTTCAGGCCCATGCACGGGGCGCTCGGCGGACGACTCCGCATGATGGTCTCGGGCGGGGCGCCGCTGTCCCCCAAGATCTACGACGACTTCCGCGGCTACGGGTTCAGCATCTATGAAGGCTACGGACTCACGGAGGCCTCCCCGGTCATCACCGTCGGTTGGCCGCGTGAACGCACGCCCGCGGGCAGCGTCGGTTGGCCGCTTCCGGGTCTGGACGTTCGCATCTACGAGCCAGACGAGCAGGGCATCGGTCAGGTCATCGCGCGCGGCCCCACGATCATGGCGGGTTACCTCGAGGATCCCGCAGCGACGGCGGAGGTCATCCGAGACGGCTGGCTGCACACCGGTGATCAGGGCCGTCTCGACGACAAGGGTCGCTTGTTCATCGTGGGTCGTCAGAAGGACGTGATCATCGATACCGGAGGCAAGAACGTCTATCCGGACGAGATCGAAGATCTCTATCGTGAATCCAGCTTCGTGAAGGAACTGTCGGTCGTCGGCATTCCGGCCGACCAAGGCACTGGCGAACGTGTCGCCGCTTTGGTCGTTCCCGACTACGAGGCCGAAGAGGCCAAGGACCTCTCCAAAGAAGAGGTGCGCGATCGCCTGCGAGATCACTTCAGAGAGGTGGGCTCGAAGCAGCCGCTCGCTCGTCGCATCAAGGTCCTCCACTTCTGGGAGACCGAGTTGCCTCGCACCGCGACGAAGAAGGTGAAGCGAAGCCTGGTTCGCGATGAGCTGGTTCGACTCGAGGCGCAGATCAAGAAGTCTCGCGGAGGCGCGGACGAGGGCATCAGCGATGTCACCTCCATCGTCGGTCGCTTGGTGGCGGGGATCAGCCAGCGGACGCCCGGTGAGATTGGGCTCGGCAACCACCTGGTCGACCACCTGGGCTTCGATTCGCTGATGCAGATGGAGCTGCTCACCGCCATTGAAGAGGAGTTCCCCAAGGCGCGTGTCTCGCAGGAGGAGATGCTCGCGATCGATACCGTGGGTGACATCGTTCGACTCGTGGCCCGAGATCGGAGCTCGGACAATCGCAAGAAGACCGAAGTGGGTGACGCCGAGGAGACCCCCATTCCAGTGCCGGCGCTCGTTCGAACCCTCGGCAAGGGCATGCTCGGAATGGCGCAGCGTCTGGCGCACGAGCGCCTGCTCGACATCGAGGTCGAGGGCCAAGGCAACATCCCGGCGAACACCAACTTCATCGTGGCCTCGAATCATTCGAGTCACCTCGACATGGGCTTGGTGAAACACGCACTCGGCGATCTCGCGGGTGAGCTCATGGCGGTGGCGGCGAAGGACTACTTCTTCGACGATCGCATTCGCCGCCTGTACTTCGAGAACTTCACGAACCTGCTCCCCATGGACCGCCATGGCTCGCTCAAGAAGTCCTTGAGGCTCGCGGGCGAGGCGCTGCGGCAGGGTTCATCGCTCCTCATCTTTCCCGAGGGCACCCGATCGCGAGACGGCGTGATGTCCGACTTCAAGCCGGCGGTGGGTTATCTCTGCTTGCACGAGAAGATCGATATTCTCCCCATCGCGCTCGTGGGTACCCACGACGCACTTCCGGTTGGCACGGCGGTCCCCAAAGGCCGCAAGCTGGGCGCACGCATCGGACCTCCCATCCGGGCGGAGGAGATGTTGAAAGAGACCGAGCACCTCTCCCGGGCCGCCGCGTATCGACATGTGGCCCGCATCGCCGAACAGTCGGTGCGGCGACTCCTGGGTCAACCCCCAGCGCCCGTTCTTCTGGATGCGGAGGTTTCGGTCTCCAAGAAGAACGGCGCGAACGGGCCCGCGGCCCGCCACGAAAAGCCGGTCATCCCGTCGCGGGTGGCGACTGTCCTCGACTCGGAGGGTTCTTCATGAAGGTCTTGCTCACCGGCGCCACCGGTTTTCTGGGCCGGCACGTCGCCGAAGATCTGCTCAGCCACGGCATCGCCGTGCGCGCTTTGGTCCGCGACAGGCGAGCGAAGCTGCCCACCGGCGCGGAGGCGATCGAGACTCGCTTCGACAACCCCACCGAGCTCGATACCGTGGTTCGGGGCGTCGACGCGGTGCTGCATCTGGCGGGGAAGGTCTCGCGCGACCCGAAGGACACCTCCGAGATGTACTGGCTTCACGTCGAAGCCACGCGAATGCTCCTCGGATCGATGGAGCGCGCCGGCGTGCGAAAGCTCGTGCTCGCGTCCACCTCGGGCACGCTCGCGCTCAACGATCGCGAAGGCTACGTGTCGACGGAGCGCGACCAACCTCCGTTTCCCATCATTGGAAAGTTCCCGTACTACCTCTCCAAGCTCTACCAGGAGCAGGAGGTGTTGCGATGGGACAGCGCCGAGAAGATCGACGCCGTCGTGCTCCATCCCTCTCTGTGTTTGGGCCCCGGCGATGAGCGCCTCTCCTCCACCGACGACGTTCTGAAGCTGTTGCTCGGCCGGGTCCCGGCCGCGACCTCGGGCACGATGGCGTTCGTGGATGTCCGCGATGCGGCGCCGGCGTTTCGCTTCGCGCTCGAGAAGGGCAAACGCGGCGAGCGATATCTCCTGAACGGCGCGAACATGAGCGTCCGGAGCTTCGCGGAGCGTGTCGCGACTGCGGGTGGAGTCTCTCCTCCTGCGCTCAAGATGTCCGACCGGCTGGCGGTCTTCTCTGCCAAGGTCCTAGACGGCGTCTATCGATCGGTCGACCGCATTCCGCCCATCGATCCGGTCTCGGTGGAGATGTCGCGTTACAATTGGGGCTGCTCGAGCGAGAAGGCCGAGAAGGCGCTCGGCTTTCATGCGCGTGACCCCCAAAGCACCATCCGTGACACCGTGCGGTACCTGGAAGAGCGCGGGCTCTATCGTCGGGTCTAATGGCGAATCGCAGGAAGCCTTCCCCCCCGGAGAGCATCGGCTACATCCCGGACGGTGATCTCGGGGCCAAGGGAGCGGTGAGTGGCCGTCTAGGGCGTGTTCGCGACCGCGCGCTCGATGCCGCGATGCGCATGCTCGACGGTGTTTCGGCCGACGCGGCGCTCGAACAGATCTTTCGGAGGGCGCGAGATCTCGGACCGGCGGAGCGAGCCGAAGCCTCGGAGCTCGTGTACGGCTTGGCTCGGTCGCTCCGGCGGATCGACGACCGACTCGAGCGTGCCGCCAAAGCGACCGGGCGCAAGCTCGAGATGGTCGACGCCTCGGTGAAGACTCGACTTCGTCTGCTCACGCTCGAGGCGGAGATGGGCGCGAGCTTCGAGCAGCTTCAGGAGCGCGACCCGTACGCGGTGAAGCGCATCCCCGGCCTCTTCGAGCGCATCACCTCCGGTCGGGTTCCGCCCGCGAAGCCAAAGAGCGAGGCGGAGGCGATTGGACTCGAGTGGTCGCTCCCCGACTGGCTGGTCTCTCGGCTGGTCGCGTCGTTCGGCGCGCCGAGAGCCGAAGAGATCGCCCGCGCCCTCTCCGGTCGAGCTTCCGTCACGCTGAGGGTGGATACACACCGCGTCGGGCGCGAGGCGCTCATCGAGCGCATTGCGCGTGAGCACGGTATCGAGGCGATGCCGACTCGGCTTTCTCCTCTTGGCATCATTTTGCCCAGCCATGTTCGGGTGCGGTCCTGGCCCGAGTTCGAAGAGGGCCTGATCGATCTGCAGGATGAAGGCAGCCAGCTCGTGGCGCTCGCGATGGGTGCGAAGCCCGGCGACACCGTGGTCGATGCCTGCGCTGGGGCTGGTGGCAAGACGCTCGCCTTGGCATCGCTGATGCAGAACACCGGGCGTGTCATCTCCTTCGATCCGGATGAGCACAAGCTGCAGGAGCTGAAGAAGCGGGCCCGCCGTTCTTCGTTCACGAACATCGAGACCCAGGCCATGGACTTCGGCCGCCTCCCGCCGGCACTCGCCGGTCGCGCAGACTCGGTGCTGGTGGATGCGCCTTGTACCGGTTCGGGTCGTCTGCGGCGGCAGCCCGATGGTCGCTTGCGCTTCGATGAGGCGGCGGTCACCGCCTTTCCAGCATTGCAAGCTCGCTTGCTCCTGCGCGCGATCGACGCAGTGCGTCCAGGTGGCCTCGTCGTCTACGCGACCTGCTCGGTGTTGACGGAGGAAAACGAGGGGGTGGTCGAACGGGTGTGCCAGACCGACCCTCGGCTGCGTCCAGTTTCGCTCGAACGTACGTTAGGAGGCGTTCTAGCCCCTTCCATGCTGCAATCCTCCTTGCGCCTCGGGCCGGGGCCAGCCCAAGAAGATCCCGATGGCTTCTTTCTCGCGCTCCTGGAACGCGTCGATACGTGACAGCCTCATCGGACGGAGCGACACTCGCTCGAAGCTCCCGGTTGGGCTGAACTCATGCTCGCCTTGTACGAGTCGTCTTCCGATCAAGCGCAGACCGCTTCGCTCGGAGATCTCCGCGAAAGCGTGGAGGCCGCGCGCAAGAGCGGCGCGAAGGTCATCGCGATCCCGCCTGCGTTTCGCGAGGACATCCCCGTGCACGAGGCTTTGTCCTTTCTCAAGCGCCAGGGTCGACTGTCGCCCGCGGTGTGGATCGGCGGTATCCCACGGCTCGACTACTACGATCAGCTCTACGATGCGCTGCTTCAGCGCAACGTGAGGCTGCTCAACGACCCCGTGCACTTCCGGCGTTCGATGTACCTCGATGAGTCGCATCAGCATCTCGCTGAGCTGACCTTGGAGACGATTCCCGTCGATGACCTCACCGGCCTCGAGCGCGCGATGGCAGAGCTCGATGGGCCGGTCGTGATACGGACCGCGGTGCCGCGCACCAAGGGTCGTGATTGGTCACAGTGCCTGGCCGAGACACGCGATCAGGCGCGCGAACTCGGGGAGAGTCTGCTCGCGCGTCCGCGGGTTCCGGGTCGACCGGCGTTGGTCGTCCGCAAGTGGCGTCCCTTGAAGCGCACGTCGGATGGGCGAACCCGCGAGCTTCGCGTGTTCGTCTTCGAAGGTACGGTCCTCGAAATGGGCGCGTACTGGAGTGAGCAGACCGCTTCGGTCGAGGACGCATCGCTCGCTCCCGCGCTGGTCTTGGCTCTGGAGGCCCAGCGTCGACTCGATGTTCCGTATCTTGCGGTGGACATCGGGGAGCTCGAAGACGGTGGCTTCGTGGTCATCGAGACTTGGGACGGGCAGTGCGCCACGACGCGCACCATCTCCAAGGCGAGTCTGTGGACGCGGCTTCTGCGGATGGCTTCTCGCCTCCGGCCGAGTGAGCTGCCCAGGCGGCTCAGCTCGGTGGCACGTTCGAAGCCCTGAGCGCGGTCGAGGTCATCCGCCGACCGAAAAGATCTGAGTGCAGATCTGACGATCGTAGAACATCGGCGTATCCGGCGGAGTCTTGGTATCCAGGACGGCACCCCCGTTCTTCTTACACGCCTCGAACCACTTCGGCGCGAGCACGTCACCCGGCGCCATGATGCAGTTGTCCGTCGCGCGCCCCTTCATGATCGCCAGGCACGCGACGTGTGAAGCTGGGTAGGGCTCCTGTCGTGCTTGCTTCACGCGCAGCGCGAACTTGGCGACCGCCTTCTCGAGCTTCTCTGGGGACGCCGAGGGCTCCAGGCGCAGAAGGTCAGTTCGAAAGCGGACGACGAGAGGGTCTTCGGCCTCGGCCGGCGTCGGCTTCCCCGACGCTGGCTCTGCCGCTTCCGCCGGTGCCGGGGTGTCGCGCGTACAAGCGAACAGGGCAGCGACGAAGAGGAGAATCGGCAGGGGCTTCATCATGGCGGACAATGACTAGCGGAGCGCACCGAGCCCGGGCCGACGCTGCGAGTGTTCGAGTCGCGATCGCATCAGGTTCGAGCGAAGCTGGGCCGAGAGGTCTTCGTCGCCGGAAGTAATGAGCGCGCTCTTCTCCCCCAAGTGCGGTGCGTTGCGGTCTCTCGATCGAGCGAGGAAGGCCTCGGTTCGGTCGCGCTGTCCCGCGCCCGGGTTCTTGGGGAGCTCGACCTCGTCCTTGGGGCCGGTGAAGCGACCGAGCGCGGACTCCCCTTGCTCCTTGAGCCCGGTTTGGTTCTGACCCGAACCTTGTTCACCCCGTCCCTGGATCGCAGCGCGAAACTCCCTCGGGGTGGCGTCCGAGTTCGGCTTCTCGGGCGTTTTGGGTTCTGGATGGGTCTTGGGCTCGGGTTTGGGCTGAACCGGCCATGGCACGACCGTGTTCGCGGAGACAGGTCCCCCCGAATAGGGCATGGCTCCGCCCTGTAACCTGGTGCCCATGGGATGAGCGATGAGCAGAATTCGATCCAGCGCAGAATCAAGGCAGGATCTCGATCGCTCGCAACTGCCTCGACTTCGAGATGCCCCGGGTGAGGTGCAACTGCACCTGGCTCGTGGTCATCGCGAACGACCGGGTTGGGCCAGGAAGAGCCGGCGGGCGAGCGCGTAGGCGTGTCCTGTTTCGCCCCAGAGCTGACGCCCGAGCTCCCCGGAAGCTCGGCGCAAGAGGGTGTCCGAAGCGACGAAGAGGATCGCGGACCGCATGGGGAGGTCGCTCGGCAGGTTCTCTCCGGCCTCGGCCCGAAAGAAGCTCTCGATCTCGTCGAGCACCGGGACGGCGCTGTGCAGCAGGATCATTCGACCCGGTCCTCGGCCGTCGAGCAGCTCGCGCACGACGAGTTTGGCGAAGAACTCGTGCTCCTCCACAAAACTCACGAAACCCGCGACCAAGGCTTCGAAGCGGGGTTCGAACCCGTCCTCGGAGGACATCCGGTTGGCCAGAAACTGGCCGAGCTCCAAGAAACACTGTCTGATGACGGCTTCGTAGAGCTCCTGCTTGGACTTGAAGTGATAGAGCAGGGAAGGACGACTGATCCCAACTCGCGCCGAGATGTCGCCGAGTCGTGCGCTCGCGAAGCCCATGAGCGCGAACTCTTCCTCCGCCGCGCGCAGCAGACGCTCCGTCGTGGGCTTGTCGTCCGGCTTCTTCCTCGGACGTCCCACCCCTGCTTCTTATGGCCCGAAGGGAGCGAGCCGGGCAAGCGAGCAGGGTAGTTTCCTTCCGGGTCCCGACAAAACTCGATAGACTCCGCCCGGCATGGCCCCCGCATTGTTGCTGCTCCTGCTCGGGGCTGGCGCCTCCGACGCACTCGACGCCGGGACGCGTCTGCTCGAGGAGTTCAGAACCGACGAGGCGCTGACAAAGCTGCTGTTGGCCGAGAAACAAGGGCCTTACGTCTTCGAAGACAAAGTGCGCCTCCACGAACAGCTGGGTATTGCATACGCGTACCTCGACCGTCCGAAGGAGGCGCGTGCACACTTCGGCTTCGTGCTCATGCTCGATCGCGGACACTTCATTAGCTACACCCTCTCACCCAAGGTCACTTTCTTGTTCGAGCAGGCCCGGCAAGAGGCCGAGAACGCGCTCCCCTTGATGGCAGACGTGAGCTGGCCCAGAGGGCTCTCTGTGGAAAGCACGGTTCCGGTTGACCTCGAGATCGTCAGCGACCCGCAGGACCTTCTCGTGCGCGCCCAGCTCAACTATCGGCTTCGAGGCGACTCGACGTTTCAGTCCGTCGAGCTCGCGGTCGAGACCACGGGCCTGCCTTCTCGCGTCGACCTGCCTCCGTTGGCGAAGGGTCGAGATCGCGACAGCACCATCGAGATCTACCTCTCGCTCTTCGATGCGCGCGGCAACGAACTGCTTCGATGGGGCTCCGAGAAGCGCCCCCGCGAGATCCAACTCATCTTCGACCCCGGCGACCCTTGGTACGAGAGCTGGTGGGTCTGGACTCTGGTGGGCGGCGCGGTAGCAGCCGGCACGGGGCTCGGGGTGTTTTTCGTGACTCAGGAGCCGAGCGACAACATCCGCTCAACCTTCGAGGTCGGTCGGTGAGATCGACGTTTGTGGCGGTGGGTCTGCTCGCGGCCTGCGCGCCCGAGTTCACGGTGACCACGAGCCTGGTGGTGCCGGCGGGCTTCGAAGAGAGCCTCAGCCTGGTCCGCCTCCAGGTCCTCGAGCCACCGAGATCCAACCCCTTCGACTGTGCCGCCCTCGCGCTCTCGAACGTGGAGCCCACGCTGCTGGAACTCAGCATCGTCGAGGAGATCCGAGCCGCGCCCGGTGAGAAGGTCGAGCTACAGCAGCTCTCTCGTGTGGCCAAGAAGATCTACTTGGCCAACGCCCTCGATGAGGCGGGTCGGGTCCTATTCGTCGGATGCGCCGACGTGGCCGAGATCGAAGAGGACACCGCGATCCAGATCGTGGGCGAGCCGATGCCGGTCCTGACCGTTCAAGAGATAAGTCCGCTCTCGGGGCGGCTCGGAGATCCGAACATTCTCAAGCCCGAGCTCGAGATCCTCGCGCGCGATATCTTGGGTCGACCGGCGAGCACGCTCGAGGTGAGCTGGATGCTGGCGGGGGCAGACGAGGTCGCCTCCGGATCCGACCGGACGCGCGTGGATGGCTTGGTCCGCCTCTTCCCGCAGCGGCCTCAGCGTTCGGGGCCGTTCTTGGTCGAGATCGGCGTTCGCTGGGGAGAGCCGGTGCTGGTGGAGGGTGTTATCGTGCCGGCGCCGCTCGTGGGCTCGGTGGACGCCGCCTTCGATGACACCGTCGAGATCGTGACGGGCCGCCTTGGCGCTTCTGGTGAGCCCGCCGTCGTGGCGCTCGTACAGGAGCGTGATGCGGCCCGAGTGGTCACCATGACCTTCGATCCCCTGGGTGAGCGCTTCGTCTACGTGACCAGCGATCCGCTCCCCGGCATCTTCTCGTTCTCCGGCCCGGTGCCGGTGGCGTTTGGGCGGCTCGAGGACGAGACCGGGGCTCGCGATCGACTGGTGCTCATCGCCCCCCGCGCGCGGCTCAGCGCCGAGGTCGCCGCGGATGGTCGCAGCTTCACGACCCGCGCCTTCGATCCTGCCACGATCGGTAACCGCGATGTGCGGCGTGTGCTGCCGGCCGGTGACTGTGCGGGTGCGAGCACACGAATGCTGGTCGAGCTGGTGGACGGTGCGTTTGGCTTCTTTCGCGAGGACGGCAGCTTGGATGGCGAGCTGTTCACGTTTGGTGCGGACCCAGAGGCTGCGGTCGGATTTATCGCCGCCGGTTGCCTCAGTGACACGCGTGGCACGCGCCGCCGGACCTTTGTCTACGACCCCGGTCTCTTCGGTTTGATCTTCCTGACCGACGAAGGCGGGGGCGAGTTCCTCACGGGACAGTGGTCCGCGCTGGGGGAGGGGCTTCAGATCCTCGGTCGTCGTTCACCCTCGACTCGACGCGTTCTCGCCACGCAGATCCAGCTCGACGAGCTCGCCATGAGTCGTGGGGTCCTCGAGGTCGTGCGCGAGGGTGCAAACGCCTTCCTGCGCATCGTGCCCGAGGTCGTCGACCGCGCGGTGGGCTTTCCGGTCTCGCTCGGCGCCGGCGACATCGACGGCGACTCGCAGGAAGACCTCGTCTCCTTCGCCGACGTTTCGCGGACCCTGGACGAGGTTCGCTACGGCCTTCAGGTGGTGCTCGCGCGCGAGCATCGCGGCCGACGTGTCGGTGGTTCGATCGTGATCACCGCTTCTGGCACCGAACGGGTGTTTGTCGCGGACTTCGACGGTGACGGCGCCGATGACGTGGCGCTGATCACTGGGCGTGGGGCCACGGGCAAGGCGATGGAGATCAAGCTCTATCGCATGGGTCGGTTGAGCGCTCAGTAGTTGGTCTCTTCGCAACGCGCCGAAGGGATCGAGCGCCTGCGACTTTGTAGCTCCACCATCACGCTCATCGTTGTTGTCACCGTCGATGGAGCGCCCTAGAACGGCTTCGTGCCGTCGATCGATCCAGAAAAGCTGAATCGGTTCGTCACGGCCATGCTCGCTCCTCTCTCCTCGTATTTCACCGATCCAGGGCAACGTGTGTACTGGGCCTATCTCGTGGGTGCATTGCTCCTGGCAGCGGCGGTGGGGCTGATCCGAACCGAGCAGCGCGGTGCGCGGAGCCTCCTCGGCTGGCTCTTCCCGCGTTCCGTTTGGTTTCATCCCTCATCGTTTCTGGACGTGAAGCTCATGTTCGCCAAGGCGCCGATCAAGGCGTTTGTCTTCGTGCCTGTCGCCGGCTCATCCTTCGGCCTGGCCCTCTGGGTGGTCGCTCGGCTCGACCGGTATCTGGGCGTCCCGGAACCTTCGGCGCTGTCGCCCACGACGATCAGTCTCCTCTACACCGTCGTCCTGTTCCTGGGCTGGGACGCCTCTCGTTTTCTGCTTCACTCCCTGGCCCATCGCATCCCCGCCCTTTGGGAACTCCACAAGGTTCATCACTCCGCGCAGGTGATGACACCCTTCACTCTCTTTCGGGCGCACCCGGTCGAGAGCTTCCTCTTCATGCTTCGAGGTGTTCTCGTGACGGGCGTGCTCACGGGTGTGTTCTTCCACCTCTTCCGCACCGAGGCCCTGCAGTACGAGTTCGTCGGCGTCAACGCGCTTGGGTTCGTGCTCAACCTCGTGGGCGGAAATCTGCGTCACTCACACGTTCGCCTCTGTTACCCTCGGTGGCTGGAATATGTGCTCATCAGTCCAGCCCAGCATCAGATCCATCACAGCCGTGATCCTTCGCATCACCACCGTAACTGCGGCGCTTGGCTCGCGGTTTGGGACTGGCTCGCGGGCACGCTGATCCTCTCGAGCGAGGCACGGCCCAGGGCGTTTGGCTTACCCACGAAGGACCTAAACCACTCTCCCTCCGGCCTCATGTCGGCTCTGCTCCGCCCGCTGCTCGGGATCGCGCGGGTGTGGCAGACGGCGCGGCCGACCGATTTGTCCCGTACGGGATGATTGAGCGCGGGATGAGGCCGCATTGAGTGACGTAGTCCCGTACGGGAATGAATGCCTTGACGGCGGGCGTCGAAGCGTTGATCTTACCGTACGGGAATGGAAAGCAGCGAAGCCCCGATCATCACGATCGTGTCTGGCCCCGAGACCATGGGTGCGCTGGTGCGTGCGCGCCGAAAGGCGGCCGGCCTGACTCAAGCCCAGGCTGCGGGCCTCGCGGGCGTGGGTAATCGCTTCCTGTCCGAACTCGAGCGCGGGAAGAAGACGCTCGAGTTCGCCCGGGTGCTGCAGGTGCTGGAGCGGCTCGGCTTCGAGCTGGCGGTCGTTCCACGCGGGGCCAAGCTCTCGATTCGGTCGACGCTCCCCTCGACGGTGATCGAACCGGAGCAGAAGAAGGCGCCACGGAAGCGTCCGAAGCGGGGGCGTCGTGGCTGACGTGCCCCTCTATGTGTTCTTCGGGCGGTGCCTCCTGGGCCGGCTCACGCCGGAGCCTCTGTCCTTCACCTATGAGCCCGACTGGCTGGCCGCGGAGGGTGCCTTCGCGATCTCGGTCTCGTTGCCGCTCGATCGGGGGCCGTTTGGTGAGGCCGAGGTCCGAGCCTTCTTCTTCAACCTGCTCCCCGAGGGGAACGTGCGCCGTCGCTTGGCCGGTCGCCTCAAGATCTCCGAAGGCAACGACTACGCCCTTCTCGCCGCAGTCGGAGGCGAGTGCGCGGGCGCGATCGCGGTCTTGAAGGCGCCCGAAGACGCCGCGGTCGAGGGCGAGTACGAACCGCTCACAGACGAAGACATCGCCCAGTGGATAGCTTCGGGCGGAGCGCTCAGCTCGGCTGCGGGTGTGGAGGGCGTGCGCCTTTCGCTCGCCGGCGCGCAGGACAAGTTGCCGGTCTACATCGACCCCAACGGCGACATCTTCCTGCCCAAGGGACCGGCGGCGAGCTCGCACATCCTCAAGTTCGAGAACCGGGACTTCAAACACCTTCCAATCAACGAGGCGCTGGTTCTACGGCTCGCCGAGGCGGTGGGGCTCGCCACCGTCAGGAGCACGATCCGCCGCTTCGACCGATCGAGTGCTCTCGTCGTCGAGCGTTATGATCGCCGGCGAACCGGTGAGGTCCTCGAACGACTTCATCAGGAGGACCTCTGTCAGGCGCTCAACGTCCCCGCAGAGCTGAAGTATGAGGGCGAGGGCGGCCCCGGCCTCGCGGCCGCGGTGGGTCTGATTCGCAAGCACTCCACCGAGCCGCTCGCCGACGTGCACGCCGTCATCCGCTGGCAGATCCTCAACGCCGCCATCGGCAACGCCGATGGGCACGCGAAGAACCTCGCGCTGCTCCACATGCCGACGGGTACGCGTCTTGCGCCGTTCTACGATCTGGTCTCGACGCGTGCGTACCCTCGCGTGGACCGCCACCTCGCCATGCACATCGGCGGCAACTCGGACCCCGATCAGCTCACGAACAAGGATTGGTCTCGCTTCGCCTCTGACCTCGGCGTCGGTGAGCGGTATCTGAGAGATACCGCAAAGGAGATCGTGTCGGCCATCGCCGATGCGCTCGATCCCACGGTCCGCGTCCTCGAGAAGGAGTTCGGCAGGAAGGCGTTCCTCCGTTCGGCGCTGGTCCCCGCCGTCGAGAAGTCGGTCCGCCGGGTCACGGCGTCGCTAAAGCCCTAGGCCGCGCTGCGCGGTATCATCTTCGACCGAGCGCAAGCCACCGAGCCTCGAGGGCCTCCCACAGCCGGTCGACCTGCGTGTCTTCGGGCGGCTCCCTGAGCGCCGACGCATCCACCTCGCCCGAAGCGGAGACGGTCATCCGAAACGTGAGCATTGGGGTCTCGGAGCTGCCGCTGAGCAGCGCGATCATCGTCTCTCCCTCGAGGGGGCTGTTGTGCTCGTTTCGGCCGGTGCAGTGCGAAAGCACCAGGTCGGGGATGGGCTGGCCCTCGTCGTCGAAGGCCTCGCAGCGCGTTGGAATCAGGCTGACGGTCATCGCTCCCAGACGACCCGCCCCAATCGCCCTCGAGGCGTCGACATCCACGAGGTCCTGGTAGATCCGCCAGTTGGCGCCAGCCGCCCGAACCTCGCCCACCACCGCCTCTCGGCGCACCAGGAGCACGCGGGCGTGAATCGCCCCGGAGCTCGCGTCCAGCAGCGAGTCGAGCGTCGACGCGGGCGGGGGAGGGCCGCTTGCATCCTCACGGGGCCGTGGCTCGGCATCCCTGCCGATCTGGGCGCCATCCACCTGGGTGGGCTCGAACCCACCGTCGAACTCCATCCCATCGAGGCTCGAACACGCGTTCAGCAGGCTCGCGGCAACGAAGCCGCCGAGACCGCGAACGAGTTGCTCAGGGTGAGACATAGAAGACCTCCCATTCGTTGAGTGAAGCCGGGGTGAGAAAGCCCAGCGCTACGCCGCGGTGACGGCGGCGTATGCTCCTTGGTCTACTCCTCCACCGTGACGCGTTCGTGCTCGTCCTCGGCGACGCGCACCACCCGGCGCGCGCGTAGCTCTCCGGTGTCCGGCCGCAAGAACTCGATGACGTGCTTCCCTGCGCCCACTTTGCGATTCAAGATCGGCGTCGGTCCCACCTCCTGTCCATCGATTCGAACGAGCGCAAAAGGGGTGGCGCCGACCGTCACATATCCGAAGGTCGTGGGCTCGACTCGAGTGCGCACCGTCTCTGCAGGCTTTCGCACGCTGCCTTTAGGACGCCGGGTTCGCCTGCGGGGGCTCTTTGCGACTTCGGTCGGGGTGGCGGTCTGGGTCTCGTCGGCATCCACCGCAAGCCCGAGTTCCTCCTCCTCTTCGTCGAGATCTTCGAGCTCGGGCTCGGCGCCTAGGCTCGGGTCTTCGAGCGGCGCAGTGATGGGCGCGAACTCTGGCTCCGAGGTCCGCATCAAGTAAGGCACCGCAGCGAGGGGCAAGAGCACGAGCAACAAGAGAAGCCAGGGGAGGGCTCCCCAGCTCCGCTTCAGGCTCACCGTCTCCGCTTGCGGTGGCACCAGCGTCGTGGAGTCCGCGAGCGGGCGCATGGGTTGGGGCGGCGGAGGCGGCGGCTCCGAGATCGGTGTGCGTCTCACCTCGGGCCTGTGACCGTCGAGGATCAAAGCGAGCTGGGTCCGATGCGCCGCTCTCTCCTCCAAGAGATGCGTCTCGACGAACGCCTCCAGCGGGAGGGCTCCGTGGCTGCGCGCGAGATCGGTCAGATCGATCGCCATGTCTTTGGCGTGGGCGTATCGAGCACTCGGGCTCTTCGCGAGCGCCTTCAGCACGATCGCGTCGAGACCTTCGGGCAGACGACGGCCAATCTTCTGAGACGGCGGCACGACGACGTCGTTTTCGACGGCCATCGCGGTCGCGATCACCGAGCCGCGACTGAAGAGCTTCTCACCGGTGAGCAGCTCGTAAAGAACGATGCCGGCGGAGAAGATGTCCGTGCGCCGGTCCACCGGGTCGCCGCGCAGTCGTTCGGGCGCCATGTACGCCGGTTTGCCTTTGAGGGAGCCCAGCTCGGTCACGGGCGTCTCGCGATCGCGAATGAGCGCGATGCCGAAGTCGAGGATCTTCACCTTTCCGTCGAAGGTGAGGATGAGGTTGTCCGGACTGACGTCGCGATGCACCGCCTCGAGGAGCCGGCCGTCGGAGTCTTGAAGCTCGTGTGCGGCGTGCAGTCCGCGCAGTGCCTCGGCGAGGAGCTGCGCGGCCATGAATGGGTCCGAAGGTCCGGCCGCCTTGTCGCGAAGTTGTCCAAACGAGACCCCGGGGACGTACTCCATGGTCAGGTAGAGGAGGTCCCCTTCCTCGCCGAAGTCGTGCACGTGGGTGATGGCCGGGTGCGCCAGGCGGGCGACCAAGCGGGCCTCGTCGAGGAACATGGCGCGGATCTCGGGGCGCTTCGCGAGCTCGGGACGGATGGTCTTCACCGCGACGAGCTTCTCGAAACCGTGCGCACCCGTGCGCTTCGCGAGCAGCACGTCACCCATGCCGCCCGAGCTGATCAGCGCGAGCACTTCGAGGCCCGGTATTTGGGGCAGACCCTCTGCCATGCCGGTTAGCCTACTAGAGCGAGCCTCGAGGCCCCGCAAGTCAAGAGGGACCCCCGGGCCAAGTCCTCGATTCGCAAGGGCCCGCAGTGCGCCCTTGATGTAGGCAACAGTGGGTAAACATCCGCGATAACCTTAAGATGAGGGCGATCCTCAGCAGTCCGGGCCTGAGCTCGGAGCTTAGGTCCAGGCGGCCCTTCAGCGACGATCGCGCGGTTGCGCTCGGTCGAGGCGGGCCACCACGGGGCTCGAAGGTCGCGCTGAGTCGTCTCGGCGTAGAGCCTCACCGCTACCCCATTCAAGGTCGGATCCTTTCCGATGACGAACTCTTCTCGCTCGCGAAGTCGGAGAAGGAGAAGTCACAAGCGAAGGTCAGCGGCTTTCGCGTCGGCGCCGCCGGCATCACGGAGTCGGGTCGTTTGCTGACCGGACACAACCTCGAGATCAGCGATCGACTCACCATCGGGACCTGTGCCGAGTCCAGCATCGCGTTTCAGCTCCGCGAGGAGCCTCTGAAGACTCTCCTCATCACGAGCGACTCCGAGTGCTGCGTCGCGCCCTGCGGCGGCTGCCGACAGACCCTCTCCGAGACGGCACCCAAAGATGCACGGATCATCATGACGTCCAAGGACGGCGCCAAGTTCGAGACGACCGTGGGCGCGCTCTTGCCCATGCCCTCGGCCCTCGCCGATGCGGCTTCGATCGCGCCCTTCCTCGCGGCGATCGACCGCGCCAAGGAGCTCCACACGAAGGCCGAGACCGGCGGACGCAAGATCGCACGGCACGGCGCGGTCGTGGTGGAGAACGACGGCACGTTCTATGGAGGCGCCACGCGCAAGCAGAGCGGCACCATGAGCCTCGCGGTGCAGATGGCGGCGGACGCCCGCTTCCTCGGAGGCCACAGCGGCGCCCCAAGCGCGGTGGTCATCGCGGGCACGAGCGATGGGCCCCACGGACTGCCGGTGCCTACGGGGCGGGAGCGGCAAGAGCTGTTCAACCTGAGCCCAAAGACGGTGATCGTCCTGGTCAACCCGGAAACGGGCGCCGCGGCCCTCACTTCGGCCGAGCAACTCCTGCCGTTCGCGTATAGTCGCTGAGGCGAATGAGCGACGAAGCGCGCCCGGTCGGTGTCCCGAGGATTCTGGGTTTTGCGTCCTTCGGCGCGGTCCTGATGGGGAGCTACTCGATCGCCAAGCCGGCCGCCGAGTCGTACTTTTTGGCGCACCATCAGAGCCAATCGCTCCCCAAGGCCTGGCTCGCGGTTTCCTTCGCGGTCATCGTGGTTGTTTCGATCTACGGTCGCATCGCTGCAACCGCACCGCTGCCCCGCCTCTTTCAAGGCGCGCTGTTCTTCAGTGCGGCGATCTTGCTCGCTCTCCTGCTCGGCGACTACTACGCGATGCCGGGCTCCGCCTTTCTCCTCTACGTCTGGAAGGACGTCTACATCGTCGTGCTCATCGAGATCTTCTGGAGCTACGCGAACCTCGTCTTCGAGATCAAGACCGCGCGTTGGCTCTACGGCGTCTTCCTCGGGGCGGGATCCCTCGGCAGTGTGCTGGGCAATCTGGCCGCAAGCTGGGTTGCGTCCGAGTACGGCACCATCCACGCGCTCTGGATGGTGCTGCCCATGCTGCTCCTCCTGCTCGCGGCGTCTCTTCGACTCTCACACCGCGTGGCCGCGCCTTCCCCCGAAGCCACCACGAAGCCGCGTTTTGGGGCTGGCTTGTCGCTGGTCTTCTCGTCGCGCTACCTCACCTTGATTCTGCTGCTGGTGATCACGGTGCAGCTCCTCATCAACCTCGTCGACTACCAGTACCTCGCGATCCTCGAGCAAACGTACCCGAGCGTGGACCGCCGCACCGCCGTCAACGGCGACGTACACGCGATCATCAACGCCGGCGCCCTCGCGCTTCAGTTCCTCTGCGGTGGCATCCTGCGGGTCATCGGCGTGCCTTCCACGCTCGTGCTCATTCCCGGGATCATCGGCGGAAGCATCATCTTCTTCCTGCTCGTGCCCGGGTTCCTGTCGATGTCGATCGCCAAGGTGTCCGGGAAAGTCTTCGACTACTCCTTGTTCCGCGCGGCGAAGGAGATCTTGTACATCCCGCTCGACTACGCCGAAAAGACCCAGGGCAAGGCGGTGATCGACATGATGGTCTATCGACTGGCCAAGGGTGGTGCCGCCTTTCTCCTCCTCGGCCTGACCGCGGTGGATGCCTACACCGGTCTCGGGTTTCTCAATCTGTCCCTCACCATCGCGTGGTTGGGCATCACCCTGGCCCTCGTTCCGCGCTTTCGGAAGCTGACGAGTTGAATCATACTGCCCCCGTGGAAAGACGGCTCCACTCGGTCCTGGGCAATGCTCAGAAACTCGACGGCGGCGCGATGTTCGGCAACGCGCCCAAGGCCCTTTGGGCCAAGTGGACGCCCCCGGACGACGAGAACCGAATCGACCTCGCGTGCCGCACCCTGCTGGTGCGCGAGCCTCACCGCAACGTGCTCTTCGAGACCGGGGTGGGGGCGTTCTTCTCGCCCGAGCTGAAGCTGCGCTTTGGGGTAAGCGAACCCGAGCACGTCTTGCTCAAAGGCCTCGAAGAACTCGGACTCAGCGACAACGACATCGATGTCGTGGTGCTTTCGCACCTCCACTTCGACCACGCGGGTGGCCTTCTGGCCGCGTACGAAGAGGGCCAGCCACTGCGGCTGCTCTTTCCCAAAGCGCAGTTCGTCGTCGGACTCGAGGCCTTCGAGCGCGCCCAGCATCCACACGCTCGAGATCGCGCGAGCTTCATCCCGGAGCTTCCGGGTCTACTCGAGGATTCGGGACGGCTCGAGCTCGTCTCAGGCGAACAGAGCGGCGTGCTCGGCGAGGGCTACCGATTCTGGACCAGCCACGGCCACACCCCGGGCATGTTGCTGAGCGAGATTGACGGAGCGTCGGGGCCGGTCTTCTTCGCCGCCGACCTCATCCCCGGGCGTGCTTGGGTGCGCGCGGCGATCACCATGGGTTACGACCGCTATCCCGAGCTCCTCATCGACGAGAAGACCGAGATCCTCGAGTCGCTTTTTGAACGCTCTGGGCGCGTATTCTTTACGCATGATCCCAGCTGCTCCATGAGCGAGCTTAGGCGCAACGATCGAGGACAGCTCGAACCGGGTCGAAGCTTTCTTCAGCTCGACGGAGTGATCGCGTGAGAGCGGTTGTTGCTCCCCTCACGGCCTTGCTTCTGGCCGGCTGCTTCGGAGACGCCGTCACCGTGTTTCCGCCGGGTCTCGAGCCGCTCGAGGACAACACGGCGCCGCTTCCCATGCTGGGCCGCGATGGTGAGGCGCCCGAGTCCATCGTCATCCTCACCGGCGAGCGCCCCACCGGTTTGGTCTTTGGTCACGCTCGGGGCTACATCCGGGCGCCCATCACCCGGGTCTGGGAGGCGCTTCGTGAAACCGACGTGAACGCGGACCGTCGGGCGACCGATGAGTGGTCTCGTCTCGAGGTGGACGTGCTCCCCGAAGGTCTGACGCACAGCTACATCATCGAGACCGTGGTGCACGCCTTCATCACCGCGCGTTATCAGGTGACCTGGCGGCACGGCCTCGTCGAGGGCGAGCTCGAGGAGCCTGAGAAGGTGGCGGTCCGGTGGCAGAAGACCTTTGGCCTCGCGCTCATCGAAATTCTCGAGGGCTCCATCGTGCTGACCGCGCTCGACGATGAGTTGACGGAGATCGAGATCGTGGAGCGACTGGATGCTCCCTCCACCGACGAGGACACGATCAGGCTGTTTTTGAAGGATCTCTTCGACGAGACGGTGCTTTATACAAAGGGCCTTCCGCTCCCGACCTACGAGTGAGTATCGAGCTCGAAGTTGCAGTCGAAAGACGCCGCTTGTTGCCGCTCTCGATACTCTCTGTTGTCCAAGCGTTCGCGGAGGCGATCGCTCAGCGGCAGGACCATGGGCATGGAGGGCCAGGTGAAGGCCCCCTCGACCCCTTCGATGTGAATCGCGCCGTTCTCGACCGCCCAACTCGCCTTCACGACGTCGAGTCCGCTGAGCGTGGCCTCGAGCGCCTCGAAGCGGGCGGCGTCCTCGGGCTCGAGGAACCGGAGCAGCCCGCGCGCCTGCAGCGCGATGTGATAGTGCGAGGGAACAAACAAGACGCCTTCGAGCCCGAGCCGGATCGCCGCGCTGAGGAGCAGGCCCATCACTTCATCGAGGAGCCCCAGGCCGGGATACTTCTGGCCGGGCAGAGGAGGGCGTCGCTCGTCGAAGCGCGCCCGAGGGTTCTGCATCATGAGCCACTCGATGCGGAGCAGCTCCATCCCGGGGATGCGGCTTCGATCGCGGAGCGCGAGGAGCTCGAGCAGAGGTTCGGGGTCGTCTTCGCTCCCGTAGATCCGAAGGAGGTCGCCCGCGCCCGTTGATAGGCTCAAGCGCACGCAAGGCTCGGCGAAGCCCATCGCGCGCAGACGATCGAAGAGGCCGGACTTCTCGAGCACGAGCTCCAGCCCGTGTTTGCTGTAGTAGTTCAGGAAGCGCGTCTTGGCCGCACCTTGCCCCACCGCGGCCATCACGTCCTCCTCGGTCAAGGCCATGAGGTCTGCGGTGTTGCTCTCGCCCTGGAGCTGAGCCGGGCTGAGGACCCTTCGGAGCTGAGCGATGCGCGCGAGTGTGGCTTCCTCCGTGGAGCGCGGCTCGATGGGCTTGTCGACCAGAAGCCACGAGAAGAAGCGCATCGACGGGCGCCAACTATGAGGACCGTAGCCTCCTCCGAGCAGGATGGCGGTGGGCAAGTAGCGCCGCTGCCGACGGATCAGTCCGAGGACAAAACGGTCGCGCCGCAAGAGGCCTTCGGAGCTGATCTTCCAGTCGCCAATGCGATCGCCCGACCAGGGATCGACGCCCGCCAGGTAGATGACGAGATCCGGCCGGAACCGACTCATCACCGGCGGCAGACTTCCGTAGAGCGCATCCAAGTAGACCTGATCGCGAACCCCAGCCCCCAGCGCGATGCGCGTGTCCTCTACTGCCTCCGTGCCAGCGTCCATGTCGTGATTGTGAATCGAGAAGGTGTGAACCTCGGGGTCCGAGCGAAAGCACGCGCGCGTGCCGTCGCCGTCGTGCAGGTCGAGATCGATGACGAGGGCTCGCCCTCGGAAGCCCCCGCTGCGCAGGCGAGCGATGGCGACCGCTACATCGTTGAATAGACAGAACCCGTGTCCGTAGCCCGGGTGCGCGTGATGAAAGCCGCCCGCCAGATTGATCCCGAACAGTCCGGTCTCGAACGCAGCGCGCACCGCGGCGATCGTGCCGCCCGTCATGAGCCGGAACGTATCGATG
Organism: Deltaproteobacteria bacterium; assembly: GCA_011526105.1. GTDB lineage: Bacteria > Myxococcota > Kuafuiibacteriia > Kuafuiibacteriales > Kuafuiibacteriaceae > WYAZ01. The sequence continues at coordinate 70,016 of WYAZ01000100.1, read as the reverse complement.
ACCTCGTCCTCACGGCGGGGCGGCACCTCGCTCCCGAGCACACGTCGAAGGGTCTCTGGGGATTGAATGCCGTCCAGGTAGTTCGTGTCATGCACTCTCGAGAGATCGCGGAAGGACGCGAAGCGAGGGCGCTGGATGTCTGCGTTTGTGACGAGGCCCTCCGCTGCGAGCGCGCTCAGGATCTGATCGGCTCGGTAGATGTCATGCGGCATCCCGGAGAAGGAGAGCGCATACCGCCGATCATAGACGAAGCGTGCACGGGGCCCTTGAACCTTGCGCCGAATCAGCTGAAGCCGCCTGCGTACATGGCGGAGCGAGCGCTCTGCGGCCCGTGACAGGGCGGTTGACCTCTTGTCCACCTCAGCCTTCCTCGCCGCGCATGAGGGCGAAGAGGAGCTGAAGCATGTGAAAAGTGAGGCCCCAGACGACCGCGTTTCCGACCTCGTAACCCGGCAGCTCGTAGTTGCGGCCTTCGAACTCATACCGCTTTGTGGTCGCGCTCTCGCCCCGCAACATCGGGGCGAGGTCGGCCCACAACGCCTCCTCGACCTCGGCTGGGTTGGGATGCAGGGTCTGGGCGGACCGTAACCTAAATACATAGGGGGTGATGATGAGAGGGGCGAACCGACCCTTGGCCATGGCTTGAACGTCATCGAGACGGCCGAGCAGCTCGACGTCCTCCTGGGCCAGATGAAGGCCCACCTCTTCCGCCGTCTCTCGCCGGGCGGTGGCGAGCAAGTCCTCGTCCGCGGGGTCCGCTCGCCCACCTGGAAACGCTATGTGTCCGGACCAAGGGTCTCGGGGGTCCTCGCTTCGACGAATCAGCAGGACTTCAGAGCTGCCAGTAGGGGTCGGGCGCAGGACGGTGGCCACCGCCGCCCGCGGGGTGCCTTCCTCTGCTTCGATCAGCCTCGGTGGCCGTCGCTTCAAGAGATCCTGGAGCAGCCGGATCTCGCGTTCGGTCACCACACGTTCTCGGTATCGCCGCGGCGGCTGTCGGTCAACCTGCCTTGGCCGCACCGCGCGCTCTAGACGCGCTTGGACTCGAGCGGAGGTAGCTCGATCTCGATCTCCAAGCCGCCACCGGTTCGGTTCCGGGCCCGCACATGACCGCCGTGGAGCGTGATGATCTGATGCGCGACGGAGAGCCCGAGGCCAAAGCCGGGTTTGGAGAGGCCCGGGGACTTCGCCCTAAAGAACGGTTCGAAGATGCGCAGAAGCGCGTCCTCGGGCACGCCGGGTCCGCGATCGGCCACGCGCAAGCCCGACGGGAGCAACTCGATCTCGATCGGCGTGCCCGCGGGCGCATACTTCTGTGCGTTACCGAGCAGATTGCCCAGAACCCGCAGCAGTCGCTCTCGGTCTCCGACGACGACCCCTCCGTAGCCGGAGATGGTGATGGGGTGCGAGTTGATCGCCGCGCGCTGCACCGCCTCCTCGGTCATCGAGGTCAGATCGACCGGCTCGCGTTCGAGCCGCCGGTCGCCGATGGCGAGCCTCGAGGTCTCGAGCATCTCTCCAATGAGCGCGTCGATCTCTTCCAGATCGCGCTCCATCGAGGCCAGACGAGACTCCGAGACCCCCTGATCGCGGATCAACTCGAGCTCGAGACGAAGGCGCGCGAGCGGCGTTCTGACCTCATGGGAGATGCCGGCCATGAGGGCTCTCTCGGCGCGGAGCATCTCGTTGAGCCGTGCCGTCATGGCGTTGAAGGTGCGAGCGAGGTCCGCGAGCTCCTTCGCCCCGTGTTCGGGGAGCCGGTGGTCGATCTCGCCGGAGGCGACACGCGACATCGCCTCGCGCATCTGAGAGAGCGGACGGGTGGCCAAGGCCGCGGCAAAGAAGGAGATGAACAACACGCCGATCGCCACGAGCAGCAGAAACCGCCCGGCGCGTTCACCCGGCTCGGTGGGATCCAAGTCTCGCCGCACCGTGATCCAACCCAAGCTGCTCTCGACCGCCACCGGGGCCTTCGGTCCTCGGCACGCGACGACCTCGCGTCCTCGCACCTGCAGCGAGGTACATCGGCCCCGGCGCCCATGCTCCGAGAGCCGCGGCGGGCGCTTGCGAACACGAACGTCGAGCCCGAGCCGCTCGCCCAAGGCCGCGGGGTCTTCGCCTTGTTCCGCGCGCTCGACGAGAAAGACCACTCCGTCGATGTGTGAGCGCATGACCTCCTTGGCAAAGGGCGTCATGACCATGCGTCCGGTGACGACATACGCGCCCAGCACCGTGGCGAGGACGAGACCGCCGAGAAGCAGCGTGAGCTTCAGGCGAAGACTCATCGTGGATCTCGTGGCATCACGTAGCCCACCCCACGCACGGTCTTGATGTACACAGGCTCCTTGGGGTCGTCGCCGAGCTTCCGCCGGAGGTGGCTGATGTGTACGTCCACCGACCGATCGAAGGCCGCAAACTCATCGCCGCGCGACATCGACATCAGTCGCTCCCTGGGCACCACGCGACCGGCCTGCGCCACCAGCGTGCGCAGGATCTCGAACTCGGTCGTAGTGAGATCCAGGACCGACTCGTGAAGCCTTGCCTCCCGACGATCGAGATCCAGGCGGAGGTCCCCGGCGATGAGCACCTCCGGATCCGATGCTGCGATTTCGGTGCGACGCAGCACGGCTTGAACTCGAGCGAGGAGCTCGCGCGGGTTGAAGGGCTTGGGCAGGTAGTCGTCGGCGCCGAGTTCGAGGCCCACGATGCGATCGGTCTCGTCGCCGCGGGCGGTCAGCATCACGATGGGGACGGAAGAGGTCTTACGGATATCCCGGCAGACCTCGAGGCCATCCTTGTCGGGGAGCGTGAGGTCGAGGATGACAAGGTCAACCTGGCCTTGCCGGACCCGGTCTAGGCCAGATTGAGCGTCCTCGCGCGTCTCGACCGCGTACCCACGTGCTCCGAGGTACTCCGCCAGCAGCTCGCGGAGCCGCGCATCGTCGTCCACCACCAAGATGGTTCGCACTGGCGCAGTGTCTCCCTCGAAGACCTCCGAGGTCTACTCCCGATGGAGCTTCTTCGCTCTCTTCTCGACGCGACGGAGCTGATCGGCGAGCTCTTTCTTCTGAGCTGGGGTCAGAGTCTGATGAAGCTTCGCGAAGCCTTGGATGCGGGCGTGCAGGTTCTGGCGCATGAGCTCGATGTGCTGGTCGGCCAGAGCTTGCAGCTTGGTCTGGTCCACCTGCGGCTTCTCGATCTCGGCGGCCAGGGCCTGCATCGCTTCCATCTTCTTGGCGCGGTTGGCCTTCCTGCTCTTCATGGCCTCGAGTCGGATCTCATCGAGGAGGTCTTGCTGTGCTTCCGTGAGGTCCAGCTTCTCGACCAGCTTCATGAGCCGATGTGGGCCCCCGTGGCCGTGGCCATCCGGACGAGCGAGGGCGACGGCCCCAACGGAGAAGACCGCGACTGCGGCGAGGGTGGAGAGGATCTTGATGTGATTGGACATGATGTGTACTCCTTGTGTCCCTTCTAACCGCTCCGATCGAAGCGCGGAACGCGCATCGTCCGAAGAAGTCCGTTCAATTGTAAAGAAGTGTTGCGAACACGCTCTCAGGGCGAACCGGCGGCTCGGCGCACGCCATCCTGAGTGGCGACGTAGAGCGCCCGCCCGCGGGGCGAGCCCTGATCGAAGGCCAAGTCATAGACCCGGCCCGTGACGCCGAGCGCGGTGAGAGAGACGGGCACAAAGGCATCCACATCGCGCTTGTACCGGGCGATGCCCGACCGCATGGCGATCCACACGTCCTGCGTATCGGGATCGTAGACCCCGCGTGTGAGCTCGTCCTGGAGCAAGGCCGGCGGCAATCCGCCGTTTTGAATCGTGTACTGACGGAACACCTGAGGGGTATCGGCGTCGCTGATCCGCAGGACCCCGCGGGTTCGAGAGAGCACCCACATCTCGTTGATCGCGGGTCGGGCGACGAGCCCGGTGAGGAAGGCGTGGAGGTCGTCGTTGCCGGCGAGGAAGTCGATTCGCGCGGAGTTCGTGGGGGCCGCGAGCGGATCGAGAACGCGTACCGCGCCGTCCTCGGTCGTGCTCGCCTCGCGGCTGGCAAACCAGTGATAGCCTGAGCCATCCAGGCCGATCGCCGAATAGTCGGAGTTGGCACCGCCGACCGCGGAGTACCAAATCTCACGAGTGAATGCGGTGCTGGTTCTCGAGAAGAAGGCGACGTCTACGTTGGTGGCGACATACAGATCCCCTCGAGGGGTGACCAAGAGATCCCGAATGCTCGATGGGTTGGGGTTCAAGACTGAACCCGGGTCGTGTGTTTGGGAGACACAACCTCCACCGGCCGCGAGCTCTTGGATTCTTCGCGCATTGGCGAAACCAAAGTAGACGCGTCCGCCTGGGGCCACTCGAACGACCGACACCTGATCGGCGTTGATGCAGCCGAGCGTCATCACGCTATTGCTCAGGACCTGATACTCCTGCGCGCCGGTCTGCGTGCCAACGAAGACGTTCCCGTCGCCCGGGCGAACGGCGATGGCCCTCGAGTCCCCGGGGAGGACCCCTCCGATGTAAGGCAGAGATGAGAATGAGGCGACCGTGAGCGAAGTGGCGACCGTGGTCTCTTCAACCCCGTCCGACACCGTCACGCTCAAGAAGTAGAGCCCGGGGACAGTGGGGTAGAACGATGGCGTTGGAGATGCGCTGCTCGGGTTGTTGCGACCGGGGAAGGGTTCAAAGCCCCCGGTGTGTCCGGCCGGGCCGCTGACGAAGCTCCACTCGAAGGACAACACGTCGCCGTCGGGATCGGAGGCGCTGGATGCGTCGAGAAGCACGGTGTCGTGCGCGAGCACGGGATCGGGGTCGGCGAACACCAGGACCGGGGGACGGTTGACACGCACGAGGACGGACGCGCTCTCGGTGACGCCGCAAGCATCGCTCGCGGTGAGCTGGAACTCCGCCACTTCTCCCGCGGCCGGCGCGGTGAAACTCAAAGTGGCGGTGTCGGCGCCTTGAAGGTTGATCGCGGGACCGGACAGCTGAAGCCACTCGAAGAGGACCGCGTTTGCGATGGCGGTGGCGGTCGTGACGCTGAGGCTCACCGTGTCTCCGGCTCGGACCTTTCGCTCGGGACCGAGCGTGAAGCTGAGCGCCGGCTCGATGGTGACGACGGTGGTGTCGACGTCTGTTCCGAGCGCGTTCGAGACCTCGAGCTGAAACTCGAGCGCCCCGTCCGTCGGCGCCGCAAACGAGGGCTCCGCTGCCCCTGGATCGTCGAGTATTACAGCTGGTCCCGAAACCGAAGACCACGCGAAGCTCAGCGCATCACCCTCCGAGCCGGTGCCATCTAGGCGCACGACTGCACCGGGACAGGCGCGTTGGTCGGGGCCCGCCGAGGCGAGCGGCGCTCGGCCCGCATCCATGGGAGGTGCGTCGGAGGGCTCGGCATCAGCGTCCGCCGCATCCGGTTCGCCGAGGTCGAGCGGACCGAGGTCTCCGCCGTCGCTGGGCTCCGCATCGGCGATTGCGTCCGAAGGGGATGCATCCGAAGGGGATGCGTCCGCGGGTCGAGCATCCGTGGGCTGCGATGCGTCTGGTGCGGGTGCGATCGCCGGAGGCTCGAAGCTGCACGCGACCAACAGCGATAGCAGGCTCGGGCCCAAGAGCCCGACGGAGTGAGGCCGCACGCTCGACTATTGGACCGAAGGGATGGGATCCGGCAAGCGAGCATTGGCGGTCGCCGGTCGTGGCCGCAGGGTTCTCTGCGCCAAGGATGCGAAGCGACCCTCGGGATACCGCTCCAAGTAGGCTCGAAGGGTTTCGTGGGCATCGCTTACGCGTCCGCTCTGAAGAAGTGCGAAGGCTTTGCCGCTGAGCGCGCGCTCGTGGACGATCCGTTCGAGCTTGTCCGCGGAGAGGACTCGGTCGAAGTCAGCCAAGGCCTCCCGAGTGCGTCGCGAACCCGCGCGCAGTTCACCTCGGACGACGACCAGATCGGCGTGCTCCGGTACGCTCAGCTTCACTCGGTCGAGCTCTTCGAGTGCGCTTTCGTGTCGGCCCAAGCGGGTCATCACATCGACGTCGAGACGAAGGGCCTCGTGCCGAAGCTGACCGTCCGTGCTGAACTGCGTGGCGTAGGCGTCGAGCGAGACCAGCGCCGCTTCGAGCGCGCCTCGTTCCATGAGGCGCTTCGCCTCGTCGATGAGGAAACGCTCGTCTTCCACCGCGGTGCTGGCTTCGGGCGGAACGATGGCGACGATGGCGCTCTTCTTCTCTTCGGCCTCGGGGGGTGCCGATGCGAGGCATACCAAGGCCGCGATGAACGAGTAGCTCATGGAGAAATCCTTGCCCGAGTGGAGCGAAAAGGGGAACCGGGCCCATGTGGGCCAGCGTGCTACCCAGAGGAGGCCATCACTCGCAACGTGCCGTGGTGCCTCGGAAGACTCCGCTCGGTCGCATGGGGGGCAGCACCCTCGGGATGAGCCCGGCCTCGGTGATGTTGTCGACGAAGAAGGCCTGCTGGTTCCAGATACGGGGGGCGTTCACCCAGGTGTCACCCACGTTCGAATAGACCTTGAGGCCGCCCCCGCCGAACGCGTACTGGATGGCCACGACCATCTCTGCCTTCCCGTCGCGATCCACATCCGCGATCACCGGCATCTCGAGGTTGGTCTGGTTCGGACGCTCGGCGGTGAAGAGCAGCGTCCCGGTGTTGCCGCGGTAGATGTAGATGTTGCCGAAGTCGTTCAAGATGAGCTCGTAGGCGCCATCACCCTCGAAGTCGAAGGCGCTGATCCCAGGACAGCAGGTGGAGTCGACGACCGGCGCCTGCCAGAGCAGACCGCCCGTGCCTCGGAACACGTACACGCCGTTGCCGTCCGCCACCGCGAAGTCCGAGTCGCCGTCACCGTCGAAGTCCGCGACCGTGGGAAGCTGAGTGGAAGGGCCGTTGCCTGGGTACGTCGTGCTCCACAACACAGCACCCAAACGATTCAGGACGCGCACCGTGTTGGTGACGTTGACGACCTGTGGGGTGGGATCAGCGAGATCAAATCGCCCGATCGCCGAGCCTCCCTCTGCGTTTCCGCTGAGCTGCCAACGGATGGTGCCGTCACCGTTGTAGACGGTGCCGCCGGCGATGACCTCGGGCCGGCCATCGTTGTCGATGTCGGCGGCGAAGGACTGCGGTCCGCCGGCGACGATGCCCGCGGATCCGGTGCCGCGCCACTTCAAACGACCTCGGTGATCGAACACCTCCCGACCCACGATGATCTCCGCGAATCCGTCTCCATCGAGATCGGAGAGCGCCGGCGCGGCCGCGATCCAGGTGATCTCTTGCGGCCAAGAGAACGGGTCGGACTCCCAGAGCAGCACCCCCGTTCGATCGAGCGCCACCAGGGTACCGGTGACAAATCGCCCGAGCAGCCCGCCGGCGCCGGAGCCCGGCGGGGTCTGCGTCCACTTGAAGCCCACGATCTCGGGGCTACCATCACCGTCGAGGTCGCCCACCGCGATCTGGGCCGAGTCCGGAAAACGTGGGTTCGTGACCGAGAAGCGCTCGGCGCCGGTGTCGCCGGACAAGACGCGCAGCACGCCGGGCTGGGCGGCCGCAGGATCCGAGAGCGGGTTCGTACCGTAGGAGACGAAGATGATCTCGGGGACGTCGTTCTCGTCGATGCGGCCGTCCGCGTTGTCGTCGGTCAGGTTCGCCACGACCGGGGTCATCCAGACGTTCCTCAGGCTCGGCTCGACCGTGGACCCCATCCACTCCCACTGGAGCACCGGCTGAAAGGCGGAAGGGGGTTGGCAAGGTGGCAGGGTGATGACGACACCGTTGCCGGCGATGGCGATGGGGCTCGGCCCGATGCAAGCGTCCGAGTTGATGGTGAGGAGCCCCGAGTCCGCGCCGGCGGCGACGGGATCATAGATGACGTCGATGCTCCACACGCCTCCCGACGGGACGGTGCGCGGGCCATCGCCGGTGAGCGTGAACTCACTGCTGCCTCCGAGGCCGGCGCTGGTGATGGTCACCGGATCTGGACCCGCGTTCCGGCAGACCACGCGGATGAGCTTTGGACGTTCGGTATCGGTGTCTTGGAAGTCGATGTTGGTCGGCGTGCACTGGAGGATCCGCGTGCAGGCTTCATCCCAGTTGCCCGAGAGCAAGACGGGGATGGTGGGGGCGCTCTGATCGTTCGAGAGTACGTCCACCCGGCCGAAGTGCGGGCCGGTGTTGGTGGGCGCATACTGCACGCGCAAGACCGGCGAGGCGTTCGCGGCCGGCGCCAGCGCGGTCGGAAGCGTGGGGCGCTGCACGATGCTGAACGACGGATGAGAGCTCGAGTCGAGCACGATGCCCCTCAGATTCACCGGCGCGCTGCCGCAGCTCGAGATTGTCACGTCCCTTTGGGCGTTGCTTCCGGAAGCCACCACGCCGAAACGAAGGTCGGTGGGCGTCACGCAGAGGCGACCCTCGCCGGTGCTGCCAAAGATCCCGACCTGGAAGGTGCCGCCGCCCGGCGCACCACCCACGCCCGCGACCACGATCTCGAGGGTCTCGCGTTGCGGGCCGAGGGCCATGGGCGCGAACGTCACCTCCACGTTGGTGTTGCCGACGTTCGGCACTAAAAAGCCCAGGCCCGGGGTGCTGGCTGCGAAGGCCGGGTTGCCGTTCAGGAGCCGCGTGGAAGTGATGCGGCAGGCTTCGCCGCCGATGTTACGCACCGAGACCCCTTGTCGTTCGGTCGCGCCGACCGCGACGACCGGGAACGTGAGCACGGTGGGCTGGACCTCGATCACGCACTCGTCGCCGATGGGTGGATTGCCGCGCAGACTCACGACAGTGGAGCCTCCACCGACCTCGGTGACGCTGAGGTTCCCGGTGTGCTCGCCGGCTGCGTTTGGGCCGTAGCGTACGCTCAGCACGCGTGAATCGCCGGTCGTGATCGTAAACGGTGCGGTGGGCGGGCTCACCAAGCTGAACTCGCTGCCTCCGCTGTCATTCGTGACGGTGAGGCTCTGAATCTGGCAGTCGGTCTCGCCGGAGTTTACGACCAAGACGCCCCTCTCTGCGGTGCTGGCGAGGGCCACGTTATAGAACACGAGCGACAACGGGGCCACGCTCAGGCCACACGGCGCAGGGGTGCGAGCGGTGATCGGAAAGAAGGCTCGAGCGGTCCCAAAGGCGTTCGAGTCAGCCTGCACCCAGGCGTTCTTGGAGCCGAGGGGCAGCGCGGCGACAAAGCGCACGGTCAGGTCGACCGTCTCACCGGGGTTGAGCGTGCGCGGCAGCGCCGGCGCGGTGGTGAGCGAGAAGGACGGATCACTCACGTTCGGGGCGCTGGTCGAGATGAGCAGCGCCGAGATGTCGAGCGGCTCGAGCCCGCAGCTCTCGATGGTGAGGGTACCCTCGACGCTCTGACCTTCGGCGATCGCCCCCAGATCGAGCGGTACAGGATGCGCGCAGATGGCCGGTGCCACGCCCGCGCCGCAAACGCGCACCCGCAAGGATGGGGCGCCCGGCGCGGTGGTCGTGATGATGAAGGCGCCGCGATCGTCACCTCCATCGAGCGGTGCGTAGCGCGTCACGAGCTCGAGCTGCTCGCCGGGCTGCAGCGTTCGGGGCAGGCCGGAGGCATCGATGCTGAACTCCGATGAGGTGCCCACGTCGAGGCCGGCGGAGAGGATCTCCACCGCGGCCGAGCCGTTCGCGCGAACGACGATGCTGCGCTCTTCGGTCTGTCCGGGCCGGACCGCGCCGAAGGAGATGGAGTCGGGTTGGCCCTCACATCCGTTCCCGTCGATGACCACCGCGACTCCGGCCTCCACGCCTTCGCCGACGATGGGGATGATGAAGGGGTCTTGCTCGGTGTCGGGGTCGATCGTGAGTTGCCCCATGTCGATGCCGAGGTCCGTGGGCTGATACACCACGACGAGCTGAAGGGTCTCTTTTGCCGCGAGCCCCGCCGGGAGCGCGGTGGCGATGCTGAACTCCGCGGAGGCGGACTCGAGACTGATCGAGTCGAAGAGCAGGCTGCGTTCACCCACGTTCGTGAGCGTGAGTCCGAGGACCTTCAGTTCGCCTCGAGGCACCTTCCCAAAGTCGAGCGCGAGGGGCGTGACCTCGAGCTTCGCCGCTGTCTCGACCAGCGTGCTGTCTCCGCACTCGCAGGCCCCGCCCGCGAGGGCCAAGAGGGCGAGCCATCCGCGTGCTGGCCTTGGACTCGAGACGACAAAGAGGCTGCGCATGATGCGCGTACGTTAGATCCCCTCTTCCGCCGCCTCTATCCGACGATGGGTTGGATGCGAGGTGTCAGTTTCGGAGCGCGAGGACCTCGCGAAGGCTCGTAACCAAGCGGAGTCTGGGGGTATCTACCCCGAGCGCCCGCAGCGCCATCGCGGCGGCGTCCAGATCACGCACCCCGGAGATGATCACGGAAACCGGGGGCACGTCCGGCGAGGTCAAGAGGCCGTGAATCGTGCGGAAGAAGCGATCATCCGCTTCATCGGCGGCGGCGATGTCCACGACCATCTGATCGATCCCGTGCCGCACGCATTCTCTGAGCACCCGGGCGAACAGCGAATCGAGGAGCTCGGCCTGCATCGGTCCAACCAGGCAGCCCACCACGACCTTCTCGAGGCTGAACACCGGCGAGCGATGCTTGAGGAGATCGATCCCGCGCTCCTCGAGGCGCTCGCTCTGTCCCAGGGCCTGCGCATCTGCGGCGACACGCACCATCTCTTGCACGAGCCGGAGCAGGGCGGGCGCGGGCGCGGGGCTCTCGTGAAGGAGCAGCTCGCGCAGGGTGGCGATCTGCATGACGACCGCCGAGGCCGGTCGGCCCTCGTGGCCCAGGGCCTTGCAGTGGAGCGCGACGAGCCGGAAGAGCTCTGAGGTCGCGCCGGCATCTCCGCCGGCGCCGGCGTACAGAAGCTGCAGCCAGTGACCGAACTCCGCGGTGACGCCCTCGCGCTCGGCCATCAAGAGCTTCTCTTTGGCGAGGACGCTGACCCATCCCTCGAGCACCGATTGAATCTGGGTGGACATGATTTCTCAGGCTCCTCTTGACGGCGGCCACGCGGCCAGCGTCGATGGGGCTCGATGAGCCTCCAGTTGGTATTCGTCATGGACCCGATCGACCGCGTCAACATCGATGCGGACTCCACCTTTGCGATCATGCGCGAGGCGCAGCGCCGGGGACACGATCTGTTGTACTGCGAGTCCGCCGATCTGGAGCTCGAGATGGATCGCGCTCACGCGCGTGTCCGCCCGCTCACCGTGCGGCAGGAACGCGGGAACCACTACCTGCTCGGTGAGCCGAGCCGGGTGGCCCTCGACGAAGTGAACGCGGTCTTCATGCGCAAAGACCCGCCCTTCGACGTCGAGTACGTGATGAGCACGTACATCCTGGATCGCATCGACCGGGGTCGAGTGGTTCTGGTCAACGACCCGCAGGGCATCCGCGACTCCAACGAGAAGCTCTTCGCGCTCCACTTCCCCGAGCTCTTGCCTCGCACGATCGTCGCTCGTCATCCTCGAACCATCCGCGCCTTCATCGAGTCGGAAGGGGACGTGGTCGTCAAGCCCCTCACCGGAGCCGGGGGGGCAGGGGTCATCCAGCTCCGCCGAGGCGACGTCAACACCTCGGCCGTCCTCGAGCTGCTGACTCAGGAGGGCCGGGTCGCGATCATGGCCCAGCGCTTCCTCCCACGGGTCACCGAGGGCGATCGGCGGGTGATCCTGATCGACGGGCAGGCGGTGGGCGTCATCAACCGCCGCCCCAAGGCGGGCGAGCTCCGCTCGAACATGCACGTGGGGGGCACGGCCGAGCCGGCGGCGCTGACCCCGCGCGACCGGGAGATCTGCGACCGGATCGGGCCGGAGCTGCAGGCCCGAGGGCTCGTGTTCGTGGGCATCGACATCATCGATGGCCACCTCACGGAGATCAACGTGACCAGCCCGACCGGGATCCAGGAGATCGACCGCTTCGATGGGGGCTCCATCGCCGGCACGCTCCTCGACTGGGTCGAAGCGAAGTCGCTCTTGCTCCAGCCTCCTTCTTCCCAGTAAGACCAAGAGGTGACGTCGGCGCCCCGCGGCGGGGAAGGGCCATGGAGTCCTCATCCCCCCGAAGTCCTCGAGCAGGTGGTGGCGGCCCTCTCGCCCCTGGTGACCCCCGAGCGACTCGCTCGCATGGATGCAGTCCTAGCGCGTCGAACCCGGGACGTCGTCGTGGTGCTCGAGGACATCGCCAACGAGCACAACGCGGCCGCGGTCTTGAGGAGCGCGGAGGCCTTCGGCTTCTTCGAGCTGCACATCGTCGAGCTCTCCGCTCGCTTTCACGCCTCGACGCACGTGGCGAGCGGGGCCGAGAAGTGGATGCATCTCGTTCGCCACACCTCGACGGCCGCCGCGTATGAGGAGCTGCGGGGTCGGGGTTATCAGATCTGGGCCTCGGTGCTCGAGGATGAGCCCTTGCCGGTTCACCAGGTTCCCATCGAGGGTAAGGTCGCCTTGGTCTTCGGCAACGAGCATCGCGGCCTCTCTGAACTCGCCATCGCCCAGGCCGACGCGCACTTCACGGTGCCGATGCTCGGCTTTGTCGAGAGCTTCAACATCTCGGTCGCCGTCGCCACCGCCTGCTACGACCTTCTGAGCCGTCGGCGGATCGCCGGACGTCCGGTGGGTCTAGATCCGAGTGATCAACTCTGCACTCGGGCCGCCTGGCTCGCTTCGAGTGTGCGCTCCTCGCGCGAGGTTCTGGCGCGAATGGAACTCCCCGTACCGGAGCTGCGGCAGGCCTTCGCGCCCCCGATGGTGCTGACGGAGAAGACCGCGTGAGCCAAGACCTCTACGCGGTGCTCGGGGTGACGCGCAGCGCGCCTCACGATGAGATCAAGAGCGCGTATCGCTCGCTCGCGCGCAAGTACCACCCCGACAAGAACCCCGGCGACGTCGAGGCGGAAGAGATCTTCAAGAACGCCGCCGAAGCGTACCGCGTGCTCGGCGATGCTGAGCTCCGGGCAGAATACGATCGCTACGGTCGCGCGCGGAACAGCGGCTCGCCTGGCGCAGACGAGGCTCCGGGGGACGTGTTCAACGAGATCTTCGGAACGCGTCCACGCAGCGGGGGCGCTCGACCGAAGACGTCTGCCCCGTCACCATCCAAATCGCGTCCGCCGCGATCAGCCCCCTCTTCGTCTGCACCACCTCCGGATCGCGAGGGCCGCGGAAGCGATCTTCGCTACACGCTCGAGCTGTCCTTCGAAGAGGCCGCGTTCGGTCTCGAGCGCGAGATCATGGTCCCGAGAAGCGCGCGTTGCCCGGCTTGCGCGGGGACCGGGGCCCGCGTCGGCAGTGCACCGCAGCTCTGCTCGAACTGCGGCGGCCGAGGAAATGTCCAGCGTGAGGCGGGCTTCTTCAGCAGCACCGAGGTCTGTCCGGTCTGCGATGGGCAGGGTCGCCGGATCAACGAGAACTGCATCGAGTGCGCAGGCCGGGGGCACGTTCGCATTCCCGAGCCCGAACGCGTCCAGGTTCCGGCAGGCGTCCGCGACGGAACTCGGCTCAAGATCCGGGGCGCGGGTGACCGAGGCTCGGGTCGGCTTCCGGCGGGCGATCTGTACGTGCACGTGCACGTGAAGGAGCACCCCTTCTTCACCCGCGATGAAGACGACGTCCTCGTCGACGTCCCCATCCGATTCGCCGACGCCGTGCTGGGTGCGACCATCGAGGTCCCCACCCTGGACGGTCGCGTGAAGATGCGCGTCCCTCCCGGCTCCCAGTCCGGCCGCGTCTTTCGACTCAAGGGGAAGGGGATTCCTCGGCTCGGGAACGGAGAACGGGCGGACCAGCGGGTCCGGATCGTGGTCCATGTGCCCGAAGAGCTCTCGGACAAGCAGCGTGAGCTGCTCGAGCGTTTCGCCGAGATCGAGGCGTCGAGTGACCGCGGCGGGCGGGTGCGCGAGTTCGAGGCGCTGCTCGACCGGCACTACCGGCGCGAAGGCCGCTGAAGCCGCCCGTTCCACCGTTGACGGCGGTTCGATGGCCTGGGATAACCCCGGGCATGTCGAGTCACGCCGAGCTTCTGCGTAACGTCAGCCTCTTCGCGAACGTCGATGAAGCCGAACTCCAGCGGATCTCCGCCCTCCTCGCCGAGAGGTCCTTCTCGAAGGACGCACCGATCGTCTCGAAAGATGAACCGGGCGACGCGATGTTCGTGATCGCGCGCGGGCGCGTGAAGGTCTGCATTCAGGGTGAGGGTGGCCGTGAGGTCATCCTCAATATCCTCAAGGCGGGCGACTTCTTTGGAGAGATGTCCCTGCTCGACGATCTGCCGCGCTCCGCCAGCGTGGTCGCGGCCGAAGATTCAACCGTCCTCATCCTCAAGCGTGATCAGTTCGTGGAGCACGTGAACAACAGCCCGGCCACGGGCCTCAACATCATGGGTGAGCTCTCGCGCCGTCTCCGCCGGGCCGATGACCTCATCTCAAACCTGGCGCTTCTCGACGTCTACAGCCGCGTGGCGCACATCATGATCGACCTCGCCAAACGCGACGGTCAAGAAGTCGAAGAGGGCATCCTCATCAAGGAGCGGCCCACGCAGCAAGACATCGCCTCGATGATCGGCACCAGCCGTGAGACCGTGAGTCGAGTGCTCTCCGAGTTTCAGAAGCGCGGCTTCGTGGAGATGCGTGGACGCGAGATTCTGCTCTCTCGGAAGTTCACCACGGACGCCGCCGCCAACGCGGGGCCGTAGCGCACGCAGGTTCTTCCTCGCTTCAGACCGGGCGGCCCTCAGCCACGTGAAAGCTTGGTGCGGGTGCAGCCGCGGGTGGTTCGGCGCCGTTCTTGGTGGTGAACTCATACTTCTCGTTGCCGCGGCCATCCTCCGGGGAGGTGACCACCAACATGCCATTTGCGTCGAGGGCGAGGTCGACGACCACCTTGGCCTCACCCGCCTTCGCCGGCTGGATGCCTTGGTAGACGATGGTGCCGAGGTAGTCGTTCTCGAGGATGTCTTCGCCCAGGCCCTGGAAGAGGTCGAGCTCCAGCGTCTCCTGAGCATCGCGGATGGTGGGGATCATGACTCGACGAGTGATCGGGAGCTTGGAGTCTCGGTCGATGATGCGCATGTAACGGCCATCCGCGAGTGCGATGCCCACCGCCTCTTTGACGACGCCGATGCCGGCGCCCGTGCCTCGCGAGATGCTGTCGGCGAGCAAGGCTGCTCCCAGGGCGATCACTTCTTCGGGTGGAAGCTCGGAGCGAGGTTCCTTGCCGAAGGCATCGGCGACCCGCTTTCTGAGGAGCGGAAGCTTGGTGCCGCCGCCCACCAGGATGACATCATCGACATCCTTCGGCGTGAGCCCTCGTTCCTTGAGTACGTGCTTGACGAGCGCCACCACTCGGCTCACGAGGTCTTCGGCGAGCTTGTCGATGACCTCCGCCTTGAGTCGGAGCGCGCCGATCTTGGGCTTCTCGCCGCGAGGGACCTGCTCGAGCGGGATCTGCAGGTCCACGGCCTTGAAGCGGGAGAGCTCTCGCTTCGCCTGCTCGGCCGCGGTCCGGACCTTCATCAGAAGTCGGGGCTCCTGCGCGAGATCTTTGCCGAACTTCTTCTTGATGTTGGCGAGGATCCACTCCGCGATGCGAGCGTCGAGGTTGGCCCCGCCGAGATAAGGATCACCGCCCGTGGCCACCACGTCGAACACGTTCCCTGTGATCTCCATGACCGAGACGTCGAGGCGGATTCCGCCCATGTCGAGGATGACGATGCGACTGTCGCCGGCCCGGTTGTAGCCGTAGGCGAGGGCGACGGCGGTGGGTTCGTGGACGAGCTTCACCACGTCCAGTCCGGCGAGGCGCGCGGCCTCCTTCATCGCGGCCTTCTGGACGTTGTTGAAATACGCCGGCACCGCCAACACGCAGGATGAGACCTCGGACTTCAGATGATGGGTGGCGAGCAGAGCCACCTGCGCGAGGATCTGCGCCGCGACCTCCGCCGGGTTGAGCACCCGTTCGCCCACCCGTATCATCACGTCCCCATCGGGTCCGCTGACGAGCTGAAAGCCCACGCGCGAGCTCAAGTCTCGGACGGCCTGTGAGTCCGCTTTGCGGCCGAGCAGACGCTTCACTCCGGTGACGGTCTCCGCCGGGGCGGTGGTGAGGAGGTCCCGCGCCGCGCGGCCGACGATCGGCGTGCGGTCGGGGGGGAACGAAGCCACTGCGGCCATGGCCGGGAGGCCCTTCTCCAGCGGAATGATCGTAGGCGCCTCGGCGTTCGGCGCGACCCACGCCGCGACCGCCGAGGTCATGCCGAGGTCGATACCGAGGATCGGCAGGTCTTTCTTCTTTGACCCCGACGGTGGCTCGGAACCCGGCATCGGCGGCGGATGGTACCAGGGAACAGCCCGGCGGAAAGCTGCTCTGGGCGCCCGGTGCACCCTCTGTCATCCCCGGAGACTCACGTTCCCCCGAGTCCCCATACGATTAGTTGGCGCCGCCCTCGAAGCCCCATTAGGGTTCGAGCTGGGCAGGAGGACCATCAGGGGTTCACCCGCCGAGGATCGATGACCACAGAGTCGGCAGAGAACACCGCCACGACGCCGGTGCTGCACTGGGTCCGCTTGCCGTTCGAGCGGATCGGGCAGGGAGTCATCGACCTATTCGTCGAGGTGGGTCATCTCACCCTGCTCGCGGCCGGTGGAATGGCGTGGAGCTTTCGCCGGCCCTTTCGACCCACGCTTCTTCTGCAGCAGTGCGAGTACATCGGGGTGGGCTCCTTGCCGATCGTGCTGCTCACCGGCCTCTTCGCCGGCCTGGTCTTTGCCCTCCAGTCCTCCATCGCGTTCGCCAAGTTCAACGCAGAGTCGCTGGTGGGCGCGACGGTCGTCATCTCCTTGGCCCGCGAGCTCGGTCCTGTTCTGACGGGCCTCATGGTCACCGGACGTGCGGGGAGCGCCATCGCCACCGAGCTGGGCACCATGCGCGTCACTGAGCAGATCGATGCGCTCGAGAGTATGGCGGTATCACCCATTCAGTACCTTGTCGTACCGAGGGTCGTCGCGCTCATCTTCGTGATGCCGATGCTCACGCTGCTCTTCAACTACGTGGGTTTTCTCGGGGCGTTCATCGTTTCGGTCTATCAAGCCGGCATCAACGAAGGCACCTTCATGGGCCGCATCTATCAGGTCGTCGATATCGTCGACTTGCTCGGCGGCCTCTTCAAGTCGGCGTGTTTTGGCGGAGTGATCGGGCTGGTCGCGTGTTATCGAGGCATGAATGCCAGCGGCGGTTCGCGCGGCGTGGGGGTGGCCGCAACCCGCACCGTCGTGTCCTGTTCGGTGTCCATCCTCGTGCTCGACTACTTCCTCACCACTTTACTCCTCATGGTGTTTGAATGAGCGACGTGGAGACCGAGACTCGGGCGCCCCCCGCGCCCGATGGCCTCGAAACCATGCCGGATGGCTTGGTCATCCGGGCCCAGGGCATCCACAAGCGCTTTGGTGACAATCACGTCTTGCGCGGGATCAGCATCGACTTCCCCAAGGGCACCACCACGGTCATCCTCGGCGGATCCGGCAGCGGAAAGAGCGTGCTGATGAAGCACCTCATCGGGCTTCTCAAACCGGATGAGGGTCGGGTCCTCGTGGAGGGCATCAACATCTCCCAGCTTTCCGGCACAGCCTTGACCAAGGCGCGCATGAAGTTCGGCATGGTGTTCCAGTGGGCGGCGCTCTTCGACTCCATGTCGGTCGGCGACAACGTCGCCTTTCCGCTTCGTGAGCACCACAGGGAGCTGTCGGAGAAGGAAATCGCCGAGCGTGTGGCCGAAAAGCTCGCGCTCTTTGGTCTCGAAGGAACGGAGGCGAAGTTCCCCGCCGACCTCTCGGGCGGCATGCGTAAACGCGTGGGCTTGGCGCGAGCGATCGTGCTCGAACCCGAGATCGTACTGTACGATGAGCCCACGACCGGTCTCGATCCCATCACGACCGAGTACGTGGACGAGATGATCCTGCGCGCGAAGGAGAAGCTTCAGGTGACCAGCGTGGTCATCAGTCACGACATCGGCTCTGCCTTCAACATCGCGGATTCGATCGCATTTCTCTACGAGGGGAAGATCGTCGAGCACAAGCCCCCGTCAGAACTCCGGCACTCCGAGCATCCTGAGCTGAAGAAGTTCCTCTCCACCTGGTTTGGTCGAAACTGATGACAAGAGCTCATCTCAAGATCCCTTTGGTCGCGACCCAGGCCGATTCGCGTCGGTGCGCGGTGTTGGGCCTCCTCGCGTTATTGCAGGATAGCGACTTCGTCGGCCCGCTTTGCGCACCTCGCGCCTCGGTCGCCTCGCTCGGGCAGGGGTCTTGAGATGAGCTCCAACGCGGTGCAGAAGTTCCTCACCCCGGCCAAGGTCGGGCTCTTGGTGGTCGCCTCGGTGATCACCTTCGGGGCGTTTCTCCAGATCCTCTCCACCCGCGGTCTCGATCGCGCCGGCAACTACATGATCTTCGCCGTCTTCGACGACGTGCTCGGTCTCGAAAAGAAGTCACCGGTTCAGATCGCCGGCATCGATGTCGGTCACATCCAAGACGTGCAGCTCTACCAGGGCAAGGCGAAGGTCATCCTCACCATCTACGGGGACGTCGATCTCTACGAGGACGCCGGCATCGAAAAGATCGCCATCTCTCTGCTCGGGGACTACAAGCTCGCGATCGAACCGGGCAGCTCCAGCAAACGGAAGCTGGTGGACGGCGACGAAATCAAGCGCGTCAAGTCACTCTCGAACACGGACGCCATCATCATGGAGGTCCGCCAAATGACGGAATCCGTGTCGCGGCTGATCAAAGGCACCGAAGACCAACCCGCGCCCCTCGAGCTCATCGTTCGCGACGTGCAGGGCTCGGCCGCAGCCGCTCGCACCGTGCTCGAGGCGGTGTCCGAGAACATCAATGACAACGCGGACAAGCTGAATCGCATCCTTGCCAACATCGACTCCTTCACCGGCGATCTGAGCCGCATCTCGGAGGGCAAGGAGGGAGACATCTCCGCCTTCGTCAAGGACGCGGTCGCCATCGCGGAGTCGCTCCGGCGCACCAGCGAGAGCATCGAACGCCTCGTGGCAGGTCAAAAGGAAGAAGACATCCAGGAGTCCGTGCAGTCCCTGAAGTCCACGCTCGACAAGATGAATCAGTCGCTCGAGCACATGACGAACATCCTCCGGAAGGTCGACGAAGGAGAGGGCACGGTCGGCGCCCTGGTGAACGACTCTTCGATCCACGACGGCGTGGAGGAAGCGGTCGAAGGCATCAACCAGGTCATTGGGCCGATGGCTCGCATGCAGACCTGGATCAACCTGCGCAGCGAGTTCCAGTTCCGAAGCGGCAAAGCCAAGAACTACGTGCAGCTCATCTTGGCGCCCAAGCAAGACAAGTATTACATCATCGAGGTGGTGGATGACCCCCGAGGGGCGTCGACGACGGAGATCATCGACGTCGCGTCCACCTCTCCGGAGACCGGCCGGAACTTCGTCTACCGCGAACGTCGGACCACCACGGTTCAGGACGGACTCAAGTTCAGCTTCATGTTCGCCAAGCGGTTCTACTGGCTGGCGCTGCGCTTCGGCATCATCGAAGGCACCGGCGGCGTGGGCTCGAACCTCTTCTTCTTCCAAGACCGGCTCGAGTTCTTGTTCGACGTCAACGAGTTCTCCCGCGACGCGCGAAACCCGCGCGTCAAGGCTCTGGCGCTGGTGGAGCTCATGCCGCACATCTACATCCACGGTGGCGTGGACGACTTCTTCAACCCCGGTACGGTGGACTACTTTGTCGGTGCGGGGGTGCGTTTCACCGACGACGACCTTCAGACGCTTCTGTTTACCGCGGGTGGCGCCGTATCCGGGGCCAAGTAGAATCCTGATTCATGATGCACAAAGTTACCGCTGTTTCCGCAGCTCTGTCGCTCGTCTCGCTGTTGGCCTGCGGCGACGACCCCCTTTACTCCACAGATCCATTTCAGGACTACGAGGACGGCAACGTGACCGTTCTCAACGGGGACGACACCGTACCCATCGCCACCGGACAGCTCGATGGCGAGACCTGCCTGCAGCTCACCGAGGAGACGTGTGTGCCGGTGACGCGAGATGGCCGGTACTGCAAGACCGACCAAGGTCCGGTCGATGTGGTCGTCGTAGATGGTCAGGTCAAGGAGGTCGTCTGCTACCGAGACTCAGATACGACTGACACCACCGTGGTCGTGACCAACACTGAAGGCGGCGTCGATCTCCCGCAGACGGCCAACGGCGCGGTGCTGACCTTCGGGCCGGCGACCAACGGGGTGCCGATCGAGGGGGACGTGACGGTGGACGGGAACAACGTCACCGTCTATGGCAACGGACCCGAGAACACGATCATCAACGGGGACCTGGTGATCAGCGGCAACAACGCGCGAATTCGCGGCGTCCGCGTGACGGGCAACGTCTCCATCACTCTCAATACCGCCGCGATTCTGTTCTCGGTCATCGAGGGCAACTTGATCCTCGACATGAACAACAGCCTAGCGGCTGAGAACCAGGTCTACGGCAACATCGAGGTAAGGAAGAACAACTCGACGCTGGTTCGCAACGGGGTGCGAGGCAACCTCGATATCCAAGGCAGCGGAACGATCTGCGATGGCAACTACGCCATCACCGATCCCAACAACAACAAGACGCTCGACGAAGGAGAGACCGGCGGGGCGCTCAGCTGCAGCTGATCGGCTTGCGTGAGCTTCCGATGCCTGCGCACTTCCTGCACCCCAAAACGACCGGCTTTGCGCGGCGCTGAGCTTGCACGGTCTTTGCAGCCGCCTGGAGCGTTATGACAGCACTTACCGTACGCGACCTCATGACTTCCCGGGTTTTCTCGGTGGGTCCCAACGACAGCCTCTCCGTGGTCTGGGACATCATGGAGGAGCATCACATCCGCCACGTCCCCGTGGTCGACGACGAAGGCCGCGTGGTCGGGCTCGTCTCGAATCGCGACCTCGTTCGCACCGCTCTTCACGACGACGTCGAGCTCCCCCTGACCGAGCGTCAGGACTTGCTTGGGGCCCTGAAGGTGCGTGCTGCGATGGTCCGCGGGGTGGAGACCGTGACCCCCGAGACCTCCATCGATGAAGCGGGCGAGATGATGCTCGAGAACAAGTTCTCGTGCCTGCCGGTCACCGAGGTCCAAGGTCGCGGGCTCGTGGGCATCATCACCGAGGCCGACTTCGTTCGGTACGTGGTGAACCTTTAGAGCTGGTCATCGCGCCTCGTCGCGGAAGAGTTCGAGCACGGCTCCGCGCGCACCCACGACGGTGATGATGCCGTAGCTCGCATCCATGTGGATCGAATCCTCCAGGGACAGTGGGAGCGATGTTGCACAACGAAGGTCGGGATCGATTGCCGTCAGGTCGCCGCAGCGGTCCCCGAACGAATAGACCATACCTTCGCGGTCTGAGGCGAGGGCCCCCGCGCCGAGTGTGCGAAAGCCGCAATCGTTGGTGACCGACGCGCATCCGAAGGGCCCGACGCTTTGGAAGGCGAACGGGGTCCATGTTCGGTCTGGTCCGAGCTCGAACGCGCCGCTGGCGAAGGTGCTCACGATGAGCCTGGGGGCTGGGCCGGGGACGGACAACATGCTTCGGATCGAGGTCCCCACCTCCGTGGGTCTGGCTGTCGTCAGGAGTTCCAGTCGTCCGCGCAGATCACCCATGACGAGGACACCATCCTCCGATCCGGCCAGGTGCTTGAACTCGGGGTGGCTCGTCGAGATGACTCGTCGGAACCACGACGCCTGGGGAAGACTCGCGCGTCGAACCGGGCCTCCGTCGTTGTTTCTAGACAACAGGAGACCCGATGAGCCGACCGCGACCCAGCCACCGTCTTCGTCGACGGTGATCGCCCCGGGCGCACCGTCGCCACCCCAGTAGGCCGTCGCGGTCCGGACCGGGGAGACAAAACCTTCCTCGGAGATATCGACCTCGAAGACCCCGCCGCCCCGTCCGCTGTTGGTGGGGAAGGTCCGGTACATGGCGGTGAGGAAGAAGGTTCGAAGCGTGCCCTCGCGGGTTCGGGGGTCGGCGGTCACTCCGGTGAACAGCCATTGCCCGCCCTCGGCCAAACTCGCTGGGGCTCGAGGGAGCGAGTCCTCGGCAAGGCTCTCGTCTCTTGCGTCCGAGAAGACCTGATCACGCGTGAGAAGGAGCAGCCGGCTCCAGGTCAGGACAACCACGCGTTGCGGATCGACGCGGGCGACGGCGCCGAAGCCGAAGTGCTCGCCTTCGCGCCCCGTGTGTGGCTCCCCGCCGATCACGACACCTTCGGGCAGCGCGGTCTCGTCCATACGCGCCCATCGTGTGGGGAGCTGGTCTTCGCAGAAGCCTGGTTGTACGGGCACGTCCAGCGCCAGGCGCTCGACCGCGTGCGCTGGAACGGTGCTCGGTCGAAAGCCGAGCGTCTCCTTGTCGAAGGCATGGATCTGAGGCTTCAGACCCAGAACGGGGAACCGGCGACGCTCGGGCGAGGCGACCGATCCACGTTCACATGCGGCGGCGTCTTCGACCGCAGCGACCGTGCTCGAGCCCTCTGGATCGAGCTCCGGGATCTGCGCGAGGAGCTGGTCCCAAGACCAGCCGATCACTCGAAGTTGTCCAAGTGCATCGCCGGGGACACGAAGCGAACCGCCCCCGCCCGATGGCGTGCCCCCTACCGACGCCACGGTCCCCACCAACTCGGCGCGCGAATCATCCCCGTAGACGACAACCGCTACGTCGATTCCCTCCGGCCAGGCCGCGATGATGGGCGTCTCATCCCTGCAGGCAAAAAGCACCGTCAGCAGCAGGAGCGTCGAGTGCGTCTGGGGTCGAAGGCCGCCTCTCCTCGACGCCGTCACCTCTTGGTTATACACCGGCGGCGAGGAGAGGACACACGGGCTGGACTCACGAGCCTTCGCGGAACACCCGTCTAATGGCCTCCTCGAGCTCCATGACTCCCGGGCGTCGACCGAGCAGAATCTCGAGTTCACGCATGAGGAGATGTCGGTTTCGACCGGTCATCGCCTCTTGCTTCTTCCAGAACTGCTCCCAGAAGTCCTTCGGCTCGATCTTGCCCCTTCCTTGGTCATCCCACTCCGTCGAGCGCCCCTCATCGGGATCGAGCACCAAGCTGCCCACCGCCTTGGCGTTGGCGTAGATGCCTTCGATTTGTTCGGCGATCTCTTGCACATCTTTGGGGTCGACCACACCGCTCTCGGTCGCTTTGTAGAACTGCACGATGACTCGGATGGGGAAGCGCGCGTCACGTCGAATGGACAGGCCGTCTACTTCGGTGAACGGACCCTCCATCTCGCCGTGACCAATGACCGCTTCCTCGACATCGCTCCTCGACCGCATCGGTCCGCCCGTGGCTTCGGACTTCGAGCACATGGGGGGGGCCATGTCGAAGGCGGAGTGACGGCTCGGAGGAAGGTGCAGCGGCACCTGAATGAGCAGCACGCAATTGAGGTTGCGGTGCTTTGCCTCCGTCACCGAGGTGGTCGAGTCGGTCTTGTCTCCGCCTGCCGCGACGAAGTCCGAAAGACGTGTACCGGTGAAGCTCGCCCGTTCGCCCTCTCCGTTGAAGAAGAGGCGCTGACCCCACGCGAAGCCCTCCGAGAATGCATCCCTCGTGTTGTCGATGATGGTCGCGCTCGTCCCTTCTCGAGTGGCGACGATGGCCAGCACCGCCGGGGCCCCGTGGCTCGACTGATAGTTGAAGAGCACCGGGTTGAAGGTCGCCTTGCCGGATCGAGGGACCGGGAGGAAACACGCTTGGGCACTCACGAGCACCTCCTTCTCGCGCGGAGCGAGCAGCGATTCCTCGAGACCGCCCCATGAGCTGGGCTCCGACAGATACCGGCGCAGGTCCGAGAGATAGTCTCGAAGCCCGATCTTCTTCAGAGGCTTGCCTCGTTCGTTACCCACGCGAACGAAGAGGTCGTCGATCGAGACGTCGGCGGTCTTGTCGCTGAAGTTGGGGAAGCGAAAGATCGGCATACACGACAGACGCGCCGCTCCGGTGGCAGGGTCGGTGTTGGCCACTTGAATCGTGAGGTCGCTGATGTTTGGGCCACCGGCGGAGCCCTTGTAGCGGCCCGTGTCCTCCCAGCAGAGGTTGACGACATCGAGGCCGGCCTTCTTGGCCAGCTTCTGCGTGCTGCGCAGAGCGGCCATGCCCACCGTCGCGTCCACGATGCGGCCGTAGTCACGGTCCTCGGGGGTGCTTCGAGCCGAACCCGTTTCGTCGTCCCACATCTTCTTCCAAAAGCCCTTCATAACCGTTGCTCCTTCTCGGCGATTCGCCGGTTCGGGGCTCAAACGCAGGGACTCTGGATTTGGTGACATCGCCGACGGCGCGAACGGCCGGGCGCAGGCTCGCTTTGGTGTCAGCCATGAGGGCTCGAGGACCCGTCCTGGGACGGACATGCTGGGTGCGGCCGTACGGATTTCCCGGAGAAGACGGGCCTTTGGCGGCACGGCCTGGCGGGCGCCGCACTTCTCGACCCCGAGGGATCCAGCACAATGCGCCCACCGGGAACTTCGCGAGGGAATCGAAGAGCCTCGACTCCATGCTCACCCGCCGTGGCTCGTTTCGTCCGTACGACCAACGACCGTCGGCAGAGTCGAGCAGCGGCCGCGTCTCGTCACTAGATGGAGGTTCGGTCCTCGCTCGAGGTGAGCTTCCTCGGTCGTGTCTCGAGCGGCTGGCCGTTCAGGCGTGGGTCGAGCTCGAGCACGAAGCCGGAGGCGCCCCAGACCTCGCGGCTCGAACCGCCCATCGGGTTGGCCATGAAGCCCATGATGACCAGGTCTCCTCCGGAAGCGGTGGCGATCTGCTTCACCCGTTCCAAGACGTGCTTTTTGTCCAGAGAAGCGTCGCCCCAACAAGGGTAGCTGAGGGGGACCAACGTGCCCCAGAGAAAGAGCGTCGCGTAGTTCAGCACCGTCTGCGGTCCGCAGTAGGCGGACAGGCCGCTCTTCTCGTAATCGGCGAAGCCGAAGAGCGCGAGGAAGGAGCCCTGTTCTGAGCGGGCCGACACCGTGAACTTCCCGACCAATCGATGGCCGTATCCTTCCTCGACCTTGATGGCGCCGTCCTCGAGGTTGATCCCGACGGGCAGCGTGTCGATGAGGACCTTGACCGCCTCGTTCGTCGAGACTTCGCGGTAGCTCTCCATGACCTCTTCGTCGTGGTCCAAGCTGGCCTCGCCGAAGCTGCTGTAGCTGACTCTCGGCTCGATGCGCGCGCACCCGACCGTCGATACGAGAGCGAGAGCGACCATCCACTTTCTGTCATTCATGTCCGAAACCTCCCGGCGTTCAGCGCCAGGCGGACCCTAGAGGGAGTGTCGTCGGCGCGGACACGACACATGTCGCCCTCCCGCGAGGGAGCGCGGCAAGCTCACAGCTCGAGGCTCCAGATTTGGAGATCCCTCACGAAGTACAGGCGGTTCTCGTGGCGGCTGAGAAACGAGACGGTTCCGTCTGCCAGGCCCACCTCGGAGAAGTCGAAGGACTGCGTACAGGGCTCTCCCTCAGCGTGGGTGTAGAAGGTCGAGCACTTCCAGGGGGCGTAGAACAAACGACCATCCACGCCAAAGTCGATGCCTTCACTGATCTCGATCAGCGAAGCCCTCCCACACGCGTTCGGCATGGTCGAGCATACGTCTGCGCCCGGAGGCGCCTCGATGCTCTCGGCCCGCCAACGGCCCGGTTCGAGGCGTCGGAAGGCGCCTTGGCCGCGGGTGAAAGCCCAGACCTCCGTCTCTGCGCCTCGAGTCCGCACTGCGAACTCGCGAACGCTCGAGTCCACCAAGCCTCCACTACGCTCGAGGCCCGTCAGGCCAACGCCCAAAGGCCCGGCGAACAGGTCTCCTTCAGCGACGAGTCCGTGATTCCCGCCGACGTAGAAGGACCGGAGCGCCTCGCCGAGGTAGCGCACCACGTCCAGCCTTAGATTCTCGCCCAGCGAGTACGTCTCAGGCGTCTCACCAGCGCGCGAGGTCACCACTGCGCCCCGCAGGCCCACCGCGACAAAGCCGCCAGCCTCGGTGGGGAGGATCCCGCTCAGGACCTCACCGGTCCGGAATCGCTCTCTCAGCACCCGAAACCCCTCCTCCCCAGCCTCCACCTCGAAGATGGCGCTGCCCTGTGGGCCGCTGTTGCCGCGGAAACGAGAGATGACGAGCAACCGCGCGACGGTGCTGGTGCTCGAGATGAGTGCGGCGCCCCCAATGGCTTCGTGGCTGAGCGAGCTCGGACTGAGGACTCGTCGTGCGTTGTCCGCTTGGCCTCGGCCTCGCAGGATGAGCATGAGCCGCGTCGGGTTCGAGATGAGAACACGATCCTCGTCGAGGATGTACACAGCTTCGTCTGCGCTCGGGAGGCGGAAGTCTGCGGCAGCAAAGAGCTCAGGCTGCTTTCCGCGGCCCCAGACGCAGTCGCCCAAGACCCTTCGGGTCTCGAGGCGAATCTGAGAGGACAGCGATCGAGCCGTCGCGTCGGAGGCCTTCTCGAGGCTACCGTCGAGCAGCTCGAGGTACTCCGTGTCCGCCGGCAGCCCAAGCGACAGAAGTGTCGCCCGCTCCTCGAGGCAAATGCCGTCACACCCAGCGCACGCGACGGTGGCCTTCAGCTCGAGAGCATCGATGAGCGTGGGTTCGAGAAGAGGATCGATGCTCGCGACGGAAGCTCGAGGAATCTTCACGAACACGAACTGGTCGTCGTCGTCTCCTGTGGCCTGAATGGGCCCCGAGTCCAGCTGGTCACCTCGCCAGATCTCGAGGGGCCGCCCACCACGAATCTGCACAACGAACGCGAGCGTGTCGGCATCGTTCGGTCCCGGCAGGAGCACTTCCGTGGGTTCCCCTCGACAGGCGAAGAACAGCAGGCAGGGAAGAATCCAGCGCCTCACGACCACGCGACCAATATAGGTGAGGCCTCATCGTCCCGGCAGGGTCGCTTACCCGCGATGGAAGCCGCCGAGAAGACGTGCCGACGGCCCGAATCGTACATCCGGCTCGGAGCCGGATCGCCGCGCGAATCGGTTCGTTGCAGGACACCGACATGCGAGCCCTCGGGCACCGTCTCGCGAAGGAACCGCGCTACTCCCAACTCCTGATCCTGGGAGCGCAGCTCGTCTGCAGGATCCTCTTTCTCGACCTCGCGCTTTCCTCGGTCTCCGCTGAGGTGTCGGCGCCCTGATCTCGGACTCACCATCGAAGCCACTTGCTCGGTGGGTGCGTACGACTTCCTGATCCTCTCGGCGAGGCAGAGCGACGGCTTCGAGACCGACCTCCGCCGGAGCACGCTAAGAGCGGCTCTCGGCGCCTTCGTCCCCTTCCGCTCGCGTACCCAAACGAGCGCTTCATGCTCCCCGCGCGGCTCGGGCCCTCGAAGCGTCCACCGCGATGTCTTCACCACTCAGGTGCGCAAACAGAACGGACGGGTGGCCTTGACCGAGTTCGCCAGGGACAGGTCGTGGTGTGACCCCTGCGCGGCCGACCCGCTCGCGGGGGCCGAACCGAGGAAGCTCGGGGTTTTGTGACCGTCAAGGGCCAAGACCGCGGCGGGGTGCAACCGGCGCTTGTCACGCATCTGCACGCTCGATACAACGCGCAGACCTTCCCCGAGGAGCTTATGCTCGAGGTCACGCAAGACAGTGGCAACTTCCAGGGCCGCTGCGCCTTACGGCATCCCCCCGGAGCCCAAGGACCCGGGCCAAGGCTGGCTCGATCAGGTCGAGAACCACTTCCAGGACCAGCAGCGGAAGGACCATGGACATGACCGCGATGGAAGGCGTGACCAAGTTCTCGGTCGATCACACGCCGGATGTGTTGCCGTCGAGCGCGCTGGATGCGCTCGCCCCGCTCGCGGCATGGCGACGCATTCTCTTCGACCTGAGGCTCATTGGCCGCGATTCAGCGCGCTACGAGGGTGCCGCCTTCGGCAACGTCAGTGTCCTGCTTCCGCCTTGGGGGGCGCCGCTTCAGCGACGACGTTTTCTGATCTCCGGTACGCAGACCGGTGGAATTCTCGAGCTTGGAGCAGACCAGATGTGTGTCGTCGAGAGCCACGACGCGGAGGCCAATCACGTGACGTCGCGGGGGCCGGTCGCGCCTTCGTCGGAGTCGCTCACGCACGGGGCCATATACGGGACCTCGCCTGTCCTGCGCTGCGTCTTGCACGGACATGCACCGGCCATTTGGCGGCACGCGGCCAAGCTCCACCTCCCCGTCACCTCCGCCAAGGTGGAGTACGGCACCCAGGAAATGGCCAGCGAGGTCGCTCGCCTGTATCGGAGCAGCAACGCCTCGGATTTGGGTGTCATGGTCATGGGGGGTCACGAGGACGGTGTTCTCAGCTTTGGCCGAACTCCGGACGAAGCCGGAATGGCGATGATGCGCGCGCTCGCTCGGGCCTATGCGCTCGGACCTATCTGAAGCGAGATCACTCGCGGTGCTCATCGCGTCGCACGACCATCGCCCCCGACCACCACTCGTAGTCGCGCCCGAGCCGATCTCCGTCCGGATAGAAGACGAGATAACTCATCGCGTCGTAGGGCAAAAAGCTCGGGCGCCCGCCCACGTCATGGCCGATCTGGTGCAGCGTGCGCCACGTGCCGGTGTTGAAGTACACCGCCGGCGCATCTCCAATTCGGCCCAGCGGAACCATCGAGGCAAAGTGCGAGTGACCGTTGACGACATAGTGCAGCCCTCGCCGTGATTTCCGGCTCAGCTCCACCGCGCCGTGCTGCGCCATGCGTCCGTCGAAGGCGTGCTGAAAGAGCTTGTAGAGCTTGGTGAGCCGTCGGTCTTGGCCCTTGGCGATGAGCTTCTTGGTGGAGAGCTCGAGCATCAGCCTCAGCTTCACCGTTGCGTCGAAGTGAAAGAGCTTGTGCCGCCCGCGCATCCAATCGCGGACAAACGCGTTGTCGAGAAACTCTTCGACGAGCAGGCCCCAGGTCTTGGCCACCGGCCGAAGCAGCTCGTCATGTTGAAGCCCGAGCTGCCGCACCCAAGCGGGCACCGCGTAGATCGGGCGAACGTCGTCGATGTCTTCGAGCTCGGGCCGGCGCTGACCGAGCACCGATTGAACCTCGTGCGGGAAACGGAGAATGAGCTCGCTGCCGATGGCGTCCCCGATCGTCGCTCCGCCATCCGGAGACTCGTTCATCACGTCGCCCACATGGCCGTGGTAGGCGAGCACGCCGTGTTCGGGGAAGGTGAGCTCCGCACCAAACTCCACGTCCTCGTCGAGACCCGTCATCGCCTTCCAGATCTTTCTGCGTGCCGCCGGGGTGTGCCGAAGCAGACGGTCGTGGTTGCCCAAAAGGTAGTGCACCTCGAGCTCTCCGGCCTCGACTCGCCTTCGGATGGCGGCAAAGAACTCAGATTCGCGCTCGAGCGTCGCATCGACGATCGCGTCAATCCGTGCTCTCACCGCCGGGTCTGAGGGGTCGTGGTAGGGGCGCAGGTCTGCGTCGAGCCAGCTCGGGGATCGGACGATGTCGAAGAGGTCGCCCACGAAGCAGAGCTCGCCGGGCCGCTTTCCTCTCGAACTCTGGATGCGCACCCAGAACCTCTCGAAGATGTCGGCCTTGGACACGGACTGCCCGTGCAGGGCGTCGGTCAGGTGGACGTCACTGACGAAGATGAGCATGGGACGGTCGCCGCTCATGTCTCCATCCTCGCACGACCGAGGGTGTCCAGGCACCTCACGCGACCTGTGCGGGCTTTATTCTGCCGCCTCGAGGATTGGCCTGCCGAGGAGGGTGGCGTGGGCCCGAGGTCGATCGGCTTCGAATCGGTGTTGACCTCGAAGAAGCCCACTACAGCGTTCGGTCGGGGGGGAGTGCCTTT
The DNA here is from genome assembly GCA_011526105.1 of Deltaproteobacteria bacterium. Classification (GTDB taxonomy): domain Bacteria; phylum Myxococcota; class Kuafuiibacteriia; order Kuafuiibacteriales; family Kuafuiibacteriaceae; genus WYAZ01. Next base: position 40,144 of record WYAZ01000100.1, on the reverse strand, counting down.
TCGGCGCCGTGTTTGCTCAGCACCTCATGAACGGCGCCGCGCCCGCCGGTGTGATCGATCGTGAAGGCTTTGAAGCTGCCCTTGATGAAGGCGGCCTTCATGAACTGTCTCAACCCATACTCCTCGATCTTCAAGCCCCGGTCTGATGGAAGATCGAGTCGACCCACGATCTCGGCCGCCGCGTCCGCGGTATGACGAGCGAGCTTGCCGAGCAGTTGATTGCTCGAGAAGTCTTCGTACTCCCACGCGGTGCTCGGTGACTTTCGCTCGGCGTCGATCCGCTTCGTCGCCTCGCTGAGCGCGTTGAGGAGAATCGTGTCCACCGCCGCAAACTCGATGGGCGGGGTGTGACGCTGCAGTTGTTCGTGCACCTTCTTGCTCGCGTCGGCTGTGAAGCCCAAGACCATCTCCCGGGTGTACTCCGATCCCATGGGGTACAGGTCCCACTTCCCTGGGTTCTCGGGATCCACTGAGGCGGGCAGCGATCGATCGAGCTCCGTTCGCGCCGCCGTGAACGTCTCATAGGCGCGGGACTTCGGGAGCCCGGCTACCGAGACCGCGATGCTCCTCGGGGGTGCGCCTTCCGGACCGCGTGCGATGATACCGGGTCCACCAATGACACCAAAGCGTCCGTGTGACTGCAGCGTTTGACCCGCCTTGGTCCCGCCGGTGACATCCTTGGGCGCTTGCTGTTCGATCAGAGCCTGCGCTTGTTTTGCCACCTGAGGATCACGCTCGAGGGCATCGCGGCCCAGGAAGAGCATCTGGCGAACCTCGTTGAACTCGAGGCCCAGCGCGGCGGCGAGATCCTCGGTGGCGCCGGCCTTGCCCTCCTTGGCTCGTGTGTAGTGCTTGTGGGCGTCACCTGCGACTTTGGTCAGCGCGACAAACTTCGCGACGTGGGTGGGGTCGATCGGAAGCGGCACTCCCCACTTGTAGAGCAAGAGGTGCGTGGTTTGCACGCATTTTGATCGAGCAGGGCTCGGATCGGGTGGTCGGCCAGAGCTCGGCGAGTTCACTCGGTCGGTGCTGCTCCTCTGCGGCTCGGCCGAATGATCCCAAAGATGGGATCCAGCCGCTCCGTGCTCCCCCGGCTGGCCTTCGCGGTCGCGGCGCCCTGCTCGAGGAACACGTCGTCAAAAGGGGTTCCTTCTGGCGCCCAGCAGGTTATGGGGAGGTGTGCTGACCAACAAAGAAATCGCAGAAGTCTACCGCATGGGTTTGGTGATCGGTCTCTTTGATCCCAAGGAGGTCGTGAGCTGGGCCGACGCGGTCATCGCCCAAGAGGCTGATCCCGAGTACGCGATCATCGAGCTGTCGATGGCGACGGACGCCAATGAAGGGAAGCTCGCGACCCTGTTGCTCGACGTGTCGGGCGATGCAAGTCCCGAGAAGTCGCGTCATGTGCTCCTGGGGCTCTTGGGCCGTCGGCTGACCACAGACCCCGGCGCCGCCGCCCAGGTGGCCTCTCAGGTGAAGGCGATTGAACAAGGCGAAGGTGTCTCTTTGGGGCTCGGCGCGGATCTCGCGAGCGCGCTGGCGAAGCACGACGGCTTGGCCGGCGAGTGGCTCGCACGATAGCCGAGCACCGGTCACGCGGTCAGTCCAAGGGCGTTCGACGAGGCCACGGCCTTCGGTCCCTGCCAAAGTCGAAGTTGCCGTCCTCTTTGGACGCTACCGCGTGGAGCCGACCGGTCTCGTGTACGGTTCGAACAACGCACGCCCCGTCTCGATGCTGGTCCCCTTGCAGCTGAGTCCGCATGACCCCAGACCGCTCAAAGCGATCAAGTCCAGATCTGCTCCACGGATCGATCCACGGCACTCAGAGAGCCTCTGTGCGGGCGGCAGACCTGCAAGACTTGCTTAGAAGGGGTGACGGGCATACTTAGAGTGTCGCGAGGCTAGGCCGGCTTGTGGACCGCCGGTCACCGCAGGGGAAAGAATGTCCGAGTGCTTCAGGCTGCTTCTCATCCAGGACTCCGAGGAGGACGCGGAGGTCCTCGTCCGCGAGCTCGAGCGGAGTGGACTCGACTTCTCTCACCAGCGAGTCGACAGCGAGAGCGCAATCGCAGCCGCCCTCGAGTCGCCTTGGGACGTGGTGATCTCGGACTTCTCGATGCCCCTGCTCGATGGGCACAAGGCCTTCGAGCTCGTGCGTCACCGGATCCCGGACGTTCCGTTCATCTTTCTATCCGGGGCCACGGGAAAAGAGGGGGCCATCGAGGCCATCCGTGCTGGGGCCAGAGACTACGTGCTCAAGAGCCGACTCGATCGGATGGGTCTCGTTCTGACCCGGGAGCTCGCGGATGTCGCGAATCGGCGCGAGCGCCAGGAGTTCGAGCGTGCCTTGCACCAAGAGGTACGCCGCTATCAGAACATCTTCGAAGGCACCGTCGTCGCCCTGGCCGAGGTCGACTTCTCGGGCACGAAGCGGATTCTCGACGCTGTACGCGCGGAGAGCGGACCTGCAGCGCTCTTCGAGGATGAGGCGCTGCTCGTGCGCGCGGCCGAGCAGGCTCAGGTTCGGGCGGTCAACTCGGCCGCAGTTCGGCTGATGGAGGTCGAGAGTGCCGAGCAGCTCGTCGGTCCCTTGGCAAAGGTGCTCCGCTCAGAGGCCATGGGGGCCTGGATCGACGTCCTCCGGGCGATCGAAAACGACACAGGCTTGCGCAGCAAGGAAGCTCGGATCGAGTCCGCCAAGGGGACGAAGCTCGATGTTCTGATCGCGTTCGCTGCACCCAATACGCCGGACGACTATCAGAACCTCATCTTCAGCTTCACCGACATCAGCGATCGCAGTAGCCTCGAGAGTCAGATGCGGGCCGCCCAGCGGATGGAGGCGGTGGGTCGTCTGGCCGCGGGCATCGCGCATGACTTCAACAACGTGCTCACGGTGATTCGCAGCTACTCGAGCTTCGTGCTCGACGCGCTGCATCGAGAGGATCCGCTCCGAGAGGACATTCAAGTGATCCAGGATGCTTCTGGGCGAGCCGAGGGGCTCACGCGCCAGCTGCTCGCGTTCAGCCGTCGTCAGATCGCCGAGCTTCGGGTCCTGAACATCAATCGACTGGTCGCCGAAATGGACAAGCTGCTCCGGCGCTTGCTGGGCGCGGACATTCACTTCGAGACGAGGCTCAGCGAGGAGCTCGGACTGGTGGAGATCGATCCCAGCCACGTCGAGCAGATCCTCATGAACCTGGCCGTCAACGCCCGAGACGCCATGCCCGACGGCGGCAAGCTGACGATCGAGACTGAGAACGTCACCCTCGACGAGGCGTATGGAGACGCGAAGCCGGTCGATATCCCTCCCGGCGACTACGTGATGGTGGCGCTGAGCGACGACGGCACCGGAATGGACGAGGAGACCCGGCTGCGAGTCTTCGAACCGTTCTACACCACCAAGGCGCCCGGGGTCGGAACCGGCCTCGGCCTATCGACGGTCTACGGCATCGTACGGCAGGCGGGCGGCTTCATCTGGGTGTACAGCGAGATCGGAAGCGGGACGACCTTCAAGGTCTACTTGCCCCGCAAGGAAGGCGCGAGTGAGTCGTTCGAGCCGGGTCAGACCGCACCGCGGCCCTCCCTCGAAGGCACCGAGACCATTCTCCTCGTCGAGGACGAGGAGCATGTGCGCCGGGCGGCCGAGCGAATCCTGACGAAGGCCGGCTATCAGGTGCTGAGCGCTCCCAATGGCGGAGAGGCGCTGCTCTTGTGTGAAGGTCACGCGGGCCCCATCCAAGGAATCATCACCGACATCGTCATGCCGGCGATGAACGGCAGACAACTGGTGGAGCGGCTCTCGGCGATTCGGCCCGGCATGAAGGCGCTCTACATGTCGGGCTATACGAGCAACGCCATCGTTCACCGCGGTGTGCTCGACCAGGGGGTCGCGTTCTTGCAGAAGCCGTTTAGAGCCGAGGCGCTGCTGACAAAGCTTCGAGCGGTCCTGGATGCCGAATGACAGCACGGCCCAGGGGTGTTCTCAATTGAGCCGGCTATCCCAAAAAGACCGTAGCTTCCTGAACGAGAACTTCCCGCGCTTCGGCACCGCTTGGGCGGATGGCCTCGCCGGGCTCGATCGCGGCTTCGTGATCGAAGCGGCGCCAAAGTGGCGGTCGATCCGACTTCAGCTCACGCATCGTTCGCCGGCTGCGGTTCGGTACACGTTGGAGATTCGACGGAAGGGTGGGGGCATGACCACGCGCGGACCCGAGCTTCCCAACGGGGCGGAGCTTCGGCCGAGTGAACTCCGCCGCGTAAACGAGATCCTCCAGCGAGAGGGGGAGCTTTGGTTGATCGAGCCCTTGAACGGTGACGTCTGCATTCGAGATCTATCGGCTGGGCTCGGAGGTCTCACCGGCGAGTTCGGGGTCGAGACCCGCCTTCTGGGGCGTAGAGCGGTGCTCTACATTCGACTCGATGAGATCGGACCGGAGCTCCTCTGCGTGTGGCTCGATCTGGACGGTGGCGCCCTCGAGGGTGTCGCATGGATCGATGTCCCATCCGCTGAAGAGGGGCGATGGCTCCGCCGGGAAGACGTCGAGTTCATCGACGCCGCCATGCGCGAGCACGGCGACTTCGGGGTGTACGGCAACGTGCAGGACGGGTTGCGTTCCTTGGCCACCCACATGGAGCTCCGCATCCGCGAGGACGAACGGGCATACCACCTGAACGCGACGCCACGTGACGGTCACGGTCACTTCTTGGACTTCCCGGTCTTCAAGGGAACGGGAGAGATTGGCGCTTGCGCGGCGGGCCACATCGAGCTCATGCCCGACGACGAGACCCCGGACGGGACACTAGGGTCGTAGGCTCGGGCTCATCTCGTGTCGACGCGAACGACCCCGCCGGTCCTCCCCATCAGCAAGTAGAAGACGCCGTCTCCTCGCGTGCGTATGCGGGCGACGATGCCGGGACCGATCTCCATCGGGCCTGTGTGTCGACAGTCGGTGAGCGAGAGACGCAGGAGGTAGTCACCCGCGTCCTCACTGATCCAGAGCTTGTCCGGGCCGGCGAGCAAACGAGGTACTGAAAGGGCTGGACCAAGAGCACCTCGGCCGTCTCGCTCGGCCAGCGGTTTTAGGATGTGCGCTAGTTGTCGAAGTAGAAGCGCGACATGCTCAGGCGCGCCTCGAGTCCGACCGGTGCCATGCCCTGGAGCGCCTCATCGATGCCTCGCGTGAAGAAGGCGGGCGCGACGTTCACCCGGAAGACGCCGTAGTCGGGGACGAGGTTCGCGTCGAAGAGGAGGAATCCGCTCTCGGACGTGGCGGAGCCCGCCGGGGTGAAGCCGCTGAACTCGGACGGCATCTCGGGCAGGCGCACCGAGCCCGCTCCGGGCGGGGCGACGATGAACCAGATGACGTAGGGATCGATGGAGAGGTAGCGGAGGAGAGCGCCGTCGGCGTTGGCTGTGCCCGCCGGCAGCGTCCAGCGCACCTCTGGTCTGGCATCGTCGTTGGTCGCAACGACCGAGTGATCCGTGACGACGGGCAGGAAGTCCGTGAGGAAGTCGAGCGTGGTCGTGGCGACCGTGGCTCGACGCGCGAAGTTCTGGGTGTACGCATCAAAGTCCAGATCAAACCCCGTGGTGCGTGCATCGCCCTCGCCGAACGGGACGCTGTTCATCGGCTGTACCGTCGTCGTCTGGCCCAAGGGGTCTCGCGAGTCCCATTGGTGCAGCAGCATGGTGCCTCGGTTTGCGAGCGCGTGCTGTGTGAACAGGCTGACGGCCGAGGTCGAGACGTTGGTGGTCGTCACGTCGACCGGCACAAAAGCGGTCTGCCAACGCGAGGTGGTCGCAAACGCGGTGCCACCGGCGACGAGCTCCACGGGATCCGCGATGGCGTAGGCGATGAGCACGTCGTTCTGGTCTCGGACCGTCGCCACGATCGAGATGGTGGTGGTCGAGCTGCCCGTGCAGTCCGAATAGATCCCCTCGACCTCTGGGGTAGCGGGATCAGAGACGAAGTACGGACCGCAGCCGAAGTCGATGTAATAGGAGTCGCTGTCCTTGCGGAAGTAGCCGGGGAGCGTGACCTCGACATCACCCAAGTAGTCCGAGGGCCGAGAGAACGGAGACAGGTCGTAGATGTCACCCGGCTGCACGCCGGTGAAGAGCACCACGTTCGCGAAGGAGCCCTTGCCAGTGAACCGGTTGTCCGGAACGGTCACCATGCTGCCCGGGGGGAGGTTTTCGACCGCCTGACCAAAGGCGAGGGTGGAGCTCACCACCGTTCCGTCCGGCGCCTGGAAGATGACGTTGAACGGGAGAGGCTGCCCCTGGTCGAGGAACATGCGCACCGTGACCGGGCCTTCGACACCGCCGTCTCCGACCTCCGCGTCCGGTCCGACCTGCGCGTCCGGCCCCACCTGGGCATCCGGCCCCACCTGGGCATCCGGCCCCACCTGGGCATCCGGATTCACGGTCGCGTCTGGCCGGTTGCTTGCGTCTGGCCGAACCGTGGCGTCGGGGTGTACGCCGCTATCGGTCACGCCGGCATCTGTGTCGTCGGAGCTGTCGCAGCCGAAGGCAAAGAGGGCGAGGGGCAGGAGGCAGGAGTAGGCGAGCTGTTTCACGGGGGTCGGGTTTGACAGCCCATTCGGGCCAGGTCAAGCCCTCAGCGCAGGGGGAGCCCGAAGCTTCCGCAGGAGCTGGATCTTCTCCTCTGACTTCGCACGTTTCACCCGCGCCTCGACCTGGCTGGCGACGCTCTTCGATGCGAAGCGGCGTTTCGCCTCGAGCCGAAGGGGGCCGCGTCCTCTCGTGTACTTCGCGCCGGTGCCGGCTTCGTGCTGCGCGATGCGGCGCCCGAGATCATTGGTGATCCCGGTGTACAGGGAGTTGTCGCCGCACCGAAGGATGTAGACGTACCAGCGCTCCGCCACCTCAGGCGACCTCGGTCGCGCGGGTCATCGCCCGGACTTCCAACACGTGCGCCACGCCGTAGCTGACGAAGCCCAGCATCGTCGCGGTGAGAGCCACGGGCGGCGGGATGGACCAGTGAGCGGTCATGGGGGCCAAAAAGTGCTCCCATCCCATGCCGTAGTGAAGCAGCCAGAGCAGTCCTCCGGTGGCCATCGAGGTCATCGCCGGTCGGCCGCTCACGGGCTCGTGCAGCATGCCCATCAGGAACGGCACGAAGAGCGATACGAGGCCGATGGCGTAAGCGTCCTCGAGCAGGCCGTAGGCGCTCTCGCCCATATAGGCCGTGAGCAGAGAGGCGGCGCCCACCCCCACGACCGCCCAGCGGTTGAGCGCGAGCGGATCCCTCTTGGTGATCGGACCAAGGACGTTCTGTGCGAGCACCGAAGCCGGCGAGAGAATGGCGCTATCGATGGTCGAGAGCACCGCAGAAGCGAGGGTGACGGTGAAGACCACCGAAAGGGCGGGGTGCATCGCCGCTTTGGCGATGGCGGGCACCACGGCTTGCGTCACGGTCTCGGGCAGGATCAGCCGCGCGGCCAGCCCGATCATCACCGGGATGAGCCCGAACGAGATGTACGCGATGCCGGCGGTGAAGCAGGCGCGCGCCGCCACCTCTGCTGACTTGGCCGAGAACATGCGTTGGGTCAGGTCTTGGGAAGGCAGATTGCCGAGCGCGGCCACGACGAGGACCCCGAGCCAGCTCACGAAGGCCGGCGCCTTCGAGGGCACCACCTCCAGCATGGGAGCGGGGATCTCGCGGCCCAGCCGAGCGAAGCCGGCGAACGCATCACCCTGGCCGAGCACCGCCAAGGTCTCGTAGCCGAGGACCAGCAGACCCACGAGCAGCAAGCTCACTTGCAGCGCATCCGTCAGCGTCACCGACCACATGCCTCCGAGCAGCGTGTAGCCGGTCCCCACGAGGGCGACGAGGAGGACTCCAACGTTGAGAGGGAGGCCGAAGATGATCTCGAGCAGACTCGCGAGGGCGATGAACTGAACCGCGATCCATCCGAAGTACGCCGGAACCATGACGACCGCCGCGGTGAGCTCGACCGTCCGGCCAAACTTGCGACCGAAGAAGTCGGCCAGCGTGAGGAGCTTCATGTTCCACAGTCGCTTGGCGAAGAAGGCTCCGGCGAGGATCAAGCAGACGCCGGCGCCGAAGGGTTCGAGCGCGGCGCGCACCATACCCCCGGTTCGCACCGAGTCTGCCGCGGTGAGCATCGTTCCGGCCCCAAACCAGGTCGCAAGCAGAGTTGCGAAAGAGAAGAAGAAGGGCAGGCGCCGACCGGCCACCAGGAAGTCCTCCACCGAGTGGACCTTCGTCTGCGCATAGGCGGCCACGCCAAACATGAGGGCGACGTAGCCGATGAGCACTCCGCCGGTGACCCAGTCGATCAAACCAGCCGTGGTCTACGACGGGGCGGAGTCGCCATAAACCGGCAAAAGGAGCCGAAGCGCCCCTCTTGGGGTATTTGCGGTGGCCGGAGATTGGACCTTATGCCTCGAACCATGAATAATCGGGCCGGTTTGGCGCTCCATTCCTCCATTGTCCCACTCGGTCTCCTCGCGCTCCTGATGTCGGGCGGCTGTGCCCTCGAGACCATCGCGCATCTGCAGGAAGAGTCCGAGGCCAACAAGATCAAGCTCCTGCTCGAGAAGGAAGCCGGGATCACCGCAGAGAAGATGAAGGACGAGGTCTCGCGCGATCTCCGCTTCAACGTGGCGGTGCCCAAGGACCTGGCATTCACCGCGCTCGCGGTCCTCGATCGACACAACCTCCCGAAGAGCCGCCAGCAAGGCACGGCCGAGATGTTCGGCGAGGGCGGTCTCATTCCGACGAACCTGCAGGAGCGCGCCAAGCGAGAGGTCGGCGTCACGGGCGACATCGCGAACAAGCTGCGTCAGGTTCCGCGCGTCGTCGACGCCGCAGCCTTTGTCTCTGTGCCCGAAGACAACCCTCTTCGGGACATCAATGAAGCGAAGCCTCGTCCAAAGGCCTCCGTCTTCATCGGCTACCTTCCCGATGGCGAGGGTCGGCCGCCGATGACGGTCGAAGATGTGCAGGAGCTCGTGCAAGCCGCGTTGCCGGAGATGCGTTCCGCCGAGGTGGTGGTCAAGATGGTCGCCACCGAGAAGGTGAGCGCTGGTGGAACCGCGGGCGCGAGCGGGAGCCCGGTCGTGGATCCCTCCGCTGCCTTCGTGAACGGCTGCGAGAAGGAGCGCGTGCTCGGCATCGAGGTCTGCCTCGGCTACAAGAAGAAGCTCCTCAACAGCCTCTGGGGCGCGGTGCTGTTGGCCTTCGTGCTCTCCGGCATGGTCCTGATCTCGGTGCTTCGCGCCATGCGATACCGAAAAGACCTGACTCGACTCACCGCTCAGGTGGCGCAGCTCAAGAAGTAAACGCCCATGGCGAATCCCATGGCCGGTCCCGGGGCCAACATCTTCTACGGCCTCTCCCCCAGAATGACGGTGCTCCTCGGCACGATCTTCACTCGAGGTGGGGCCGACGATCTCTACATCCTAGACTACCTGCCTGACGAAGACGCCTACCTCGGTAAGGAGAAGGCCGAGAAGCTGCTCGAGCTCGACGGCGCAAGACGGGCGGCGCTGATCGCCAACGAGATGCGGCGGCAGTTTCAGTTTCGAGGGGTGCTCGGGCTCGATCAGGTGGATGCGAGCTGGTTGCTCGCGGCGCTTCGCGGCGAACAACCCATCACCATCGGTATCGTGCTCGCACAGCTCTCGGCCAGTACGCGCGCCCGCGTGCTCGCGCAGATCCCGCCGGTGGTGCGCGCGAAGGTCCCCACGAAGGAGGAGCTCAAGGGCACCCGCCTCGAAGTCATGAAGGTCGTGCGGCAGCTCTTCGAGTCGCACTTCGCGACGATGCCGGTGCCACCCTCGGAGCCCACCGAGTTCTACTTCCGCGACATCGTGCTCCTCGAGGGTCGAGAGCTCATCCACCTCATCCGGGCCGTCGGGGTGGAACAGCTCGCCTCGGCCTTCATGACCGTCGGGCGACGCAAGCTCGCCGAGCTCTGCCAGAAGCTCGGAAAGGAGGCGGCGGAGGAGCTCGTGGCGACCGTCAAGCAAACCGAAGCGCGGGACGCCATGGACATGAGCGATGCCAACGCGTTCCTGCAGCGTATGTTGCTCGGCATCAAGCTCGATGAGGCGCGTGGCATCTCGCTCGAAGAGGCGCGCGCTCGCTTCCAGCGGGAGCTGTTTCAGAAGGCGGGCCTGCTTCGTTTAGCGCACGCGATTCGCGCGGAGCGACCCGCGTTCGTGCAGCAGCTCGGACAGCGGCTTCCGCGGAGCCACGGCCGACTTCTTCGAACCTACGTCGAGAAGATGCACGAGATCGCCGAGTTCGACGAACGCCGGGTGCGCCGGTTGCAGGACCTGATCCTCTACCGGGTCGAGAAGCTCGCCGCGCGCGGCAAAGTGAATCCGCGATTCCTCCAGTTTACGTTCTGCTACTGGGGCGAGGAGGAAGCGCCGGTGGAAGGTGAGGAGGGCGCCGAGCCCGGGGCCGAACCGGAGGAAGGCTACGAGGAGTACGAGAGCTGATGGCGTGGCGGAAGGCGCTGAAGCACCGCATCGTCGTCGCTCTGCTTCAGCTCCTGCGGGCGTTTCTGCTCTGCCTCCCGACGCCGGTGTCGCTCTTCGTGGGTGAACTCGCCGGACGTGTGGCGGGGCTTCTCACCCCGCACCTCTCGAAGCTCGCCCGACGCCAGCTCGAGTCCTCGCTCTCGCTCGAGACCGACGACGCCCGTCATCTGAGTCGTCGGGTCTTTGGGCATCTGGGTCGGCTGGGGGCGGAGCTGTTGCTCCTGCCCAGGTTGAGGTCGCGGCTCTCGGACCGCGTGGAGCTCTCGGAGGGTTCGCTCGAGGTGCTTCGGGCCGCCATCGAGGCGGGAGGCCCGGCGGCCATCGCGGTCACCGCCCACCTCGGGAACTGGGAGCTGCTCGCGCAGCGGATCGCGCACGAAGGCTTTGTCATCTCCGCCGCGGCACGCGCCAATCCCAACCCCGCGCTGGGACGCTGGCTCGTCGAGGAGCGGCGCCGGGGTGGGGTCCAGACCCTCGAACGAGGCCGCTCTGCATTTGGTCTCCGGGCGGCGCTCCGGCGCTCGGGTTTCATCGCGTTCCTCGTCGACCAGGACACGCGGGTGCCGAGCGTCTTCGCCCCCTTCTTTGGTCGCCTCGCCAAGACGCCGTCGGTGCCGGCCGAGCTCGCGGTGAAGCACGATCTGCCGGTCGTCCTGGGGCTCATCCACCGAGAAGGCTCGAAGCACCGCGTCGTGGTGACGCGGGTTGAACATCACGACCTGGATGGTGGCCCGGAGGCGCGCATCCTCGCGCTGACCGAGCGGCTGAATGCCGGGATTGAAGCCGGGGTGAGAGCACACCCCGAACAGTGGGTGTGGGTCCACGATCGCTGGAAGACACCACCGGCTTGACCCCGGAGCCCGCTCGGCGTTCGATGCTCGCATGCGGGCCTTGTGGCTACTCTCGTTGCTCGCGGTCCCGCCTCCCGGAGCTGGCAAGCTGGCCTCGGAGCGTCCCGTGGAGATGCGCAGCTCCGGAGGACTCGAGGTCGACCTCAAGCGCAACGTGGGGGTCGCTCGTGGTGATGTGGTCATCCGACGAGATGACGTCATCGTGTGTTGCGACGAGGCCGAAGCGCGGTATCGAGGCAAGGAGATCGAACGCGTCGAATGTCGGGGCCGGGTCGTGGTCGTCCGCGCCGACGGGACCAAGGCGGTCGCCGACGTGGCGGTCTTCGACGCCGCCAAGGAGTCCGTGAGCTTGAGCGGGCGCGCGCGCGTTCGTTCGGAGTCGGCGGACGTGGAAGGACAGCTCATCGTCTATGACATCCGATCCGACCAGCTCTCGGTGAAGGGCAAAGACAGCCGCTTTCGCTTTCAGCCACCGGCCTCCGAGGGGCTGAAGTTGCCCCGGTCTTGTCCGCCCGAGTGATGAGTTCCGCGGATTCGCTACAGGCCGAGGGGCTACAGAAGAGCTACCGCGGTCGTCGCGTGGTGGACGGCGTCTCGTTCTCCGTCTCGCCGGGCGAGGTGGTGGGCCTCTTGGGCCCGAACGGCGCCGGCAAGACCACTTCGTTCAACATGGTGGTCGGCTTGGTCCGTCCGGACGCCGGTACGGTCCGCCTCGCCGGGCATGATCTCTCGAGCGCCCCGCTCTACCGGCGCGCGCGCGCGGGGCTCGGATACCTGCCGCAGGAGAGCTCCGTCTTTCGTAAGCTCTCCGTCATCGACAACCTCCGAGCGGTCCTCGAGCTTCGGTCGGAGCTGAAGGCCGCCGACCGAGAGAAGCGCGCACGCGACTTGCTCGAAGAGCTCGAGATCAGCTCGCTCGCCGCCTCCCTCGGTGAACAGCTCTCGGGCGGTGAGCGACGTCGGCTCGAGATCGCGCGCTGTCTGGCGATGGAGCCCAAGATCGTGCTGCTCGACGAACCTTTTGCGGGCATCGATCCCATCGCGGTGGCGGATCTGCAGACGTTGATCGCGGGGCTGTCCTCCAGGGGTCTGGGCGTGCTCATCACCGACCACAACGTTCGAGAGACACTCTCCATCTGCGACCGGGCGTATCTGCTCGTGCTGGGCAAAGTGGTGGAGGAGGGATCCCGCTCGGTCATCGCCGGCAGCGAGATCGCCCGGAAGGTCTACCTCGGGGACGGCTTCTCGCTCCCGGAACCGCTCGCCAAGAAACCCTGAGTCGGCGCCGACCGAGCTGAAAGTCAAGGGGCGCGGCCCCTCCGAGAGGGCCTGTGATCACGAGCCTCTACGCGATTCGCCGGCCGATCTTCGGCGGTTTGCTAGCACGTTCCGGGCCATGTTACGACGATAGGCATGGCGTTGGAGATGAAGCTCGGCCTCAACCTGAAGCTGCAACAGCAGCTCGTGATGACGCCTCAGCTGCAGCAGGCCATCCGCCTGTTGCAGCTCTCGCGCATGGAGCTCATCGACGCGATTCAAGCCGAGCTCGAACAGAACCCGGTGCTCGAAGAAGAGAGCCGGCAGGACGCACGCAACCTGGAAGAGGAGCGAGTGATCGCGGGCGAGGCGCCCAAGTCGGGCGCGGACGCCAACGCCTCCGAGAAGACCACCGAGGTCTCCACGGATGGTCAGGCCACCAAGGAGATCGATTGGGAGCAATGGCTCGAGTCGTACAACTCCACCCCCATGCCGGTGGGTCCGCGCATGAACAACGACGAGCTGCCCACCATCGAGCAGACGCTCACGGACACCGAGACGCTCTTTGACCACCTGATGTGGCAGCTTCAGGTCTCGAGCTTCGTGGACCAAGACAAACGCATCGCCGAGGAGATCATCGGTTCGCTCGACGACAATGGCTTCCTTCCCGGGGAGCGCCCTCTGGAGGAGATCGCGATTCGCCTCGAGGTCTCGGTGGACCACGTGGCGCGGGTCCTCTCGAAGGTGCAGGGGTTCGACCCGGTGGGCATCGCCGCCCGCGACCTCACCGAGTGTCTGATGCTTCAGCTCGACCACTACGGACACAAGAACAAGCTGGTCGATCGCATGATCCTCGAGTTCATGCCCGAGCTCGAGAAGCGAAACTTCCAGGCCATCGCCAAGCGCGCCGAGTGCTCGATCGAAGAAGTCGCCGAGGCCCTCAAGATCATTCAGGGCCTCGACCCCCGTCCGGCGCGCAACTTCGGCGAGGAGAAGTCGATCTACATCACCCCCGATCTCTACGTAGACAAGGTGGGGGACGAGTGGGTCATCCTTCCCAACGAGGACGGGATGCCCATCCTCAAGGTCTCGAGCTACTACCGAAAGGCCCTCGCGAACGGCATGAACGGCGAGGCCAAGGCCTTTGTGCAGGAGAAGCTGCGCTCGGCTCAATGGCTCATCAAGTCGATCCACCAGCGCCAGCGCACCATCTACAAGGTGATGGAGTCGATCTTGAAGTTCCAACGGGAGTTCTTCGAGCACGGCATCGAGCATCTGAAGCCGCTGATCCTGCGCGACGTCGCCGAGGATATCGGCATGCACGAGTCCACCATCTCCCGCGTGACCTCGAACAAGTACGTACACACCCCGCGCGGGATCTTCGAGCTGAAGTACTTCTTCAACAGCAAGATCAGCCGGCCCAACGCCGATGACGTCGCCAGCGTCTCCGTCAAACACCGGATCAAGCACATCATCGACGGCGAGGATTCGAAGTCGCCCATGTCCGATCAGGCGATCGTGGAGATCCTCGGAAAAGAAGGCATCGAGATCGCACGTCGTACCGTTGCGAAGTATCGCGAGAGCATGGGGATCTTGTCGTCGTCCAAGCGCCGCAAGATCCTCTGAATCCCAGTAACCAAAGAGGAATCGATATGAAGTGTTCCGTTACGTTCCGTCACATGAAAGCCAGCGAGGCCGTCCGCGCGTTCGTCGAAGAGAAGATGAGCAAGCTGGGCCGGCTCATCGATCAGGGAGGGGAGGCCGCGGTGGTGGTGGCGGTGGAGAAGCGCTTCCACGTGGTCCACATCGACCTCATCACCGCTGGCGCACATCGGATCCGGGCGGATGAGCGGGGCGAGGACATGTATGCGGCCATCGACGCCGCGGTCGAAAAGCTCCTGACCCAACTTCGGCGTTTCAAGGAGAAAGCCCGAGATCACCACCGCGAGGAATCCCAGCGCGGTCGGGAGTTGTCCCACCAGATCCTCCGCGCTCCCCGTGACGAAGCGGGCGATGTGCTCGAACCCCTCAAGCGTACCATCGTACGCCAGGAGCGCATCGTTGCCAGCGAGATGGCGGTGGACGACGCCCTCCAACAGATGGATCTTTTGAACTCAGACTTTCTCGTCTTTACAGACGCCGAGAGCAACCAGCTCAACGTCATGTACCGCCTTCCGGACGGCGACTTCGGGCTCATCGAAGCCCACCGCGCGGGCTAAAACCCGTCGGGTTCGCGAACAGCGCTCTAGAGAGCCGAACCGCATACCTCCCGTCGTCGGACTTGCCCCCGAAATCCCTGTCTGCGTTGCTCCTCAATCGTTGGGGCCGACCCAACTCAATCGTCGCGCCTTGCCAGAGATTCCGGGTTCTTCGTCCGACTCGGTCCGACATGCGGTTCGGCTCTCTAGAGCTCATCTCAAACCCCCCTCGGTCGCGATTTCGACCAATCCACGTCGCCGCGCGGTGTTGGGCCTCCTCGCGTTATCGCGGGATAGCGCGTTCGTCGGCCCGCCTTGCGCGCCTCGCGTCTCGGTCGTCTCGCTCGGTCGGGGGTTTTGAGATGAGCTCTTGGCGAGCGCATGAGCTGGGAGTAGGGTCCGAGGCATGCGGCTCACGAGCATCATGAACGAGGCCCTCGTGCTCTCGGACGTGACCGCCGAGAGCAAGGAGTCGCTGCTCGCCGAGGTTGTGGCCCGTCTCTGCAAGGTACACCCGGAGGTCGACCCCGAACGGGCGCTCCGCGTCTTGCTCGATCGCGAACGTCTCGGGTCCACCGCGGTGGGCAACGGTTTTGCGATTCCGCACGCCAAGCTCCCCAATCTCGACGGCATGGTCGCGTGCTTCGTGCGCAGTCGGCGCGGGGTCGAGTTCGCCTCACTAGACGGACAACCCGCGCATCTGTTTCTCGCGCTTCTCGCGCCCGAAGGCGCCGCCGGGCTTCATCTCAAGGCGCTGGCGCGGGCTTCGCGTCTCTTCAAAGACCCCGACTTCAGGGCGCGGCTCATGGCCGAGGACACCGCCCCAGGGCTCTGGGTCCTCATCCGCGAGGCCGACGAGTCGCTCGCCAAAGCCGATTCCCAATCCGTTGCTTGAGGTCAGTGTCAGAGCCTTCTTCGATCACGTGCGCGAGCCGCTCGACGTGGAGATCTGCGCAGGCGAGCGCGGGCTCGAAGACCGGCTGCTCCGCTCCCCACGGATCCAGAAGCCGGGGCTCGCACTCGCCGGCTTTCTCGACTTCATCCACATCGATCGCGTCCAGGTGCTCGGGCAGACCGAGCTGACCTACCTCGGTACCTTGAGCAGCGAACGAAGGCGTGAAGCCGTTCGGGGGCTGGTCGGGCTCGGGGTGGCCTGCGCGCTCATCACAAAGAGCCAAGAGGCACCTGCCGAGCTCGTGCTGGAGTGCCAAGAGTCGGATACGCCGCTGCTCAGGACCTCGCTCGTGTCGGCGGAGGCGATTCGGCGCTGCATCAACTACCTCGAAGATCTGCTCACTCCACGCACCAGCGTGCACGGGGTGCTCGTGGACGTGGACGGGGTGGGAATCCTGATGACCGGCGTATCCGGCATCGGAAAGAGCGAGACCGCGCTCGATCTCGTCCTGCGCGGCCACCGCCTGGTCGCGGACGACGTGGTCGAGGTCCGACGGCGCGGCGAGGACCTCGTGGGCCAGGCCTCCGAGCTGATTCAGAACCTGATCGAGATTCGGGGTCTGGGCATCCTCAACGTCTCCGAGCTCTATGGCGTGGCGGCGACACGACTCCACAAGCGTATCGAGTTGCACGTCGAGTTCGAGGAGTGGCGCTCGGATCGAAACTACGACCGGCTCGGTCTCGATCAGCACACCTACGACATCCTCGGGGTGAAGCTGACGTCCATTCTTCTTCCGATCCGTCCGGGTCGGAACGTCGCCGCTCTCGTGGAGGTCGCAGCCCGAAATCTGCTGCTCCAAATGCGGGGGCACAGCGCGCCTCGCGAGCTCAAGCGCCGGATCGACCGGGAGCTCAATCGGCCGCAGCGCGCGGACGCCTCCGACGAGACCAACCCCAGTCACAGCGGTCCCCTCCGGGAGGCCGCCGGCTTCTTCGAAGCCACCGATCACATCGAAGACGAGGTGGAGTGATGCGAATCGTCGTCGTCACCGGTATCAGCGGCTCGGGCAAGAGCACCTCACTCAGGGCGCTGGAAGACATCGGTTTCTACGCCATTGATAACCTCCCAGTGGCTCTGCTCGACAAGCTCATCGCCCTGAGCGCGAGCAGCGAAGTGGAGAAGTTGGCGCTCGTCGTCGACGCGCGGGTCCAGGGCGATCTTCGGAATGTACCGCAGGTCATCGAAGACAGCCGTCGTCTCGGGCACGAGGTTTCGGTCCTCTTCCTCGACGCCGATGACGCCGCGGTCGAACGGCGCTATTCCGAGACCCGGCGTCGGCACCCGCTGAGCAAGGATGGCTCGGTGCTCGAAGGCATCAGCCGTGAACGCGCGTTGCTCGATCCTCTCCGCGAGGTCGCCACCATCACCGTCGACACCACCGCGATGTCGGTGCACGAACTCAAACAAGAGGTTCAGGGCGGACTCGCGCAGAGCACGACGCCTCGACTCGAAGTCATCGTCTCGTCCTTTGGCTTCAGGCACGGCATCCCCACGCACGCGGATCTAGTGTTCGACGTGCGATTTCTGCCCAATCCGCACTTCGTCGAGGCGCTCCGGCCCAAGACGGGCCTCGACCCCGCGGTGTCGGCCTACGTGCTCGAGGGCGAGGATACGCAGGCGTTCCTGGCGAGGTTGCTTCCTCTGCTCGAGTACCTGCTGCCCTCGTATGAGCGCGAAGGGAAAGCACACCTCAATGTCGCGGTGGGATGCACCGGGGGGCAACATCGCTCGGTCGCGCTTGCGGTGCACCTCGCCCGGTTCATCGAGGATCAAGGCTTCAGCGTGCGGGTGCGACACCGCGACATCCCTGGATCGACCGGCTCCCTTCCGCCCCCGCCTCGGTCGCTTGGTCCGACCCGCTCCCCCTGATAGCCTGACCACGCGTGATAGGCGTCGTCTTGGTCAGCCACGGTGAGCTCGCGGGCGCGATGCTCGAGACCGCTTCCGAGATCGTCGGGCCCATCGAAGCCTCGACCGTCTCCATCGGACGCCAAGACAGCCTCGACAAGGCAGAAGAGCAGCTGCGCGCCGCGATCGAGCGGGTCGACCAGGGAAACGGCGTACTTCTTCTCGTGGACATGTTCGGAGGTACCGCCTCGAACCTAGCTCTGCGGATCGTGGGCGACGCGCCCATCGAGATCGTCACCGGCATGAACCTGCCCATGGTGCTCAAGCTCGCGAGCGCACTTCCGGAGTCGACCGACCTGCTCTCCCTCGCGCAGCTCCTCCGATACTATGGTCAACGGCACGTCCTGCTCGCGAGCGAGTACCTCAAGGAGCGCGAGGAGGGGCTGTGAGCAGTTCGCGCAAGGCTCCGAAGGCTCGACGTTTCTTCCGTGTCGATCCTCGCTTCATTCACGCCACGGTGGTCAACAGCTGGGTTCCGGCCACCGGTGCCAAGGTCGCCATACTCGTAGACCAGGGGGTTGCTCTGGACCCGAAGCGACGCGCAATCTTCGAGATGTCCGCCATGGGTACCTTCGATGTTCTGTTCTGCGACGCAGAGAACGCGGCCTCCACGCTTGCCTGTTGCTCGCCCACCGACGCGGTACTCGTCCTCTTCGGCAGCCTCGAGACCGCCGAGCGGGCCCTCGCCGCGGGACTCTCCATCGACAAACTCAACATCGGTCATGTCCCAGAAGCGCCGGGTCGGGCGCAGCTCCATCCCGCGGTCTTTCTCGGTGAGGCCGAGCGCGCGAGCATCGATCGAATCGTGGCTTCCGGCGTCGACGTCATTGTCCAGCCGCTTCCACACGACAAGGCGCGCTCCATGTCGCAAGAGAAGGCGCTCGCGGCCTCCAAATCGCGGACCCGCGCTTTGCTCCAAAGACGCGAGGGCCGAGTACGCGTGGTGAATGAGAAGGGGCTCCACCTTCGCGCAGCTCATGCCCTCGTTCAGCTCACGACCTCGGTCCGAAGTGAGGTCAGGCTGGGCACGCCGGGTCAGATGGTGAACGCGAAGAGCTTGCTCGGCCTGACCACACTCGGCGCGACCTGCGGCTCCGAACTTCTGCTCATCGTCGAAGGTGAGGACGGCGACGAAGCCTACGAGCGGATCGTTCGGCTCTTCGAGAGTGGATTCCAGGAAGGGGTCATGGGGGAAGGGTCGTGAGCCAGATTTTTCGTGGTCTCGGTGTCTCGAGCGGCGTGGCCATGGGACGAGTTCAACTCGTCGATCGTCGTCGTCTGTCCGTTCCGCGTCTTCGCCTGTCTCATGCGGAGATCGAGCCCGAGATCGAGCGTTTTGAGCGCGCGATCGAACTCTCGGAGGCGCAGCTTGGAGACCTTCGGGGGAGGGCGGCCCAGTCTGGCCTGTCGGACGTCGCAACTCTGCTCGAGGCTCACGCCTCGATGTTGCGTGACGAGCATCTGCGGGATGCAACCAAAGAGCGGATCAAGCTCGATGGTGTGAACGCGGAGTGGGCGCTGCGCAGTTCGGTCAAGGCGCTTCGAGACATCTTCGATCGGCTCGACGACGACTACTTTCGCGAGAGACGCAGCGACGTAGACCTGGTCGGCGATCGCCTCCTTCGGAATCTCGTGGGAGAAGAGGCCGATCCACCCTCCGGCTTTGCAGAAGATACCGTGGTTGTGGCTTATGCCCTGAGCCCGGCCGACACCGTACCTCTGTATCGATCCTCGGTTCGAGGCTTCGTCACCGAGACCGGTGGACCCACCTCGCATCTCGCCATCCTCGCGCGCGACATGAGCCTGCCGGCGGTGGTCGGGGTTGCAGGTCTCGTGGAGCGCGCAGGGACCGGAGATCCGATCGTCCTCGACGGAGACTCGGGCGAAGTCGTCTTGCACCCAGAAGAAGAGCTTCAGTCGCGTTTCAGAGTCCGAGCCAGGGCGAAGCAGGCGCGGGAGGTCGAACTCCTCGAAGAGCGTGCTTTGAACTCGGAGACGGTGGATCACACCCCGGTCACGCTCCTGGGCAACATCGAGGTCTCGGACGAGGTCGCCGTGGTGTTGGATCGAGGCGGCATGGGGATTGGGCTCTACCGTACGGAGTTTATGGCGATGGAACACCGCCGACTTCCCACCGCCGACGAGCAGCTCGTGGAGTATCGGAAGGTCGTGGAGCCGCTCAAAGGCCGACCTCTCACCATCCGCACCATCGATCTCGGCGGCGACAAGTTGGCGCGGATCCTCCCACGAACGGACGCGAGCTCGGAGGTCCTCAATCCAGCGCTCGGTCTTCGTGCGCTGCGGTTCAGTCTGAGGAACCCCGAGAGCTTGCGAGCACAGCTTCGGGCAGTGCTGCGGGCGAGCGCTCTGGGCCCCGTTCGCCTGCTGTTCCCCTTCGTGACCGGGCTCGAGGAGCTGCGGTGGGCGAAGGAACAGCTCAAAGAGGCGGAGCAAGAGCTCTCTCGCGAGGGTCTCCCGTTTGACGTGAAGATGCCGGTCGGGGTCATGATCGAGACGCCGGCCGCGGTGGAGATCGCAGACCTGTTGGCTCAGGAGGTCGAGTTCTTCTCCATCGGGACGAACGACCTCATCCAGTACACGCTGGCCGTCGATCGCAGCAACGATGACGTGGCGGAGCTCTATCGGCCGTGTCATCCGGCCGTCCTGCGGATGCTGCGCCGGGTCGTACAGGTGGCGGCGACGGCCGAGATCGAGCTCACCGTGTGTGGAGAGATGGCGGCGGAGCCGTTGCACACGCCTCTCCTCCTCGGTCTCGGGGTCCGCTCGTTCTCGCTGAACGCCCCATCCATCCCTCGGGTGAAGCGCGTCGTTCGACGGGTGACGATCGATGCCTGCGAGCAGCTCGCCCGAGAAGTCATGCTCGTCGCGACCGCCGAGCAAGTCGAACAGAAGCTGCGAGTGGCGCTCGAGACTTGGGCCGAGGAGGTCTTTGCCGGTGAGACCGGCGACCTGCCTTCACTTCTGTTTTAGTTTGGCTCGGTCTGTGTACTTTTGCTCGAGTTCGGTGCCGAGGTAGAGGTATTGCAGGTCGATCCCGAGCTTTCCGTCTTGGGTGGGGAACATGCAGAGCGAGCCCTTCTCGTTGACGACCGCGGCGGTGCGCAGCTTCTTCTCGGCCGCGAGCTTCTCGCCCAGCGCGTCGAGCGCCTTTTGGCGCTGCTCCACCGTCAACTTGCGCCAGCGGGGCACGTCGAGGGAGCCGAGGAAGCGACCTTCGAAGATCCGCGCGCCGGTGAGCGGGAGGATGGCGTCGTAGGGCGCGTGATCGATGGAGCGGCTGGGCTGGAAGAGGTAGATGAGCCCGCCTCCGGAAACGAGCACCAGCAGGGCCAGGATGAGTGTCCCGATGCGTACCTTCGGCTCCGGACGCACGCCCTGAAGGCCGTACTTCCTGAGCTTCTCTTCGACGTTCTTCGGACGGGGGAGGTCGCTGGGGCGGGCGACCGGTCGCGGCGCCTCCTGGAGTTCGGCCACCGAGTCATAGAGTGCCGAGGTGGGGTTCTCTAGGACCTCCAACTCGACCTCAGCCATTCGCTCTTCCGAGAGCTTGAAGTCCGCGGGCTTCACGGTCACTCCCGCGCGCTCGAGTTGCTGACAGAGACGCAGAAAGACGTTGAAGGTCGCCGATTGGTCGGTGCCTTCGACCTCGAGCAGCATGTCGCGGATCGGGCCGAAGTCCAGGTTGCCATCGTCGTAGAGCTCATCGAGGCGATTGCCGACCACGAACTGCAACTGGGTCGAACTGATGTACGGGCCGATGGGCGAGGCCCGAACGGCGAGGGCGACGGCGGAGACGATGGACTGTCTCATTTCGGCGGGGATGGCCGGGGCCAGCGCCTCCATCGGCAGTGTTTCGGGGACGAGCGCGTAGGCAGCGAGCGCTTCCTCTCTCTCATCGGAGCTGAGCGAACGGACTGGATCGGGCTGCCGCACCCCGAGTCCGAGCGGCGCGACCGCCTCTTCGAACTTCAAGAAGATGCCCGAGAGGAACTCGGGCTTGTGCTCGGCGGCGAGGGCGGCCCAAATGGGGCCGAGGTCCAAGGTGCCGTTTTGGAAGAGCACCTGAAAGTTCCCGGAGACCATCATGAAGAAGGCCTTCGGGTCGATCTCGTCCTTGAGGGGGCTGTTCTTCAACACGCCGGTCAGAGCCGCGACGATTTCCTTCCGACCGGCCTGTGGCGAACCTTCCAAGATTGTCGCAAGCCTATGCCCGATTGGCAGGGCCTTCAAGTCAGGACCGTTGACCGCCCGCCCGGGGCGGTGGTACCCACCCGCGACCGTCGCGTGACGTCGAAGGAGCAATCATTTCAATGAGCCTGTCCGATTTCGTCTTTACCTCCGAATCCGTAAATGAGGGTCACCCCGACAAGGTCTCCGACCAGGTCTCGGATGCGATCCTCGATGCCCTGCTCGCGCAGGACAAGAACAGCCGTGTCGCATGCGAGACCATGTGTATGACCGGCCTCGTCGTCGTGGCGGGCGAGATTACGAGCTCCGCCCAGATCGACGTCCCAACTCTCGTGCGTGGTGTCGTCAAGGAGATCGGGTACGACGATAGCTCCACCGGCTTCGACTATCGCTCATGTGGCGTGCTCAACGGCCTCAACAAGCAGTCGCCGGACATCGCCATGGGCGTGAACAAGGCCGAGATGGGCGCGGGCGACCAGGGCATGATGTTTGGCTTTGCGGTCGGCGAGACCGATGAGCTCATGCCGGCCCCCATCGACTACTCGCACAAGATGATGAGGCGACTCGCCGAGGTCCGTAAGACGGGCATCCTCAAGTTCCTTCGTCCCGACGGCAAAGGCCAGGTCACCTTCCGCTACGAGAACGGCAAGCCCAAGGAAGTGACCCACGTGGTCCTCTCCACGCAGCACACCGAAGACGTCAGCACTTCGGATCTGCGCGAGGCACTCGCAGAAGAGGTCATCAAGAAGGTCTTCCCGGCTGAGATCCTCGCGAAGAACGTGGTCTATCACATCAACCCGACCGGGCGGTTCGTCGTGGGTGGGCCTCACGGTGACTCGGGTCTCACCGGCCGCAAGATCATCGTCGACACCTACGGCGGCATGGGTCGTCACGGCGGTGGGGCCTTCTCGGGCAAGGATCCTTCGAAGGTCGACCGCTCGGCCGCGTATGCCGCGCGCCACATGGCGAAGAACATCGTCGCTTCGGGTGCGGCGTATCGCTGTGAGGTCCAACTCGCTTACGCCATCGGTGTGGCGGAGCCGGTCAGCGTGCATGTCGATACCTTCGGCACCGGCAAGGTCAGCGAAGACAAGATCGCGGCTGCGCTCCGTAAGCACTTCCCGATGACGCCGCGTCAGATCATCGAGCAGTTCGACCTGCAGCGGCCGATCTATCAGAAGACCGCGGCCTACGGTCACTTCGGTCGCTCGGAGTTCCCGTGGGAGAAGACCAACAAGGTCTCCGAGCTGAAGGACGCGCTCTCGCTCTGAGACCCCTCGTGCGTTGGCGGCTCCGCTCAGGTGTATCGAAAGTGGTCCTCATCGGGGCCGCGCTGCTCCTGAGCTCGGCTTGCGCGGACACTTCGAGCGAAGCCGACGCCAGCGTGCTTCGTGTCCCCGTGGCCATCGAGGCCGGTTCGGGGCCGGTGCTCTTTCAAGCCGAGCTCGCCTCGTCTCCGGACGAGCGTTCGCGGGGGCTCATGCATCGGACTCAGCTTGGAGAGAGGGAGGGCATGCTCTTCCTTTTTCCTTCCGAGCGGCAGCTCTCGTTCTGGATGAAGAACACGCTCATCCCGCTGGATATGATTTTCATCAAGGCCGACCGGAAGGTCCTCGGGGTGGTGGAGAACGCGGAACCGCTGACCGAGACCTCGCGCTTCGTGGAAGGCAATAGCCAGTTCGTGCTCGAGATCCGCGGCGGGCTCTCGAAGGCCTTGGGTATTGCGGCCGGCCAAACGGTGGTGTTCGACGCCACCATCCCCACGCGCTAGCGCGGTCGTATCTCGAACCAGAGGCAGCCCCTCATTTCGGTCCGGTCGCGTGGAGGTGAGCGTTCACGCGAGCGAGAATGAGGGGATACTTCAGGGGTAACACTGGACCACGATCCCGAGGGATGGACGGGCAATGTGGAGCCCCGCGGGTCGAGCTCGACGATGAGGCAAGGGGTCGGTGCTCAAAGCGGGGTCCCGACCCGCGGGTTCCGGTGACTCCCTCACTTGAACACGTCCACAGAGCTTTGACAATGCTTCGCAATATCAAAAATAGCACGGCGGACTGACCGTTGCCCTACTGGATCTTGTGGTCTTCAATGCCGCCCACCACAAGATATGGCCGACTTCACTCATCTCCATCTCCACACGCAGTACAGCTTCCTGGACGGTGCGATCCACATGGCCGACCTCGGCCCCCGGATCGCCGAGTTGGGCATGACCGCCTGTGCGACCACCGAGCACGGCAATTTGTTTGGTGCCATCGACTTCTACAAGCGGGCCAAGAACGCAGGCATCAAGCCGATCCTCGGCTGCGAAACCTACGTTGCGGCGGGTGATCGAGCCGACCGAACCCAGAAGAAGTCGCACCACCTGGTGTTGCTCGCGAAGGACCGCGAAGGCTGGAAGAACCTCCAGTACCTGGTCTCGATGGGTTTCGTCGATGGCTTCTACTACAAGCCGCGCGTCGACAAGAAGATCCTCAAGGAACGCTCGAAGGGGCTCATCGCGCTCACCGCCTGCCTCGGGGGCGAGGTTGCTTCGAGCTGCTTGAACGGGAACCTCGAGCAGGCGCAGCAAGCCGTCAGGGACTACAAAGACATCTTCGAGCCGGGTCAGTTCTTCATCGAGCTCCAAGAGAACGGGATCCCCGAACAGAAGATCGCCAACGATCACATGCAGCAGCTCGCGCGGGATGAAGGGGTGCCGCTCATCGCCACGAACGACTGCCACTACGTTCATCGCCGCGACGCGGCCGCGCACGACGTGCTCATGTGCATCCAGTACGGGCGCCCGCGCAACGACCCGAGCCGAAACCGCCACGAGACCGACGCGTTCTACATCCGATCGCCGGCGGAGATGGAGGCGTTGTTCTCGCACTGTCCGGAGGCCATCGAGAACACCCTGCGGGTGCGAGACATGATCAACCTGGAGCTGACCCTGGGCGAGCCCAGGCTCCCCACCTTCGTGCCGCCCGACGGAAGTGACCTCGAGTCATACCTGCGTGACCGCGCGAAGATCGGACTCGAGGAGCGCTTTCGCGAGATGCCGTACAAGGTCGACCGCGACCAGTACTACGCGCGGCTCAACGAAGAGCTCGGCATCATCGTGGGCATGAAGTTCCCCGGCTACTTCCTCATCGTCGCGGACTTCATCAACTGGTCCAAGAACAACCAGATCCCAGTGGGGCCCGGGCGTGGGTCGGGTGCTGGTTCACTCGTGGCCTACGCTCTGCGCATCACGGACCTCGACCCGCTCCCCTACAACCTACTCTTCGAGCGCTTCCTCAACCCAGAGCGTGTGTCCATGCCCGACTTCGACGTGGACTTCTGTCAGGAGCGCCGGGGCGAGGTGATCGAGTACGTCACCGAGAAGTACGGCGCGGCGAACGTGGGCCAGATCGCGACCTTCGCTCAAATGAAGGCCAAGAGCGTCATCAAGGACGTGGCGCGCGCGCTCGAGGTCCCGTTTACGGACGTCAACGCCATCACCAAGCTCCTCCCGGACGTCTACAAGGACGACAAAGGCAACCCGAAGCCCATCACCATCGACAAGGCGCTCGAGATCGAGCCCCGGCTGCGCGAACTCACGGAGGCAAAGCCGATCTACCGCGAGGTCATCGACATCGCGAAGCGGCTCGAAGGCCTCTATCGGCAGTCGGGCATGCACGCGGCCGGCATCGTCATCAGTGACGAGGCGCTTTGGGACGTGGTCCCGGTCTTCAAGGGAAAGGGCGGAGAGCTGGTCGCTCAGTACTCGATGAGCGACGTCGAGGAGGCCGGGCTGGTCAAGTTCGACTTCCTCGGTCTCAAGACTCTGGACGTCATCGACTACGCCGAGCAGCACGTGAACGCGCGCATTCGGCAGGAGGTCGCCCGCCAGGACGCCGACGCGCTGTGGACGCATCCACACGTGAAGCTCCCGTTCTCCACCAAGGACGAGCTCGCTCTGGCGATGAAGGCAGGTAAACTGCGGGCGGCAGAGCACTCGCTGCAGCGGTTTCCACTGGCGGAAGGGGAGGTGGATCTCACCCTTCGCTCCTCGGTGCTCCCGCTCGACGATGCCAAGGTCTACAAGCTGCTGGCTTCGGGCCAGACCATCGGCGTCTTTCAGCTCGAATCGACCGGCTTTCAGGAGCTGCTCAAGAAGCTGCGCCCGGACTGCTTCGAAGACATCGTGGCGGCGGTGGCGCTGTACCGCCCCGGCCCCCTGCAGACCGGCATGGTCGACGACTTCATCGACTGCAAACACCGCCGCAAGCAGGTGAAGTATCCGCACCCGCTGCTCGAGCCCATCCTGAAGCCGACCTACGGGGTCTTTGCGTATCAGGAGCAGGTCATGCAGGCGGCGCAGGTCATGGCCAAGTACAGCCTGGGCGGCGCTGACTTGTTGCGTCGCGCCATGGGCAAGAAGAAGGCGGACGTCATGGCGAAGGAGCGCCAGAAGTTCGTGGATGGCGCGCAAGGGAACGGAATCGACGTCCAGAAGTCGGGTGAGGTCTTCGACCTCATGGAGAAGTTCGCCGGCTACGGCTTCAACAAGTCTCACTCCGCTGCATACGCGCTCGTGACCTATCAGACCGCGTACCTCAAGGCTCACTACCCCGTCGAGTTCATGGCCGCGCTTCTGTCCACCGAGTTGAACAGCACCGACAACATCGTCAAGTACATCGCGGAAGCGCGCAGCATGAGCATCGGGGTGCTGCCTCCCTCCATCAATGAGTCCGAGATCAACTTCAGCGTCGACGGAAAGGACATCCGCTTTGGCCTAGGTGCCATCAAAGGCTGCGGTGAAGGCGCGCTCGAGGCCATCCTGGGGGCGCGAGAAGGGACCGGTCCGTTCTCGTCCCTGTACGACTTCTGTCAGCGGGTGCCGCTCAAGCACTTGAACAAGAAGGCGATGGAGACGCTCGTGAAGTCGGGCGCGTTCGACGGTTTCAATCGGCCTCGTGCTCAGCTCATGCTCTCGCTCGACCTCGCGATCGACGCGGCGCGCTCGGTTCAAAAGGACCTCGCAAGCGGGCAGGCCTCGCTGTTTGGTGCGCCCGATCTCGCGGCCGCGGTGCGACCGCGCGAGGTGTACGTCGAGGACGTGGCCGAGTGGCCGGAGCTCGAACGTCTCAAGCTCGAAAAGGAGTCCATCGGCTTCTACGTGTCCGGACATCCGCTCGAACGCTACGAGCAGGAGCTTCGCCGCTTCACCACGAGTACGGTGGCAGAGCTCGAGAAGAAGGCGGGGGGGGCGGTGACGCTCGGCGTATCGGTGACGGTGATCCGCGAGCGCCCGCTCAAGGATGGTTCCGGTCGCATGGCCTTCGTCACTCTCGAGGATCAGACCGGCGCGGTGGAGGTCATGTTTGGCGCTCGCGTCTTTGGCGAGTACGAGACCGTGCTCAAGTCGGACGCCCCGCTTCTCGTAAAGGTGCAGGTCAACGTGGAGCGCGACGTCGAGTCCACGACGCTTCGCGCTCGTGGCATGGAGGTTCGATCGATCGAGGCGGCTCGCCTCGAAGGTACGCAGCGCGTTCAGCTGAGCCTCTCGGAGGCTCAGATCGAGGAGCGTAGCCTGAAGAAACTCAAGGAGGTCCTTCGCACCCACCCCGGACCCTGCAAAGTGGGGCTAAGGGTGCTGATTCCTGGCACCGCCGAAGTCGATCTATCGCTGCCCGAGACGATTCGCGTGAACGCCTGTGATGGCCTCGTGGATGCGGTGGAGGGCTTGTTCGGTCGAGGCGTGGTGCATTTCGGCTGAGGGCCCCGGGCGCCTCAAGCGGTCTCCACTCGATTCCGGCCTCGCTTCTTCGCCTGATAGAGCGCGCGATCCGCCTGCTTGAGCACCGCGGTCGGCTGCGTTCGGCCGTTTCGCTCCGCCACTCCAAAGCTCGCGGTGATCTTCACTTGGGTGCGGCCGGTGATGCTGGTGCGCCCGCGGTCCTTCTTGCTGCCGCGACGCCGGGCGGTCTTGACCGCGCGGATCCAGAACTCTCGGGCCACGAGTTTTGCTCTCGCGCCTTCGAGGCGTTCCGCGGCCGCGCCCACGGGGGTGTTTCGATAGACCACCGCAAACTCTTCCCCGCCGTAGCGGAAGACGCGTCCGCGACTCGAGCCGGCCAGAACGCGCGCCACGAGCCTCAGCGCGTTGTCTCCCTCATCGTGCCCGTAGCGATCGTTGAAGCGCTTGAAGTGGTCGACGTCGACCATCGCGATGGCGTAGCGACGCCCGAGCGTTCGCAGATACTCATCGAGCGCACGACGGTTCGGCAGTCCGGTGAGTTCGTCGGTGTAGACGCGTTGCCAGTAGAGGTCGAACATCGCGTAGAGCAAGATGGCGGAGGCGGCACCAAATCCGATGGCGACTCGCGCCGTGCCTCCGGAGCCGTGCGCGGCCACGATCACGGGGCCCATCGCCACGAGGAAGCCGAGATCGAAGGTGGCCCCCAGCGGGTCGCGCCTTCGGTAGAGGAGCAGGAGGTTTGCCGCGAGGAGGAGAACGCAGAGCTCGAGGACGCCGGCCCGAAGTGGATCCTGGAGGAGCTCCAGGCCCGAGATCGGCGCGGGTGGACCGTAGCGATACAAGAGAAGCGCGGGCAATACGCCCAGCACGAGACCGAGCAGGCCGACGGGCCCGAACGTGAGGGTCTGCGGGCCCAACGAGAGCACGAGCGCGCTCGAGAGGCCGGCGAGGAGAAGCACCTCCCGCTCGAAGCCCGTCTTGATCCGGAACGGACCGAGCTCCGCACCACTCAGGATCGCGTAGGCCATCGCGATGACGATGACGAGACCGACGCTTCGCTTCTGCCGGATGCGGAGCCCCAGGAACGCGGTGAGGCCGAGCATGATGAAGGGGAGTGAAGCGAGGTCGAAGACCACTCGTTCGGGGGCGAGGCGCGCACCGAGGGTGCTGAGCTGCAGCAGGACGACGGCGAGGCAAGCCATCGCGGCCGACACCAGACAGCGACGCAAGAGCCGACCCACCATCCCATGGAATCACGCGGGGGCTGCTCGCGCCAAAAAACGGTTCTTTCGGTCGGGGATCAACGGGAGACGCGGGTCGTCAGGAGGCGCTCGAGCGCCTGCTCCTCGGCGGGGCTGACCTTGTCGCCGACGCGGGTCGCCTTCTTCTTGGCGAGATCCCCGGACCGGGCGTGTGTCTTCTTCGAGGCCTGTCGCAGCTTCTCCACTCCGGCCTCGCGCTGTTTCTCGCTCGGGGCGGGGCGCGCTTTGGCGGGTCCGGCCTTCTTGGGGCTTTCTGCCTTCTTCTTTCGCGTATCGGCGACGATCTCTCGGAACTGAGCGAGTCGATCGTCGAGTCCTGCTTGGATCTCGGCCAAGACGTTGTCGAACCGGCCCTGACTGAGTTGCCTCAGATGCCCGTACGGCGTTCGGCCTCCGATCCTCACCACAAAGGCGGCAACCGCCAGACCCAAGACGACCCCCGAGATGAGCAGATAACGGAACAGCATTCCCACACGCCCAGCATAAGACGCACATGTGGGGGCGCAAGTTTCCGTCCGCCGGGCAACCTGCTAACCTCCGCTCGGCCCTATGCATCCCTCTCGCTCGGAGAGCGCCCTCTCGTCGGGGCCGCCCAAAGTCAGCCCCAAGCTCGGAGAGCTCTTGCTCGAGATGGGGCTCGTGAGTCCCATGCAGCTCCAGGCCGCCCTGGATCAGCAGAAGCAGGATGGACGCCGACTCGGCTCGATCTTGGTCGATCAGGGGATCATCAACGAGACCCGGTTGGTGAAGGCGCTGAGCCGTCAGCTCGGCATCGAAGTGTGCGATCCCATCACTGCGCCGGTGCACGAGATGGTCCGTTCGAAGATCAGCCATCGTTCGGCGCGGGATCTTCGCGTCGTGCCCATCGCCCTCAAGAAGGACCCCTCGGGGGATCGCCTCTTCGTGGCGACTTCCGATCCGCTCAACTCGGAGTCTCGACACCGGCTCCAAAAAGAGACCTCGATGCGGGTCGAGTGGCTGCTCGCAGGGGAGACGGAGCTCGAGCTCGCGCTCGCGCGGCACTACGGTACGCAGCGGCCCAGCTTTGTGCTGGAGAGCTTGCCTCCGGCCGCGCGGTCGTCTTCGCTCTCCGCCTCCGTGCCTCCGCTCGTAAGCGAGGAGGAGCTCGATCTCGCGATTCCGATGGAGGCGCCGGTCGATGCCTCGTTTCCGCCCGATGTCTCCCTCGCGCTCGAGCCCTTGCCCGACGACTCGTGGGTGGGGGCGCCTCAGATCCCCAGCCGCACGCTCTCTCATCACCCAACGCCCGACCTCATTCCTCCCAACACCGAGCGTCGCTCGTCGAGTCCGGCGCGTGCGGTTCCCGGCGCGTTGCCGAGCTGGGGCGAGATCGTCTCCAAGCCGCCGACCGATCCCAGCGGAGTGCTCTTGGGATCCCAGCGTGCGGCCCGGAGCGAGCTGCCGCCAAGGGGGCCAGCAGCGCCCGCGCGTCCCTCGGAGGATCCGTACATCGAAGCGGTCGAGCACATCGCCATGACCGGGGATCTGCTGCCGCCCTCGCGCGTGCTTCGCAGCTCGGCCGGCCCAGGGAGCCTCTCTGCGCCCCCGAGAGCTTTCAATTCCTCTTCGGTCCCGATGCCCTCCTCGTGGTCGGCTGCACCCCATCAGCTCGCCGTTCATTCCGCACCCGTAGAAGCGCGCGGCGAGTCCGCCGAAGCAGCGAGCGAACCGCCGCTGCTCGACCTCTCAGAGGTCGATATCTTGCCGCTTGAATCGGAGGCCGCCGATGCGCGGGGCGTTCAGGACGCGCTCACCGAGCTCGGTCTCCCGACCGACGCAGG
Organism: Deltaproteobacteria bacterium; assembly: GCA_011526105.1. GTDB lineage: Bacteria > Myxococcota > Kuafuiibacteriia > Kuafuiibacteriales > Kuafuiibacteriaceae > WYAZ01. The sequence goes on along the minus strand of WYAZ01000100.1, from coordinate 9,440 downwards.
ATCGGAGGCGCCGCAGCCATCCGACCGATCTCCGGTCTCGGATCTTTCGGGCCTCGATCTCGAGAGCATCGCCTCCGCGCTCAGCGACTCGGTGGAGAGCGCGGACGCAGTGGAGCTCATGGTTTCTTCTCCGCCTCCGCAGCCCACGCCGGAGCAGGAGGTTCGAGTTCTCGCCGCGCAGGTCCATCAGGAGATCAAGGACCTGATCGCGGGTGAGGCCAACGCGGAGGCACGCACGCGCGTCCTTCGAACCCTGGTCGCGGTGCTCGAAGACGAAGGCTTCTTCTCAGAGGCGCGTCTTCAGCGTGCGGTGCGGCGCGCGTTGCTCGGCTAATCAGCGCTCGGGCCCCCGCCTCGAGGACCCACGAAGATCGTGCGGCTCGCGTAGAGATCCTCGTAGCCGAGCTTCGCATACATCCTTTTGGCGATCAGGTTCGCGTCGTTCACCAAGAGCACGGCGCGCGGGGCGCGCCCCAAGACCCACTCTGTGATCCACGAGGTTCCTGCCGTGCCATGGCCACGCCGACGGAAGTCCGGGCTGCAGTAGACGCCCTCGATCTGCCCGCCGAACTCGGACAGCGCAGACACGTTGCACTTGAAGACGAGCTCGCTTCCTTCGTGGAGCACGAAGTCATGGCGCCGCGCGAGCCGAGACGCGATCCTCTCCCGAAAGAGCAGCGGATTGCGCCGCTGTGGATCTTCTCCAGACTCCTCTCGAGACATCGCCGCCGAGCTCTCCACCAGCTCGAGCAAGTTCCGATGGGTAGCGGTTTCGAGCCTCAGCGCCCCGTGGCTCGAGACGAAGCGTGATCGTTCCACAGACAACAGGCGCTGGATGCGAATCGAGCGGGCTCGCAGGCCGAGGCTTTGGAGACGCTCCCACAGGGCATCGACCTCGGGTCGTGGACCCACCAGGACTCGCACGAGTCCCGGATTCGCGCGGGCGAGGGCGGCGACCCCATCGATGAGTCCCATGGATCGGCCGACGGGATGGAGCACCCCTATCTCGCTGATGAGTGCGAGCGCGCGGATCTCGCCGCTCGGGTCGTCTTCGGCAAAGAGCCAACCTCGCCCCCCCGGTGGCGGCCCCGCGCCCGCCAAGCCACCCTCGGCGAGCCAGGCCAGGACAGGGACCGACGCCGCGGGAGTTCTCAGGCAAAAGGCTCGAGCCTCGGCGGCTCGATCCGGGGTGAGGGGTTTGAGACCCGGCATCCTCAAAACTCGATGAGAAGCCGCAACTCTGCCTGAACCCGGACCGATAAGGAGAGCCCGATGAGGTGGATGCTCGCGATCAGTGGCCTCATCGCCCTCCCGTTTACCCTGACCGCTCAGGCCGGGGACATCTCGGATGCCCTCAAGATGGCCGAGGAGTTCATGGGCGCGAACATGATCGCGGGCTACGAGGCCCTCATCTTGGAGGAGCCCGAGGAGGCCCTGTCGGTCCTGCTTCATCGAAGCGGCGAGGAATACTATCCGTCTCCCGCCACTCCCGGCGAGCGCGGCGGCGCCGCACCTTTCTCCGATCTGGGCAGCGTACGACTTGGGTTCGACCAGCTCGCCTCGTCGATCCGAGAAGCCTCCGCCGCCACCGGCCTGCCGGTCGCGTTGATCGACGCAGTGATTCGAACCGAGTCCGGCTACCGTCCGCACGCGGTTTCGCGCGTGGGCGCCCAAGGGTTGATGCAGCTCATGCCGGCTACCGCACGTTCGCTCGGCGTGGATAACGCGTTTGACCCGGGCGAGAACATCCACGGCGGCGCGCGCTACCTCCGCAAGATGTACGATCGCTTTGGATCACTCCGCTTGGCGATTGCGGCCTACAACGCGGGGCCCAAGGCGGTCAAAAAGTACGGTGGCATTCCGCCCTATCGCGAGACGCAGGCCTATGTCGCCACGGTGATTCGTCGATACGAAGACGGCAACGCGCGCGGGCTGCGCTGATCTAGATCAGACCGCGGACCCTCATGTCTTCGGCCACGAGCACCGCACCCATCGCCGCGCCCATCTTGGTGTTGTGAGACACCAAGCAGAACTTCACGCCGTGGGGTCCAAGCACTCGATCCTCACGGACACGACCCACGGTGGTCGCCATGCCTCGATCGTTGTCGCGATCGCGGCGCGGCTGCGGTCGGAAGGGGTCTTCTTCGACGACAATCCAGTTCTTCGGGGCCGAGGGATGCGTGCGAGGGCCGATGTCGCGGCCGAACTCGCGCATCGCCGCCTTCACCTCGTCCACAGAGGCGCTCCTCGAGAGAGCGACCGTGACCGCTTCGAAGTGGGATTCGAGGACTGGCACCCGAGTGCAGGTGCAGGAGACCGGGAAGGGGGCGGCCTGGATGCCGGCGCCAGCGAGCGCACCCAAGATCTTCTGGGTCTCGCGCTCCACCTTCCCCTCCTCTTTGGGGATGTACGGGATGATGTTGTCGACGATATCGAGCCCGATGACGCCGGGTGAACGTCCGGCGCCGCTCACCGCCTGCATCGAGGTCATGATCACTCGGTCCACCCCGAAGGTCCGGGCGAGCGGCGCGAGCGCGATGACCAATCCGGTGGTCGTGCAGTTGGGGATGGGGAGCACGAAGCCTTTCCAATTCCGGTTCTTCCGCTGCGCAGCCACGAGCCCGGCGTGATCTCCGTTGATCGCAGGGATGATGATCGGGACGTCGTCCTCGTAACGATAGGCCGAGGCGGTGGAGATGACCGGAAGGTGGGCGGCGTACGAGGTCTCGAGCTCACGCGCCGCGTCCGACTCGACCGCGGAGAAGACGAGGTCGAGCTCGGCCAGTGGCAATGCCGTGGAGTCCAGCACCGTCATCGAGGCGAACTTCTCGGGCAGCGGCGTGCTCATGTACCAAGCCACCTGACCGTTCGGTTGTGTGATGGCCTCGCGGTAGCTCTTCTGGGCTGAGCGCGCGGAGGCGGCGAGGCAGGTGATCTCGAGGAACGGGTGCTCCCAAAGCGCGGTCAAAAACTGCTGGCCCGCGATGCCGGTGGCACCGACGACGGCGGTTCTGAGCTTCATGGGATGCTTCTAGCCGGAACCGGCCGGGTTTGGCACGCGGAAAGACGGCCCGGCCCTTGGCGCCGGGCACCTCAGGACTCGAGGTCTTCGGCTTCTTTGTACATGGCCTCGGCGATGCGATGGGACGACTGCTCGAGTCGTTCCGTGGCCGCGGTGAGCTTCTGCAGGTCGTTCGACTCGAGGATCCGCTTCAAGGTCGCGATGTCTTCTTGGATCTCCGCGATGTCGTCCTCGGTCAGGTACGAGGAGTACTCCTTGAGCGAGTTCTCGGTCGTGTAGAGCAGACCCTCGGCCATGTTCTTCTTCTCGGCGAGGTCCTTCTTCATCCGGTCTTCGTCGGCCTTGCTCTCGGACTCTTGGATCATGCGATCGATCTCCTCCTCGGACAGACCCGAGGAGGCGATGATCTTGATCTGCTGCACCTTGCCGGTGCCCAAGTCCTTGGCGGACACGTGGACCAGACCGTTGGCGTCGATGTCGAAGGTCACTTCGATCTGCGGGACGCCGCGGGGGGCGGGCGGAATGCCCACGAGCTGGAATCGACCCAGGGTCTTGTTGTCTTCGGCCATCGGCCGCTCACCCTGCAGCACGTGAACGTCCACGATGGGCTGGTTGTCCATGGCGGTGGAGAACACCATGCTCTTCTTGGCCGGAATCGTGGTGTTCTTGCTGATGATCTTGGTGAAGACGCCGCCGGCGGTCTCGACACCCAAGGAGAGCGGGGTGACGTCGAGCAAGAGGACGTCCTGCACTTCGCCCGCGAGCACCCCGCCTTGGACCGCGGCCCCGATGGCCACGACCTCATCCGGGTTGACCTTCTTGTTGGCCTCTCGGCCAAAGAACTCCTTCACGACCTGCTGAATGCGCGGCATGCGCGTTTGACCGCCGACGAGGATGACCTCGTTGATGTCTTTGATGGTGAGGGCGGCGTCCTTGAGCGCGATCTTGCACGGCTCGAGCGAGCGCTGAATCAACGGTTCACACAGCTCCTCGAGCTCGGTGCGAGTCATCGTCAGGTTCAGGTGCTTGGGGCCGGTGGCATCCGCCATGATGAACGGCAGATTGATGTCGGTCTCGGTCGCGGATGAGAGCTCGTGTTTAGCCTTCTCGGCCGCCTCTTTGAGACGCTGCAGGGCCATCTTGTCCTTGGACAGGTCGGCTCCGCGGTTCTCTTCTTTGAAGCGCTCGACCAGGCCCTCGATGATGCGGAGGTCGAAGTCGTCTCCACCCAAGTGGGTGTCGCCGTTCGTGGCCTTGACCTCGAAGACGCCGTCGCCCAGCTCGAGGATCGAGATATCGAAGGTGCCGCCGCCCAAGTCGTACACCGCGATGCGCACGTGCTCTTTGCGCTCGAGGCCGTAGGCGAGGGCCGCCGCCGTGGGCTCGTTGATGATGCGCTTGACGTCGAGCCCGGCGATCTTGCCCGCGTCCTTGGTGGCTTGGCGCTGAGCATCATTGAAGTAGGCCGGAACAGTGATGACCGCTTCGGTGACCTCTTCGCCGAGGTAGTCCTCGGCGGTCTCCTTCATCTTCTGAAGGATCATCGCGGAGATCTCCTGCGGGGAGTGTTGCTTGTCGCGGACCTTGACCCAAGCCTCGCCATTGTCGGCCTGGATCATCTTGTAGGGGGCGCGGGAGATATCGGTCGCTACCTCTTCGCCGTCGAACGTCCGGCCGATGAAGCGCTTGATGCTGAAGATGGTGTTCTCGGCGTTGGTGATGGCCTGCCTTTTTGCGATGTGGCCCACCAGCCGCTCACCGGCCTCGGTGAAGGCGACCATGGAGGGCGTCGTTCGACTGCCTTCGGAGTTCGGAATCACGACCGGCTCTCCGCCGTCCATGACCGCGACGCACGAGTTCGTCGTTCCAAGATCGATGCCGACGATCTTACCCATTGTCGCAGAGCCCCCTGTTTCTCACCGAGACCTCAGCCCTCGCCCTTTTCACTCTCGGGCCCGAGGGAGACCGCTACCATGGCCGGTCGAATGAGACGCCCATTCAAGAGGTAACCGCGCCTGAGCTCCATGGCGACACCCCCCATGGGCACTTCATTGCTGTTGATCTGTTGAACCGCCTCGTGGCGAGCGGGATCAAACGCCTCTCCCACCGCGGAGAAGCTGCTCACGCCGTGTTTTTCGAGGGTCGCGAGGAACTTCTTGGACACCATGCGAAGCCCCTGGAGCAGATCTGCTCCTTCGCCGCCGGCTTGTTCTGCCGCGTCGAGCGAACGATCGAGGTCGTCGAGCACGGGCAGGAATTCCTTGAGCAGACGTTCATTGCCAAACTGAACGACCTCTTCGCGCTCGCGCGCAGCTCGCTTTCGATAGTTCTCGAGATCGGCGGCTGCGCGAAGCCATCGCTCTTTGAGTTGCTTGGCCTCGTCCTGCGTCTTCTTCAGGACGCCGTCGAGTTCAGACTTGGCACCCATCAATGCGGACGTTGCATCCTCGGCAGGCGGATCGCCTTCGGGCACGACCTCCTCTTCGTCGTCGGAGTCCGTACCCACTTCGAGCATCCTCTCGGTGGCTTCGTCGGAACGCTCTTCGGCCTCTACAGCTCGCATGGCCTCAGCCATCGCGCGCTGGAGATCGTCGTTGCCCTCGCCCACGGCGCTACGCTTACACGGGTCCCGGGTCCGTTCAAGAATGGCGCTGCCTTTTCCCTCTTGGATGTTGGACTCTTACGGGAGAGGGTCCGGCGGGACGGTCGGCTCGGGGGCATCGTCGCTCGGCGTGCCGAGCTTCTTCGAAAGGGCGGAAGCCGCAAGCTCGACCAGCGGTATAACCCTTGAGTAGTCCATACGGACGGGGCCCACGACCCCGACGTGGCCCGCCGAGCCCGACTCCCCTTGATAGGTGGCCATGACCACCGCCAGATCCCGGAGTTCACGAGCCTGGCCGTCGGCGCCCAGCAAGACCTGCGTGTCGAGGCGCTTGGCCGCCGTGGAGACCATCGGGCGGGCCGCGGCTTCCAGCAGGCGGAGAAGCACCGTCTTCTCCTCGAAGGCCCGGAGCAGCTCTCGCATCTTTCCGATGTCCGCGAACTCGGGCTGGTCGAGCAGCGACCGTTCGCCCTCGACCAGGATCGCGTCGGCGGGGGTGGTCTCGATGCTCAGCGTCTTTTCGCCCAGCACGAGGGCGAAGCGCATCATCTCGTCGGCCTGGGCGCGCTCTTGGCGCATCTCGTCCAGGATTGCCTGCCTCACGTCTCGGAGCGCCTTGCCGGTCAGGAGCCCCTTTAGATAGTTCGACATCTTTCGCAGCTCGTTACGGTCGACCGGGAACTCGACCTCGAGCACGCGGTGCTGGACCAGGCCGCTTCGGGCGACAAAGACCGCCAGGACGTGGCGTTCTCGGACGGGTATGAACTCGATGTCAGAGAAGACGACCTCGTCGAAGCTGGGCATGAGGAGCAGGGTGGCGTGGTTCGCGACCATCGAGAGCACCCGGCCGGTCTCCTGGAGGATCTGGCTGATACCTCGGCTCTCGAGGCCCTGGGAGGACGTGACCGCCTCGATGATCTCCTTCTCCCTGGGGCTGATGCGTCCGCGCTGGGCGAGCTGTTCCACGTACACCCGGAAGGCCTCGACGGTGGGCACTCGGCCGGCGGAGGCGTGGGTGGCGGATAGGTAGCCGAGGTCCTCGAGGTCGGCCATCGCGTTTCGGACCGTGGCCGGGGAGAGGTCGATTTCGCGATTGCGCTTGGTGAGGGTGCGCGAGCCCACCGGCTCCGCGGTGGCGATGTAGTCCTCGACGACCGCCTGAAGAATGGCTCGCTGGCGCTCGGAGAGTTCCACGGGATTGCGCGGTTTAGAGCTCATCTCAAACCCCCCTCGGTCGCGATTTCGGCCGATCCGCGTCGCCGCGCGGTGTTGGGCCTCCTCGCGTTATCGAAGGATAGCGCGTTCGTCGGCCCGCCGGGCGCAGCTCGCGTCTCGACCGTCTCGCTCGGTCGGGGGTTTCGAGATGAGCTCTAGCCACGAACGATCATTCCAAGACCGGGCTCCGAGGCCTGTCAAGCTCGCGCATCTCCCGGAGGGGCGCGGCCAGCCGGCGCGCGAGCAGATCCACGAAGTAGAACCCTCGAACCGTGGGTGCGATCCACCCGTCTTGGTGGAGGAGGAGTCCCTGATGTTCCAGGTCTGCGACCTCGGCTCCGAGGCCGGAAACGAGTTCACCTCCGAGCCCCGCTTCTTCGTCCAGCGCGCGAAGGTCGAGACCGAAGATCGTGCGGACCCCCATCATGAGGCGATCCTGAAGCGCGATCTCGAGGCTCAGGTCCTCTTCAAAGGCCGGCGTGTGTTTGGCGCGCGTGCTGTCCAGGTACAGCGCGGGGCTCTTCAGATTCCCCCGCCGGCGCGATCCGGCCAGGCCGGGAGCGGGCAGATAGCTGTGCGCCCCGGCGCCGAGCCCCAGATAGCCGCCGCCGACCCAGTACAGCGTGTTGTGGACCGCCTCGATCCCTTCGCGGGCGTAGCTCGAGACCTCGTAGCGGCGATGGCCGGCCGCCAGCAGTCGCGCGCTGACTCGCTCGATGAGCTCGGCCTGCTCGTCGTCCTCCATCGGGATGAAGCGGCCTTCGGCATGCTGGCGTCCGAGGACGGTGTCGGGCTCGACGGTCAGCGTGTACGCCGACACGTGATCGGGCTCGAGCTCGAGCGCGGTCTCGACCGACCGCTCCACGTCCGACCAGCGCTGCCCGGGCTGCGCATAGATGAGATCCAAGGAGACCCGGGCGCCGCTCGCGCGGGCGGCCCTCACGGCTTCGCGGCCCGCGGCCGCGCCATGGATACGGCCGAGTTGTACGAGTTCGTCGGGGACGAAGCTCTGAGCGCCGATGGAGAACCGATTGACCCCGGCCTCCACGAAGGCCTCGAAGAGCCGCGTGTGAACCGTGCCGGGATTGGCCTCGAGCGTGATCTCGGCGCTCTCGTGCAGTCCGTGGCCCTCCCGAACCGTCCGAATCACCCTGGCGACCTCTTTGGGGTCCCACAGGCTCGGCGTTCCCCCGCCGAAGTAGAGGGTGCGAAAGCCGACCCCGAGCCGATGGGCGGGGGCACGGGCGTCGAGCTCGCGAAGGATCGCGTCCGCGTAGGCCGCATCGTCGTGGGGGACGACGTGGCTATTGAAGTCGCAGTAGGGGCACTTCTTCTCGCAGTACGGGAAGTGGATGTAGAGGCCGGTGTCGCGCGTGCTCACCGGAGGGACGGGGCGCATCAGTGGAGCGCCTCCACGGCGTCGAGATCGAAGCCGGGGTCCGTGCCGAAGTTGTCGAGGCCCTCGAGGCTCACGAAGCTCACGAAGGGTAGGCCGGTCCCGTCGAGGTCCAGCTCTGTCGCCCCGCCGGAGAGCCCTGGGGTGGTCAGCGGCACGAAGGTCCGGCCATCGGCGCTGACGGAGACCCGAACACTCGAGCTGTCCGAACCCACCTCGAACAGCCGGAGGTCGGACCCAGGGGCATCGGGGATCTCCCGAAAGAACCGAACCACGAGCACCGACTCCTCCGCGAGCGCGACCGTCTTGCCGTCCGGCGCGCCCAACGCCCGCGCAGGGTCGTAGTAGGGCGCCTCTGAGCGGACGGCGGGGCCAGCCTGGTAGCGCTCCACCGCCGAGGCGTACCGGTCCTGCAGGTTGCCGTCCGTGCAACCGAGCAGCCCGACCACGGTCGACGCCGCGAGAATCGCACACTTCCGCGGCCCTAACATTGACACCCGACCCGGTTGATATAGTTTGCCTGTACCGATGCCCGCCCGGCGGACCCGACGAGAGCTCGAAGTCGCAGACCACTTGTGGGACTGCCTCACCCGCATCGCGGAAGACACTGGCACCGACCGTCATGCGGTCGTCAACCAGGCGATCTACGAGCTTGCGCGACGATTCAACTTCCTGACCCCGAAGGCTCGGGAAGCACCGATGCCAGACCATCAGGTTCGTCCTGGTGGTGGTGGTGGTCGCGCACCGGAGCCCAGTGTTCCACCTGCGCCACAGCCAAAGGCTCAGCCCGCACGCAAGCTGCTGTACGTGGTGAACAGCGCGGGGGACATGACCAAGATCGAGAAGGACACCTTCATCATCGGTCGCAGCCGAACCTGCGATCTGGTGATCCCTTCCTCGAAGGTCTCGCGTCAGCACTCGAGCGTGGTGCGCGAGAACGGCGAATACTTCCTCGAGGATCTCGGCTCAGCGAACGGCGTCTGGAAAGACGGCGTCAAGATTCAGCGCGAGAAGGTCCGTGACGGTGACGAGTTCATGATCTCGGAAGAGGTCCTGAAGTTCATCTTCCGCTAGAGAGCCGATCCGCATATCGGACCGAGTCAGACGAAGAGCCCGGAATCTCTGGCAAGGCGCGACGATTGAGTTGGGTCGGCCCCAACGATTGAGGAGCAACGCAGGCAGAGATTTCGGGGGCAAGTCCGACG
>WYAZ01000099.1 GCA_011526105.1 Deltaproteobacteria bacterium | reverse complement strand
CGGTCGGAGTGAATCCTCCCTGCCGGCTACGCTCGCCTTCGGCTCGCTGCGCGCTTCGCTTGCAGGTCTTACCGGCGACGGTCGGAGTGAATCCTCCCTGCCGGCTACGCTCGCCTTCGGCTCGCTGGTCGGCTTCGGCATCCAGCCTTCGCCGACACGCCCGACATCCTGTCGGTCGCGCGCTTCGCGTCGTGCCCTCGGGGATTCAGACGCGCTCGAGAACCACGGTGAAGAAGTCTCGCTCGAGGTCCCACCGCGGGAAACGTCCGAGCTTGTCCTCGAAGCGGCGGTAGAGCTCTTCGTCGATCGGGCGGACATCGAACTTCAGCATTCGTGTCCGAAAGCCGATGCGGCGGAGTGCACATTCGTAGTCAGACCACGACAGCTGATTCACCCAGGCCGGGCGCTGAGGCGGGCGCCCTTGTTGAACGAAGTACTCCTCGATGACCTCGTCGGAGAAGAGCAGATGCGGCCAAGGGAAGAAGAGATCGCGGTAGAGGTGGGATGCGAGAGGACCTCGATGGAGGTTCGCGCGGATGTACGCGAGTCCTCCCGGCTTCAGCAGCCGAAACGCGGCCTCGAGCACTGCGTACGGGTGCGCGATGTGTTCCCAAACGACGAAAGAGATGATCCGATCGAAGGACTGATCCGGGAAGGGGCGCTCCGACGCGAGGTCTGCGCAGACGAGCTGGACGCGCTCGCCTCGGAGCGCGCTCCATGGATGGCGCTCCACGACGTCCACCCCGCTGGCTTCGCTCCCGAGAGCGTGTGCGGTATACCAAACCTCGTAGCCATTCCCGCATCCGATCTCCAGGACACGTTTTCCGCTCAAGTCGATGGTCTGGTGCGCGGTCTTGAGCCTCTGGCGCGCGGCCTCCGCGAGAGACTTTGGCTCGTACGAGGGTGGGGCGGGCACGATCGGGCGGTGCCGATACTCCTCGTTCAAGGCGGCGAGGAGCTCGACATCGAATCGGGGAGGTCGGGCGCCGGTCTCGTAGATGTTTTGACCGCTCGCGCCGCTCTTCTCCACGGCTGGAGGCTCGGGCCAGTGCTCATCGAGGGGTCGGGGACGAGGGTCGACGATGAAGTGCGTCGGAGGGATCGCAAAGGCCGAGCGTCTCGCGATTCGCGTGAGTTCGGACTCGACGAAGCGGACCGGTGCGCGAGGGAGCGCGCGGGCGGCGCGACGAGCCACTGCCTTGATCGAGAAGCGCTGCATGGTCGACGTAGAGCAGAATCGTAGGCTCGAGGCCAGTGACCTCAACGCGCGATGCGCTCGAGCCAGAGCGAACTGCCGTCCGAGCAGAGGGCGGGCACTTTCTCCAGCGCTGCCCGCTCGTGCCGAAAAAGGTAGGAGGCCCAAAAACGCACGCGAAAGCTGTCGTTGAACTGGAGGAAGGCCCGGAGCGCGTAGGCCTCATTCCAGGCTCGGTTCTCGTAGACCCAGGCCTCTGGATACTCGAACGGGTAGAGGACGTCGTGAAACTGGATCTGAACCCCCGGCGGCAGTGCCGGGAGGACATCGAAGAGCAGGTGGCAGAGATCGCTATCCGTCTTGAGTACGTGGCTCGAATCGATGAAGAGCACGTCATTGGCCTCGAGCGACGAGAACACGGACTGCTCTACGTCCTGGAGGTTCTTCACGATGATCTCGCAACGCTCGCGATCGCGCCCCCGCAGGAGACCGTAGAGTCGCTCCGGGTAAGGCTCGATGAAGGTCATCTTCACGGATGCGTCGAGGAACCGTTCGCTGGTGTCGAGCATGACGGCGGACGAGAAGCCGGAGCCGACCTCCACGATGCGCTTCGGGCGAAGGTGACGCAGCATGAGGTGAAGCGCACACGCACTCGAGAGGCCGAACATGTTGTTGTTCGGGTGGTAGCGCCAGCTGCCGGTCGACCAGTCCGTGTTCGCGTCATAGGCCATGCCCGGTTGGAGTCGACCCAGCGCGTCGAGCACCCTGAGCTGCTGCTCGACACCGAGGTCGATGCCGGGGAGTCCGGCCGGACCCGGGGCCCAGATTCGCTCGGCCCGGGTCCGCAGCGCTTCGGGCGCCGGAAGGGGTGAGTAGTAGTGACCGAGCGGCACCCAAGGGCTGATGGACTCGGGGTCGTGGCCGCTGCCGCCCAAGGCGCGAGACGACTTCACGGCGCGCAGGAGCTTTCCGCCGATCTTCCGGAGCCTTCGTCGCGTGTCCATTTGTCGTGTCACTGAAGGGAGTCGAGGAGTTGCGCGAGCTCTTTCGCCTGAGAGCGTCGAGAGTACTTCCTCGCCACCTGCTTCCAGTCTTCGCCGAGTGTGGCTCGATTCGACAGCCCGCGCCGGTGATCGTCGATGAGTTGGCAGACAGCCTTGTAGAGCCGCTCCGGATCATCGACTGGACAGAAGGAGCCATTGCCCGATTCAGCGACCATGTCTTCGACCACGCTGCCGGCCGGGAGGAGCGCTAGGATGTGGCGGCCGAGGGCGAGGGCTTCGTAGGCCTTGCCTGGTACCGTGCCGCGATAGAGCGGGTTGGCGTCGTTCACCATCGCGAGCAGCACGTCGCAGCTCAGGCAATGTTCGATGCTCGCCCTGTGGGTTTGATGACCGATGTCGATCAGCTCGGCCCCGAGGCCCCGCTCCTCGACGAGTCGCGCGAAGGACTCCGGCATGCCCGTGAAGGTGAAGCGCGGGACGTCACGTCGCCGGTCGGGGTCCTGCCGCAGTCGCTCCACGACCGTCGCGAGCATTGGGAACGGGTGGGTGACCTGTGGTGTGCCGTTGAAGTGGATGTGGAGGCGCGGATTCGACGGCAGCGTTTGGGCGCGGCGCATGGTCTCCTCGTCCATGTCGTGTCCGTTGCGGATGACGTGGAAGGACTCCACCGATTTCTCCGCGGAAAACCGGCTCGACAGGTGGTCGCGGTAGACCGGGCTCACGACGACGACGGCGTCGCATCTTCGAATGGCCATCGCCTCGGCGTGCTCGAAGAGAGACTGCTGATAGCTGGATTGCTTGATCTGCACGCGGTCGTCGGTCCATAGATCGCGGTAGTCCATCACCCATGGCAGTCGGCATGCCGAGCTGATCGACAGGCCGGCGAGGTGGGCTATGTGTGGGGGGCCGCTGGTGACCAGAGCGTGAAAGCGAGCTCGGGTGGCGAGGAGCGTGCCGCGTGCCGCCACCTTGAGCGCCCAGTGTGCTTGCTGATCTGGGTACTCGCGCACGAGCCTGGACTTGAGGCGACGGAGGGTCTTGGCGATGCGCGGGCGCTTCAGCGCATCCGCCGCCCGATCCAAGGGTGCGGCGAGCTCGTTCTGAAAGACGCTGCTGACTCGGACCACGGTCGTCTCCGGTGGGATCTGTTCGAGCAACGAAGGGTCGAAGCGAGTGCGCGAAGGCGAGCGATCAGAACAGAGGATCGTAGGCGCGAACCCGTGTTCGGGGAGGTACTTGGCAAATCCGAGGGCGCGCCAAATCCCCGGGCCGCTCATGGGTGGGAAGTCGAAGTTGACGTAGAGGACCCGTTTCGTGGGGGTGTCAGAAGCATCCATGGGAGTCCTAGAGGCGTTCCGCCAATGACCGAAGGGCCCCGCGCCATCCGGTGGGCACCTGCGGAATCGAATGAAGTGGGATGTGCGACCGCTCCGGCAGGCTGGCCTCCACGTCGCGCCCAAGGTCGTAGATCGAGCCTCGGCTCACCAGGTGGTGGAGGAATGAACTCGAGGCGTCTAAGACCGCTCTGTACCCGTCCCGGATTCGAAATGCGGCCACGGCACTCTGGGGCGCGAGAGCCGAGAGACTGGCGGCCGGCCCGGAGAGCCAAGGCAGCGCTGCTCGGTTCGCAGCGAGCGTAACGTTCTTGTCCGTCCTGAATGCGGCCAGGAGCTTCTCGAGCCCTTCTGGTCTCATTGTGGCGTCGGGGCCAAGAACGAGCGCGAACTCCCCCCGTGTGGCGTTCAGCGCGTGTTGGATGCTTGGCGACTCTGCCGAGCGGCATCGAAGCTCGGGGAAGCCGACCGCGAGCTCTTCGACGCGTGGCTGTGACTTCTCGTCCGAGCTGAAGACGATCTCGAAGTCCCGAAAGATCTGAGCGTCGAGGCTCCGAAGGGTGTTCTCGAGGCCGTCGTTTCTTCCGGCCTCGGGTAGACCGAGAATCACGGAGAAGACCGGGGCTTCGTGGGTCTCGCCGGGCTCCGTTCGACGCAGATGCGGTATCTTGCTTCTCGTGAGACGCGCGGTGACCTCGCGGTCTTCCTCGCGGACGTGGGCCGTATCATGCTCTTGGTGGTAGGCCGCTGCGGAGAGCTCCGGGACGAAGTATGCGCCGCGCCGGTAGAGTCGATAGGCAAACTCGATGTCCTCCCCTCCCCATCGAGCGTAGCTTTCATCGAACAGCCCGGCCTCGACGGCGTCCCGTCGCCAGAACGCCACGTTGCCAGAGCAGGCCGATCGGTACCCGGCCGGGTGATCTCTGAGCATGCGAGAGGACTCGTAGATCGGGCGCCGCCAATCGAGCGTGACGTCGGCTTCGAGTTGAATCGCAGTGGGGGCCGGACGAGGGGGGAGCCTTCTCACCGCGTTGAAGTCCGCGCGAATCTCGGCCGCCGACAGGTGATCCGTCTGGACGAACTTACGGTCGCCGATCACGACCAATGGGCCGTCGTACGCATGAAACCACTTGAGCATCCGCTCGAGCAGCTCTGGGGCCGGGAGCATGTCGCAGTCGAGAAGCACGATGACCTCACCTCGTGCATCCGTAATTCCGAGATTGCGCGCCGCCGCGGCTCGAAATCCGAGGTCTTCTTGCGCCACCCAGCGGATGTCCAAGCTCCCCTCGTAGGACCGAATGACCTCCTCGGGATGATCAGAGCTGCCATCATCGGCGACGATGACCTCGAACAGCGTTCGCGGGTAGCTTTGCTGGCACAGCGCGGCCAACGTCTTGTCCAAGATCGACCGCCGATTGTAGACGGGAATGACGACGGAGGCGCGCACCCGTTGCCAATCAGCGGGCAAGTCCGCAAGCCGACTCTCGATGAAGCCGTAGTCATTACCCCGGCCATGCTGGTTGGCGAAGGCCACGTCGTACAACACGCGTCGGAGCTCTCGACGCGCTTGCCTCACGCCCCGAGTGGCCGCGCCGCCGAGGAGCTGCTCCTCCAACGCACGGGCCTGCTGCCAGAGCAGCTCGCTGGGGCCGAACGCCTCTATGCGCCCGCGCCGAAACACGAGGTGCTTCGAGGCCCCGCTGAGGAGCGCGAGGGCCTTGAGCTTTCGGTAGTCTTGAGCCACGACCACGGCATCGCAGGAGGTCGCTCGGACGGCCTTGGTCGCCGCGATGGAGCCGCTCGGGCCCTCCCGCCAGCTATCGGGCTCCAGCGAGAGGGTGCGGGCACCTGGCAAGAGCTGTTCGAGACGGCCTCGAAGCTCGGGCGGGAGCCCCTGCCCGAGAACGAGGACCCGGTCCATGGGAATATCCGCGAGCAGGTTCATGCCGGGCAACACGTGGCGTGAGGAAACCATCTTGGTCGCTCGCCTTCCCATACCAGAGGCCGCGGGACATTCGGAGTGTTTCCGGCGTGCGAACTGGGTCAGACCGTGGTTTCTGCCTCGAGACTTAGGGCTTCAGCGCCCCGCGGGCATCGTGTTCCTCTCTGCCGGCGACGGTCGGAGTGAATCTAAAAGGAGGAGTTTGGTGGGGGCGGGGGAACGGTGCGGCTCGAGAGGCTCGCACGTTCGAAGGCGGCGACTCGGGTCGTCAGGTACTTCTCGAGGCGAAGGTTGATGAGCTCGGGCTGCTCGATGAGGGCTGCGTGCGAGCCCCGCGGGATCTCGAGGAGCTCGGCGTTGTAGATGCGCGAGGCCATCTCGAGGGAGAGGTGGCGCGGGGTGAAGAGGTCACGTTCGCCGGCGACGACGAGGGTCGGGGCGCGGATCTCGCCGAGGTAGGGACCGGCGTCGTGTTCCGAGGCGGCGCGAACGAGCTCGACGAAGACTCGAAAGTCGAGCAGCGCCAGGTGGTCCAAGTAGGGCTCCATGTCGCTCTTGCGACACAGGTCCGGGTGGACGAGCCCAGTGAGGCGAGCGAAGGGCCACGCGATTCGACTGTGAAGCGCGAGCTTCGCCGCGACGCTGATGAGCTGCGGCACCCGAGTGCCGAGCTCGTAGGCCGAATTCACGAGGAAGCGACCCACTCTTGGGTCCAGGAACGTGTCCGCCGGGTTGCCGTAGGCGCCGAGCATGGGGACGAGACCGATCACCCGGTCGGGGAACAGGTGGCAGAACTCGAGGATGACTTGGCAGCCCATCGAGTGCCCAAGCAACACCGCTCGCTCGATGTGGTTCGCATCCATGACTCGGGCGAGATCCTCGGCGACGTCTCCGATGCTGATCCCGGCTGGGTCCCGCGGACGACCGGAGGCGCCGTGGCCACGATAGTCCCAGACCACAACCTGGTGCGTCGAAGAGAAGTACTCCCCCACGTAGTCCCAGAAGAAGGTCGAGACGCCCACTCCGTTGCAGCAGACGATGGCTCGTGCGTCGGCCTCACCGCCGGCGGCGAAGGCCAAGGGCGTCCCATCCCCCGCAATCACGGTTCCGGAACGGTGCCACCAGGGCTTTCTCTTCTGCTGAATATCGACCACGGGCGGGCATGATAGCAGCAGCCCGTCGGGTCTGTTAGAAGTCGGGCCCATGGCATTCTATTTGGTCACCGGCGGGGCCGGTTTCATCGGGTCGAACCTCGTGGAGGCGTTGCTCGCACAAGGGCATCGAGTACGGGTTCTCGACAATTTCTCCACCGGCCGGAAGGAGAACCTCGCCGCCTTTCAGGACCGGATCGAAGTCATCACCGGCTCGCTGACCCAGCTCGACACCTGTCAAAAGGCGGTCGAGGGCACGGACTACGTGCTTCACCAGGGTGCCTTGCCCTCGGTGCCCAAGTCGATTGAGCTCCCGGTCGAGTCGAACGAAGCCAACATCACTGGCACCGTCAACATCCTGGTCGCGGCGCGTGACGCGGGGGTGAAGCGGGTGGTCTTCGCGGCGTCCTCGTCCGCGTACGGCAACACCGAGACGCTCCCCAAGATCGAAAGCATGGCCCCTTCGCCCCTCTCTCCGTATGCGCTTCAGAAGTACGCGGGGGAGCTCTACATGAAGATCTTCTACGAGACCTACGGGCTCGAGACGGTGGCGCTTCGCTACTTCAACATCTTCGGTCCGCGGCAGGACCCCACGAGCTTCTACTCTGCGGTCATCCCCAAGTTCATCACCATGCTCCTAAAAGGCGAGGCCCCCACGATCTTCGGAGACGGCAAGCAGTCGCGCGACTTCACGTACATCGACAACGTGGTTCAAGCGAACATCAAGGCGGCTACGGCCGACAAGCGCTCCGCGGGGCAGGTCATGAACATCGCGTGCGGAGAGCGCATCGACCTCAACGAGCTCGCCTCGGTGATCGGCGAGATCCTCGGGAAGAAGATCACACCCAAGTACGAGCCTGAACGCATGGGTGACGTGAAGCACTCGCTCGCGGACATCGATCGAGCGAAGGACCTGATCGGCTACGATCCGGCGGTGAAGTTTGCGGACGGCATCCAGAAGACCATCGACTGGTACGTGAAGAACCCCAAGGCCTGGTGAACCATCGCCCGGCTGGGTCTCTCAGGCCGGTTGTGCGAGGGCCTGCTCGAGCTTGCCGTAGATGCCGCCGAAGGCCCCGTTGCTCATGATCAAGATCGTGTCGCCAGGGCGAGCCTCGTGGCGGAGGTGTTCCACGATCTGTTCGACGTTCCGGATGGCGATGGCGGGGCGCTCGGGCAGATTCAGGTCCTTCGCCAAGCGATCGATGTCGAGGCGCTCCTCGGCCGCGATCTCGGGCCGTCCCACTTCGGCGATGATCACGGAGCTCGCACCCTCGAAGGACTGAGTGTACTGCGCCTGGAAGTAGGCGCGCGAGCTCGTGGCGCTTCGAGGTTCGAAGACCGAAAAGAGCCGGCCCGTGGGGTATCGAAGCCGGACCGCCGTGACCGTCTCCTTCACCGCGGTCGGATGGTGGGCGAAGTCGTCGATGATGCGCACCCCGGAGACCTCGGCGCGCACCGTCTGTCTGCGTGCGACACCCAGGAAACTCTCGAGCCCGCGTGTGATCTCTTCCCGTGAGAGTCCGGCGTGATCCGCGAACGCGATCGCCGCCAGGGCGTTCTCGACGTTGTGGAGCCCGGCGAGGGGTAGAGCAAAGGTCCGTCTCGCGCCGTCTTTCGTCACGACCTCGAACTCGGTGCCCCGTTCTGAGACGCGGATGCCCTCGGCGCGGAGATCAGCATCGATCTCCGGCCGTGCGGTGTACGTGACGACCTGGCAACGCGCCTTTCCTGCGCACCGCAAGACGCGCTCGTCGCTCGCGCAGGCGATGAGCAAGCCATTTCCTGGCAACAAGGCTACGAGCCGATCGAACTCCGACTCGATGCGCTCCACGCTCTCGTAGATGTCAGCGTGGTCGAACTCGATGGAGGTGATGATGGCGGTTCGCGGGTGGTAGTGGATGAACTTCGGCACCTTGTCGAAGTACGCGGTGTCGTACTCGTCGCCTTCGACGACGAAGTGCTCGCCGCCGCCGACGCGGAAGCCTTCACCGAAGTTGCCTGGTACCCCGCCCACGAGGAGGCCCGGATCACGCCCCGCCGAGCTCAACATCCAGGCGAGCAGGCTGGTGGTGGTGGTCTTTCCGTGGGTGCCGGCGACCACGACGCTGTGTGTGTGCTGAAGAAAGAGCTCGCCGAGCGCCTTCGGAAACGACGTGTACTCGAGGCCCCGCTCGACGACCGCTTGCGCCTCCGGATTGGTGCGCCGGATGACGTTGCCAATGATGACGAGGTCCGGCGCGGGATCGAGGTTCTCGGCGCGATAGCCCTTCTTGACCTCGATGCCCCACGCCTCGAGCTTCTCGGACATGGGCGGGTAGACGTTGTCGTCGCTGCCGCGGACGTGGTGGCCGGCGGCCTTCAAGAGTCCGGCGAAGCTCCCCATGCCGGTGCCGCAGATGCCGAGCAGATGGATCGACCGCGGCGTTTGCATGAACCGCGAGGGCGGCCTAGGCCTTGAGGGCCTCGGCGCCGCCGATGATCTCCATGAGCTCGGTGGTGATGGCGGCCTGACGCGCGCGGTTCATGCGCAGTGTGAGGGTCTCGATCATTTGCTTGGCGTTGCGCGAGGCGGCGTCCATCGCGCTCATGCGAGCGCCGTGTTCGGCGGCGGTGGACTCGAGGACGGCGCGGTAGAGCTGCACCGCGAGATGCTGGGGCAGGAGGGTGTCCAGGACCTCGCTGCGGCTCGGCTCGTAGAGGTGTTCGAAGCCCTCCGGCTGGAGCTCGAGCGCCTTGCTCTCCGGCCGCGATCCAGATTCCTCGGGCGGAAGCTCTACCTCGAGCTCGGATTGATGCTCGGTCTTGGCGCGGGTGCTGGAGGAGTACGTGGCGAGCTCGCCGACTCGCACGCGCGGGTTGTCTTCCCAGCCCTCGAGGTTGACGATGGGCAGGAGCTGATGCAGCACGACCTTCTGGGAGATGGCGCTCTTGAACTCGTTGTAGAGCAGGTAGATCGCATCGACCTCTCCGGCCTCGAAGCGCTCGGCGAGGTCGTGTGCGATCTCGTCGGCCTCCTCGAACCTGGGATTGGAGGAGATGCCTTGATAGTCGGCGAACACCTCGAAGCCCTTTCGCCGGAAGTGATCTCGACCCTTTCGGCCGATGGAGGACAGGCGGATCGACTCGTAGTGCCCCTTGTGCTCCCGGATGTAAGTCTCGCCGAACCGAGTGATGCTGCTGTTGAAAGAACCGCAGAGGCCGCGGTCGGAGGTGAGCACCACGACCTCGATTCGTTTCGGCTCGCGCGCTGCCATGAGCGGGTGCGCGCCGAGGTCTTCGGCGTGGGCCATGATGTGCTGCAGGACCTCCTGCATCTGGATCGCGTAAGGACGGGCGGCGAGGATCGCCTCCTGAGCTTTCTTCAGCTTGGAGGCCGCGACCATCTTCATGGCCTTCGTGATCTTCTGCGTATTCTTGACCGCTTTCAGGCGCTTACGTAGGTCGCGGAGGGTCGCCATCTCGCGCCGGGCGTAGGTCAGCCGGAAAAGGGGGTCAAGCGGATTCCTGGGGCGCGATCCGTGATCCCGCGCCCGAGGACCGCCGCGATCAGCCCACATGCCAGAACAAGCGCGAGGAGCACGGGGAGGTACGGAGCAAAGGAAGGGGGGAGGGCGCGGGTGACCCCGAATAGCCCCGAGATTTCCCAGACGACCCAACCGCCAAAACCCATGGCCGCTCCGACGAGCAGGGTCTTGGCGAAGCTCTGGTTCCTTCCCAGCCTGAGGGCGGCGGAGGCAGCGGCCAAGAGCAGAGCCAACAGGAAGAACGGAGCCCCGTGTCGGCGGTGCAACTCGACCCGATGGACCTCGTCGGGCTGTCCGAGGCGCGCGCGCGCTGCGGTGGTGGCTCTCAGCGTGTTGTATCGAAGGCGGCTGGGGGCCGCGATGGCTCGGACGAAGTCTTCTGGGGTCTCCTCGATTCCGAGCGGCGCCCCGTCCCTGCGGACCGTCGACAGCTGGCCTTCTCGGAATCGTCGAATGACGACGTCCTGGCCTCGCCACCCCGCGGGCTCGTGAAAGATGGAGGCGGCGTCCACACGTCGTTCGAGCGCGCCGTCCTTGACGGAGAGGATCAGCACGCGCGCGAGTCGGGTTCCGTTCTCATCGAGCACCGACTCCACTCTAAAGAGGTGGTCTCGTCCCTTGAACCAAGTGCGCTGTTCGGACATCCCGTCCTGCGTGGAGCGTCCGAGGCCGAGCTCGTGCCTCAGCTCCACGACGCGGGCGCGCGTCGATGAGACGAGGAACTCGACGTTCAGTGTGTGGACCAGGCCGAGCAAGAGCCCGAGAACGATGAGAGGGTTCCAGCACGCCCACGGCGAGGCGCCTGCGGCGAAGAAGGCCACCAGCTCTCTTCGACGAAGCAGCGCACCCAGAGCGGTCGCCCCCCCGACGGGCGTGGCCACCGGCAGCACGGTGCGAAGGGTGGCCGGCATGTTCGAGAGGATGAGCTCGAGCATGGAGGCGGTGCTCGCGTTCGCCCTCGCGAGGTTTCCGATCTCCACGAAGTCCACCACCGCGAACAAGAGCAGGCCCACCAGACAGGCCAAAGAGATGTGCACGAAAGTGGTGATGAGGATGACGCGCGCGTAGCGGCCGAGCCACGGTGCTCTCATCGGGCCCGTCCGGCACGAGATAGCCACACGACGCCCAACACCAGCAGCGCCAGGTTTGGACCAAAGGCCGCCAGACCGGCCGAGTTCGGCCCTTTGACCACCCAGTAGTCACCCACTCGGACCAGAACGTAATAGAACACCACCGCGAGGAGCGCGAGCACGACGTTGCGCGCGCGCGAGTCGGGGCGCCCCGTCAGCACGATCGCCGCGCCGATGAAGCCGAAGACGAGCGCCATGAGCGGAAACGCGAAGCGACGAAAATAGGCTTTCTCGATCCGGCGCCCGTGGAGATCGTTCGGGCCGCGGCGCTCGGCCTCTTTGTGCATGGCACCGGAGCTCATGCGGCTCACGAGGTTGACGAAGCGGGTGCGTTCTCTGAGCTCGCGTCCGGGGTCGATTCCGATCTGAGCGGAGTCGAATCGCAACACCTCGTAGGCATCTTTGGTTCGCGTGGCGCCCAGGTGGAGCTCACCTCGCTCGAGTCGAAGCTCGAGCGATGGAGGCTTCCCTGGCCGCTCGACCGGCGCCAGGAGGCCGGCCTCAGCGATGAGCAAAACCGGTCGATCGGCATCTCGCTGATCGTAGACGAGCACGTCCTGCAGTTCGCCCGACGGGCGTCGGTCGTGCGCGAAGAGCGCAACACCGGGGAAGTCTTCGTTGAAGACGCCGGGGCGAAGGGCGGCCGAGATGTTGCGCATCGCGACGTCGACGAGTCGGTCGTAGAGCATCGACAGTCCGTAGGGCTCCGCGAAGTGGGCAATCGGGAGCGAGAGCAAGCTCACGCATGCACCCGCCAAGAGCGGCGCCCTGGCGATGCGAAAGGGGCCCGCGCCCGAGGCGGCGAGCGCGTCCATCTCGCGGTCCGATGAGAGCCGGCCCAGTCCCATGACCACGGAGAGGAGGAAGGCGATCGGAATGACGAGCACAAAGAAGGGCGGGAGAGCGGCGCCGAAGAGAACGAGGATGTCTGTGAACTCGAGACCGCGGCCGAGCGCGGCGTTGGCGAGCCTTTGAAGTTGGATGAGGAGGACGACGAGCGTGGTGGCGAGGAGTGAGAAGCCGAACGGGACGAGCACCTCGGAGAGGGCGTAGCGGTCGAGGCGGGACACCGACGGGGGGGAGAATGGCGGAAGCGAGGATTGGCGGCAATGGGGGAACGTTCCTCCCTTGACTCCCATCCACCTCGGCTCGATTTTCACGCCATGAAGCTCCTCGGCTCTCTGACGTCGCCTTATGTTCGAAAAGTACGGATCTGCGCGCACGAAAAGAGCCTCGATCTTCCGTTTGAAGTCGTCGACCCCCACGCCAAAGACAGCGCGGTTCGTGCACACAATCCGCTCGGGAAGGTGCCGGTGCTGCTCAGGGAGGACGCATCGACCCTGTTCGACTCGCCGGTCATCACCCGGTACCTCGACACGCTCGCCGAGCCTCGACTGTATCCGCGGGAGACGGAGGCGCTGTTCGAGGTCTTGCGCTTCGAAGCGCTCGCGGATGGCATTCTCGACGCGACGGTGACGCGCCTCCTCGAGACACGTCGCGAAGAGGGTCTTCGTTCACGCGCGACCATCGAGCAGGAGGAACGACGGATTTCTCGAGCGCTGCTCTTCATCGAGGATGAGCTGAGGGCAGGGCGGTTCGGAGCGAGCGGAGCACTGAGTATGGCCGAGCTCTGTCTCGCCACCGCGATCGAGTACGTCGACTTCCGATACCCACACGAGTGGCGTGATGCTCGGCCGGAGCTCGCGACTTGGTTTCACGGCTTCCGCGAGCGGGCCTCGTTCGACGCGACCGTTCCACCCGGGTTCGAGCGGCTCTAGTCCCCTGGCCGACGCGCGGCCTACGGCCGCCCTTTCGGGCTCCTCGGTCATTGGGGGCGACCCAACTCCCTTCGTAGCGCGCCGACCAGCGACGAAAGATACTTCGCGGGAACGTGATCGAACTTCTCGGACGGGACACTAGCGCACGGGTGGCGGCTTGGTCGGGGGCGCCTCTTTGAGTGCCGCGAGGAGTTGCGCTCGCACTCGCCCGACCACCTCCGGATGCTCCGCAAACGCTTGCTGGTAGGCCTTGCGCGCGCCGAGGAGGTCTTCCGTCAGGTCGCGTGCTTCGCTGCTCGTCTTGGTAAACGTTCCGGGGCCGAAGACCGGGCGCGTCTCCCAGCGCTTGACGCGGAGGATGTGGGTGGGGTGTTCCGGTTCCGCCCCGAGCTCGATGCGGCGAGGTGCAAAGTCCTGCGCCGAGATCCAAATCTGCACCGAACGCAGCGAGCGCATCGCGCTGGTCGTCCGGCGCAGCATCGACTCGAACTCGGGCCGCATCTGCTCCCCGTCGGCGTCGACGAGTGTCTGGGCCACGACGAGCTGAGCGACCATTTCGTGCTGCCTCTCAAAGAGCTCATTCAAGAACTCGAGCGGTTCTCGTTGGAACGCGAGAACGAGCAAACGCTCCCCGTCGAGGTCGACGGCCCGAGGCGTACCCAGGGGTGTGTAGCGCTCGACGATGTACCTCGTGCTGCCCAAGAACTCGAACCCGGGGATGAAGCCGGTGCCGGGAAGAGCGAGACCGGCATCGAAAGGGCGGTCTTTTGGCGCGAGCCGCTCTCGGTCCACGACGACGTGATCCTCCGAGGCCACCGAACCGTCCGCCCCGAGGAGGGTGACGGAGCCCTGCATGAGCTTCTGAGTTGCGAGCACATGCTGGCGCGATTGGCTCGGACTGCCTTCGTACAGCGGCTCCTCCGTGACGACGGCACGGACCTCGAGCTCGAGTGGCGTGCGGTGTCGAACCGTCGTCTCACTCCTCGAGAGGACCACGGTGGTCGGTCCGCTTCCCGAAGCTCCGTGGGCGCCCGCCGGGAAGCTATGCTGCACCTGGTACTCGAGCTCGAGCTCGTAGTTCTGTGCCGCGCGCATCGTATCTTCGACGCAGGCGGTGAAGGCTGCGGCTGAGCTCCCGCAGGACTTCTCGCTCGCCTGCGGCGGGGCGCGCTTGCATCCAACCACGGAGAGCGCGAGGGCTGCGATGAGTGTCGGCAAGACGAGTCTGATAGCCGACATCAGCACCTGCGCGTTGTCCGACAGAGGTGTAGCCGCCATGGAAACGATCTTCATAGGCCGCGCAATCTCCTTCGCGAATCCAAGTAGTCTCCAGTATCGGCGCTGGGCACACCGGATGCAACACCGCGCCTGTGGTTCGTGCTCGGTCCTCACGCTCTGGTTTCACGCTGATCGAGGTCATGATCGTCGTGGCGATCATCGGCGTCTTCGGGGCCCTCGCCGCGGGTTCGATGAGTCGCTCAGCGGAGCGTGCCAACTTGAATTCGGCGGGGAGCCTGCTGAAGAGCCGGCTCGAGATGAGCCGGGCCTTGGCCGTCGCGCTCGCCGGCCGCTTTGGCACTGCGGCCATGGCCGTGGACGCGAGCTGTGACACCGGCGGCAACGGTCTCTTCATGACCTTCGACCTCGCCGCCGGCACCTATAATATGCCCACTCAGGTGGTCGAGGATGCGGCAGGGGTGTCTGTGGTCTCCTGCAACACTTTCAACCTCGACGACGACTCCCATCATCGTGCGCAAGGGGCGCCCACCTCGGTCACGCCGGTCGTGACCTTCACCCCTTCGGGTCGGCTGGTCGACATCGCCGGGCAGCCTGCGGAGTTGTTCGCTCTGCTTCAGAACCCGAACGATGCCAACGAGCAGTACGGAGTCCGCGTTCTCTCGAGCGGTGTGCTCTGTCGCTCCTTCGATCCAGCCCAAGGGGCCTGTGACGCCGAGGACGGCCTATGAGTGCACGAAAGGCTCGCCGGCGCCGGCTCGGCATGACTTTGATCGAGACGATGGTGGCGGTCGCGGTCCTCGGGATAGGCAGCGCCTCCTTGTTCTCTCTGCTCTCGGGCATCAGCACGACAAATCGGCGGGCGAAGTTTCAGTCCACTTCGCTCGATGTGCTCGCGGCCATCAGCGCCCAGATCCGCGACGCGGCCTGCGATGACACTCCACTCGGTGTCCAGGACGACCCGGGGCTCGCGAACCTCAACACCTGGACGGTGGCGCCAGCCGGATCCATCACCGTCGTCGGACAGCTCGACGCCGCAGCCTCGCAGTTCCAGACGAACTTCCCCATGCGGGTTCAGTACATGGTGATGCCGCCCGCAGCGCCCGCGGTGCTGGGACCCCGATCGGTCGATGTTCGAGTGCAGATCTGTGAATGGAACCATCCGTCCGCGCTCGGCGGGGCCACGCCGGGCGCCCAGTGCGTACCGAGCAACGAGTGGATCGCTGGGCTCTACGTGAGGGAGTTCGTCGTCAAGAAGGTCTGCGCCGAGCGCGAAGGCGCGACGAGCAGAGGAGAGTTCTACTGATGGCGCGGCGCAGTCACAAACGCCTTCTCGGCTTCACGCTGGTCGAGCTCATGATCGCGATGGCGGTGGGCAGCTTCGCGGTCGCCGTCGCCGCGGCGATGGCTCGCGTCGCGGTGAGGAAGTCGGGTCAAGGCGCGGAAGAGAGTGACATGGTCGGCAAGGCCCGGGTGCTCGGTCATCAGATCCGGACCGAGCTGAAGGCCGCGGGTCAGGGCTCGACCGGGGCCATCGGCGTCGATGCGAGCCACGCGGTCTGGGGCACGCTGCGGCGAATCACTCCGGGCGGCGGCTTCCCCGCGATCCCCGCCGTCTCGGGGGTGGACAATCACCCGGGCGGCGGCTCCCAGAACATCGTGGCGGGGTCCGACGTGCTGCAGATCGTGGCGGTCGACAGCGCGCCCGACCGCTCGTTCCGCACCGACATCTTCGCCGCCCAAGGAAGCGCAGCCCTCCCTGGGGCCCTGCTCGATGGTGCGGTGGGCGGCTTGCCCTGTTCGATGGCGTATCTGAGTGACAGCAGCGCCTCGAATGGAGCTGGGCGCACTCAGCTCATGCATATCAACGCCAACAGCGATCCGGTGACGTTGGCCGGAGAGACGCTCGTCTTCGACGTCCCTCCGGGGGCCGTGATCATGTGTGCGCGAGTCAGCACCTACTTCGTATCGGACGACGGCTCGCTTTGGCGCAGCGACTTCGACGGTGTCGGGGGCGAATTCCCGGAGGCGCTCGGTGGGCCGGTCTATATCAACACCGACCCCAACCATCTTCGGCGGCTCGCGCCCGGGGTCATGGACCTTCAGGTCGCCTATCGGCTCTCCTCGGAGGCCGGCCTCACCCGGGGCGGGGGTATGGAGGTGGCTTGGGCCTTCGACCCGGCGGTCGATGCCGAGGCCGAGACCGCCCTGGGCGCCGATGACGCGAACTGGTTCGAGGTCCGCCAAATCCGACTCAGCATGCAGCTCCGCTCGGGTCGTCGCGTCGATGACGCGAGTGACGTGGATCTGCCGGTGCTCGAGAACCGTGCAACCCCGCTGCCCGGCATCTCCCGCGCCTACCGCTTTCATCAAGTCACGACCGGTGAGGTCCTCCTCAGCCTTCGCTTCTTCGACCAGAACATGCTGGCTGATACGCCCGCGGAGCCATGGTGAGATGAACACGCTGCGGAACCACAGACCCCGAGAGGGGCAGAAGGGCTTCGTGCTTCTGATGGTGATGGTGCTGCTCATCGCCATGCTCTCGCTGGGCATGGTGGTGCTTCGTGAGACGGGTGAGCGCATCAAGCAGGGAGCCTCCGCGCGGGCCCAAGCTTCCGTGAGTTCAGCGCTGATGCACGGGCTCGATCAAGCCATCAACGAGCTTCGGTCCCGCGACCCGGTGACGCTCAGCGAGCAGAACTGGGACATCTTCAGCAATCCCGCGAACCCGAACTTCGTCGGGCCGTTGCTCTATCCCGACGTGCCGATCCCGGGACAGGACCAGGTGGACGTGCGAGTAGGCCTGCGCATCGTGGGCCGAACGCGACCTCCACCGGGCGAAGACGTCAAATCCAACTTGGGATACGTGGCCGAGGTCTTACTGAGCGTGCGGACGCAGCCGGGAATCATCGGCAGCGGCTCGGAGGAGCGCGTTGCGGTGGGGTTGCAGGTGCCCCACACCGCCTCGCACTCGGGGAACTAGGGGAGACGAACATGAAACGCAGAAGTCATCATCATCTACAGCTGCTCGCAGGGTCGGCGGTCACCCTCGGCGCGCTCCTGCTCGCGTCCAGCGCCCAGGCCCAGAACCTCTGGAACCCCCTCGACACGAAGGCGAACCCAAACGCGATCGTCGGCTTCGATATGTCGATCACGATGCGCATCAACGAGAGTTGTTCGGGCTGTCACGAAGGCGCTGGTATCTCGGCCGGCGAACGGTGGTACGTGGCGAAGGAATCCCTCAAGCAGGTGGCTCCGCTCTTTAAGGACCTCTTTGTCTGGGGTGGCTTCACGTACAAAGGCTGCGGTTCGGCGAGGGTCGTCGATCGAAGCGCACCCATCGCCTCGGACAAGGAACAGTCGTACGACAACGTGTTCGCGCCCGGCACCGGTCTCGCGGACCGGTTGTCCAGTCACATCTGCATCGGCCGCCCGACCAAGGAGTACCTCTATCCGGGCGGGTCGGCGGTGGTGAACTGCCTCACGCCCACCGCTCTCTGTGCGGGTGACGCGGCCGCGCTTCAGAACATCTATACCAATCCCCCGACCGGTCTATCTCTCCCCGGTCAACCCTCCGCCACCTCCACGACCTGCACGATGACGATGGTGCCGGCCCCGCCCATGCCTTCGATCAATCCGGGAGCACTTCTTGGAGCCAATCTCGCGACCGGCGGCTACCAGTGGCCGCGCTGGAGTTCTTCTCCCGGCGGCATCTCGGCCCACATGATCGACGAGGAATTCTGCGGTCCCATGGAGACACAGCTCACCGCGGTGCGAAACGCACTCGCTCAGTGCCTCGTCGACCCCGATGCGTACTGGGATCTCAGCTTCCTCAGCGGCGGCCGAGGGAGCTGGTGTAATGGCGGACAACTCCTAAACTCCATCTGCCAGCCAGGAAGCCCGTTCTTTGGCACCTGCGCGTGCGACGCGACCTCGCCGGCGTGTTTCTCGAGCGGCACGATCATGTCCGAGTGTGGCCTCCCGCTGACGCTGCCGCCCGCCACCTGGCAGGCCCGACAGGTCGTGGGTGTCTGCGAGTCCATCGATGAGACGTCCGGTAGAACCGGAGCCGCGCTCCGAGCTCAGCCCGACAATCGCTTGAACGCGGGAGGGTGCCGCGAGAACGTCGCGATGTTCTTCACCGACGGCACCTACGGTAACCACACCGCCGTTCAAGCCCATGCGATGAAGGCCCTGACCGGCGGCACCGTCAGCGGGATCACCGTTCCCGCGGTTGGCACCTATATGTCCGCGGATGAGGTCCCGCAGCCGAACATGTACGTGTTTCATATTTCGTCGGAGGCGGCTGGGGCTGCGAACACGATGCAGAGCTTCCTCTCCAACGGCGCGATCCCGAACCGCTTTCGCGCCAACAGCCAGACCGAGATGCGCATCGCCTTCGCGGAGGTGACGAACCGAGTCATGCACGGCACGTACACCGGCGCCACTCCGGGGCTGGACCGTTACGAGTCGTGGGTCGCGTTTCACAACTTCAGCGTCTTCGGTCGCAAGAAGGCGGCCGATCACGCGAGTGTGCCCGATGACAAGTACCTTCCGCATCCGTCGCGCATCTCGCTGCATCGCATGGACGCCAACGGGGTGCTCGAGAGCGCGCCCTTCTGCGAAACCGACTGGGCGAGCATCGCCAAGACCGGGCTCATGCACCAGCCCTCATCGGCCGTGGCCGCGGGCTTCGGTCTCAACGTCGCTACGCATCGGGACAAGCTCGGCCTGCCCTGGGGGCTCGACCCGACGGGTCGCGCCTTCCTCAACTACGCGGGAGACGTACGTTACCGCGCGCACGAAGTGGCCGGTGGCGCGCTCGACCGCGACGGCGATGACGTCTACGACACCCATCCGCCGCTGACCCTGGGTTTCATGAACGGCGGAACCAGCACGAGACCGGTGATCGTCGATGCGCCTCGAGAGCTGCCCTCGGGGGGCGCCGCGAGCACCGCCTTCAACACCTATCTCGCCAACAACCGGACGCGAGAGCGCATCGTCTACACCTGGTCGAACGGCTATCTGCATGCCTTCTACGGCGGCAGGCAGAGCGCGGGCGCTCCCCGCTTTGGGGTGAACTTGCAGTATCAGTACGTTCCGGACGCAGACTCGTGCCGAGAGTACTGGCGCTACCGGCCCACCTGGGTGCCCAGCACGCCCGACTACACGTATTCGAACCTGGTCAAGGTTCCGCTGACCACCGGTCAGATCGCGGTGCGTGAAGTGCAGCTCGCAGCGTCTGCGACTCCCTCGGCGAGCGACTACGCGACGGTGCTCGTGGGCGCGCAGGGCAAAGGCTATCGCGGCCTGATCGCGATGAACGTGACCAACCCGCAAGCCCCTACCGTGCTTCGTGACTGGACACTCCCCGCCGGCTACTTCGCCTCGTCCGAACCGACCATCTATCAGCTCCCCACGACGGGGACACAGCCCAAGGTGGCAGTGGTGATGACCGGCGGCGAAGACGGCACAGCGGGCCTCGTCATGGCGGGCATCAACGGCGGCCCGGGGTTTGGACTCGCGACGCGGGCGCTTCCCGCGAACGCCGGCGAAGACTACCCCACCTCGCCGGTGTGTCTGGACGCCACCGGCAAGGGCGGGATCTCACACTGCTATGCGGTGAGTCGCTGGGGTCGTTTGGTTCGCGTGTCGGTGCAGTCGACCGCCGGCTTCCCCACCTTCGGACCCGCGGTCGATCTGTCCTCGGGCGCGGGCTCGCTCGATCTCACAAGCACCGCCACGTCGCGTCGGTACTGGGCGGCTCCGGTGGCCTACTTCGACGCCAACAACAACGTCGTGATCGCCTACGGTTCGGGTAACATCAAGAACCTCACGACTCCGAACAGCAGTCAGAATTACTTCTACAAAGTCGTGGACCGCACCTTCCGAAAGGCCAGCGGCGTCAACGACGCCACGACCAGCAACTCGTGCAGTCCGACCAGCGGAAGTATCTCGGGCGTCATCGCTCTGGACCTCGACGAGCACGTCGTGAGCCCCGCGGTCGTGGCGAAGGGGGTCGTTGCGTTTACGACCTATCGGGTGGGCGCGAGCGCCTGTAACGCTGGCAATGCCTACCTTCGGGCGTTCAACTACCAGACCTGCGTCGATGCCTTCGCGGGTACCGGGGCCCCCGCCGCGAAAGACATCGGCACCGGTATTCCGACCTCGCCGACCATCCTGCGGGGCTCGCAGGCGGTCTTCACCCAGACGTCTGCGCGCACCGGCGCGGCCGCTCGGACCACCGCGTCCATTGTGCAGACCGAGGGCGGACAGCGGCTGCGGCTGCGCCGTCTCTACTGGCGTCCGACGATCCGCACGTTGTAGGGCCGCGAAGGCTGGCCGCCGCGCGCCCCATCGGTTATGGGGCGTGTGTGGCTCTCTCGGTCGCGATCCTCGCCTGCACCCGGTACAGCTCTGACGCTCGGGTGCGCCGCCACGCCGAGTGCCTCGCTACGCGCGGCGACCGTGTGCATGTGTACTCGCTCGAGGAGGGCGAGCTCGATCCCGGACCGATGCTCGATGGCGTGCGGCTCCACGGTCTCCAGCTCCCCGCCCCGCTCCAGAAGCCGGCCGGCTTCTTCCCCACCGCGTTCGTTCGATTCTTCCTGGAGCATGCGCGTAGCCCCTTCGATGTCGTGTACCTGCATGCGTCCGACGGGCTGACCGCGCTGGGCGGGCTCCTGCCGCGGATCTCCGGGGCCCGAGTCATCCTCGATCTCGCCTGCGCATCCCGCGAACCGGTGTCAGTGGCTCTTCTCTCCGCGGTCGATGACGTCGTCGCCGCGGATCGTCTGCAGTACGATCAGCTCCTCGCCAGCGGGGTCCCGCCCCGGCGGCTCCACATCCTCATGGACGCCGCGGACCCGAAGCTCTTTCCGCTCCGCAAGAAGGAGCCCCGCATTCAGGACCACCTGCGCATCGTCTATCACGGTGCGGTGATCGCTCGGCACGGTCTCGACTTGGCCATTCGAGCCTTCGCCAAGGCCCGGCGCGAGGATCCACGACTCCAGCTCACCGTCATCGGAGACGGGGAGGCGGTCCCCGAGCTTCGTGAGCTCGCTTCGTCTCTCGACCTCTCGGACGAAGTCCTGCGCATGGATGGGACCTGGAGACCGCTCGAGGAAGTCGCGACGCGGATCCGCGATGCCCACGTGGCGGTGGTTCCTCATCGCGCGGACAACGAGCGCAGTGAGCTGCCGAGCAAGCTCCTCGAGTACCTTTCGATCGGCATCCCGGTGGTCGCGGCGCGGACCCCAGCGATCGGGGTCTACTTCGACGACAACCAGCTCGAGCTGGTGCCTCCTGGCGATGCGGAATCGATGGCGAGTGCCCTGCTCAGGCTCGCCGGGGACAAGGGCCGGCGGAAGGCCCTCGTCGAGGCCGGACACGCCTGGGAGGAAGCCTTCGGCTTCGAGACCCAGAAGCGGCTCCTGCTTCGCCTCGTGCGAGAGCGATAACACCTACTGAACTGCTTCTCGCAGTTGCCAGCGCCCTCGGTCATCGCTATTCAGGGGGCCGATGGACTACGCAACCCTCAAACCGTTCTTGTTTGCCGTCTTCTTTCTGGGGGCGATGGGCGGGTTCGTGTTCTCGGTATGGCGCCTCGTTCGACTGCTCAGCTTCGCCAAGCACAAGGAAGGTCTCACCACGAACCTCGGCGAGCGTATCGGCGACGTCATCTTCTTCGTCTTCTTCCAGAAACGTGTGGTCGACCAGAAGTTCGGCTGGAACCACGTGCTGTTCTTCTGGGGCTTCATGATCATCACCGTGGGGCACATCGAGTTTCTGCTCCGTGGGGTGTTTCCGCGCTTCTCGATGAGCTTCCTCGGCGACACGCTCTACTCCACCATCCTGCGGGGGGAGGACACCATGGCGTTCCTCGTGCTCTTCGCGGTGGGCGCGGCGCTCTTTAGGCGCATCGTCATCAAGCCAAGCCACATCGCCTACAAGTCCAAAGACGGCTTCGCCGTGCTGAGCATGATCGCGCTCGTGATGCTCACCTACTTCGGCGCCATCGGTGGCGGCCTGCACGGCCACGAGCCGCATGTGAGTGGTCACGCGGCCTGGCTCCCGATCTCGAACAGCCTCGCTCGCGGCGCGTATGCGGCGCTCGGCGTCGACCCCGGCCTCGCCGGCTCTTGGCTGTACGAGGGCTTCTGGTGGTCACACGCCTTCGTGCTCTTGTTCTTCTTGAACTACATCCCGTGGTCGAAGCACCAGCATCTGCTCGGCGCCATCCCGAACATCTTCTTGTCCGTGAAGGACAAGCACAAGGCTGAGCTCACCCGACTCGACTTCGAGAACACCGAGCAGTTTGGTGTGGGCAAGGTCACCGACTTCACCTGGAAGGCGCTCCTCGACAGCTACGCCTGCACCGAATGCGGTCGTTGCGATCTCTTCTGTCCGGCGCGAAACACCGGGAAGGCGCTTCATCCACAGAAGGTCATTCACGACCTCAAGATCAACATGTACGCCAACGCCGGCGAGCTCATCAGCCAGCACGGGCTCTTCTCCTTCGTGAGGTCGAAGGCCCTCGCCGAGGGTGAGGAGGCCCCGGCCGAGAAGCTCCCGCTCTTCGTCACCACGCAGGCTGAGGCCAAGGAGGGGCAGATCTCTCACGAGGTCCTCTGGGGCTGCACCACTTGCGGCGCTTGCGTAGACGCGTGCCCGGTGCTCATCGGCCACGTCGACACCATCATAGACATGCGTCGTCACCTCACGATGATGGAGGGTGCGGTCTCGAACGAGCTCACCGGCATGTTCAAGAACATCGAGAACAACTACAACCCGTGGGGCATCGGCGCCGACAAGCGCGCCGACTGGGCCGAGGGCATGGGGCTCGAGCTCTGGGAGAGCAAAGAAGACGCGGGCAAGTTCGAGTACCTATTCTGGGTGGGTTGCGCGGGCAGCTACGACAACCGAGCGCAGAAGACGGTCAAGAGCTTCACCAAGATCATGGACGAGGCTGGTCTCAGCTACGCGATCCTCGGGACCAACGAGTCCTGCACCGGAGATCCGCTCAGGCGCACCGGCAACGAGTACGCCTTTGACGCCCAGGCGCAGACCAATGTGACCACCCTCAACGACTTTGGCGTGAAGAAGATCGTCACCGCGTGCCCGCACTGCCTCAACACCCTGAAGAACGAGTACCCGGCGTTTGGCGGCAACTACGAGGTCCTTCATCACTCGCAGCTCATCAGCGATCTCCTCGCGAGCGGTAAGGTGACGCTGAAGGAAGACGCGATGAAGACCGTCACCTTCCATGACCCCTGTTATCTGGGTCGCTGGAACGACGAGTATGACGCGCCCCGCGCGACCCTCGCCGCGCAGAAGCACCTCAAGGTCGTCGAGATGGAGCGCAGCAAGCGTACAGCTCTGTGCTGCGGCGCTGGTGGTGGTCAGATGTGGAAGGAAGAGGAGCCCGGGACCGGCCGCGTCAACGTGCTTCGCACCGAGCAGGCGCTCGCCACCGGCGCGGACACCATTGCGGTGGCCTGTCCGTTCTGCATGACCATGATCGACGACGGCGTGAAAGAGAAGGGCAAGGCAGAGACCGTGCGCGTGCTCGACATCGCGGAGCTGGTCGAACAGACCATGGTGCGCAAAGGCTGAGCTTCAAGGGCACCAAGCCCCATCTCGGTAGATCACCCGATCGTCCAGCCGCACCTCGTCCGTCACGACGAAGACATCCACGTGAGCTCGTAGATCCTTGCGGCTGAAGCCGGCCTTCTTGTAGACGTTGTGCTTGCCGCCGATGGATAGATGTACCCCGCACACACGTTCGTAGGTGCCCACGTCGCTCACGAGGCGCTCTCTCGAGAACGCCCGGTTCATGCCGAGGCCGAGCTCGCGCACCCAGACCTCGCCCTCTGTGCTCGTGATCTGATGGATGACCTCGTCGAATGCAGGGGTCGAGCCGATGACATCGGTGACACGCCCTCGCTCGATGACCAGCTCGATGGGAGCCGCTGGGACATCGAGGTGAAAGTCGATGTCCGCAAAAGCGTAGATCCGCGCGCGGCCGTTGACGCGCTCCAGATCGACCGCCTCGGTGAAGACCTCTCCGATAGGGAACTGCCCGCCCTTGTGCTGAAGACTCGAGTAGTCGCCGGTGTTGAGCTTGGCCGGCTCGAAGGCTGATTCGTACCGCAGCGTGACTCCGTCGCTGTCGACCTCGCCGCTTCGCGCGGCGTCGATTCGGGCGCGCAGCGCTTCACCGAGGGTCCGGTAGTACGCAGGGTCGTAGGCCAAGGATTCGACGTAGAGATCGATCTCGGGGCCGGTCATTGCGTCGAGGTGCGGGTGTTCGATGACCTTCATGCCTCGGTTGAAGAGCTCGACCCGAATCCGGAACGCATCGAGTCGAAAACTCGACGATTCGACGAGGACCACGAGTGCACCCCGCTCGAGTTGTTCGAAGGCCAGCATCACGGCCTCGGGGGTGCTCTCGTCGAACGGCACAAACCGGCCGTTCGGGAGCGCGGCCCGATAGGCTTGCTCGAGCAAACGGGCCAGCTCGCAGCGAGCGTCGTAGACGACCAGCGCCGGCGCCTCGAGTGGATGCTCGAAGATGAGCGTCAGGATGTCTCGCAGGTGAGCTGCGGCCGAGGAGGAGCGCGCGTCGTGCACTCCTCAGTGCTACCGGAAGCGGCGTGTCATCGCCATCATCTCGAGGGGCGGTTCCGATCTGTGTCGAGATCCGACATACCCTGGACCCCAGTGACCCACGTCGTGCCTCCGTAGGGGGCCGAGAGCTCGCGTTGCCCATGCGCTCGATCCGCCTTTGTCATCCAGCACGATCGCGGTAGTCTCCGCCGATGCATGGATGGATGAGCCGCGCTGCGGTGGTCGCCATGGTCGCGCTCCTCGGCTGCGATCGCTCGAACAACGAGGTCCAAGATGGGTCGATCCGGGTCGACGCGCGGACGTCGGACGCCGGAGCGGCCGACGCTCGAGTTCTCGATGCTGCCTCGAGGGATGCTGGCCGGTTGGATGCCGGATTCGCGGACGCGGCGGAGCTTGATGCGGCGGAGCCCGACGCGGCCGAGCCTGATGCGGCGGAGCCTGATGCGGCGGAGCCCGATGCGGCGGAGTCCGACGCCGAGGTACCCGATGCCGGACCCGCCGTCTGTACCGTGGCGCCGAACTCGTGCGCCAACGGAGAGGTTTGTCTGGGAGAGTCCTGCAGCTGCATCGAGCGTCTGGAGGGCAGCCACTACCTGCGCACCAACGGCACGGTGGTGCATTGGAACGGCCCGGGGCGCGTCATCACCGTGGCCGGCGGGGCGGAACTCGCGGACGTCAGGCAGATCTACTCTGGCAACGCGCATGGCTGCGCGCGCAAAACCGACAACACCGTCTGGTGCTGGCCGACGTCCGCCGGGGGGAACGCCAGCGGTCAGCTCGGCAACGGTTCGATCATCGCCAATCTCACTAACGCCGATCTCTTCATCGCGACTCAGGTGATGGACTCGACCGGCTTCCCCATCACAGACGTCGTCCAGATCAACCGGGGCGCTTCGCGAGGCTACGCCGCATCCAACACCTGCGCGGTGCGGCTGGACGGTACGCTCTGGTGCTGGGGCTCGCCCGACGCCAGCGGCGGCGGCGGCGGCACGCTGTTTAACGATGGCGTCGCCGGCCATCGACCATCCGCGACGCAGATCATGGCGGATGCCACGAACCCGCTCACTGGCGTGCTCGAGGTGAGTGTTGGGCTTCGCCATGCGTGTGTCATCCGAAACGGCACCACGAATCGAGAGCTGTGGTGCTGGGCCGCCAACATCGGCGGACCGCTGGGGCAGGGTGACCAGGTCGGGCGCCTCTATCCGGTTCAGGTCACGCTGCCCGGACCGGTCGATCAGCTGGGGGCGGGGGCGGACGCGACCTGCGTTCGCATCGCAGACGCGGTCTACTGCTGGGGCTCCAACAACAGCGGGCAGGTGGGCATCGGGGGTCACACCCTCCCCGCCAATCACGATGGCTGCATCAACTATTGCAAGCTCACGCCGCGGCAGGTGGTGCAGGCAAACGACGTGCCGCTGACGGGGGTGGTTGAGTACAACATGGGGTACCTGAACTCCTGCGCACGGTTGGCCGATCACTCGCTCTGGTGTTGGGGCAACATCACCGCAGTTCAAAGGACCGACTGGGCAATTCAGGCGGTGGTGGGCGGAAACGCACTCGATAACGTGGCGCTTCAGACCACGTACAACACCGGCGGCTATGCGGAGTCGATGCTGTACATGACGCGTGACAACCAACTGCTGCGAGCGAATGCGGCGGTGACCCAGCTCTGTCCGTAGAGCGCCGAGGGCCTCAGCGACGGCGATGGAGCACGCGCAGCGCCTCCCGCTTGCTGAGCCCGCTCATCTGCGCGTCGTGAGCTCGGATGAACTCTCGAACCCACTTCGGGTCGACATAGGAGAGCTGGCGAAGCGCCCAGCCGATGGCCTTGCGGATGAAAAACTCCTTGTCGCCGAGGTTGCTCTCGATGCATGCGCGCAGAAGGTCGCGATCGGTGTCCTCCTTGCGCTTGAGCTGGGAGAGGATCGCGGCTCGCCGGATCCAGAAGCTGTCTTGGCGGGTCGACCACTTCCGCATGAGCTTGGTCATCGCTTTGGCGTCTCGCTCGAAGATGTGGATGAAGCGGCCCGACGCTGCGGTATCGACGTAGTCCCACCACGCGCCGGTCAGGATGATGTGCTCGTACATGGCTAGCGCATCGATTGAGTGGAACTTGCGGTAGCGAGGCTGCCCCGACAGATCGAGGGCCGCGTAGCGCTCTTCCCGGTACTTCGCGCCGTCCCAGAGCTCGAGCACTGCACGTGTCCACGACTCGAAGTCCTCGAGGGGATGCTGCTCAAAGACCGGCCTCAGGGCTCGAACGCGGTCGTTCTTCATGACCCCGAGGAACGGCATGTTCGACTTCATGTAGCGCGCCATCTCGGGGGCTCGCGTTTCGTCGGCGACCGTCCGCAACGCTCTACGGACCGCTCGGGGCAGCTTCGAACTCACCGCGTCCTGCATAGGCAGAGAATCGGCGCGCGGCCAGCCCTCCTCGTGCAGGGCGCTGCTTCGTGGTCCAGAACACCGAGGTGTACAGTCTAAGACACTGTAAATACATGGTTTTGTCTCGGGCTTGGCTTCTCTGTTCCCCGACGGGGAAAAGACGTGCTACCTGCCCGCGAATGCCTTCGCTCTCCCGAGTGGTCATCACCGGCGTCGGCCTCACCTCGCCGAACGGAAACGACCTCGAGACCTTCCGGAAGAACCTGCTGGCTGGGGTCTCGGGGATCCGACGATTCGAGACTCGCCACATGGGCCAGGTCCTCGCCGGCGTCTGCGACTTCGACGAGCTTCGCTATCAGAAGCGCAAGGAGCTACGCCGAGGCACCAGAGCCGGCTCCATCGCGATCTACTGCGCCCAGGAAGCGGTGAAGAGTTCGGGGCTCGACTGGAGCAAGGTGGATGGACGAAGAGTGGGCGTGTACGTCGGCACCACCGAACACGGCAACGTCGAGACCGAGAACGAGATCGCGCAGCTCGCCGAGTTTGGCAACGACACCAAGTACTGGTCGCACCACCACAATCCGCGCACCGTCGCTAACAACCCAGCTGGCGAAATCACCCTCAACATGGGCATTCGCGGACCCCACTACTGCATTGGCGCCGCTTGTGCGGCCGGAAACCTCGGCATCATCCAGGCGGCCCAGATGCTTCGCCTCGGCGAGGTTGATCTCGCGATCGCCGGCGGGGTGTCCGAGTCCATTCATACCTTTGGCATCTTCGCGAGCTTCAAGGCCCAAGGGGCACTCGCGGAGCACGACGACCCGAGCAAGGCCTCGCGCCCCTTCGACACCGCGCGAAACGGCATCGTGGTCTCCGAGGGCGGCTGCCTCTACACGCTCGAACGCCTCGAAGACGCGGCAGCGCGCGGCGCCACCATCATGGCTGAGATCGTCGGCTATGCCGTGACCTCCGACGCCACCGACTTCGTGCTCCCCGACACCGAGGGTCAAAAGGCCTGCATGCGCCTCGCGCTCGAACGCGCGAAGCTGCAGCCCACCGACATCGACCTCGTGAGCGCCCACGCGACCGCCACCCCCATGGGCGACATCCAGGAGTGTCGAGCGATCCGCAGCGTGTTCGAAGGCGCTCCGGGCGTCTCTGTCAACAACACCAAGAGCTTCATCGGCCACACCATGGGCGCGGCCGGAGCCCTCGAGCTCGCCGGGAACCTGCCCTCGTTTTGGGACGGTCAGGTGCACGCATCCATCAACGTGGATGCGCTCGACCCCGAGTGCGCCATCGACGGCCTGGTCCTGAACCGACCGGCCAAGCGAGATGTGAAGACCATCCTGAACAACTCGTTCGGGATGCTCGGCATCAACTCGACCGTCATCGCAAAACGCTTCGAGTGAAGCGAGGATTAGCATCCATGACCGAACAGGAAGTCAAAGACATCGTCATCGCCATCATCAACGACATCGCGCCGGATGAGGACACTTCGAACCTCGACGGGGCTGTGCGACTGCGCGAGCAGCTCGACCTCGACTCCATGGACTTCCTCGACATCGTGATGGAGCTGCGGAAGCGCTACAAGGTCGAGGTCCCCGAGGACGAGTACATGCAGCTCGCCACCCTCGATGGCTGCGTGAGCTACCTCAAACCAAAGCTCGAAGCCGCTGCGGCCTGAGCTCGCTCGGAATCGTGGGCTCATCCTCGCACTTCGACGTCGCGATCATCGGCGCCGGTATGTCGGGGCTGGCGGCGGGCATCCGACTCGCGCATTTTGGCAAGAAGGTCTGCATCCTCGAGCGCCACTCAGTTTGGGGTGGGCTCAACTCGTTCTACAAGAAGGGTGGTCATCACTTCGACACCGGCCTTCACGCCATGACCAATTGGCTCGAGCCCGGCTATCGGGGCCCTCGTGTGCCGCTGCAGCGCATCTATCGGCAGCTGAGGCTCTCGCCCGAGCTGTTTCAGCTCGAAAAACAGGGTCACTCACAGGTGATCTTTGGCGATGTGCGGCTTCGGTTCGAGAACGGGCTCGAACGCCTGGCCAGCGAGATCGCTCGCGAGTTCCCGGCGGAGGTGGATGGCTTTCTTCGCTTGGCGGGTGACCTCGAAGGTTATCCGGAGGCGAACCAAGACGTGCCCTTTGAGTCCACACGCGATCGCCTCGAAGGCTACATCAAAGAGCCCCTGCTCCGCGAGATGCTGCTCGCGCCGCTTCTTTGGTACGGCAGCGCTCACGAAGACGACGTCGACTTCGAGCAGTTTCAGATCCTCTTCAACAGCATCTATCGAGAGGGCTTCTGTCGGCCGCGCGAAGGGGTGAAGACCATCATCTTTGCCCTCGTACGCCGCTACGCGGAGACCGGGGGCGAGCTTCGGCGGAACACTGGCGTCTCGCGACTCCTCGTCAGAGACGGTGTGGTCACCGCGATCGAGCTCGATGATGGCGCGGTGGTCACCGCAAGCCAGGTGCTCTCGAGCGCCGGCTTGGTCGAGACGATGCGGCTTCGCTCCGACCAACCCAAGGACGCAGTTCGTGAGCACGAGGGCCAGCTCGCCTTCACCGAGGCCATTCATGTGTTGAAACGACCGATGCGCGAACTCGGCTTCGACGCCGCCATCACCTTCTACAACCGAGGCCCTCGCTTCACTTGGCGCTCACCCGAGGACCGACTCGTCGACCTCGACAGCTCGGTGATTTGTGTGCCGGACAACTTCGCTCATGAGTCACCTCTGGCGGAGCATCGCCTGCGGGTGACGCACCTGGCGCACAATCAGCGCTGGTTCAGCCTGGGGGCGGAGGAATACGAGGCCGAAAAGGCCCGCATGGTGGGCGCGTCGATGTCGGTGACCGCGGGGGTCGCCGGTGACTTCAGGCCTCACGTCACCTATACCGATGCCTTCACCCCCCGGACCGTAACCAAGTACACCGGACACATCAACGGCGCGATTTATGGGTCCCCGCACAAGCAAAAGACCGGACGAACGGACCTTGGGAACCTGTTCGTGATAGGTACGGACCAGGGCATGCTCGGCATCGTAGGGGCCATGCTTTCTGGAGTTGCGGTCGCCAATACGGTGGGGTCGGGGTGAGGCCATGAACAAGGTCGAGATCATCGAGCGCATAACGAAGGTACTCAAAGACGAACTCGAGACGGTCGAGGCCTCGGCGGCGGCCGCGCGCGAGGGCGCCACCCACGAGGAGGCCAAGCCCGAGAACGAGTACGACACGCGCGGCCTCGAGCAGTCCTATCTCGCCGGGGCGCAGACCGCTCGCGCCGAGGCCCTCGTGACGAGCATCGCGAACTTCCTCGCGCAGCCGGTGGTGCGTTTTGGTCCGAAGCGACCGGTGGATGTCGGCGCCCTCGTCACCGTGGACGACGGAGAGGAACGCGAGATCTACTTCGTGGGCGTCGAAGGCGGTGGGGTCAAGGTGAAGCACGAAGGACAGATCATCCGCGTCATCACCCCGGCCTCTCCGCTCGGCCAGAGCCTCATCGGCAAGAACGTGGGCGACATCGTCGAGCTGCGAGTGCGCGACAAGGTGCGGGAGCTCGAGCTGATCGCCGTCGAGTGAAGGGCATGTCGGGCAAAGACTCCATCCTGTCACCGCCGGCACCGACGACGCCGGCCGGTTTGCGGGCTCGCAAGGCCGAAGACCAGCGCCGGGGCGTGGACCACCTCAAGGGGATCAAATCAGCCTACGATGTCATCGTCATCGGGTCGGGTCTCGCCGGGCTCACCTCGGCGAACGTGCTCGCCAAGGCCGGACACTCGGTCTTGCTCCTCGAGCAGCACTACAACTTTGGCGGCCTAGCCACGTGGTTCAAGCGCAAACACGGCCACGTCTTCGACATCTCGCTTCACGGCTTTCCGCAGGGCATGGTGAAGACCTGCCGCAAATACTGGACCCAGGAGATCGCCGACTCGATCGTCCAGCTCCGCGAGATTCGCTTCGACAACCCCGAGTTTAGTCTCTCGACCACGTTCGACCGCGCGGACTTCACACGTATCCTGGTGGAGAAGTTCGGCATCGAGCGGGCGACGGTGGAGGCCTTCTTCGACTTCACCCGCGGCATGAACTTCTACGACGACCAGTCGCTCACCACCCGAGGGCTCTTCGAGCGCTTCTTCCCCGGTCGTAAGGACGTCTGGCGGCTCTTGATGGAGCCCATCGCGTACGCCAACGGCTCCACCTTGGACGATCCCGCCATCACCTACGGGATCGTGTTCTCCAACTTCATGTCCAAGGGGGTGTTCACCTTTCAGGGGGGAACCGACCAGCTGATCAAGAAGATGAAGCTGGAGCTTCAGAAGAACGGGGTGGAGCTGCGAAATCACGCGCAGGTGGAGCAGATCCTTGCCGAACGCGGGCCGGAGGGTCCCAGGGCCACCGGCGTGCTGGTCAATGGCCGCGAGGTGCGCGCGAAAGCGGTCATCTCCAACGCCAACCTCGTGACCACCGTCGAGAAGCTGCTCGAGCCGGGGGTCTGCCGCCCGGAGTTCGTCCGCGAGGCCAAGCAGGTGCGGATGAACAGCTCGAGCTCGCAGGTCTATCTCGGGCTGCGGCGCGGGGAGAGCATCCCGAACATCGGTGAGCTCTTCTTCACCAGCACTCATCCAGAGTTCGATTCGGACGCGCTCGTGGCGCTCGAGTGTACGAGCCGAACGTTCTCGTTCTACTACCCCGATGTTCGGCCGGGCTCCGAGATGTTCAGCGTGGTCGCGTCCATCAACTCCCGCTGGGAAGATTGGGCGAACCTGAGCGAGGCGCAGTACCTGCTCGAGAAGGAGAAGATGGCGAGGGAGAGCATCGAGGTGCTCGAAGGCTATCTACCGGGCATCGGCGACAAGCTCGACCATGTGGAGGTGGCCACGCCGCGGACCTTCGAGTTCTTCACGCAGCACAAGGCGGGCACTTCCTTTGGCACCAAGTTCGAAGGGCTCGCGGTGAGCAAGAACATGCCCAAGGAGGTCACCGGCCTCTTTCATGCCGGGAGCGTGGGTATCATCATGAGCGGATGGCTCGGAGCGGCGAACTACGGGGTCATCGTGTCCAACGATGTGGACCGGCACCTACGAAGCGCTCAGTAGGCCCGACGAACCCTGCGCCGGCGTTCCGAGTCGAAGCAGCTCGCAGCTCGACGAGCGGCCCTCGGAGCTGTTGCACTCCGCGATGGCCTCGCCGATGACGGAGGCGTCGAACTCGACGGTGATCTCGCCGGTCTTGGCGTCCTGGCGGTCGTTCTCTTCCCGTTCGACGCGGATGATGAGGGTGCCCGACAGAGTCTCGCCGCGTACTTTGCCCAGCTTGGTGATCGTGAGCTGATAGCTGACCTTTGAGCCAAAGCCGATGATCTCCGGCGGGAGCACCGCGTCAGCCTCGACTCGTTTGAACGCGAATTGGTGACCCACGGAGGTGAGCCGCGGGTCCTCGCCCATCTCCTCGTCGCGCGGGGAGTGCAGCACCGAGCCTTCGGTCACGGCGTCGAAGTTGGTGATGTTGAACGTGATGCTCCCGTTGATGCTGTTCTCGCGCTCGAGGTCGAACACCTCACCTGCAGACAAGAACCGCACGTCGCTCTCGGGGTCGAAGCTCGCGCCGGAGAGCACCACCCGCATGGTCTTTCGATCGCGAGTCGTGAAGATGATGCGTCCATCCTCTTGGTCACTCTCGGTGGCGTCGAGCCAGGCGAAGACCGTCCTGAGCTCGAAGCCAAAGCCGGCGACGTCGCCGGTGATCTTGGCGCCGGTTCCGCAGGCGGTGGTGAGTACGAGGGGGAGAGCGAGGAGAGCGGGATTGAGAGTTCGCATCGCGCGCAAGCTACTACGCATGCGGTCCCGTTCTCAAGCGCTGGTGGGGGGAGGGCGAAGCTCCTGAAATTTTGACTGAAGTGCGTCTTTTGTGCCCGGTGGGCCGCTACGGGTCGTTCGGCAGGGCGTCGTCGACCCAGATGAGTTGCGGGGTCTCGGTTCGGCTAAACTTCCAGCCCCCTACGATCGTACTCGGAGACATCGCGATCAGCGAATCGATGGACTCGTTGTTGCCCGAAGGCAGCGTGCAGAACGAGGTTCGGTCGAAGCGCTGAAGCAGGCCGGTGTGTCCGCCGAGCACATAGCCCTGTCCCAGCCTCGCGAGGCTCGAGAAGTTTCGGCCAATGGGACCGGGCACCTGTTCGAGCTGCTGCAGGCTCCCGGAGCTCCCCAGCTCGAACACCGCCTTTTGCCCCGCCACGATGAGTTCGGAGCCTTCGAAGACCACGTCCTCCGCGCCGTCCGCTTCCCGGGGAAGCGGAATCCGCGTCCAGTTGGAACCATCGAAGACGGCTACTGCGTTGTCGCGAACCTCGGCCTTCTCACCCGTTCTGATCCCCGCCGCTCGTCCATCCGGGCCGAACACCAGCTCATGGAGAGCGTGCCGGAACTCGAGGGGAGCCGGACCCGCACGGCCGTCGCCATGGACTCGATACGTGGCCGAGTGGTGGTAGGTGAAGCCGATGGCCGAGCGGCCGTCGAGCTCGAGGCTGAGACCGAGATTGGGTGACACCGTCCCGGTCGGGATGAGCTCGCTGAGCTCGAGATCGCTGCGATAGAGCGCGCCGTCCTGCGCGGTGAGCAGGAGTGCATCGCCGATCCGAACGGCCCCGCTCATCTGAACTGGGCCTTCGATCGCGCGAACGACCTCGTCGGGACGTTCCACCAAGAGGAGCAGACCCGGACCGATTGTGCTCGAGTGGGACAGTCGCACGAGAACTCGAGTCTCGTGGACGCGAGTGATCCCTTGGATGCGCCAGGTCGCGTGCTCGACCAGAGAGCCCGAACTCACCGTGACCGAATCGCACGCGGTGGGCGTGCAATCGGCGAAGCGCGGGCCGTGGTCGCCCCACGCGAGGGGCGTCTCGACCAGCTTCGGTGCGTCGTCGCCGGTCTGGAGATGGAAGCTATGGATGGGCGAGGGCAGACGCGACTCCGCACCAAGCATTGCGACCCCGCACCGTGCGATGCCGAGTGCGGCTCTCGAGCCGGCCAAGAACTCGAGGAACACCACTCGATCCACGGAGGCGGAGCCGTCCTGATCGA
Organism: Deltaproteobacteria bacterium; assembly: GCA_011526105.1. GTDB lineage: Bacteria > Myxococcota > Kuafuiibacteriia > Kuafuiibacteriales > Kuafuiibacteriaceae > WYAZ01. The sequence continues at coordinate 39,454 of WYAZ01000099.1, read as the reverse complement.
ATACGAAGCGGGCCTCACCCGAGATGACGCTGGGCGACCTCGCTTGGTCCGGTCGGCCGTCCGAGCCCAAGGCCACGACCACCACGGTGCTGTCCTCGGCCCAGGCGGCCTCGAGGAACAAATAGCGCTCGCCGCCACTGCAGCCGACGCAGCTTGCCCATGCCACGGCCCACGCAGCGGCTGGTTTCACTCGACAAGTGTATCAGCCAGCCCGGCAGCCCAGCGCTCGGGTTCACCCTGAGCTGGATCCAACTCGAAAAGCTGGCTCCCCCATGTTACGCCCCAGCGACCGCGCCTTCCGCGGTCCCGCCCCATGCTCGACTTCACCGACCAACACGTCATCGTGACCGGGGGAACACGCGGGATCGGCCGGGCGCTGACGGAGGCCTTCCTCGCGCGCGGCGCCCACGTCACCGCGACCTACACCTCGAGTCACGAGGCCGCCGAGCGCATGCGGGGCGAGCTTTCGGCCGGGGACCGGCTCACGCTCGTGGCCTTCGATGTCTCCGACCACGACGCGGTGAAGCGCTTCTTCGAAGACCTCTCGCACCCCGTGCACGTGCTCGTGAACAACGCCGGCATCCGCAAGGACGCCATCGTGGGCATGATGAAGGTCGAAGACTGGAAGCGCGTCCTCGAGGTGAACCTCGACGGCACCTTCTACATGTCCAAGTACGCGGTGCAGGCCATGTCGCGTCCGAAGTATGGGCGGATCGTGAACGTCACCTCGCCCAGCGCCGATCTGGGCTTGCCCGGGCAGGCCAACTACGCGGCCTCGAAGGCCGGACAGATCGCGTTTGCCAAATCGCTCGCGCGCGAAGTCGCAAAGCGGCGCATCACCGTCAACTGCGTGCAGCCCGGCTTCGTGGACACCGATTTGCTCTCGGACCTTTCGGAAGAGACCAAGAAGGCCTATATGGATTCGGTTCCACTCGGCCGCTTCGGCACCACGGCGGAGATCGCCAGCGCGGTGCTCTACCTCGCCTCCAAGGAGGCTAGCTACGTCACCGGCTCTGTGCTGCGCGTGGCAGGAGGATTGTGATGAACATGCTCTCCATCGAGGACGCGATTCCCCATCGCGCCCCCTTCCTGTTTCTCGACGAGATCGTGGATGCCACCGACACTCGGGTCATCGCTCGTCGGACCATCCGCGCCGATGAACCGCAGTTCCTTGGGCACTATCCGAAGAAGCCCGTGATGCCGGGCGTCCTGCTCTGCGAGGCCATCATGCAGGCCGGCTGCTACCTGATGGTGCGCCGCCAGAACGGCGCCCCCATGGACGGCGTGCCCGTGGTCGCGCGCATGAACGACATCAAGTTCAAGCAGATGATCGTGCCGGGTGACGTCATCGAGATCATCGCCGACTACGACAAGTCCGCCATGGGGGTTCACTTCATGAGCGGTCAGGTCCGTAAGAACGGGAAGATCGCAGTGAGCTTGAGCTTCGCGGTCACCGTGGCCAAGGAGTCGTAGACGGTGAGCGGTGCCTCCGACCTCGCAGGTTCGTTCTTCCTCGGTCTCGAGGGGCGCACCATCTTGGTCTTTGGGGTGGCCAACAAGAAGAGCGTGGCTTTTCACGTCGCGAGCGTGCTCGAAGAGCAGGGGGCGAAGCTCATCTACTCGGTGCGCTCCGAGGCCCGCGCGGAGAGCTTGCGGAAGCTTCGGCCCGAGGCCGAGATCCATGTCTGCGACGTGGAGCACGAGGGTGCGGTCGCGAAGCTGTTCGAGGCGCTGCGCGCTCGCCACGATGTGGTGCACGGCATCCTCCACTCCATCGCCTTTGCCGACTTCGAGGGCTTTACGACCTTCGACCAGGTGAGCCGAAAGGCCTTCCTGCAGGCGATGCAGGTCTCTTGCCACTCGTTCATCGAGATCACGGGGGTGATGAAGCCGATCTTGGCGGACGGGGCCTCGCTCGTGACCATCTCCATCTCCACCACCAGGATGGCGGCCGAAAACTACGGCTTCATGGCGCCGGTCAAAGCGGCGCTCGAGTCGAGTGTGGTCTTCTTGGCCAAGGCGCTCGCCGAACGCGGGGTGCGTGTGAACTCCGTCGCTCCCGGTCTTCTCAAGACCAGCGCGTCTGCCGGCATTCCGGGCTACGTGGACTCCTGGCTTTACGCCGAGAAGGCCACCTTGCGCAAACGTGGCCTCGAGACCCGCGAGGTCGCGAACGCCGCCGCGTTCCTGCTCTCCCCGCGGTCGTCTGGCATCAACGCCCAGAACCTCGTGATCGACGCCGGCATGGGTGTGAACTACTTCGACCGCGAGCTCGTGAAGAAGGTGAACGCGTGAAGCCGCAGGCCTTTCAGAACGTGAGCATCGCGGGCCTTGGCTACGATCTGCCGCCGGGCGTGCTCAGCTCCGCCGCGATCGAAGACCGCTTGGCGCCCGTCTATCAGAAGCTCGGACTCCAGCCCGGGCGCCTCGAGCTCATGAGCGGCATCAAGGCGCGCCGGTTCTGGCCCGAGCCCACGCCGCCTTCGCTCGCCGCCACGCGCGCGGGGACCAAGGCGCTGGCGGGTTTCGATCGCTCGAAGGTCGGGCTGCTCATTCACGCCAGCGTCTGCCGAGACTTCCTCGAGCCGGCCACCGCTTCGGTCGTTCACCGCGCGCTCGAATTGCCCGAAGACGCGGCCTTCTTCGATCTGTCCAACGCGTGCCTGGGCGTGGCATCTGCGATGATGATGGCGGCGCCCCTCATCGAGACCGGGGCCATCGAGTCCGCGCTCATCGTGGCGGGAGAGAACGGCCAAGGCTTGGTCGATGCCACCATCGAGCGCCTGCTCGCTTCGCCGGAGCTCACGCGAAAAAGCATCAAGGCCGACTTCGCTTCGCTCACCATCGGCTCGGGCGGGGCCGCGGTGTTGCTCGCGCATCGCTCCCTGGCCCCCGAGGCTCCGCGCTTCATGGGCGGGGTCATGCGGAGCGCCACCGAGCACAACGAACTCTGTCGCGGAGGCTCCTTGGGCCTCAAGGACACCGGGGTGGGTTCGGCCAGCGAGCTCTTCATGGAGACCGACGCCGAGGCGCTGCTGCACGCGGGCATCAGCCTCGCGAAGTCGCTGTGGAGTGAGTTCGCGCCGCGTTTTCGATTTCAGGCCCAGATGCCCGACCGAACGATCACGCATCAGGTGGGCCGCGCTCACACGCGCGCGCTTTACGAGGCGCTCGGCCTCGACGAGGCGAGCGGCTTCTATACGTATCCGGAGCTCGGCAACGTGGGCTCGGTCTCGCTCCCGATCACACTCGCCAAGGCCGGGGAGACCGGTTTCCTCGAGAAGGGGCAGAGCGTGGCGCTGCTCGGGATCGGCAGCGGTCTTTCGGCCGCGATGATGAGGGTGAAATGGTGAGCGCAACAACTTCGGGCTTCTTCCCGAACGTTCGTGTGGACGTAGAGCCCTTCCGCGCGCAGTACCCTTTCGCATCGCACTTCGTGCGGGTGAAGGGCGGGGTGATGCACTACCTCGATGAGGGCGACCGCAATGCGCCGGTCCTCCTCATGCTGCACGGCAACCCCACTTGGTCGTTCTACTTTCGCGAGCTCGTCCACGGGCTCTCGAACCGCTTTCGGGTGGTTGTGCCCGACCACCTCGGCTGCGGCCTCTCCGACAAGCCGGCCGACTTCGAGTACACGCTCGAGCACCACGTAGAGAACGTCGAGACCCTGGTGCGTCATCTTGGTCTCAGCGAGATCAACCTGGTGGTTCACGACTGGGGCGGCGCCATCGGTATGGGCTACGCGACCCGCCACCCAAAGCGCATCGAGCGCCTGGTGGTGTTCAACAGCGCCGCATTCCCGTCGGACCGCATCCCGTTTTCGATCGACCTCTGCCGAATCCCGGGGCTCGGCGCGCTGATGATCCAGGGACTCAACGCCTTTGCCCGGGCGGCTCTGGTGCGGGCGGTGTTTCATCGTGATCGACTCACCAAAGAGGTGAAGGCGGGCTATCTCGCGCCCTACGACAGCTGGGACCATCGCATCGCGACCCTTCGCTTCGTGCAGGACATCCCGATGAGCCGCGGTCATCGCTCACGGCAGACCTTGGAAGAGATCGCCGTCAAGCTCGAGGTCCTCAAAGACAAACCCATGCTCATCGTGTGGGGCGCTCGCGACTTCTGCTTCAATCACGAGTTTCTCGAGGAGTGGCAGCGCCGATTCCCGAATGCGGAGGTGCACGAGGTCGCGGACGCGGGGCACTACGTGGTCGAGGATGCTCACGAGCGCATCGTCCCTTGGATGCGCAAGTTCTTGGGGGTGCTGTGAGCTTGTCGGTGGACGCGGTCGTCACGGAGCCCGCAGTGCCTTCCGTGGACCTCTGGTCACCCGAGCGCGAGGTCAACATCGCCTGGTACATCCCGGAGCTGGCGAAGAAGGTCCCGGAGCAGGCCGCGATCATCATGCCCGGCGCTCGGCGCACCGCCGGCGTCAAACCAGAACCCAAGGCGGCGCTCAACTTCAGACAACTCGACGAGCTGTGTAACCGCTACGCTCGCGGGCTCATCGAGAACGGGATTGTTCGCGGGACCAAGGTCCTCTTGATGGTGAAGCCATCGCCCGACTTTTTTGCGCTGACCTTCGCCTTGTTCAAGGTGGGGGCGGTGCCGGTGATGATCGACCCCGGCCTCGGCAAGGCGGGCTTTCTCTCCGCGGTCCAGGAGGCAAAGCCGGAGGCCTTCATTGGCATCCCGATCGCGCACGTCGCTCGCCTGCTCTATCCGCGCGCCTTCGACAGCGTGAAGATCAAGGTCACGGTCGGTCCGCGCCTCTTTTGGGGCGGGCTCTCCTCGGACGCACTCAAACACCAGGACGCTTCGCCGCTCGAGCTCGCACCCACGCGCGCCGGAGAACTCGCGGCCATCCTGTTCACCAGCGGCAGCACCGGTCCTGCCAAGGGCGTCGAGTACACCCACGGCATCTTTGACGCGCAGACGCGGCTCATCGGCTCGGAGTGGGGCATCGAGGCGGGCGAGGTCGATCTCCCCGCGTTCCCGCTGTTCGCCTTGTTCTCCTGCGCGCTCGGGGTCACCTGCGTGATTCCCGAGATGGACTTCACACGACCGGCGAAGGCCGACCCGGTGAAGATTCTGGCCGCCATCGAGGACTACGGGGTGACCTACTCCTTCGGATCACCCGCGTTCTGGAAGACCATCGGCCGTCATCTCATCGAGACGAAGCAGACCCTGCCGGGTCTTCGGCGCATCATCATGGCGGGGGCGCCGGTGCCTCCCAAGCTTCTCTACGACTTCGAGTCGCTGCTCCCGAACGGCGACGTCTTCATCCCGTATGGAGCTACGGAGGCGCTGCCGGTCTCCAAGACCCGCGGACGTGAGTTGCTCGCGGGTCCGGCCGAGGCGATGAGCCGCGGTGAGGGCTCCTGCGTGGGCACGCCGCTCGCTGTGAACGACGTCCGCATCATCCGGCTGAGCGACGAGCCCATCGGCTCCATCGAGCAGGCCGAGCCGGTCCCCACCGGTGAGGTTGGCGAGATCATCGTGCGCGGGCCGACCACCACGCAGGCGTACTATGGGCGGCCCGAGGATACGCGGCGCAGCAAGATCGCGGACGGAGTCTCGATCTGGCACCGCATGGGCGACGTGGGCTACCTCGATGCGGAGGGGCGCCTGTGGTTCTGCGGCCGCAAATCACACTGCGTGGAGACCTCATCGGGGCGCATGTTCACCATCCCCTGCGAGGGCATCTTCAACCGACACGAGCGGGTGTACCGAAGCGCGCTCGTCGGGGTGGGGCCGCGAGGCTCGCAGCGACCGGTGATCTGCGTCGAGTGTGAGCCGAACGAAGCGCCGAAGAACGCCTCGGACGAAGCTTCGCTCCGCGCTGAGTTGCTCGAGCTCGGCGCGAGCTCTCCGCTCACCGAATCGATTCGCGAGGTCCTCTTTCACCCCGCGTTCCCGGTCGACGTGCGTCACAACGCGAAGATCCGTCGCGAGACGCTGGCGGTCTGGGCGGCGGGCAAGTTGGGGCCATCGGCCCGAGCCTAGATCTCGCGTCAGGCGAGCTTGAGCGCGACGCGTGGATCGATCGCCGCCGCGGTGAGAACACCCGCGACCAACGCGCCTGCGACCCCGGGTGAGATGACATCCGAACCCGTGAGGTAGAGGTTCTTGATCGGCGTGTGGGCACTGAGGTCCGTATTCGCAAATCGCTCGGGGGTGGTCTCGAAGCTATAGATCCCACCCTCCCATGAGCGCGTGAAGAAGTGCGTGGACACCGGGGTCGACATCTCGTAGTAGACGAGGTGCTTCATGATGTCTGGGAGCTGATCTCGGAGATGCGCAACGAAGCGGTCCGCGAGCTCTTGCTTGAGGGCTTCATAGTCCGCGCCGCGGTGCCCGCGCCGGGTATCGGCCCACGCCGCGAACTCTTCCCAGTGCACAAACGCCAGGGCCTCGCCGGTGCTCCGCTCGTGACACTGCTCTTTGAGCTCGGGATCCTTGAGTGAGGGAAAGGACAGATAGGCGATGGGAGGCACGGCCTTCGGGTCCGAGAAGTTCCAGTGCGAGTCCTCGACGTCCCACGACTGCATCAGCCAGTTGTTCGTCTCGCTGGCCCCCGCCTTTCGGATGTCACCCTCGAAGCCCAGGTTCAAACACAGGTAGGCGGGTGATGAGCTCAGGCCGTTGAGGCTCCGCGCCCAAGAGCTCGAGCGATGGGCCTCTGGCAGCAGGCGGTTGATGGTGTTCTTGGCCCCCACCGCCGAGACCACCCGCTTGGCCCGGATGCACTCTCCGCCGGAGAGCCGCACCCCGACCGCGCTGCCGTGCTCCACGAGGATTTCGTCCACGGACGCACGGACATAAGTCCGACCGCCGGCCTCGTTGATGGTCGCGAGCAGATACTTGGCAAAGGCCTCGGACCCGCCCACCGGATAGAAGGCCCCATCGAAGAAGTGCCGGGCCACCATCGCGTGCATGCCAAAGCTCGATCGGCTCGGCGGGCTCCCGTAGTAGCCCCACTGCGCCACGAGCACGGCCTTGAGCTTGTCGTCCGAGAATAGCTCGTCGAGCACTTCCTTCGTTGTTCGTTGCCAGTACCTCTTCCAGAGCCCGCCCATCGCGGCGTTCGCGACGCGATTCACGGGCAGCGGCGCCGCCTTCAACACGTAGAACGGGCGTGCCATGTTGAAGACCCATCGGACCAATCGGAAGTACTTTCGGATGGCGGCCTCCTCCTTTGGGAAGGCGCGGATGAGGGTCGCCTGGTGGTTCTCGATGTTGCTCGAGTACGTGTACTGCCGCCCCGGGAACCAGAAGCGTTCGTAGACCTCTGGGAGCCGGTTCATCCGGATCTGTCCGTCGGTGAGCCAGTGGAGCAGCTTACCCGAGACGTCCTTTGGCCCCTGTTCGCCCAGACAATGCACCCCCACGTCCCAGCGGAAGCCGTGGCGCGTGAAGGTGTGGGTCATGCCCCCAGGGACGTAGTGTTGCTCGAGGAGAAGGACCCTCTGGCCGTGTTTGGCGAGCGCGGCCCCGCAGGCCATGCCGCCGATGCCTGAGCCGATGACGATGCAGTCCCAGTCCGCGCCGGGCGTGCTTTGCTTGATCGATGCGTAGAGTCCAGAGCGAGCGAGCGACTCGCTCACTGCAGCCCTCGGAACCCGCTGTGCAACGCATCCTGCGCGGTGCGGAGGATGCTGTGCATGGAGGGAACGTTCCCGTAGGTCTTCTGCAGGAGATTGCCGATCATCCATCCGGAGATGATGCAGGTCGTGACCCCGGTGCCTGGCTGCGTCCAGTGACCCACCAGATACAGGTCTCGAATCGGCGACCGGTTGGAGAGGCGCTTGATCAGGACCTGACTCACCGAGTTCGCCCAGCCGTACATCGAGCCGTCGGTCGTGTTTGTGTAGGCCTTGAGCTTCTCGGGGGTCAGAGTGCGCTTGGTCTTGATGTGCTGCCGGATGTCCGGGAGCCGCTTCTCCATCTTGGTGATCATCTCCTCCGCGATCTCGTCTACGTGATTCCGCCAGTCCCGCTTGGTCTGCCACGGGAACATGGTGGTCAAGATCAGCGTGCTGTGTCCCTCGGGCGCCAAGCTTGGGTCGGCCTTGGTGGGGGAGTACGCGCTCAGAGAGGACGGATAGCCTTCTTGCATCCGCCGGTAGTTCTCCTCGTGATCGTAGCTGTCGTAGATGAGGTACTCGTGGTGGTCGAGGCCGTGCTTCGAGACGTCATAGTCGAGTCCCAAGTAGACCTTGAAGGGGCCAACGCTCTTCTCCATCTTGCCCAGCTTGCGCAGAAGACGCTTCGGCACCTCCTTGGGGTCGATGAGCTCCCGATACGCGTAGGCTGCGGGGGCGTTGCACACCACGAAGCGGCAGTGGATCTGCTCCCCGTTGGCGAGCTCGACCCCGTAGGCGCGCCCATCCTTCACGAGGATTCGCTTTACCTCGGCGCCAAGCCGCACCGTTCCGCCGTGTTCCTCGATGGACTCGACGAAGACGTCCGCGATCCGTTGCGAGCTACCGATGGGATAGAAGGTCTTCTCCATGTGCTGCCCACCAAAGAGAAAGGCCATCATCATCCCCGACAGCTGACTGGGAGGGACACCCAGATAAGGCCAGGCGCCACAGACCACCGACATCAGCTTGTCGTCCTTGATGTAGCGTCGGAAGAACTTCTCGGCGGTCAGCTCGCCCTCCGCGAGCATGGAGAGCATGCCCTGCGGGAAGCTGAGCCACCGGGAGAGCGGGACGTCCTTGTTGAGGAGCTCGTCGACGACGCTGTTGGCGCCGTACAGAATCCGCTGCGCCATCATGGCGTCCTGCTTGATGGCCCTCATCTTCGCGAGGAAGCGGTCGATCGACGCCTCTTCCTTGGGGAAGGCCTTCACGAGCGAGCTGCGCACTCCATCCCAGGAGCCGGGGAGTGTGTAGCTGCGGTCGGGCATGTCGAGCACGAGGAAAGGGTCGACTCGCGCGAAGTCCAACTTGTGGCGGATTCCGAGGTCCTTGAGGACGACGCCGCACTGGCCGTCGCCTTCCACTCCAGTGAGCTGATGCACCGCGAGATCGAAGGTGTACTCGTCCATCTTGCGCGAGGAGCAGTTGCCGCCTGGGCTTTCATTCTTCTCCAGCAGAAGGACCTTGTGTCCGTTGCGTGACAGGGAGAGCGCAGTCGATAGACCGCCGACTCCGCCGCCGACGACGATTGCTTCGTACTGTTCGTTCTTCATGCCCACTGCGTACCTCGCGATTCTGGAAACGTGGAATGGTCGGCGTCATAGAGCGCGGCACGTGATCGATCAACAAAAAGCGAGGCCCGCGATCGCGACAATGCCCGCCTTGCTGCAGCGCAAGCTTTTTCTTGCCGCACCGCAAGCTCCGCATCCGAGACACGAGCGTCAATGTCTCAAGCTCACCTTCTTGTTGACTGCAAGTGTGCTCGCGAAGATTTCTGCCGCGCATGAACACCGAGGTCCGCCCCACCGACCTTTATCGTCTGCCGTGGTCGCTCAACGACAATGTGCTGAGCTGGCTCGAGCCCACAAAACGCTGCAATCTGTACTGCGAGGGCTGCTACTCCACGAACGACCCAAAGAGCGACAAGACGCTGGAGCAGGTCCGCGAAGACCTCGAGGACTTCGTCAGGCAGCGCACGGTCGACAGCATCTCCGTGGCCGGTGGTGACCCGCTGGTGCATCCGGAGATCGAGGCGATCGTTCGGATGATCCGGCACGAGTTCAACCTCAAGCCGGTCCTCAACACCAACGGGCTCGCGCTCACCCCAGAACTGCTCCGTCGGCTCAAGGCTGCGGGGGTCCACGGCTTTACCTTTCACATCGATTCGAGTCAGGGCCGCCCGGGATGGAAGGACAAGAACGAGATCGAGCTCAACGAGCTCCGTCTCCACTATGCAGAAATGGTCGAGGAGGTTGGAGGGCTGACGGTGGCCTTCAATTCCACGGTCTTTCCACACACCCTGAAGTACGTTCCGGCGCTCGTGGAGTGGGCCAGGGAGCACATCGACATCGTTCACAACATGGTCTTCATCCTCTTTCGCACCATGCGGAGCGCGGAGTTCGACTACTTCGCCCACGGCAAGAAGATCGATGGCAAGGAGCTGGTCTACTACGACCAGGAGCGCAACCCGGAGCCCCTTCGGGCGGCGGACGTCATCAACGAGATCCGCAAGGTGGAGCCGGAGTTTCAGCCGGCGGCCTACCTTGGCGGGACAAAAGACCCGGATAGCCTCAAGTGGTTGCTCAGCGGTCGTCTCGCGAGCAAGCGCAAGACCTTTGGCTACATCGGCCCTCGGTACATGGAGCTGGTTCAGACTGCACACCACATCTTCGCGCGGCGCTACCTGGCCTATGTCGCGCCCGAGCTGCTCGAGCGGGGCCGCTCGATCATGGCCGGCTTCTCTCTCGTCGACTCGGGCACGCGCAGAGCCGCCCGGTCGTTCCTGAAGCGGACCCTGAGTTCACCCAAGGACCTGTTCGAGCGCGTGCACTATCAGACGCTGCTCATCATCCAGCCCATCGACTTCGGAAAGGGCGGAGAGACGAACATGTGTGATGGCTGCCCGGACATGACCATCCACAAGGGCGAGCTTGTCTGGTCTTGTCGGCTGGACGAGAAGCTCCGCTACGGCTGCTTCCTGACCGCGTGCCCTCGGCCCGCGCTCGGTTCCGAGGCCCTCCCCATCCTTTCGCAGCCCCGCGCGGGCTGAGCACGGTACGCGACCCCATGAACAACCCGAACGAGACGAACCAACTATTCTGGAGCCCCGGGCGACCGCACCTGGGTCCGCGCTTTCTCGGTGAGCGCAACCTCTCCACCAAGAAGTACAAGAAGCCGCACAAGCTGCTCCAGAACCCGGACGCCATTGTCATCGGTTCGGGTATCGGCGGGCTGAGCATCGCTTCGATCCTCGCTCAGAAGAAGAAGATGCGCGTGCTGCTGCTCGAGGCCAACACCATTCCCGGCGGGTGTACACACTGTCACGAGCTCGACGGCTTCGAGTGGAACAGCGGCATCGACTCGATCGGTGACATGGACCCACGGGTGGGCCGAGGCGTGTTTAGGCCGACGATCGACTTCATCACGCAGGGCACGCTCGAGTGGGCGAAGATGCCGGACGTGCACGAGGTCTGCACCTTCGGGGAGGACGTGTACGAGTGGTTCTCTTCGCCCGAGAAGAACATCGAGTGGGTCGAGCGTCGGTTCCCGGGTCAAGGCAACATCCGCGAGTACTATCGCCTCGAGGAGAGCATCCAGTGGTGGGCGTGGGCCTGGGCGGTGACCAAGCTGATCCCCGGCTGGGTCCCGGAAGCGCTGCGCGAGCTCTTCTATCGCGTGCTCGGCGGCGACTGGCGCAAGTACATGGGCCGTACCGTGCTCGAGGTCTTTCAAAACGAGCTCGGGTTCTCGCCCAAGCTCGCTTCGGTCTTCTCTTACATGTACGGCAATCACGGTCGAACGCCGGTGAACGCTCCGTTCTCGTTTCACGCGGCGAACCTCATGCACTATCGAGACGGTGCGTACTACCCGGTCGGTGGGCCCGGTCAGATCGCCGAGTGTGTCGTTCCGATCGTCGAGCGTGCGGGCGGCCAGCTCGCCGTCAACTGCGCGGTGGAGCAGATCCTCATCGAGAGGAACCGGGTACAAGGGGTGAGGCTCGAGAGCGGAGAAGAGATCCGTTGCCCGCTCGTGATCAGCGACGCCTCGGCGCACACGACCTTCATGGAGCTCATCGATCGGGAGATCGCGGTTCGACACGGCTACGCCCAGAAGTTCGATGACATCCGTCCGAGCCCGGCGCATCTGTATCTCTTCCTCGGCTACGACGAGGAGATCGAGCTGCCGAAGCAGATCTTCTGGCAGATGCCCGAGTATCCGGATGTGGCACCCTATGATCTCGACAACGCGGATCTCGAGTACAAGCGGAACATGCGGCTCGAGGGGATGGGGGGCTACCTGCTCAGCCCCTCCGCCCGCGATCCGGTGTATCGCGAACGCTACCCAGGAAAGTCTACGGTGATTGTGTTGGCGGAGGCGCCTTATGCCTGGGCACAGAAGTCTTGGGCCGACCCGGAGTTCAAGGCGAAGCTCGAAGCGGACATCGCCAAGAACCTCGAGCGCATCGCGCTTCGTCACATGCCGCAGCTCGAGGGGAAGACGCCGGTGGTCAGGCGCGCGGGTGTTCCGATGGGCTGCAACCCACGCGCGTGGGAGTCGTGCTCTTTGGGGCTCGAACCGAGCGGCGATCGATTCGTGAAGCACACCCACTGGCTGAGGCCCAAGACCAAGATCAAGGGTCTGTATCTGACGGGTCAGGATCCGTTCTCGGCCGGCTTCGCGGGTTCCATGTTCTCCGCGCGCATCACCTACGCCGCGATGACCGGAAACTGGTTCTCGCTGATCCAGAAGGTGCCTCGCTACAAGGCTGCGCCCATCGACGGAGAGCTCGGGGTTGGGGGCGGAGCCCGTCCGATCTCGGCGGAATAGCGAAAGGCCGGGCTGAGCTTGCGCTGAGGCTCGGAATCCTGGCAGCGTTCCGCCCGGCATGCAGGTCCTCGTCACCGGCGGCGGCGGTTTTCTCGGCCGTCACATCGCAGAGCGGCTTCTTCTCCGCGGGGACCAAGTCCGCATCGCGGCGCGCGGCCACTATCCGGAGGTCGAGGCGCTCGGCGCCACTTCGGTGCAGGGTGATCTCGCCGAGCCCGAGATCGCGGCGCGAGCGGTCCTTGGCATGGAGGCGGTCATTCACGTGGCGGCAAAGGCCGGGGTCTGGGGGCCGCACGAAGACTATCGGCGCGCGAACCTCGTCGCGACCGAGAACATCCTCGCGGCCTGCAAGACGCACTCAGTTCGCCGGCTGGTCTACACGAGCACACCGAGCGTCGTGTATGGCGACGAGCCCATCGAAGCCGGCGACGAGAGCCTCGCTTATCCCGAGCGCTACTTGACCGCGTACCCCGAGACGAAGGCTGCGGCCGAACGGCTGGTCCTCGGCGCGCACGAGCCCGGGCGGCTGCACACCGTGGCGCTGCGCCCGCATCTGGTCTTTGGCCCCGGCGATCCGCACTTGTTGCCGCGGCTGGTCGAGCGAGCCAAGCGCGGCCAACTCGCGCGCGTGGGTGATGGCACGAACCAAGTGAGTGTCACCTATGTGGAGAACGCCGCGCACGCACATCTTTGCGCGCTCGACGCGCTCGCCGATGCAGAATCGCCCGCTGGTGGTCGTGCGTACTTCATCAATGAGCCGGAGCCGGTGTTGCTCTGGGCGTTCATCGATCGTCTGCTCGAAGGTGCTGGGGCGCCGAAGGTGCAGCGACAGGTGTCGCATCGGGTGGCCTCCTTTGCGGGCGCGGTGCTCGAAGGCGTGCACCGGACTTTGGGGCTCGAAGCCGAGCCGAAGATGACCCGCTTCGTCGCCGCCCAGCTCGCCACCTCGCACTGGTTTCGCATCGACGCCGCCCGTCGCGACCTGGGCTATGCACCTCAGTTCACGCTGGATGAGGCGCTGGCCAAGCTTTTCGCCGGTGCTCCGTCGTGACCTCGACTTCGAGGCGCGCTAGGCTGCCTGCGTGGCGGAGCGCTACGTCCTGAACGAGAGCCTCGAGATCGTCGAGCACGGCGAGGGCTTCGAGCTCCGCATGAGCGGCCTGGCCTCGAGCCTTCGTGTGACGCGGTATCAACTCAACCTGCTGCAGCAGTTCGTGACGCCGACCAGCCCGAGCGCGATGCTCGAGCGCTTCCCGTATGATCGCTCCGCCACCTCGCAGTTCCTCGAGGCCGCGGTCGCCGCATTCGCGCTGCTTCCGGCCGGACCGAACGGCGAGGGCCTGCGCCCGAACCGGGTCCCGGTCCGTCCCACGATGTTCGGTGCGCCTTGCTTCGACCCCGCCGCTCCACCCGCCTTTGTCTTCCTCGGGGTGCCCTTCGATCGCAACACCTCTGGCCGGGCCGGTGCTCGCTTCGGGCCGGTGGCGGTTCGCAACAGCGGTGAGGCGGCGCACTATCAGCTCGATCCCAAGAAGCTGACGCCGATGGGCATCCATGACCACGCGCGCGGCCGGACGGTGCTCGAAGGCGTGACCCTGGCCGACGCCGGAGATGTCAGTCTCCCGATGGGCGAGGCGCCGGAGCTCGCCTTCGCGCGGGTGTCCGAGGTCGTGGGTGAGCTCGTCGACTGTGGCTCCATTCCCATCGTCATCGGCGGGGATCACTCCGTGACCTACGCGGTGGTGAGGGCGCTTCCCGCAGAGCGTTTTGGCATCATCCACTTCGACGCCCACACAGATCTGGGCGACAGCAGGGTCGACAAGCTCCATCACGGCAACGTCTTCAGCGTGGTGCTCGACAAGCTCGAGTACGTGGAGCGACTGGTCCAGATCGGTTTACGTGGAATCGTCGAAGGCAGCGCCCACACCCAGGACGAACGCGTCCACGCCTTTGGCATGGACCAAGTCCGCCGGGATGGGCTCGGCGCGATCCTCGAGACGCTCCCCGAAGACCTCCCATACTACGTGAGCATCGACATCGACGTGGTTGATCCCGCGTTTGCGCCCTCCACCGGCACTCCGGTGGTCGGGGGGCTCTTTCCGCACGAGCTCAAGGATCTGGCGCACGAGCTCGCGAGGAAGCGCGACATCATCGGGTGTGATGTGGTCGAGGTCGGTCCCGAGCTCGGTCCCGCGGATGGGACCTCGAGCGTAGCGGTCGAGGTGGTGCTGTCGGTGATGGACGGCATCGTGCGTGGTCTCGCCGAACGGCTCGAAGCGAAGGCCTGAGTCGGTGCGAGGCCCACGTTCGTCCGTCTTCAGCCCCAGATCCCGACCCCGGTGCGCCGCGGCCTTCTTCCCCGCGAATTCGGGCCTTTTCCCCCGCAAACTCAAACGCCTAAACCACCAGCTCATCGAAAGGGCGAGCTTCCGATGAGTCGAGATCCAGAGCTTCCTGTTCTATCGGCGGAACGCGAGGCCGATCATCCCAGAGCGCGGCTCACCCTCCGCCGCATGGGAGCGAACACCTCTCCTCAGGGGTTGGGATAGGACAGGACTCGAAGGAGCTCCTGGTACGCCGCGGGGTGTTCAGATCGGGAAACGTGATGGCCCAGAGGTGGTCGGCCGGCCAGCCATCATCGACGAGACGTTGGAGCATCACCGCGAAGTCGGCGCTGGAACCGTTGATTCCGTGGACGAACAGCACGGGGTCGAGGTCCTCGCTCGAACCAGCGTCCCGTTCGACGTCGGTATCACCCCCACCATCTTCCTCGCGACTCGCACCCGCATCGTTGTCCGACACCTCCGCCGCGCCTAGGTCGGGCGTTTCGTCAGGCGCGATCAGCTCAGCGTCCTCCGTCAGACCCCCGTCGGATTCAACGGCATTCGCGTCGGCCGTCAGGGGGCGCGAGTCGGCGCCACACGCCGCGAGGAGGCCGAGCGCGAAGGTCAGGCCCCAGTGTTTGGGATCGGGAATCCTCGGCGCCATCGAGATCGCCTGCATACCATGGCTCTCGCTCGGCGTCCGAGCCCCGTTGCGCGTGCTCATCCTCGCGGTGAATCCTTTCTCCTCTCTGTCGCATCTCCTTCGCAGGAAAGGGACACGAATCATGAACACGCACAACACGGTCCGCCTCGCTGCCGCGCTCCTGCTCGGAGGAATGCTCACCGCGACTCCACTCGCTGCGCGAGCCGATGGGGACGGCTTGAACCTTCAGCTCTCTTCCGGATTCCTGGCGCCGCGCGTGCCGGCATTGGTGTTCGGGAGTTCGAGCGAGACCTCCGTCACTCAGCTCGAGACCACGGTCTTCGGCCTACCCCGTAACATCGGCGATGGTGAGCGGGTGTTTCGGGGGGTGGCCGCGGCCACCCTCGTTGGGCTCGCCGTGTATGGTCTTGCCTCGAACAACTTCAGTGATGCCGCAAACGCGGTCCTGATGGGCGTTTCGGTCCTGCCTGCGGCCACCGCGGCCTCTGGCTATTGTCCGCTCTATCACGCGCTCGGGGTGGACACGACGTTCCTCGACTTCTGATGCAAGAGCGGACCGAGGTCCCAAAATGAGCTGCCGCCGCGCCACGCGGTTTCAGTTGGGTCGGGAGCCTCCGACATCCGGAAGTGGCGCTCGCAGGACCCGATCGGCGCGGCACACCGCGTCGAAAAGAGGGTGCTCGAGCGCGTTTTGAGGCCGGCATGGCGCTTGCTGGTTGCTCGGCCGAATGAGTTCTCACTGCTCCGTGGGAACCCACCGAGGAGTTCAAGATGAGTCGAGTCGCCCAGGCACCTGAAAATAGGCACCTCCCTCCCGTTGCTCTCGAGACGGTTCGAGCCAGGGCGGTCGGGTCTGAACAGACAACCCTGCAGAACCGTTCGAGCGTGGCTCTAGACCGAGCCGGCGGGCCGGCGGGGCACATTCCCGATCTGGGCCTAGCCAGCGCGGCCGGTCGCGTCCCGTCCACCGTCGCCGCCGCCAACAAGCTGATTGCCCAAGTGGGTGTGCAGATCTCGCCCGCGTTGAAGACGGAGGCGGAGATCGCCGTGGCTCACGGTCTACTGCAGAAGCTCTACAAGGGCGTGCACACCGAGACGCTCGGCGCGGAGGTCGCGTATGCCAGCAGCTCTCGATACGAGATAAGGACCGCATCAGATAGGGGCGCCAGCGAGCCCTTCGGCGTCGCGTCCGGATGGCACCTCGGACCGACCGGCTTCCAGATCGACTACCTGAGTGCGATCGAGATGCCGCGCAAGGGACAGGAGTCCAAGGACATCACCGCGGGCCTCTGTCTCATGAAGCAGATGGCGACGCGGCATCACGCGGGGGCGCTCTGGGTCGAGGTCGACCCAGACATGCGTGCGCACTATGAAAAGGCTGGCTTCAAAGACTTCGCCCAACCCCACCCAAGCGACCCCTCTCAGCTGACGATGATGGTCCTCCCTCTCAACAACAAAATGTCCGCGCGTCTCAGAGATGATCCGACGGGGCTTTGGACCGACCACGTGGAGGCTTGGTACAAAGCCAACTGGGACTCTCTAAAGGGGCCCGATGCAGCGGCAGCGCGAGAAGCACTCGAGCTGATGCGTACCGATGCGGCGGCCGGCAAGCGCACCTGGTTTCAAGCGCTGCCCGATAGCGGTGCGACTTAATTCCGCGTCGGCACGCGGCGGCGATCGTGGCTCTTGCGAGCATCACGAGCGGGTAACGCAGAACACGCTGAAGCCTGCTGCGCAACGAAGACAAATGGATCGCGATAATCGGATCAGCTTTCACAAGGAGAAGAACATGACCGTGAGAAACTTCATCAACCACAAACCCTTCTGGACGGATCCAACGGTGAACCCGAGCGCGAACAAAAAGACGCACGACGAGCTCGTGAAGCTTCAAACACGCAAGGCTCTGGAGAAGGAGAGCAACCCAGTTCAGACCAGTGGCGTTCGAGGAAACCTCTCGAAGACCTACGAGAGCGTGTACGAGACCACGCGCCGCACGGCGGCGAAAGGCTGAGCTCGGACCGCGTTGGACGACACACGGAAGAGAGGAACGACGATGCGCAGCGAAGCCAATCGACTCGGTCCCGTAGCCTTGCGTCGTTCTACCTCACTCGTTCTCATCGCAGCCCTCGCGACACCTTCGCTCGCGTCCGCGCAGTGCGGCGAGCCCGAGTCGCAGAGCTTCGGTGACACGTATCGTCAGACCTTGGGGGGCGCGCTCATAGGAGCGCCCATCGGCGCGGCTGGCGGTGTGCTCCTCGGTCTGCTCCTGCCTTTGGTCTTCTGTAACGCAGGCGTTGGTCCGGGTGGTTGCGAGGCTGCCTGGTACGGCACGGCGGCGGTCGGTCTTGGCGGCTTGCTGTTTGGCTCCGCGCTGGGCTCCACGCTCGCTCTCGACCCGCCGAGCGACGCGTGGGGTGCCGCCGCGGGCATGGGCGTCCTGGCCGGCGGGCTGCTCTTCGCGGGCGGCATGGGCTTGCGCGAGGCGACGGATGAGCCGGCGTTTTTGCCCATCTCGGTGGGGCTCTGGGCCCTCTCTGCGCTGTTCGTGACGCCCCTTGCGATGGCCGCCTTCGCGGACTCGAGGCCGTGTGCCGCCGCATCGGCACCGCTGGTATTTCGTTTTTGAACACGGGGCGCTCTCTGCCCCCACAACCCGCTCGTTTGGGTGAACCCACTTCGCGCATCAGAAGGAGCCCACATGGGAAGCTATTCAGTCGACAACCGTCCCCGCTACGACACCTCGGATTCCATCAGCTACTCCGTCAAGCCCTACGAGGGCTCGATCGGGGGCCAGAGCAACGCCGTGTATCGGCTGCAGGGGGAGTCGGACGCCGCCTTTCAGCAGCGAGCCGAGAGGCAGATCCGTCAGGCGACGGACGCCTACGCCGCTGGCAACGGCGGCCGAGCGCACGCGGACTGGACTCGGCACGTCTCGAACCGCTGACGACTCGGTGGAGCTGGGCTGGTGTTCGGGTCCTCGGCCTGCGATGCTCGGATCGCGTGTCGGCCGGATGCTCCATGAGCGCGAGTCTGCACCGATGGCGACCGTGTTGTCTCCGCTCGAGCCGCGTGGGCCTCGTGTTCGCCGTCCTGACCGCGGTGGCGTGCACGAGCCCGGACCCGATCGTCAAGGCACTCACCCCCCCAGAAGAGGCTCAGAGCGCGGTGGTTGCGATCATGGAACCCGAGGGTCTTCAGGTCTCCGCCCACGACGACCCTCGGGCTCCACTTCGGGCACTCGCGCGCTCGAACGCTCGCGAGCTCGTCGTAGTCTATTATCGCGAACCCCTCAGCGAGCTCGGCCTCAACCCTGGAGGGGTTGAAGTGCGTGTCGACTGCACGCGGAGCTGCGCGCTCGGGGTCCCGCTCTCTGCCTGGCGCGTCGGGCTCGAGGAGGATGGTGCTCCCGAGCTGCTCACCGAGGATGACCCAAGGCTTCTCGCCGTGCTCGATGGGCTGCTGCCGGATCGAATGCTTCGCTGCGATCAGAGGTGCCTCGATCTGACCGCGCGCCTCACCGACCTCGAGACCTCCACCTTCATCCGTTCGGTCGACCCGCTCACCGACGGTCGCTTGGCGGGCTTTACCGCCGGCGGAGTCGTCGTTCTATTTCGTAGCGACGGCACACAGGCTTTGGGTTGTTCGCTCCCGGTCGAGCGTCCGCCCAATACGAGCTGGCCGGACTCGACGGGTCGTCACTGGGTGGCGCTCGGCGATGGGTCGGTGGTCATGATCGAGGAGAGCGCGCTCGATCTCCCTGGCCCGTGTCTCATCTCCCGCGACGACGTCGCTACGGTCGCGGACCCCATCTTTCACCTCACCGGGCCTTCGGAGCCCGGCGTCCCGTTCGAACTCTTTGCGCTCACCGCTCAGCGAGCTTTCCTGCGCTTCGACGGCGAGAGCTGGACTGAGCTCGGTCGTCTCGCCGGGGATGGACCTTCGAATCCGCTCGATCGGCGCTCGAGCGGAGGTGTTCTGTGGCTCGATCCTGGTCGAGCCGCCGCGTTTCAGCACACGAACGAGCTTCTCTACTTCGACGGGACTCGGGTCGAGAGCTTGGAGGCACCTCCGTTGCTCGGATCGTTGCGCATATTGGGCGGTCTGCGCAGCCAGGAGCACGGGATACTACTTTCCATGGAGTCGACCGGTATCCTCGGGGCGCCAAGCATCGAGGGTCCGTGGACGACCTTCCTTGCCTACGGGAAGGAGCGCATGATCAAGCTGCTCGAGTTCGAGGGAAATCTCATCCTCGGGATGCGCGCTCAGGTCGAAGCCTACCAGCCGCTTCGTGGTATCTGCGACTCGGTGGCCACCCGCAATCGGCGGAGCACTCGCCTCATCGCCCCGTTCTCCGGGACCAGCACGCTGCTCGTGGCGGACTTCGAGGACGATGATCCGTCCGGACGTTCGGTGATGTTCATCGAGACCCAGCTCGCCTGCTCGGAGTGAGGAGCAGCCCCACGGAGCCCGTTGGTCCCGACCCAGCGGCGATCTGGTCGGGTGCCGAGGCGAGCGCTCCCCACTCGTGCGCCTTCGGCCCCATCATGACAGAGCTTTTCCCCCGCAAACTCAGACACCTGGAACGCCCGCTCGCAAAAAGGCGGGTGTCCAGAGGTTGTGCTATCTTCGGGCCTGGTCCGGCCTTTGGGCGGACGGAGGCGTGCATGGCTGAGGGCCCCAGAAAAGCACTAGGAATCCAGGCGGATGTCGTACGGCAGCGACTCCTGGACCACGCGGAGACCAAAGAGATCGCCAAGAACCTCGGCATGGAGCTGGCCGAGTACGTGGAGATGATCATCGACTTTGCTCAGCACCCCGAAAAGGAGCCCATGCTCCAGGTGCTCGACGACGAGAGCGTCGCGAGCCTCGGTGACCAGGTGCCCAGCGAAGCCGAGGTCAAGGCGTGGCTCGAGGCGGTCGAGAGCGGAGAGATCGATCTCACGGTCCAGGCGGACGTCGTTTCCGATGCCGTCGAGCTGAAGAGCCAAGACGAAGCCCGCAAGAAGAAGCTGAGCGCGGCCATCGGAGGCGCCACCACCCGGGCCGGTCCGAATGTCGCGCCACCGGTCAAGCCCCCGGGCGCAAAGGGGGATTCGGCCGCGGGCGGCGTGCTCAAGCAGCAGCTTTTGGCGCAACGCAGCACCGAACACCAAAAAGTCGCGGCCAAAGCACAAAGCACGCAACCCAAGCCCAAGAGCGGCCGATAAGGACTTAAGGCGTGCCTTGCCTGGAGACCCCTCCAGTCAGGGAGGCCCTAGGTCAGGAGACCAGGCGTCCAGAGAACGCCTTAGCTTCGAGGAGGAAGAACCATGGGACTCATCCGTAGAATCGTTCGCACCGTCCGTCGTGTCGTGGGTGGAGCCATCAACGCCGTCGTCGGATTCGCGAGCAAGGCGCTCAGCACCGTCACTCAAGGCTTCAATTCGCTCATGCAGGGCTGCCTCTGCGGCATGCCTTTCGGCAACCTGCTGAAAGGTTTCGCGGGGCAGTTCCTCTGTAACCCCTTCGCTTTCACGGCCGGGGCCACGCTCGGCGCGCTCGGTGCGCTCTTCGGCTGCGCGACGAGCCATCGTCAGCTCGCGGACGCTTCGCAGCAGTGCTGTCACAGCCAGGCTTACGAGCACCCGTGCGCGCGCCAGAACGTGGCGTACATGATGGCGTACAACCAGGCACGCATCATGGCGGCCAACGGCTGGTACGCCTAGTCGCGGACTCGCCAAGAGAGCTGCATCGGTAGGCCATACTTGGGCCGAAGCGTGATCATGGGCTCGGGGGTGACCACGTGTCCCTCTGCGCCCTCGAGCTTCACTCGCTGACAGATCGAGGCGAGGAGCAGCTTCGCTTCCATCTCCGCAAACGCGTTTCCGATGCAGACCCGCGGCCCCGCGCTGAACGGGATGTACGCGTGCTTCGGCACCGACTCAAACTCCCCGTTCAGAAAACGCTCTGGTCTGAACCTCTCCGGCTCGGCCCAGAACCTCGGGTCGCGGTGGAGATGATAGATCGAGATGAAGACCATCGAGTTCTTCGGGACGTGGAACCCACCCAGCTCGAGGTCCTCGCTCGTCGAGCGACCGAGCATCCACGCGGGAGGATACAGGCGCATCGACTCCTTCACGACGGCGTCGGTGTACGGGAGTCGTTTTAGATCGGAGAGCTCGGGGCTTCGGCCAGCGAGTTCGTTCTTCAGCTCCTCGTGCAATCGATCGCGCACGTCTGGATTCTGCGACAACAGATGAAAGGTCCAGACCATCGCGTTGGCGGTGGTCTCGTGCCCGGCGAGCACGAGGGTCATGAGCTCATCCCGAAGCTGCGTATCGGACATCGTCTCGTTCGTGTCCTCGTCTTTGGCTTCGAGCAACATCGACAGAAGATCCGTCGGCCGCTCTGTGCTGCGCCGTCGCGCCTCGATGATGCCGAGGACGACGCGATCGAGCTCGGCCACCGCGTGCATCAGCTTTCGGTTGAAGGGGGTGGGAATGCTCATCGGGATCTGAAGGACGTGAGTGATGCGGTCCATCGCCATGCCGAGCACCGTGGTGAGGGCGGGGCCGACCGCGTCCGAAGCGTCCGAGAGGTCGGTGGAGAAGAGACACCGGCCCACGATCTCGAGGGTGAGTCGGCTCATCTCGTGTTCCATCTCCACACGTCCAAGCTCTCGACTTCGCCAGGATGCGAGCATGCGCTCGGTCGACGCGGTCATCGTGTCCGCGAAGCTGGCGATGCTCCGATGGTGAAAGGCCGGCTGCACGATGCGTCTTTGGCGCTTCCAGAACTCGCCCTCGCTGGTGAGGAGCCCGTTGCCCACGATGAGCCTGAGGTTCTGGTAGCCGCGTGTCTGCTTGCCGAAACGGCGGTGCTCGTCGACGAGCACACGCTTTACGAGATCGGGATGACTCACGAGAAAACCGCGTCGATGAAAGAACCGAAGGCGAACGAGGTCGCCGAGCTTCTTGGCGGCATCAAAGCTCGCCATCGGGCTCCTCCTAAAGGCCAGGAGCGAACCGACCACCGGCAAGCCGGGCATGGTCGGAGGGGTGGGCAGGTCGCCGACCCGGGGCGTCTCGCTGCGGGTCACGGAGGTCATGGGTGTAATATATGAGCTTGGGCTCACATTTTCAGCTCGCATTCGGGAGGAACGACAGTGGCGCCGAAGATCCGCACAAAACCACGCAAGCGACCGCTTCAGGCGCGTTCCGTCGAGACGGTGGAGGCGATCCTGACCGCGGCGGCTCGGATTCTCGTGAAGGACGGCTACGACGCCACCACGACGAACAAGATCGCGACCAAGGCCGGCGTCTCCATCGGGTCGCTGTATCAGTACTTCCCGAGCAAGGAGTCGATCGTCGCCGCACTCGTCGAGCGGCACCGCACGGAGATGCACCGAGTCATCGCCGCGCGCCTTGGGCAGCACCAAGGTCACTCCATTCGTGAGAACGTGCGTGCGCTTCTCGAGGTGGTGGTGGAGGTCAAGCGTCTGGATCCCAAGCTCCATCGAGTCTTTGTGGAGCAGGTACCTCGCATCGGCGAGCTGCCCGCGATCTTCGACGTGAATCAGCAGCTCGCGGTCGCGATAACCGCCGTCCTCGAGAGTCGACCCGAGAAGCTCAGGCCAAAGAACCTGGACCTCGCGAGCTACGTCCTGGTGAACACCGTGCTGGCGGTGACCCACGCGGTGCTGGTCGAACGTCCCGAGAACCTCGAGGACGGGAGCCTGGTGGAGGAGCTCACCGACCTGGCGGTGGCCTACCTCGTAGGCGCCGAGCACTGAGCGAGGCGTCATATCACACGAAACCTTTGCCGGTTTGAGCTCGAGCAGAAGGGCCACCCGGCCAATCCTGCGCGTGGGCCTGGTTCCGAATAAACCCAGGGGCCTGGCATGTGTTTCGCGACCGGTTTCAGCCCAGGGGAGCGAACCATGACGACGTACAGAACACCGAGTTATCCAAGCCAGCCCGGTGCAGCGCCGCGGCAGACGTTGCTCCCGGTTGAGCCGGATCCGGAGCGGCCTGGCGCGGCCCCGGTTCCCGACTATGTGAACGAGGACGAGCCCGAGCATCGAACGCTTCAGGTCAAGATCCGCGGCTCTGCTCGCGCTGACGGTCGTCTCGAGCAGAGGCTCGTGGTCTTCTGCCCCGACTCCGGCGAGACCCGGACCATCGATGAGTGCGCGCGTTGCGGGAGCTTCGAGACGCTCGCCCTGGACCCGCGCGATCGCAGCTCGTTCCTGACCTGCAAGGCTGGTGAACCGGTTCGGCTCGACTCCATCGGCTCGGGGCGCTGGAGCCTCGCCACCCCTTCTCAGACTCTGCCAGAGGTCTCCATCCCTGAGCCGTCGGCACGAACGCCGGTCTCGGAGGTCATGACCAAGAACCCGATCACCGTCTCCCCCGAGATGAGCCTCGAAGGGCTCACGCTCTTGCTCCTGGAGCGAGGGCTCTCGGGCGTGCCGGTGGTCAACGATGCGGGAGGATGTATCGGCGTGGTCTCGAAGTCGGACCTCGTTCGGCACGTGCACGAGCGCGGGGCCCAGGCCGAGGACCCCTGGGTGCTTCGCTCCGAGAAGCGGGGGCTCGAGCTCGAGCTCGGCGCCGGCTTCCATGTGGAACGCATGATGTCGGCCACCGTCGACGACGTCATGACGCCCGTGACCTTCTCGGTGCAGGAAGACAGCCCCATCGCCCAGGCCGCCGCTCTGATGGTGTATGAAGGGGTTCACCGGCTCCCGGTGCTCTCGTCGGAGGGTATGGTCGCGGGGATTGTCTCCTCTTTGGACGTGCTGCGGTGGGTCGCCGAGCGCAGCGGCTATCTGAGCCCCGGCCGCGAGCGCACGTGAGGCGCTTCACGCGGCGCTCGCCACGGGGTCGGGAAAGGCCCCGGCGGCTCGCGTTTTCTTTGCGGCCTTAGGGGGTTGGACGAAACAATCCCCACGCTCGGCCGAACATGTAGACATGCTCGCTTGGGCCAGATCGCGGCTGCTTTCGGCCCGCGCCAACCCCGAAGCGCTCTTTCAACCGTCGGCCGAGGTGCAGTCGCGCCGAGACACCATCGATGACCTGATCGCCGGCGACCGGGAGCGCCTCTCGCTCGGCAAGCGCCTCCTCTTTGTCGGGGCCACGGCTTGTGTCAGCGCCAGCTCGCTCGCGGGCAACAATGTTGTCGAGGTTCGCCAGGTGTGGGGCCAGCAGGACGTGTACTCTGGGAACCGGCAGGCGCCGAAGTCCGACGCCGCCAACTGAAGACTCTCATGAAGACCGAGGGCCCGAAGACGAGACCCGGCCTCGGCCTGCTGAGCGTCGGTCAGCCCGCTCGGGTCGAGTCGGCCGTCCCGATGACGACGGACGCCGCCCGGTCGGACGAGTTGCGCGTGGCCTATCGATCCATCATCGAGCCGACACTCGCGGGGAACTCGAGTGCCATCCCGATCGAGGGCAAAGCTCAGAGCCTCGTGGAGACGCGGTCGTCCCAGGCCGCGCCGGCCCAGGCCGAGATCTCGGCCGTGCGGGCGCTGGCGCTCACACTCGGCCTCGACACCGGCTTTCAGTCCCGGATACCCCTGCGCTACCTCACCTGGCTCTCGAGCGTCCGAGAACTTCGGTCGACGTTGCTCCCTCTCTCCGATGTCGCGCTGCGCGCACGCTTCGACTCGGTTCGGGCTCAGGTTCAGGGCGGCGCCTCGGTGAAGTCTGTCCTGCCGGAGGCGTTCGCCCTCATGCGTGAGTTCAGTCGCCGCGCGCTCGGCAAGGAGCACTACGAGGTTCAGCTCCTCGCCGCGATGACCCTCGTGGACGGTCACGTCGCGCAGCTCAAGACCGGCGAAGGCAAGACGCTGTCGGCCGGATTGGCCGCTGCCTTGCTCGCCCTCGAGGGCAAAGGCTGCCACGTCGTGACCACCAACAGCTATCTCGCGGCGCGTGATGCGGAGGACCTTCGGCCGCTCTATGAGGCGCTCGGACTTCGCGTGGGGGTTGTGCAGAGCGGCACTCAAACCTACGAACAGAAGCGGGAGGCCTACGCGGCGGACCTCACCTACGGTCACTGCAACACCTTTGCCTTCGATTGGCTCGAAGATCAGGTCTGGTGGCGCGAAGAGTACCGAGTGCAGCGCCCGCTCCACGCCGCGATCGTCGATGAGGCCGACGATGTCCTGCTCGACACGGCGCAGCAGCCGCTCGTGCTCTGCGGTGCGCCCGATCCCAACGACAAGCTGGAGGACCGCCAAGGCGTCCTGCGCATGGCGAGCGAGATCGCGGCGGAACTCGATCGCCCCGAGAACGTAGTGATGTACTTCGAAGGGGAGAAGCGCCTCCCCAAGTTGACCGATGAAGGCATGACTCGTCTGCAGACCCTCGTCGCGAACAAGACCGGGATCAAAGACGAGCAGAGCGAGGTCTGGCAGGTCGAAAACGCGCCGCTCTTGTTTCACGTCAAGAAGGCGCTCGAGGCGAGCTACTCTGTCAGCAGGGGGCGCGAGTACATCCGCGATGAAGGTGAACTCGTCCTCGTAGATGACGCCACAGGCCACCCCAACCCGGGCGGACGTCTGAGGCACGGTCTGCAGGACGCGGTGCTGATCAAGGAAGGGCGAGAGCCCGAAGCCTCGCTCTCCACCATCGGCATTATCTCCTATCAAGGCTACTTCACGTCGTATCCGCACCTGGGCGGGACCACGGGCACCGCACGCGGCGGAAAAGAGGAACTTCGAGATCTCTACGGCCTACAGATCGTCGAGGTGCCGACCAACAAGCCCATCGCTCGCGTGGATGAGCCCGACGCGTTCTTCCCGCATCCTGCGATTCGCGATCTGGCGATGGTGGCGGACGTACTGAAGACACACGCGACCGGCCAGCCGGTGCTGGTCTCGACCATCCATGTCAACGCCTCCAAGCGCGTCTCCGAGCGCCTCTCGAACCCGCTCTACACCATCGCGGAGGTCGTGGTGTCTTCGGAGCCGCTGCTCCGAAAGACGCTGCCGATGCTCGAGGGCGGATGCGCGCTCTCGGATTCGCTGGCGGCCGGATCGACGGACGAAGCGAGAGCTGAGCTCGTGCCCAAGGTCTTAGCCCTGATGTTGGGCGACCCGGCGGGCCTGAAGGCACTGGCCGCCTTCCTCGAGTCCAAAGGCCTCCCGGCCGAGATCATTCTCGCGCACCAGAGCGGCATCCCGCATCGAACCCTGAACGCCGAGACCCACAAAGAAGAAGCCGCGATCATCGGCGCGGCGGGACAAAAGGATGCGGTCACCGTGGCCACGCAGATGGCCGGACGCGGCGTGGACATTCCGTTGGGAGAGGGCGTGAAGGAGCTCGGCGGCCTTCGCGTGGTTGGGGTCGAGCACAAGACCAACCCGCGCAAGGACGACCAAGCTCGGGGTCGTGCGGGGCGCCAAGGCACCCCGGGTTCGAGTCGGTTCTATGTCTCTCTTTCGGACGAGGTCTTCTCGTACCTGCCCGCCCACAAGCTGCGCTCGCTCGCGTCGCGACTCGGGACGGACGCCATCGTGGAGCCGAGCGGCTCGCTCCGGCGCGCGTGGGAGGGAGCCGTCACGCACGCTCAGAAGCGCGCGGAGCTCAACAACGAGGTCGAGCGACGTCGGTCCACGAAGCTCGAGGCGGTGCTGCGCAGTCAGCGGCGCAGCATTCTCCTGACGCGGCAGCAGGTGCTGAGGTCGCCCGAGCTCGCCGTTCATTTGACGGAGTGGGTCCATGATCGGCTCGAAGGCCTCGCTCGGGACCTCATGAAGGTCGACCCACGCTCGAGGAAGCTGACCCCCGACGAGGCCAAGACCGTACTCTTTACGCTCACCCCGGACGGCAGTCGCGCCCCTGAGGAGGCGGTGTCATTCGGAGAGCTTCTAAAGCACGCCGATGAGCTCGTTCTGGAGTACACCGCGGCGGCCAAGGCTCTATTGGGCCGCGACGATGCCGGCTTCAACCAGGACCTGCGGGACATGACCCTCTACAACCTCGACCAGGCCTGGATCGCCCACCTGCTGCACCAAGAGCAGCAGAAGGAGGCTGCCCATTTGTCAGCCTACGGCGAGCGAGATCCGTGGGTCGAGTACACGCGGCAGGCGGCCGGGGCATTTCGCGACATGGCGAACGACGTGCGCCAGACTGTGGCCGATCGGTTCATGTTCCACCTGCAGACCTCCTCCCAGCCTCGTGACACCGAATCCTGAATGGTGTACGCGATTGCACCGGTCGCGAAGCTCGACCAGAAAGGTCATAAATGAAGATTCTACCGACGATTTCTTTGGCGATGTTCTTTGCGGTGGGGGCCCTCGCGGGCTGCAAAGGCGGAGGCGCCAGCATGGCAGCACCCGACCCCGAGGCGGCGGCCTGCAATGCCGCTTGCGACAAGGCCAAGGACGAGGCTGTTGAGAAGTGTGCCGAAGAGGCCGATCAGAACGCGTGCACCATCGCGGCTGACGCTGCGCGCGAGAAGTGCGTGAGCGAGTGCAAGGGCTGATCGAGCCCCGCACGTCTAGAACTCACCCGGTTCGAGTGATCAGGTGATAGCCGAAGTCGGTCTCGACGACGTCACTGACGCCGCCGACCGGCATCGAGAATGCGGCGGTCTCGAAGGGCTTCACCATCTGACCCGGCCCAAACGTGCCAAGGTCGCCGCCCTTGGCCTTTGAAGGACAGTCGGAGTGCTGCTTCGCAAGCGTGGCGAAGTCGGCCCCGCCGTCGAGTTCTTTCTTGAGCCCCTGGATCTGCTGAGCCGCCTCTTCTTTGGAGCGCGTGGCGCTCGATCGAGAGGAGCCGCTGTACATGAGGAGGATGTGCGATGCACGAACGCTGTTTGCCATGGGCGGCACCCTACTCGATTTCGGAGAGCGGCAAAACAAGGCTTTCCCGAGCTTTGAGGACTTTCTCTGCGGCTTCGTCGGGGGTGGAGGCGAGGGCGGTGAGGTGCCCCATCTTGCGTCCGGGTTTGGGGCCCGTCTTGCCGTAGAGGTGGAGGTGCACGGCCGGCTCGCGAAGCGCGTCCGCGAAGCGCGGGCTCCCGTTCGCCCAAAGGTCGCCGAGCAGGTTCGCCATCGCGGCCGCCGCGCGGGGGGCCGTCGAACCGAGCGGCAGTCCGGCCACCGCGCGGAGCTGCTGTTCGAACTGACTCGTCTCGTGCGCCTCGATGCTCAGGTGCCCCGAGTTGTGAGGGCGCGGCGCGAGTTCGTTGACCAGCAACTCACCATCGCCGGTGAGGAACATCTCGACGCACAAGACCCCGACGACCTCGAGGGACTCGAGGACCACGCGGGTGATCTCTTCCGCTCTGCGCGCGGTAGCGCTGGACACCCGGGCCGGGCTCCGTGTGAGATCGAGGATGTGATTCTGGTGACTGTTCTCGAACAGGCCGTAGTGAGCGAAGCGACCGTCTTCGCCCCGAGCGGCCACGACCGAGACCTCGCGTTCGAACTCGATAAAGCGCTCGTAGATGCATTCTACGCCGCCCAGCGACTCGAACGCCGGCGCCGCATCCTCGAGCTGCAGGACCTTCGCTTGGCCCTTTCCGTCGTAACCGGAGGCCGCGGTCTTGAGCACGCCCGGCATTCCCACTCGCTCGGCCACCGACTCAGCCTCGACGGCGCTCTGCACCGCGCCGAACGCCGCCACCGGCAGACTGGCAGACAACAGATGCGTCTTCTCGCGCAACCGGTGTTGACAGGTGTGAAGGACCCTCGGCCCAGGACGAACGCGCGTGAGGGCCTCCGCAGCGGCGGCGGTCGCGGCCGGCACGTTCTCGAACTCGAAGCTGAGCACATCGACGCATCCGGCGAACTCGCGTACGCGATCGAGGTCCTCATAGGCCCCGATGATGGTCTGGTCCGCGATCTGAGATGCGGGTCCCTTCGCATCGGGCCCATAGACGACAAAGCGGTAGCCCATCGTCCTCGCGGCGAGTCCGAACATTCGACCGAGCTGACCGTTGCCGAGTACGCCCACCGAGCGCCCGGGCGCGATGAGTGTCACTCGAGGGTCTCCGCCTCGACGAGTTTGGCTTGGGCCTCGCGGTGTGCGGCGAGCCGCGTACGGAGCTCGGGCCGAGTTCGAGCGAGCATTGCGGCCGCGTAGAGCGCGGCGTTGATGGCGCCGGGCTTGCCGATGGCCATGGTGGCGACCGGGATGCCCGCCGGCATCTGAACGATCGAGAGCAATGAGTCCATGCCGTCGAGCGCCCGGCTCTGCACCGGCACGCCGATGACCGGGAGCAGGGTCTCGGAGGCGGTCATGCCGGGGAGGTGGGCGGCTCCGCCGGCCCCGGCGATGATGAGCTCGAGACCACGCGACTCGGCGGAGCGTGCGTACTCGATCATGAGCTCTGGTGTGCGGTGCGCCGAAACGACCTTGCACTCGTGCGGGATCGCGAGCTGTGTCAGGGTCTCGTGCGCAAAGCGCATCGTCGAATCCCAGTCGCTCTTGGAGCCCATGATGACCCCCACCAGGGGCGAACTGCTGTCTGCTTGCTTGGACACCGAACCCTCATGATGGGGTGATCTCGGGCCCGCCGCCAAGTTCCAAGCCGGTCAATCCGAGAAATCCCGCTCGATTCGCCGCCCGTTCGGAGGAGAGAGTTCCGGCCAAGGCTGCTACAGTCCCCCCCACGTGCGTGCTCGGCTCTTTCTGGCCCTGGCGGGGGTGGTGGCAGCCTTTCGTGCCGGGCCGGCGTTCGCGTTTACGATCGACACCCCCCTCTCCGACGGCTGCCACGAGCGCATGACCCTCGCCGCGCTCGAGTTGGCTGGGTGGCCGGAGGGCTCGATCCCACCCGCATTGAACGAGATGGAGCGGCGCATCCTCGAGGACCTGCCTTTCGAGATCCCAGAATCCGCGCGCAACCCCTGGGCGATCGCGCTTCTCGTCGGCGTGCGGCACAACGACCTCAAGGGCGTCGCGCCGAGTGATCTCCCCGGGCTCAGCGCGGTCCATGGCGATCCGAAGCTCCAGTCCGAGCACTGTCTTCGGTCTCCGATCGACGATGGAGACCCTGGAGATCGATCCGCGATCGCCTCGTGCCGAAGCCTCATTTCGAAGGAGCTCTCGGCCGCTCTTGGGACCAGCGATCGGATCGATCTAGAGGCGACCGTCTTGACCGAGGTCAACTTGGCTTTCCGAGGGGAGATAGAGATCCCGGTACGTCGCTTCGGCTTTCACGCGGGCCGCGCTCTGCACGCGCTGCAGGACAGCTATTCACACACCTTCCGTGCGCCGGCGGACGAGCGGATTCGCCACGTCTTGAACTTCGTCGACTCGACGAGGTCGAGTGACTACTCGGAGTCAAAGGATGGGCACGCGCACGTGACTGCGCTCGACGTCTGCGATGACTCTGACGGTCCAGCGGGATGGCGCACACGCGCCGCCGTCGCGGCCTCGATCGATCTGTTGCGTGCGCTCGCCGACGGTGCGGGCGGTCGGAGCGGTCGCATCGAACGCCTTCAAGGGGTGCTGGACCGAAGGCTGTCGCTCGAGGAGGGCTGCACCGCCACCAACCGCTGGTGTGATGCCGCAGAGCTCGCTCTTATGCCGGACTGCGCATGCCAAGAGGCGAGGCCGCTCACTTCGAGGGGTCGTCACGGGCTCGCGCTTCTGGCTCTTCTTTTCGCCGGCGCTCTGGTGCTCGGGCGTCGCCGCTTGGGCGTCGCGCTGTGCCTCCTGCTGCTCGCGAGCCCGGCGCTTGCCTCGGAGGTGAGGACTTCGAGCCGCACCATCGATCAGTTGGGTCTGTACGTGGGCGGCTCGGCCTCGCTGGATCGCGGGGCCTTCGCGCTTGCCGGCGGGGTGCGCGTGCCGGTCTTTCAGGATCTCACCCTGGGTCTAGACGCGGAGATCAACCCTTGGTTCTCGCTCGACGCGGCCCGGCTCGCGCCGGGCGCCCTGAACATCTACTTCACCGGGATCTATCACTGGTTCTCGCTGGGCCGAGTCGAGCTGCGGACTACGGCCCACATCGGCACGAGCGTGCTGCTCTTCGACTTGGTGGGGGCCGAAGCAGGCTCCACCGGCCTCTACTTCGGTCTGAACCTGCTCGGTGTGGCCATCCGAGTCAGCGATCATTTCCAGCTCGTGCTCGAGCCGGCCGATCTCTCCTTCCCGATCCCCCACCTTTGGGGTGTACCTTTCTACTACCGTCAGTATCGTCTGACCTTCGGTTTGGAATGGAACCCATGAACCCACTCCTGCTTCTCGTGGCGATGAGCAGCACCGTCAGCCCGGAGGCCGCGCCGTCTCCGGCGGCCTCTCTTCCGGCCTACGAGCTGCGGCTCGAGGTCGATGCTCCGGTTCTGGTCGTGGCGGGCATGATCTCCTTTGGCTGGGTCTTGAGGGATGAGCTCGCCCCTCCGTTCTGCGGGCCGGACGCTTGTCGCAAAGACTCCGTCTTCATCCTCGATCGCTTCGCGGCCGGACGCTTCGACGCCGGCTTTCGCACGGTGAGTGATGCGACCGTGGCGGCGACCTACGGACTCGCCGCGCTCACCCTCGTGCTCGATGAGGGGCTCGAGAACGGCGTGAACGATGCAGTGGTGGTCGCGCAGGCCATCCTTTGGTCCAACGCACTCGGGGTGCTCGCCAACCTGGGCGCTCGGCGTCCGAGACCACTGGCCTACGGGACCGAGGCTTCGCTCGAGGAACGCACTCGCGGCAACACCTCGCTCTCGTTCTTCAGCGGACACACCGCGGGCACCTTCGCCGCCGCCGTCGCGATGTATTCCACGCTGAAGCGTCTCCATCCAAGCTCACCCATGCCCTATGTCGCGCTCGGGATCGGGCTTGGGGTCGCGTCGTTCGTAGGGGTCAGTCGCGTCCTGGCCGGTGATCACTTCCCTACCGACGTGCTCGTGGGGGCGGCGGTGGGTACGAGCCTCGGGCTCCTGGTGCCGGCGCTCCACGACGCGCCGGTTCGGTTCTCGGCGAGCGCTGGTGTCGAGCACGGACTGCTGCAGGTGGGTGGCGCGTTCTGAGCGCCGGCCGTTCGATCGTCCAAGGAAGTCCCCGGGTTCCAGGGTCAACAGCGGTGCTGCGG
This sequence comes from Deltaproteobacteria bacterium, assembly GCA_011526105.1. Classification (GTDB taxonomy): domain Bacteria; phylum Myxococcota; class Kuafuiibacteriia; order Kuafuiibacteriales; family Kuafuiibacteriaceae; genus WYAZ01. The sequence goes on along the minus strand of WYAZ01000099.1, from coordinate 6,971 downwards.
CTTGCTCACAGGCGATCCGGGCGGTAGGCCCAGCCCATGCGTGTGTGTGGTCTTCTGGTCCTCGCGGTCCTCGCCCTGTCTGCCGCGACCGTCCGGGCCGACGAGGGCCAATGGACCCCCAAGCAGATCCTCGAGTTGAAGGAAGAGACCCTTCGTGCCGCAGGACTCCAGATCTCGCCCTCGGCCTTGTGGAGCAAGGATGGCCCCGGTCTCTTGAGCGCGGCGGTGAACTACTCCGGCTGCTCCGGGGGGTTCGTATCCGCGGACGGCCTCATGCTGACCAACCACCACTGCGCCTATGGGGCGATTCAAGCGCAGAGCTCACCGGAGCGTGACCTTCTGAAGAACGGCTTTCTCGCGCGCTCCAAAGCCGAGGAGCTGCCGGCTGTGGGCCGGAGCAAGCTCTGGGTGCTCGAGCAAATCGAGGACGTCACCGAGCAGGTTCGCGGCGCGGCGTCGGAGGCGGACGAGCCCGGGCTCAAACACCAGGCGGTCGAGCGCAAGAGGAAGCAGCTCGCTCGCGACTGCGAGGCCGGCAGGACCGGCGCGCGTTGTCAGGTCGAGGAGTTCTTCTTGGGCTCCGAGTATCGGCTCTTCCGTTACCTCGAGCTGCGGGATCTTCGCCTCGTGTACGCGCCGCCGTCATCCATCGGCGAATATGGAGGAGAGATCGACAACTGGATGTGGCCTCGTCACACCGGCGACTTCGCCGTCCTCCGTGCGTACGTCTCCCCTGAAGGCGCGAGCGCCGACCATGACCCGAAGAACATCCCCTACCGACCGCGCGCCCACTTCCCCGTCTCGACCCAGGGCGTGCGCCCGAGTTCCTTCGTCATGGTCGTGGGGTACCCGGGTCGAACCCACCGCTATCTTCCCGCGTCCGAGGTCTCGAGGCAGCTCGAGCAGGTGCTGCCGGCCGTTCGAACGCTCTACGGAGAGTGGATCGAGATCTTCGAGTCCCAAGGCGCCAAGGCGAGGGCGATCGAGATCAAGGTCGCGGCGCTGAAGAAGAGCCTCGCCAACCGCCGAAAGAACGCCGAAGGCATGATGTCCGGCCTCAGCAAGCTGGGGCTGCTCGAGCGCCGGCAAAGTGAGGAGGCTGCGCTCTCCGCTTGGGCCCAGAAGGCGGGCGAGCAGTACACCTCGGTCCTCTCCGAGCTGACGCAGCTCTCCGAGGAGCGGCATCGGACCTTCGACCGGGACTTTTTGCTCGAGAACGCGCCCCGTGCGTCCAACCTGCTCGGGGTCGCCGTCGATCTCATCCGGCGCGCCAGGGAGCGAAAGAAGGACGACCTCGATCGCGTGGAGATGTATCGCGACCGAAACGTCCGAGACCTCGAGCTCGCGAATGACCGACGGCTCCGGGATTTCGACAGAAAGGTCGAGCAGGCCATGCTCGAGTCCATTCTTGGGCACGGCGACGTGTTACTCGGGGAAGGCGCTTCGGCGGCGACCAGATCACGCGCCGCTCAGGCGACCACTCGAGCTTTCGTGGCGAGCGTCTTGAAAGACACCGCGCTCCATCGCCCAGAGGTCGTGCGAGCTCATTTCGAGGCAGCGGACGAGGAGGCTTTGGCTCGGTCTTCGGATCCCATGCTCGAGCTTGCCCAGCGGTTTGTACTCGAGCTCGAAGGCAAAGAAGCGGAGGAAGGTGCACGGGCCGGCCGCATGCTTCAGCTCGGCCCTAAGTATGTCTCGATGTTGAAGGCTTCGCGAAGCGGCCCGGTGTATCCGGACGCCAACGGAACACTTCGCTTCAGCCACGCAAAGGTCACAGGATACAGCCCTAAAGACGGGTTGTTCGCGGTGCCGCAAACCACGCTGAGTGGCGCGATCGCAAAACACACCGGCAAGGAGCCCTTCGAGCTCCCGGAGTCCGTTCGCACCGCGTACCCGAAGGCGCAGGAGAGCCGATTCGCGGACGCCCAACTCGAGGACGTGCCCACCTGCTTTCTCAGCGACGCGGACACCACGGGCGGGAACTCGGGGAGTCCGGTCCTGAACGGGAAGGGAGAGCTCGTTGGCCTCAACTTCGATCGCGTGTGGGAGAACATCGCGGGTGATTTCGCGTACAGCGCGGATCGATCGCGAAACGTGTCGGTTGACGTGAGGTACCTGCTGTTTCTGCTCGAAGAGGTCGAAGAGGCCACCGAGCTGCTGGCGGAGCTTGGGGTCTCGGCGAAGCCCGCGTCGGAGCCTGTGCCCCAAGATCTCAGCGCTTCAGCGGTCGTCACCAAAGATACGTCGGAGTCGAGCTGCCGGTCCGTGAGCCTCGATGAAGACGCGCCCGGTCTGAGCCTCTTGATCCTGGGGCTGCTGCTGTACCCCTCGCGTCTGCACCGGAGACCGCGCTCAGCCGATCGTGACGGTTCGACCGTCCATCGCTGAGCCGCTGCGACCCGTAGCCGCCAGAGGGCCCACGCGGACCATGAGCAGGCCTTGTCCCTTTGCCACACTCTCGAATCGAACCTGGGCCGAGAGCTTGGTGTTCGACTGAGGAAAGATCTGCTTCGTGCGAGGGTTGGCGGCGGCGAAGGCGGCCTCGATCGGGACCTGAGGCAGCTCGACCTTCCAGCTCGCGCCGCTGCCTTGGAAGGGCGCGGTCACCTCGCCGAGCTTGATCTCGACGGGCTTCAGAAGCCCGTTCTTCAGGACGTCTCCGCTCAGCTCGAAGAAGAGCCCGGTGCTCGGACCGCCGTTGCTTGGGATGTCGAAGGCGAGTGTGAGCGGCTCGCCGAGGTTGGTACGCCAGGCCCGCTCCTTGTTGGCGAGACCGAGCGCCGGCGGTCCTTCCATGCGCTTGGGGCCACCTTCGCCCACGCCGAGCGAAAGGGATCGGAAGTCGGGGATGATGAGTTCTTCGACCGCGAGCTTCTTCTCTCCTGGACGAACGACCGCAAGCTCCCACTTCTGGGGCGCTGCCGCCGGATCACCATACGCGACGAGCGCGGCGCCGCTGTCGACCGAGACCCCGTGATAGAGGATGTGGGTCTTATCGCCCTCGAACTCCTTGCTCGCCTTCGCGCTCAGGTCGGGCAGACCTACCCGATAGGTCTTAGCCGCGGTCTCCGCGTGCGTGAGGTAGGCCTCGTTCCCGATGACGAGCGGATCGCCGAGCATGTAGGCCGCGTCGCGGCCCATCTTGTGCCGCTTCGCGAGCAGCTTGCCCTCTGGGCTCGAGTGAAGCATCGCGGAGTCTCGACCTTCGATGGTCAAAACCGCGAAGACGCCCTCGCTGGTCGCGTGCGCGAAGATCTCGGCCTCGTCCTGCGTCGGGATGCGGATGGCGAACTTTGGCGCAAGCGTCTCGCGGTCCCACACCGCCACGATGCCCGAGCGTGTGCTCGTCGCGGTGACCCCGTGCGGGGTAACGCGGAGGCGGAGCTTGCCGAGCTCTGCTCTGGTGTCCGCGATCGCGAGCTCCGAGAAGTCGAGATCGTCGATGTCGTCTTCGGGCCAAGGAACATCACCCGCCTCCCAGATAGCATCCTTCCACCAAGTGATGCGCTTGGCCTTCGGTAAACTGGACGCGTCGAGGAGTTCGATGCCTTTGCTGTGGCTCACTCGCGCTCGCTTCAGCACCGCGCGTAGCCCGCCGGCAGCATGCGGCTCGGCGACGAGGGCCACCGCGTTCTCGCCACCGAGGCTTGCGAGTGCGAGCGGAAGTTCGGCGGTGTGCTCCTCGACTCGGAAGCCCTGCTTGCCGAGCTTGGCACTCGCCCACCCGTCGGGCCGACCGAAGACGAGCTCGGTCCCATCGTCATCCAAGACCGCGAGGAAGAGCGGAAACGGTGGCTCGACGTCCCGCTTTCCCGGGGCCGGAGGCGGAAAGCGGTGGATGGTTCGCTGGGCGGCGAGCCTTGCGAGGCCGCGGCCCGTGACTAGGATGTGCGTCTTTCCGTTCGTCCAGAGCTGCATGGGGCCGGGAGGTCTTACGGCACTCGCGCGGAATTGGGTAGTCGAAGGGGCCGCTCGGCGAGGGGACCCACTGGCAGGTTTCTCCGGGGTTTGGCACACTTCGGCGGTGTCTCGCAGCAGCCCACTTCCCGCTAATTGGGAGATCCCTTCCGAGATCTCCGATCGCCTCGGCGCCGAGGCTGGACGTCAGCGCGCGATGCTTGCCGACGGACACGTGCTGGTGATCCTGCACGCCGCTCCGCGTGCCGATCAAGACCAGCGGGAGGGTCGGTTCTTCTGGCGCAAGCCGGATGGGACCTGGAGCTCTACCCTGGGGGGTGGGCTTGGCGCGATCCGGACACACCTCGGAGAGTACGAGCAGCGAATCGACGCGCTCCAGGAGGCGGAGAAGGCGGCCGCCACGGCTTCGGCTTACTTTGACGTGATCAACCAGGCACTCCCGCTGGCGCGGTCCACGCGGAACATGCACGCCGCACTCCAGGAGGCACGGGGCTCCGTGGAGGGCGCGAAGGATCTCATCTCCCTGCGTGATGACGCGTATCGGCTCGAGCGCGAGGCTGACATCTTGCTGAACGACGCCAAGAATGGGCTCGACTTTCTGATGGCTCAGAAGACCGAGCTCCTCGCGGACCAGAGCCACCAGATGAGCTTGGCCGGCCATCGCCTAAACACGCTGGTCGCGTTGTTCTTTCCCACCGCGACCCTGGCCGCGCTGCTCGGAATGAACGTGCCCCACGGTCTCGAGAACGTGGCCGCGCCCTACACCTTCATTGCGGTGCTCGTTGTAGGACTCGTGCTCGGATTCATCGTGCGCGGCATGATCGCCGGCAAGCGGTCTTGACTCAGCGCCCGCCGGAGCCGGCGGCGATGGTTCGAAGGAAGAACGATCGCCCGTCGCGCAGCACCTCGATGGCGAGGCGACCTTTGGCCTTCCATTCCGTCGCGATCACTTTCTCAGCCTGCGCGTGCGACAGCGGGAGACGGTTCACCGATACGAGAACGTCTTTGGGTTCGAGCCCCGCGCTTGCGAGGTAGCCGCCGGGGGTCACCGACCAAACCAGGAAACCCCGCTCCTTCCCCTCCGAGAAGAAGGGCACGATCTGCGCTTCGGTTCCGCTGACCCCCAGGGCCCCGGCCAGGTCGAAGGCCTTCTGCGCCGAGAGGTCCTCGACCTTGGTACCGAGGTGTTGACGTAGACCGATGGTGAACCTCCAGCGGTCTTGGTACCGGAGTGTCGCGGCGAGGCGCTTGGTGTCGCTCACCGGGACTCCGTTCACTTCGGTGATTCGGTCGCCGCCGAGGAAGCTACAACCCGGTCGCACCATGTAGGCGTTGGGTTTCAGGTCCGGAGTGCCCACCTGTGCTCGATCATAGACCGGGTCTGCGGGACGCGTGGAGAGTCGCTCGATCACACGTCCCAGGTCTTCCGACTCAGATGGGTCCAGGCGCCTCGGCGTGCGCTCTAGATCGGTGCGTTCGCAATCGACGAAGTAGGTTGCTGGTGCGCGAAGCTTTGCGAGTTCCTGCTCTGCCGCGCGCAGCTTACCCTCGAGTTCGCGGACCTTTGCCTCGAGTGCGGGGTTCGCGCCCGCGACCGAAGGAATGATCAGGGCGGCTGCCAGCACCGTGAGGTGATGGAAGCCGCCCGTGCGGATCGCCTTGTTTTGCACGCGATGGCTCAGGACTTGGGCACGAGCAGCGCCTTCCCTCCGGGAAGACTCTGCACATCCGTCCACCACCGGGAGAGGTGCTTGAACTCCGCCATCGGCAACTTACAGATGTCGGTGTAGCCGAGCCACACCGCGACGGAGAAGTCGGCGATCGTGGGGGTCTCGCCGGTCAAGAACTTCGTGGACTCGAGCTGCCCGTTTGCCACAGCCGCGTGAGTGCGGAAGGCTTTCAGAGCATCTTCGATGATTGCTTGGTCGGGCTGAGAGCCACGCATGGGCGCGAAGATGTACTGACCGACGAGCTTGCTGACCGCCGGTGCAAAGTGGTTGGCCTCCCAGTACATCCATTTCATGATCTGGTAACGCTCGTTGTTCTTGGGCCACAAGGTCGTGTCCTTCTGGCTGGCGAGATAGCTCAGGATCGCGTTTGACTCCCAGATGGTGGTCTTTCCGTCGACCAACACTGGGACTTTTCCGTTCGGGTTGATCGCCAGGAAGTCCGGCTCCTTCTGCGCGCCGCTTTGCAGGTTGACGGTCTGAGTCTCGACCTGGAGTCCGAGATGCTGCACCAGCGCGTGTACCTTGCGGCAGTTGGGGGACAATGGGTTTTCGTAGAGCTTCATGGTCGATTCCTCCTGTGGGAGGTTGAGCCGTACCCGAAAGGACGCAAAGGGGCAACCGAGGGCACCTTCTTCCTCGAGCTCCGCTCTCAGGTGAGACCATCGAAGCGTACCTCTGCTGAGATGAGCTCTAACGCGTGCCGCGTCGTTCGCGGAACGCCCGACGACGCTGCTCTCGCTCCGCCGGACTCAACTTCTTCCAGGCGCGCACCTTCTTCTTGAGAGCTTTGCGCTGCTCGGGGGTGAGATCGCGCAGCCTTCGGACCTTGGCTCGAATGGCCTCGCGTTGAGCGGGGGGCATCTCGCGGAATCGACGATGGCTCTCTCGTACCGCCGCGCGTTGCCGCGGGGAGAGACTGCGAAATCTCTCGTGCGCGCTGCGCAGGGCTTGCTTGTCTTCGTGCGACAGCTTCGAGAAGCGACGAGCGGCTTCGACGAGGCGCCGCTGCTCCTCCGGCGGGAGCTTCTTGAAGGCCTCGAGACGCCCCTTGAGCTCGGCCCGCTGTTGGGGGCTCATGGCGCGCACGCGAGCCAGCGCCTCGGGGTCGGGCTGGGCGCTGGCGAGCCTCGGCAACAGACCGCTCGCGAGCGCGGCGGCGATGAAGGTTCGACGGTCGATCGTCCGGGTTCGAGTGTTAGAGCTCATCTCAAAACCTCCTCGGTCGCGATTTCGGCCGATCCGCGTCGGCCCGCCGTGTTGGGCCTCCTCGCGTTATCGCAGGATAGCGCATTCGTCGGCCCGCCTTGCGGGCCTCGCGTCTTG